>NZ_JBALBZ010000001.1:0-16440 GCF_036919495.1 Nostoc sp.
GAAGGACGACGCAGTGGAGAAGTAGTCAGCCGGATTGCCGATGTGAATCACATCAATGAGCTAGTTTCCCAAATTGTCCTCGGTTTACCCAGCCAATTTTTCATCGCCTTGGTTTCTTTGGGCTTCATGCTCTTTTACAGTTGGGGGCTGACTTTAGCTTCCCTGGCTGCCTTTATTCTTGTCACCCTTGTCAACCTGCTTTTTCTCCCTGCTTTGCGCCAGAAAACCCGGAATGCGATCGTGTTGGGTACAGAAAACCAAGGCTTTCTCGTGGAAACTTTTCGCGGTGTCCAGGTGCTAAAAACTACTCAAGCCACTCCCCAAGCTTGGCAAGAGTATCAGGCAAATTATGGTCGGCTTGCTAACTTGGGCTGGAGTACGATGAAACTGGGGCTTTACAGTGGCACAATTACTAATATTATTTCTACTTTTACTAGTATTGCCTTACTGTGGTTAGGCTCTTACTTGGTAATTAATCGTACTTTGAGCATCGGTCAGTTGCTAGCGTTTAGTGGTATGAGTGGTAACTTTCTCGGCTTTTTGGGTTCAGTCATCGGCTTAGTTGATGAGTTTATCACTGCCCAAATTGTCATCCAACGCCTGACGGAGGTGATTGATGCTACCCCAGAAGACGACAAAGACGAGAAAAAGCCTTGGGCAGAACTTAAGGGCAATATAGATATTACTTGCACCAACCTTAATTTCCACCACGCAGGTAGAGTTGACTTACTGGAAGATTTTTCGCTGATTATCCCTGGCGGTCAAGTTATTGGGCTGATTGGTAAATCCGGGTGTGGTAAAAGTACCCTCGCCAAACTGCTTGCTGGTTTATATTTCCTCCAATCTGGCAATATCCGCTATGGCATCTATAATCAGCAAGACCTCTCGATGGAATGTCTGCGTCAACAGGTGGTGCTAGTACCTCAAGAACCTCACTTCTGGAGTCGCTCAATTATTGAAAACTTCCGTTTCAGCTATCCTCAAATCGCCTTTGAACAAATTGTGCAAGCTTGCGAGATTGCTGGTGCAGATGAGTTTATTAGTAAACTTCCCGATAAGTATCAAACTGTTTTAGGCGAATTTGGCGCGAATCTTTCTGGTGGACAACGACAGAGATTAGCGATCGCTAGAGCTATAGTTACTGATCCACCAGTATTAATTTTAGATGAATCCACTGGCGCTCTCGACCCGGTGAGTGAAGCCAAATTGCTAGATAGGCTGCTGTCTCATCGGCTGGGCAAAACCACAATTATGATTAGCCATCGCCCCAAAGTCATCGGGCGGGCTGATTGGATTGTACTGCTGGAAGAAGGGCGTTTGAAAATCCAAGGCACTCCAGAGGTTCTACGCCATCAAGCTGGTGAACACTTAGACTTTTTAGACGGTGTTGATCTATTTACAAATGGTTTAGTGCCTAAATCATCTAACTCTAACGGTAAATTCACCACAATCGTTAACTAAAATAGCATGATTAGCCATTCCAACTCAGACTACTTACCCCCAATTCAAGACAACGAGTTTCTCCCGCCACTTGGTCGTTGGACTACTTGGGGCGGACTAGTTGTTGTCTGTGCTGTGGGTTTAGGCGTTCCACTCGCCTCTGTGACCAAATATAAAGTGACAGTTAAAGGACAGGCACTCGTCCGCCCTGCTGGTGAATTGCGGCTCGTTCAAGCTGCTACGGAAGGTCAGGTGACGCGGGTTTTTGTTGCAGAAAATCAAGTTGTCAAAAAAGGGGATGTCATTGCTACTATTGACAACTCGAAGCTACAAACCAAAAAGAGCCAACTGCAAAGTAACATTGGGCAAAGTCGTTTACAACTGTTTCAAATTAATGCCCAGATTAATGCTATTAATAGCCAGGTTTTAGCTGAAACTGAGCGCGTCAACCGGGTTATTGCTGGTGCTGAAGCTGAATTAAGCGATCGCAGCCGGAACTATCAAGATAAACTTATCACTACCGCTACTGATGTCGAAGAAGCGGATGCAAATGTCAAAGCTGCGGATGCTAGTCTCAAAGCTGCCCAGTCTAAGCGAAATCGCTATGAGACTGTAGCCAAAGCTGGAGCCTTATCTCAAGATCAATTTGAGGAAGCACAACTAGCTGTTCGCCAGCAAGAACAAGCACTCTTAGCAGCTAAAGCCAAATTGCAAAATGTCCAAACTGCCCTCAATCCTAGTAATGCACAAGTAGCGATCGCTTCTCAACGCATTGCCCAAGAAAAAGCTACTGGTCAAGCCAACATTGCTACTTTAGATAAAGAACGTCAAGCTTTAATCCAGCAACGAATTGAAATCCAAAAACAGCTAGAGAGCGACACCCGCGAACTCAAACAAGTAAATATCGACCTCGGCCAGGCTATAATTACTGCCACCGCAGACGGGATTATTTCTAAATTAAACCTGCGAAACTCTGGTCAAACTGTGCCTGCTGGACAGGAAATTGCCCAAATTGTCCCCAGTGATGCTTCCTTAGAGATTAAGGCAGCAGTAGCACTTCAGGATAAAAATAAGTTGAAACAAGGTCAAAAGGTACAAATGCGGGTTTCTGCTTGTCCTTATCCAGATTATGGCACTCTCAAAGGCAAAGTTAAGACGATTTCCCCAGATACTATTGCACCTCAAGGGAATGCTGCTAATGCCACCGACACTACATCTGCCAACCAAAAGATGGCAGCCGTTGGTGGGTTCTATGAGGTAACAATTGAGCCAGAAAGCCTTTCTCTAGGTAGGGAAAAACATCAGTGTGCTATTCAATTGGGAATGGAGGGTACAGTTGATATTATTTCTAGAGAAGAGACTGTGATGCAATTCTTTTTGAGGAAGGCGAGGTTGATTGCAGACTTGTAGTGCGTTGGCGTAGCCCGCCGCAGGCATCGCATTGTAACTATTCGTAATTATTTCTAGCAATCCTACCGTGGCTTTTCTATCTATCCTTATAAGAGAAGAGGGTGTAGTTTACTTGCTAGTTATTTAAGGGTTGCATGTCTAGAATGAAGCGATATAGGCAGCATTGGTGCTGGAAATTCGCACTGGGAAGTTGGTTGGTGATGGGTAGTGCGATCGGCGAAGCTGTATTGCAGACATTTGCTTTCTCTTTTAATTGCGCTTTTGCCCAAATTACCCCCGATAGCACTCTACCCAATAATTCTCGTGTTAGAACACAAGGCAACATCAGTACCATTGAAGGGGGAACCCAAGCTGGAAGCAACTTGTTCCACAGTTTTGGGCAGTTTTCTGTCCCCACTGGCGGCACTGCTTTCTTTAATAATGCTGCGGATATTCAGAATATTATCAGTCGGGTAACGGGTGGAGCGGTCTCTAATATTGATGGGTTAATTTACGCTAACGGCACAGCTAATTTGTTTTTAATAAATCCTTCTGGGATTATTTTTGGTCAGAATGCTCAATTAAATATTGGTGGTTCCTTTGTAGCAAGTACAGCGAATGCATTGCAATTGGGAAATATCGGATTTTTTAGCGCTACTGATAAAAATATCCCTTCACCGTTATTGACTATTAATCCTTCAGCATTGCTGTTTAATCAGATTAATCAAAACGCAGCAATTCAAAATAACTCAATTGCATTCGCAGGAATAGATCCAGCAGGCTTTTATGCATTTGGTTTACGAGTACCAGATGGTAAGAGTTTACTGCTGGTGGGTGGTAACGTCAGTATTGATGCAGGAGAATTAAATGCTAATGGTGGACGAGTTGAGTTAGGAGGGTTGGCGGAACCTGGTACTGTAGCGCTGAGTGTAGATGGCGATAATCTCAGCTTAAGATTTCCTGAGAATGTTGCACGAACTTCGGTATCCCTTACCAATCAAGCTGCGATATACGTAGAAGGAACTGGTGGCGGTGATATTGTAGTCAATGCAAAGAATCTAGATATATTGGGAGGAAGTTTTTTAAGCGGTGGTATTGGACTAGGTTTGGGGACACCTGAAACAATTGGGGGAGATATTACGCTGAATACTACCGGAGAAATCAAAGTTGCTGGCACTGCGAGTAGTGTTAGCAATCTGGTGCGCTTGGAGTCACTTGGCTATGGGGGTAACATTACTATCAATTCTGGTTCCTTGTCGTTACAAGATAACGCCCTACTTCAAACTTCAACTTATGGAAAAGGGAATGCGGGGAATATAACAGTGCGGGCACGAGATGCTGTTGAGCTTGGAAGCGGTGACATCTTCAGCACGGTGGAAGCAGGAGGTGTGGGTAAAGGAGGTAATATTGACATTAATGCTGCAACCCTGTCATTAAAAGATGTCGCTCAACTGCAAACCCTTACTCGTGGTGCATCTGCTACCCAGCCAGGAGGACGGGGGGATGCTGGGAATGTCAGTGTTAATGTTACTGGCGCTATTGATATTGCTGGAGAGAAAAATGGTTTTGTTACTGGGATTAGCAGCAGTGTGCAAACGGGAACACAAGGCAATGGGGGTAACATTACCATCGATTCTGGTTCCTTCTCGTTACGAGATGGCGCTCAACTTGCTACCTTAACTTCGGGACTTGGGAATGCAGGGAATGTGACAGTGCGGGCACGAGATACTGTTTCTCTCCTAGATGCTAGCATCCTCAGCACGGTGGAAGCTTCTGGTGTAGGAAAAGGAGGCAATATCGACATCAATGCTGCAACCCTGTCATTAAAAGATGGCGCTCAATTGGCAACCATTACTCGTGGTGCATCTGATAGCCAGCCAGCAGGACAGGGGAATGCGGGGAATGTCAATGTTAATGTTACTGGCGCTATTGATATTGCTGGAGAGAAAAATGATTTTGTTAGTATGATTAGCAGCTTTGTGAGTAGAGGGACAATTGGTAATGGGGGTAACATTACTATCGATTCTGGTTCTTTCTCATTACGCGATCGCGCTGTACTTGAAGCCTCAACCCTTGGACTTGGGAATGCAGGGAATGTGACAGTGCGGACACGAGATGCTGTTTCCCTCGCAGATGCTAGCATCTTCACTACGGTGGAATCAGGGGGTGTAGGTAAAGGAGGTAATATAGACATCAATGCTGCAACCCTGTCACTTACTGATGGCGCTCAATTGCTAACTATTACTCGTGGTGCATCTGACACCCAACCAGCAGGACGGGGGAATGCTGGGAATGTCAATATTAAAGTCACTGGTGCTGTTGATATTGCTGGAGGGAAAAATATTTTTCCCAGTGGGATTCGTAGCCGAGTGAATACGGGGACAGTTGGCAATGGGGGTAACATTACTATCAACTCTGGTTCTTTCTCGCTACGAGATGGCGCTCAACTTTCTGCTGAAACTTCGGGACTTGGGAATGCAGGTGCAATTAAAGTCAATGCTGCTGATTTTTTCACCATTTCTGGTAAAAGTTCCAACTTTAACAGTGGCTTGTTCGTTTTCTCTGAAAGTACGACGGGTACTGCTGGAGATATTCTTGTCACCTCACCTAGAGTTACGTTAGATAACGGTGCCAGACTCAACGCCCAATCTGCATCAGGTAACGGTGGCGACATCAACTTACAAACTGATTTACTTCTTCTCCGTCGTGGCGCTCAAATTTCCACGACCGCAGGCACAGAACAAGCTGGTGGTAATGGTGGCAACATTAATATTGATGCCCCGTCGGGCTTCATCATTGCCGTCCCAAGCGAAAATAGCGACATCACAGCTAATGCTTACACAGGCAGTGGTGGGAGAGTAGATATTCAAGCCTTTGGCATCTATGGCATTCAACCCCGCTCTAACCCAACTTCTCTTTCGGATATCACCGCTAGTTCTGAGTTTGGTGTAAACGGTACTGTAGAACTTAACACGCCGGATATTGATCCTAACAGTGGCTTAGTCAACCTGCCAGCAATACCAGTTGATACCCAAGTAGCACAAACTTGTCAAGCTGGTGGAAATTTAGCTAAAAGCAGTTTTACAATCACTGGACGCGGTGGCTTACCACCTAACCCAGGCGAAGCCCTCAGCGCTGACGCAGTGCAGGTAGATTTGGTGGGGAGCAACTCAGAAGTAGGTAAATCCTCTACTCCAGCAGTTTCCACAAATCCCATTAACCCAACACCAACTCGCATAGTAGAAGCTAATGGTTGGGTAACTGCTGCTAATGGCGATGTAATTCTCACTAATGCACCCACCCTCACGCCTCACTCTTCGTGGCAGAGGACAGCCGATTGTCGTGTGGTTAATCAACACCAGGGAAATTGAGCAACTTACACTGGCTATTTTTAGTAAAAACGCGGTGCAAGTGGGGGTAAAAACATGACAATAAAAAAATCTAGATTACGGAAAATCAAACGTCTTTTAAGTTTACTGCTGCTTTTGGCTATGTTCTTAGGGGCGGGGTTATTGCCCCCTACTTTCGCACATGTAACTGCGGAAAACTCTAGTCTTCAAAAGTTGTCTTATGCCCAGAGTTTGCTGGAACAGGGCAGTAAATTTTATGAAGCCGAACGGTTTGCTGAAGCTGCTACTTCTTGGCAACAGTCTATCTCTGCATTCAAAGCTAATGAAGATGAACTGAGGCAAGCGATCGCACTGGGTAATCTATCATTAGCTTATCAGCAGTTGGGACGGTGGTCAGAGGCAGAAACTGCGATCGCTCAAAGTCTCAACTTATTACAAACTGCTAAAGACACCAAAGACTCCTCGCAAATTCTAGCCCAAGTCCTAGATATCAAAGGTCGTCTGCAATTGGCTCAAAGCAAAGCTGAAGATGCCCTAGGTACTTGGCGACTCTCGTCTGAGATTTATACAAAAATAGGAGATGAAAGGGCGGTTATTCAAAATCGGATTAACCAAGCGCAAGCTTTGCAAACTTTAGGATTTTATCGGCAAGCCGAGAAGACATTAAGAGAAAGTACCCAGATTCTCCAAAGTCAACCCAACTCACCTGTTAAAGTCGCTGCCTTGCATAGTCTTGGTAATGTCGTGCAAGTCACAGGTGATTTAGAAACATCTCGGCAGATATTGCAGCAAAGTTTAAAATTAGCTTCATCGTTGCAAGATAAGGAAGCGATCGCTGATATTCTCCTCAGTCTGGGTAATACAGCCCGTGTTCAGCAAGACACGCAAACAGCGATAAAATTTTATCAACAAACTATCAAAACTGCAACCTCACCCATTACACGCATCCAAGCTCAAGCTAATCAACTCAGACTACTGCTGAAAACTGAGCAATTGTCAGCTTTCCAAACATCGTCCTCCCAAATTAAAACTCAGCTTAACAATTTACCCGTTAGTCGGACAGCAATTTCTGCCCGCATTAACTTTGCCCAAAGTCTAATGCAATTCCGAAAAAAAATTGCCGCAGACACGAACTCATGGTTGGACATTGCCCAATTACTAGCAACTGCTATTGAGCAAGCAAAAAGTTTGCAAGATAAACGCACAGAATCCTATGCTATTGGTGTTTTAGGGCAAGTGTACGAACAAACTCAACAGTGGTCGGATGCCCAAAACCTCACCCAACAAGCCTTGCTCATCGCTCAAGATATCGATGCTAAAGACATTGGTTATCAATGGCAATGGCAACTGGGACGTTTGCTTAAAAGTAAGGGAGATATCAAAGGAGCAGTAGCAGCTTACACAGAAGCAGTTAATAATCTCCAAGCCCTCCGCAGTGATTTAGTTGCTGTCAATTCTGCGGTGAAATTTTCCTTTCGAGAAGAAGTTGAACCAGTTTATCGGCAGTTAGTTGATTTACTTTTGCAATCTCAGGGTAATCAAGTTAGCTCAGAAAATCTCGCCAAAGCCAGCAATACAATCGAATTACTCCAAATAGCAGAACTAGAAAACTTTTTTCGCAACAACTGTTTAAATGCTCAAATCCGTAATCCAAAAAAAGATCCAACAGCAGCAATTATTTATCCATTTATTTTGCCAGACCGGCTAGAGGTGATCGTTGAGTTGCCTCAACAGCGCTGGTTGCACTACACTACCCCTGTTGTTAAAAAGGAATTGGAAACTACTTTAGCGCAACTACAGGAAAATCTACCCAAACCACACACGTTGCGACAGGTTCAATCTTTATCCCAGAAGGTTTACAAATGGCTGATTCAACCTGCTGAAGCTGCCTTAGCTGAAAATAAGACTCCCACTTTAGTGTTTGTGCTGGATGGTTGGTTGCGAAATATACCGATGGCAGTTCTCTACGATGGCAAACAGTATCTAGTTGAGAAGTATAACATTGCACTTACCCCCAGTCTGCAACTGATTGAACCCAAACCATTCGAGAAAGGATTAAAGGCAATAGCCGCAGGATTGAGTGAAGCAAGTTCGGGATTTTCTGCATTACCCAACGTCAAACTTGAATTAGAAGAAATCGGCTCTCAAGTCCCTAGCAGCATTCTTCTGAATCAAGAATTTACCAGCAAAACTTTGCAAAACCGGATTAATTCTTTATCTTTCCCTATCGTTCATCTTGCAACTCATGGTCAGTTTAGCTCCAAGGCTGAGGAGACATTTATTGTCGCTTGGAATGAGCGTATTTATGTCCAAAAGTTAAATGAATTAGTGCGAACACTAGAGCAAAATAGACCCGAAGCGATTGAATTGCTCATCCTTAGTGCCTGTCAAACAGCAGCCGGGGACGAACAAGCAGCACTAGGAATTGCTGGTATCGCTTTTCAGGCAGGAGCACGCAGTACTATCGCTTCTCTATGGAACTTAGAAGATGAGTCTACTGCTGTGTTGATGAATCAATTTTACCAAGAGTTAGCCAACAAAAATCTGACTAAAGCTGAAGTACTCCGTCGCGCCCAGCTAGCTCTTTTGCAAAATCCCAAATACAAACGTCCCAGGTATTGGGCCCCCTATGTTCTTTTGGGTAATTGGCTTTGAGCCACTCTCACCACTTCAAGCAGTGGGATTCAGGCTAGAGTTGGAGTTAACTTTTTGTTCATTTACTTACGCAGATGCGATCGCATCTGCTGATAAATTTATGTAAAGAAATTAGCAAGTTTTGCGTAAAACTAACGCGAGCGCTACAAATGAAAATTGATTTTGAAGCAATACGCTTGGCTTTGTGAAAAATTGTAGCGACTGTCTTAAAAGTCAAGCGATCGTTAACAAAAAAACGGGGGTTGGGGCGGTCTACTACTATTTCTAAGATACAAGGTTGGGTTAAGCAAAGCGCAACCCAACAAAGCCGCGAAAATGTTGGGTTTCGTTCCTCAACCCAACCTACACATTTCAAGGTTTTTGGCGCTAACCCAAGCGTATTGCTATATATGGAGCAGCATTTTCAGGAATTGGTATTAGTTAATCGCTGCTTAATCGATTCAGATAATCGTTCTGGATGCTTAGAAAAATAAAATATTTTTAATAAAATAAAATTTAGGTTCCGAACTAAAAAAATTTGCAATTGCCCTATCAAAGATAGCGTTTTAATATAATCATTAAATAATTGTTTAATTCGTACTAAACTGGTTCCTCTAGCAGAATCATCAAATGTTTTGGTTCCTGGATAATATCTATAGTTACCCCAAATCTCATTGAAATATTTAACATGAGATGATCTAATCGCTTTCAAAAGGAAATCTAGATCCATTAAATAATGATCTTCTACTTTATAAAGTCCAATTTGCTGATGTAATGATTTGTGATAAAAGTAAGCAGATGGATTTACTGGAAAAGAAGCATCGATAATTCTATCTTCATTAACTCGCCTTTCTAACAGAAAATCAATCGTCCGTAATTGGCTAGGTTTATTAATATAAATTAGTTTACCTTGTTGATTGCAAACATTACAGTTGCCAACTATCAAGCTAGGCTCTGGTAAAGTTTTGAAAATTTCGCAAATGCGGTTAAGAACGTTTATTTCATAAAAATCATCAACATTTAAAACACCAATAATCTTTCCTTGTGCCATAGCAATTCCTTTATTGAGAGCATCAGATTGTCCTCGATCCTTTTCACTAATCCAGCGAATGTGGGGATATTGATTGGCTTTATCCTTAATAATGTCTACTGTCTTGTCGCTTGAACCTCCATCAACAATGATATGCTCCACTTCTAAACAGTTTTGATCAATGACAGCTTGAAGGCAAGATTCTATGAATTTATCACCGTTATAAACTGGTGTAATTATACTAATCATTAACAAGCGCCTCTTATGGGTATTCCAAACAAAAGAATAATTTAAACGATTGATCTCTAATCATATAGCTCCCCATTTACACAAGTTTATAACGCAACACAATCCAGTAAAAAGATGTAAAAACTATGTATTAAAGTAGCAAATAAGTGTAAATCGCCTAAGAGTGTGTTTCTGACCTCATCGAAATGGAGATTCTACGTCGTCAAATGGATCAACTATTCTCTGAGCTTACAGCAGCCGAGCGCGGCAACTCTGATATTTCTGCATCACCGAGAACAGCCTGGGTTCCTGCTGTTGAATTATCTGACAATGGTTCAGAGTTCGTATTAAGAGTTGAGATTCCAGGGGTGGAAGCTAAAAACCTTGATGTTCAAGTTACTCAAGGTGCTGTCTCGATTGCTGGTGAGCATCGTTACGAAAAACATTCCGAATCTAACGCTAAAGTTCATTCTGAATTTCGGTATGGCAGTTTTACTAGGGTAGTTCCTTTACCAAGCAAAGTTCAGAATCAACAAGTTAAGGCAGACATGAAAGATGGCATTTTAATTCTGACTTTACCTAAACTGGAGCAAGAGCAAAACAAGGTATTCAAAGTGAATTTAGGCCACTCTCAAACTGCTACAGCTTCTATAGAAGCTGGAAATGGTAATACACAACCCAGCATTACATCACAACAAAGCGTTTAAGTTACTTGAGAAAATGTTCTCTCTGATTCAATAGTTCCTATATCTGTGAAATAGTTGCATTTTGAGAAAAACCCCAGCTAAACTTATCGGCTGGGGTTTTTGTCGCTTAACTCCTAAAAAATAGATGGGCTAGTTCCGTAAGGCGGAAGTCATATCATGTTCGCTTGATTACTTATTAAACCCGAAGAACCCCACCCCGCTAAAGCTACGCTTTGTCTCCCGTCCCCGCTTGCATGTACACACAAGTCTGAAATAGCTGAAAAACCCAAGGTTTTACCCCACCCTAACCCTCCCCTTATAAAGGGGAGGGAACTAGATTTTCGGTTTCCCCCCTTTCTAAGCTACGGTGTACACACAAGTTATCGAATCACTACCAGTCCTCGAATTACCCCACCCTAACCCTCCCCTTATAAAGGGGAGGGAACTAGATAGATTTCTTTTTCCCCCCTTTCTAAGGGGGGATTAAGGGGGGTAATTCGACTTGTGTGTACACCGTAGCCGCTTGCAGGGAGGGGATTAAGGGATGAGGTGCAATGACTGTGGAAATCATAACTAATTATGCGAACATGATATCAAAAGTCAAAACTTTTGTATATCAAAGCTTTTGCTTTTTCAAATGGTAGTTTGATTGATGCCGTTCAGGGGGAGGGCGCTATTCCTCTTGAACATCAACCCAAATACTGCCTTCTTCCACACGAATAGGAAATACTGGCAATACTTTTTGTGGCGAAACCATCGAGAGTACTTTACCTACACCAGGAGGCCAGGAACACCAGCCTTTTACCTCACCAGTCTGTAGGTCAAAAGCACTACGATGGAAGGTACAAACTATTGCCCCGTCTTCAGTGATTTTACCACTTTTCAATGGTAATTTTAAGTGGGGACAGTTGTTGTCTACAGCATAAAGCTGATTTTCGTGATTCAAAACCAGAATTTTCCGATTGCCAACTTTTACCACTTGTCGCGTACCTGGGGAAAGTGCTTCGGCTGCAAGAACTTTAGTCCAACTCATTAGGTTCTCCTCTCCTAATTAATCTGCTTTCAGTTTCTCGCAATTTTGACCACTGCGATCGCCTTTCAGTAGTAAGGAGTCAAAAAGCTTTCACCTCCGCAGCTTTTAGCTTTTTTGTTCTCAGCATACAATTGATATATTAATGAAAAATCTTAGGCTCATTTCTAAGGAAATCAATGCCCTAGTCTCAAGCCTCTTTCCATAAGCATCTGAGGTTCGATATTCTCAACTTTAGGTATCGCTTCTAACTGAGGAATCTTAGCGATCGCATCTGCAATATTACCTGATTGGGCACGCAACCAAGCGGTGTGAGGTGCATAGTCAAGGCTTTCTACTATTTCGTAACCGACTCGATTAATTACCTCTCGCTGCGACTTTACATCAACGCCTTCAGCAAAGCGGATGAAAATAAGCCCGGTTGGTACTGCTAAGGAACCATTTGGTTGTAATGTGTAAATTGGACTTAGTGTTCCCTGTTCTGATTGATTGGGTTCGCCTGGAAAAACTGCGATAGCACCATCGTTAAGTTGTAAAACTGCTCCTGTTACCAGGGTCTTGGGTTGATTGTAATGTATTGCATAATATCCAGGCTTACGAGTGTAAGATATAACAGTGCGTAGTCGTAGCCCGGCGTGGGCATTGCTGCCAACGCGAATTTCTTCAGGATACTCAGAAAAGTAATCTTTTTGAAATCTCACTTCAGGAATCAGGGGTAAAGAATATACCTGTAGAAAATACTCTGCCGGGAAATAAAACATTTTTTCAAGTTCTAATGATGTTATAGCGTTTTTCAATGGTATGGAATACAAATCTTCCATCGGAATGCAAGCTATATGCCTTTATTCATATTGAAGATTCGTAAAATAGCCTGACCTTGAATCTCTTTTTTCTGGAAAGACGAATTAAAGGCTTGTATGAACTTAGATAAATTAAATTTTGTTTAAGTTGTATCTTTTGAAACCGTAATACACATATAACACATGAAATCAGAAGCATCCATAAACTAAACGTAAATACCAAGCGCACGCTGCAAGAACGCAACGGATGATGCAGTTTTTCCCATCCCAATGCCCAATTTTTAAGATAGTAATATTTCAAATATCCCAGGAGATAAAATTATGGTTCAAGTTCGCTATGGTGGGCAGAACGGTCAACAATATGAACTTGCTATCAGTGACGAACACGTTGTAGTGCGTACCGAAAGCCGCAGTGGTCTTGTTGGTGCAAGACCCTTTGAAGTCACACCAGTATCACCCACAGCTCGCAGCATCCTTAATGAATTCGAGTTAGCAACACGGTTTCGGCAAGCGGGTGTAGAAATTTTGCGAGCGAAAGTTCCGACTGAAGGTGTGGCTTTGCGCGATCGCGCCCGTGATATTCTCAACAATGAGTCTGAAGTCCAATTTGCCGGACGTGTTCTGATCGATCCAGCATCCAGTCAACCGATAATTTACACCGAAAACCTTTTCATTAAATTCCATAGCGAAGAAGAGTTAACGGTATGCCAAGAGGTCTTAAGACGTTACGGCTTAACAATTAAACGCCAACTTGAATATGCACTAAATGCTTATTTTGTCAATGCTCCTACAAATACTGGTATAGCTATCTTTGACATCGCCGAGAGACTTTTGAATGAAGAATCAGTTGAACTGTGCCATCCTGAACTAGTGCGTGAATCACGCCAACGTCAGGTTTTTTCGCAGCAGTGGCACTTAAAGCAAACAACAATTAATGGTAAGGTAATTAACGCCCATGTCAACGTTGAGGCAGCTTGGAAGTTGAGCGATGGGACTGGGGCGATTATTGCAATTATTGACGACGGTGTGGATCTTGAGCATGAAGAGTTCCGTTCCTCTGGAAAAATTGTTGCCCCGCGTGATGTCACACGTAAAACTGACAATCCCAGACCGGGAAACGACGATAACCACGGGACAAGCTGTGCAGGAGTAGCTTGTGGAAACGGCAACTTTGGTGCATCTGGTGTGGCACCAGGTGCAAAGCTGATGCCGATTCGTTTAGCTTCAGCGCTGGGGTCGCAAGATGAAGCAGATGCTTTTGTTTGGGCGGCTCAAAATGGTGCTGATGTAATTTCTTGTAGCTGGGGGCCCGCAGACGGTGTTTGGTATGAGCCAAACGATCCTCTACATAACCAGAAAGTACCTCTGCCTGATTCCACACGCCTTGCTATGGAGTTTGTAATTAATAAAGGACGCAACGGCAAGGGCTGTGTAATTTTATTCGCGGCTGGCAATGGTAACGAAAGCGTGGATAATGATGGCTACGCCAGCTATCAAAAGGTGATTGCTGTGGCAGCTTGTAACGACTACGGCACGAGAAGCGCTTACAGTGACTTTGGTCAGGCAGTCTGGTGTGCCTTCCCCAGCAACAATGGCGATAGTTCTCAAACCACTGGAATTTGGACAACCGATCGCTCTGGTGTAGTTGGCTATAATTCGGGTAATCGGAATCTGGGTGATGTCCCAGGCAACTACACGAACCAATTCGGCGGCACTTCCAGTGCTTGTCCAGGTGCAGCTGGTGTAGCAGCCCTAATTATTGCTAGAAACCCAAATCTGCGTTGGGACGAAGTGCGAGACATTATTAAACGCTCTTGCGATCGCATCGATCAAGCTGGAGGTAAATATGATACTAATGGTCGTAGTCCCTTCTACGGTTACGGTCGAATGAATGCTCTGAAAGCTGTAGAATTGGCCAAGCCACCTGAAACATCACCCATAAGTAGATTCCAGGCAGTGCAAGATATCCCAATTAACGATTTACAAACATCAACATTATCGTTGGCGATCGCTAGTACTAACCTGATAAAATCTATCAAAATTAATGTAGACATCGAGCATACTTTTATTGGGGATCTTATAATTACTCTTTTTCCCCCAGTGCAAACAGGCGTACTTCCTGTAATTCTGCACGATCGCCAGGGCGGAGCTACAGATAATATTAAAACTACTTATAACGAGGTAAATACTCTTAAACTTGCTACCTTTAAAGGTAAAAGTCCCGAAGGAACCTGGACTCTAGAAGTTGCAGATAACGCTGACGCAGATACAGGAAAGATTCGCAGTTTCACGATTGAAATTGGATTTTAGATCAAGGGTATTCGCTTAAGGATAATTTAAATTACCTTGGAAAATACCCACCCAATCCCTAGCCCTATCAAGGTGATTTTTGTATTCATTACCACTTTTCAACTCGGCAGTTGAGCCTTTTTGCTCGGCAGTTGAGCCTTTTTACTCGGAAGTTCGCACACAAGAGCCGAAACCCTGGTTTTTAGGTAGGGGCAATTCACTGGTTTTTAGGTAGGGGCAATTCACTGGTTTTTAGGTAGGGGCAATTCACTGGTTTTTAGGTAGGGGCAATTCACTGGTTTTTAGGTAGGGGCAATTCACGAATTGCCCCAAAGCGCGTCTAGTTTTGCGGATGAAAAACTATTGTAACGACACAAGACAATCTCTTAGCCGTGAGTCACCGCCTCTTTCGCCAAAAACTTCTCTAATTCTGTCAGCGCATCAGCATCAACCTTAGTTTGCATTGGGCAGAACTTAGGCCCACACATCGAACAAAACTCAGCAGTTTTATAGATATCTGCTGGCAGAGTTTCATCGTGATATTCCTTAGCTCTTTCTGGATCGAGTGATAATTCAAACTGACGATTCCAATCGAAGTTGTAACGCGCCTTAGAAAGTTCATCATCTCTATCTCTTGCACCAGGGCGATGTCTAGCAATATCAGCCGCATGAGCCGCTATTTTGTAGGCAATCAACCCATTCCGCACATCTTCGGCATTTGGTAGACCCAGATGTTCTTTTGGTGTTACATAACACAGCATTGCAGTACCGTACCATCCAGCCATTGCTGCTCCAATGGCTGAAGTAATATGGTCATAACCGGGAGCAATGTCTGTTACCAATGGCCCCAAAACATAGAAAGGTGCTTCAGAACACTCTTCCATCTGCTTACGGACGTTGAATTCAATTTGATCCATTGGGACATGTCCAGGCCCTTCCACCATCACCTGTACATCATCTTCCCAGGCTTTGCGAGTTAGCTGTCCAAGGGTTTTCAATTCAGCTAATTGTGCTTCATCTGAGGCATCATGGGTGCAGCCGGGACGTAGGGAATCTCCTAAACTGAAGGAGACATCATACCTTTTGAAAATCTCAATAATATCTTGGAAGTGGGTATAAAGCGGGTTTTGTTTGTGGTGATGCAACATCCACCGTGCCAAAATACCGCCGCCGCGAGAGACAATACCAGTGATGCGGTTTCTCACCAAAGGCAAATGCTCAATTAAAATCCCAGCGTGGATAGTTTGATAGTCTACCCCTTGCTGGGCGTGCTTTTCGATGATATGGAGAAAATCATCAGCAGTCAGATTCTCTATTGTGCCGTGGACGCTTTCTAAAGCTTGATATACTGGCACTGTACCAATGGGAACTGGGGAAGCCTTGATGATGGCGGTACGAATTTCATCCAAATTACCGCCGCCTGTGGACAAATCCATCACGGTATCAGCACCGTACTTCACGGACAGATTCAGCTTATCAACTTCTTCCTGAAGATTAGAAGAGTTGGGGGAAGCGCCGATATTAGCATTTACCTTACATTTGGAGGCGATGCCAATAGCCATCG
>NZ_JBALBZ010000002.1:0-1551 GCF_036919495.1 Nostoc sp.
AGGATTTAATTATCCTATCGCTGCGGAAGTAATCAGAATTTTCGTGCAATATTACGTTGCCAAAATTGTTAAGCAATATTTCGCCAACAGTGTCATTAAAGGGAGTTTCTGGGGCTGGTGAGTCGGCAATTACGGCTAGTCGTCTACTGTCACCAGACCAGACAAAATCGCTAACATCACCAGCAAAGTCTGATATTTTCTCGGCTTCACCGCCTGCTAGGTTGAGCAACCAAATTTGCTGTTTTCCTGATTCACGGCTGGAGCGAAAAGCTAGATATTTACCATCTGGGCTAAACCGAGGATTGTATTCACTATCGTTACCGTTAGTTAACTGTAATGTTTGGGAGCCATCCCAAGAAGTCATGTAAATATGGTTATCTCGTGTATCATTTTTCAGAGTGGTGTTAGTTACTGTGTAAGCAATCCAGTCTCCAGAGGGAGAAAGTTGAGGATCGCTAATTTGGCGAAAGGCGAATTGATCGTCGAGTGTTAGCAGGCGTTTTTCTTGGGCTTGAGCCGAAATATTTATACTGAGTGTCATCGCTAAAACACTACTTGCTAAAGCGATTTTTGTTAGCTTTTTCATAACTAGATATCATAACTGGGGGTTCGCACATTTTTTTGAAGTTAGAGAAATTGGTAAATAACTTGGTCATAAAGCTTTGCCCCAGAATTGCGGCTAGCCCTGGTGGGATGTCCACAATCCACGTTTTATGCTTACCTTTGGTGGAATACGCCCTCAAAGCGATAGCACAACATTTGATATCAGTCGTCTGGAGTACTAGTGCTTCTGATACTTGACAACCAGTAAACAGGCAATTTCTTTTCCAGAGCGCGATGGCGTAATCGTCTGCCTTAAGAGCGATCGCTCTTAGTGATAAATCCTGACGTTAATAATCGCTTTAGTTCCTCTTGGGTTAAAATCTTGCCTTGTCCGTTGCCGTCTACTTTCATTTTTCCGAATCAATAGCGATTACACGTTTTGTGACAGAATTAGAAAGAGCAGAAGTTGATTTAGCTAAAACTCATTTACCCGTTTCTGTTGGCATTTTAAGCGGTTTAAAATCTGCTTCATTACCGATTAATCAAATTGAATCGCAAGTTGAAGAAGTACGCCAACATGGTTTAGCCGGAGTCTCATTCTTTTTCTATGAAAGCCTCTGGAATTGGTCAGACGAAGCCCCTATTGTACGAGAAAAAGTTATTCAAAGAATGTTTCCTAATTCTGTATCTCGCGGATAACTACCTAAGCCAAATTCATGATATACAGCACTTCCTGCGGCTATGAGGTACATCCTCAAAGCTGAAAGCTATGATAGGAGAGGGGCAAGAGGAAAATCGTATTGCATAATAGCCGGAAGCGCTGTATTTATCAAATTACAGGTCAACAATGAAACTACCAGGCAGTTATAAAATTGTGAATGGTGAAAGATTTGGTGTAGTAGATTATACCTTAATTATTTTTTCACAAATAGATTGGTCATCGGCTTAACTCCTTTAGCCGTGTCATTAGCAGAGTTTAAGTATTCATAGATGCCAAAAGCATCTTCA
>NZ_JBALBZ010000003.1:0-14533 GCF_036919495.1 Nostoc sp.
TTCGTAGTCAACCGTTTTGAAAGTTCTTGGCATGAATTGAGATGCATTGGTATCTTACTGTGTCACTAAATGCGGTTCTCCGACAACCTGCTAGAACCTTTGTTTTGACGTAGCAATGCTACGTCAAAACAATTCTTTTTCACCCCTCATAACTGATGGGACAGACCACTAGGGGTAAATAGCGATCGCATCCCAATTTTAAATTCTCTGATTGCAAAACTACGTAAAAACACGGCTTCCAAATTATTTTCTACTGAAATTCATAGAAAAAAGTTAATATACACGGATGTTATCTGGACTAAAAGCAAAAGCCCCACTCAGTTTTGAGCAGGGCTATGTGAAGTTTTATTGCTAAAATTAGAAATCTTTATCTTAGAAAAAGTTCATTATTGTAATTATGCTAACGCTGGTTAACATCATTAAAGCGCCCATGATTATAGATTCACCTAAGCGATTGGGGGATTTTGAAGTGTTCATTTAAGTAAAATCCTTTTTATTAATTGTTTCTTAACCATATCAAAATCAGTATAAATATCTATAAAAGCATTGTAAAACTTAAATTACCGTAAAGTTTCTTAGTAATTACTTAATTTATACTTAAATATTTTTACTTATGTATTCATTTTGACTGAATACTAAAAATAGGACAACTCCCAATGCCCAATTCCCCATACCCCATATTGATAATGTAGTAATTTCCGCACAGAATAATTACCTTATCTCCGAGCGGAATATGGGCCTTTGTGGAGTAAAATAAATCTTAGTCAAGGTAAAAATATTTGAACAGAAGATTATCATGACAGTTTCCACGGCATCTAGAAACCAAGCGATCGCTTTTGACTTAGAAAAATTAAATCAGCAATTTGAAACTGCCACTCCTAAAGAAATACTGGCATGGTCTATAGAGAATATCCCAACCGGACTGGTGCAAACAAGCGCCTTTAACGTGGATGATATGATAATTAGCCATATTCTTTACACTGAACTGAAGCATCCAGTTCCTGTAATCTTTCTGGACACTTTGCACCACTTCCCTGAAAGCCTAGAATTAGTAGCCAAAGCCATACAAATCTACAATCTGGATCTGCAAACTTTCAAAACTCCAGACGTAGACACCCGCGAAGCCTTTGAAGCCAAGTACGGCGACAAACTCTGGGACAAAGATATTACCCAATTCCACCACATTACAAAAATTGAACCACTGCTACGGGGTCTAGACGAACTCAACAGCGTTGCTTGGATTACTGGCCGCCGCCGCGATCAAGCAGTAACCCGTGCCAATATGCCCATATTTGAATTAGATGGTAAAGGTCGGCTGAAAGTAAATCCTATCGCTACCTGGACACGTAAAGACAGCTGGGTTTACGTGGCTGAACACGGAGTCATCTATAACCCTCTACACGACAAAGGTTATCCCAGCATTGGCGACGAACCTATTACCACCAGAGTGGGTGAAGGCGAAGACGAACGCGCTGGACGTTGGCGGGGAAGTGATAAAACAGAATGTGGAATTCATATTTAAGGGGAACTGGCGAGTAGGAAGTAGGTAGTGGGGAATAGAAGAAAAGAAGAATTTCCCCCCACTCTCCCCTTATCTGCTTACTCTGAGCCTCTGTAGTTACATAACACCGTTACAGAACAAATTTAGCAAACAATTACAAACTGCTTAAATCCAAAAGTGTTTTGGGCTTTTTAAGCGTGCTATTCGTAACAGATGCAGATAGCTGGCATTGCTCCCTTGACGATCGCAGATGTATGTAATGCTCACTGATGGGCTGCACCAGGCAATTCACCAGCTACGGTATGGTGGGTGTGATCCCAATACAGTTCGGATAAGCACTCTTCATCTAAGAGTGTGGTTTGGGAAAACGGAAAAGGTTTGAATTTAGCCTATTCTCAGAAATTCTAATTCAGAAATTCTAATAATTATTTGTAATTGCTTACCTACTTCGTGTAAGTTCAGTTAAGTGTAGTAGAGGGTGTTGCGTTGGCTACATCTAGCATTACAACAAGATTTTGCAACTCATGTCAGGGCCTTAGTGCAACAGCCAAGATCGTAATGAAAGCAAACTAAGCGATCGCTCAATAGAACTGTCACATTCACACCGCAATTAACTGACAATGCGCGATTGCAATCCTGATTCGAGGTTTTTCGTATTAAATACAACATTTAACTAGGTTAAAAATCTGAAAAAACTGATTTTGACAGTTGGGGGTGCGGAAGGTGGATTCTAAGTAAAGTTTTGGATATAGCGCATCTTTTTATACAATTTTTATAAAATTAAAGTGGTAAAAAATACAATAAGCCCAGGGGAAAAACGTAGAATATTGACGAGTCATTGGTAAGTTTGAGACATTTAGACAGTTCTCAATAGCTATTTGTCATTAATATGTAGACAAAGAACAAAGGAAAAATATGATTAAAATCCTCCATCTCTCCGACATCCACATGGGAAGCGGCTTCTCCCACGGACGAATTAATCCCGCAACTGGATTAAACACACGATTGGAGGATTTTGTCAATACCTTATCTATATGTATTGACCGAGCGCTGACAGATGCTGTTGATATGGTGATATTTGGTGGCGACGCTTTCCCGGATGCTACACCACCGCCTTATGTACAGCAAGCTTTTGCCAGCCAATTTCGCCGTCTCATGGATGCCAATATTCCAACAGTGCTGTTGGTAGGCAACCACGACCAACATTCCCAAGGACAGGGAGGCGCGAGTTTAAATATTTACCGCACTTTGGGAGTGCCAGGATTTGTTGTCGGTGACACCTTAACCACTCACTGCATCGAAACCCGCAATGGCAAAGTGCAAGTAATCACCCTTCCTTGGCTGACCCGTTCCACTCTGATGACTCGCCAAGAGACTGAAGGTTCATCTTTGGCGGAAGTCAACCAACTTTTAACGGAACGCCTGCGAGTTGTTATGGAAGGGGAAATTCGCCGTCTTGACCCCGATGTGCCAACTATCCTTTTGGCTCACTTGATGGCTGACAATGCTACTTTGGGCGCAGAACGCTTTTTGGCGGTAGGTAAAGGCTTTACTCTACCCCTATCTTTGCTGACGCGACCTTGTTTTGATTATGTAGCGTTGGGACACGTCCACCGCCACCAAAATTTGAATAAATCCAACAACCCGCCGGTGATTTATCCAGGGAGTATTGAGCGGGTAGATTTTAGTGAAGAAAAAGAAGACAAAGGCTATGTGATGATAGAACTGGAGCGAGGGAGGGTTGAATGGGAATTTTGTCCCTTAACAGTTCGGACTTTCCGCACCATTGAGGTGGATGTCTCGAAAGCAGATGATCCGCAAGCGGTGTTAATGAAGGCGATCGCTAAGTATGATATTCAAGATGCTGTAGTGCGGCTAATTTACAAACTCCGCTCTGAGCAGATGGATTTAATTGACAGTTCTTCTCTACATACTGCTTTAAGTCTCGCTCATACCTACACCATTCAAGCAGAATTAGTGAGTCAATTAGCTCGTCCCCGCATTCCTGAATTGACAGCAAGTAGCAGCATCGACCCAATGGAAGCCTTGAAAACCTACTTGAACAATCGTGAAGACCTTAAAGATATTGCAACATCAATGATGGACGCAGCACAGAAGTTGCTAGCAGATGATGTAGAAGTTTGGCTGGAAGCAGCAACTAATAAATAAAATAGATACCAATTATATATTCATGTTTTAAGGGCGATGTTTGATGACTAGTAGCTACGCGTCTACGCTAGATCAGTTAGGATTAAGTAATGAGAAAATGCCTGATATTTGAATGAGTATTTCTGCAAGTATGCGATCGCTGTTTCAACAATGAAAAAGTATTATAGAATGGGCTTTTTAGGAAATTATTGTAACAATTGATGCTTTTGAAAGTTATGTATTATATACAGATAATAGATAGTCGTAAAAAGTGCGATCGCTAAATATAATATTTAAGATGCTGTAGTGCGGCCAATTTACAAACTCCGCTCCGAACAGATGGATTTATTAGGTCATCTGGAAAAACCCACAAAAACCTAACCCCCTTCCCAACGCTCTAAGGGGTTAATTTGAAAGTAGGCTATCCTAAATGGGGTTCTTTGAGAAGATGCTAAAACCCTTTGATGGATTGTCCGATATCGGTTAGGATAATCCATCAATTAGAGGAAAAACTTCAAGCACGCTTAATCGCGCTGCAACCTGAAAATCACCCAAATATAAATTTGGACAGACTTTATAGGAGTTTGCTACTCTACTATCAATTGTTGTTTTTCTTCTAGCCAGAGGAAATTTTGGATTCGTAGATAAAGTTATTGAGCCTTGAATAAGCTATTTTTTACACAAAAATCTTTTCGTTTTATGGCTTTTGCCCTACCGCTAATCATCTGGTGGGGATACAAAGAAGTACAAAACCAAATTGTACAGCCGCAAGCAGTTGTAGTGTTGGGTGGTTCAACGAGACGTTTAGAGCGAGAGAAGTTTACGGCCGAGTTTGTTCGCCAGCATCCAAATATACCAATTTGGATTACTGGGGGTAGTCCAGCTAGATTTACCCAACGAGTGTTTACCAAAGCTGGTGTTGATCCTAAACGTTTACACTTGGATTATGAAGCCGTAGATACTGTTACCAATTTTACTACCTTGGTAGATGATTTGCAAGCTCGTGGCATCAAGAGCGTTTATTTGATTACTTCAGATTTCCACATGCGCCGGGCTTGTGTCATCGGCGAAATTATTTTGGGTAGTCGAGGTATTTATTTAAAACCAGTGCCCGTTCCTTCAGAAAAACCCCCTGAATCTATTGGAAAATCTGTCCGCGATGGAGCTAGAGCGATACTTTGGATAGCAACTGGTTACACTGGTGTGAATATAGTTAAAAATAAACGGTAAATCAAACCAATTTTGGATTTTGGATTTTGGAATTGAAAATCTTCAGATTCAGAAGGTTGATCGATTTTAAACGATACAAATTATTCAAATTTGGTATCATTTATGAGAATTTGCCTGATATTTACCTAAGCGAATATAGGCAAATTAAGAGAGCTAATATCAATCTTATTGGCATTAGCTCAGTAATAATAGATACTATCATCGTGCAATTGCAAAAAACTAGCGCAACACCAATCCTCAAACAACACAATATAAAAACCAATTAACAATTTTTGCTCATTTAGTTGTCTGGTAAATACTTTGCATCCATCAAAGTTTCGAGAGGTAGGTTGGGTAGCTCGAATTTATCTGTGTAGTTCAGGAAAAAAACGCCCCAAGATATCTCACAATTTGATACCCTAGCTTAAACAGATTTAAGAAAAATTAAAGCGTGGAAATTCAACTTGGGCGGGGAAAAACAGCTCGCAGAGCTTACGGAATAGATGAAATTGCTCTAGTTCCTGGTAACAGAACACTAGACCCCAGTTTGGCAGATACTAAGTGGCGTATTGGTAATATTGAGCGAGAAATCCCGATAATTGCCAGTGCGATGGATGGTGTAGTAGATGTTCGGATGGCTGTACGTTTGTCACAGCTAGGAGCATTAGGTGTCCTCAATTTGGAGGGTATTCACACTCGCTACGCTGACCCAGAGCCAATATTAGATCGGATTGCCTCTGTGGGGAAAAATGAATTTGTTGCCCTGATGCAAGAACTCTATGCCGAACCAATAAAGCCAGAATTAATTGAACAACGGATTCAGGAAATTAAACAACAAGGTGGGATTGCGGCGGTAAGTGCGACTCCAGCCGGTGCCAGTAAATACGGTGAGGCGGTGGCAAAGGCTGGGGCAGATTTATTTTTTGTCCAGGCTACGGTAGTTTCTACTGCACATCTGTCACCAGAGTCTATAGTACCACTTGATTTAGCAGAATTTTGCCGTTCCATGCCCATCCCCGTGGTGTTGGGGAATTGTGTGACTTACGAAGTAACTTTGAATTTGTTGAAAGCTGGGGCGGCTGGGGTATTGGTGGGAATTGGGCCTGGTGCCGCTTGTACCTCCCGTGGGGTGTTGGGTGTGGGTGTACCACAAGCGACTGCGATCGCAGATTGTGCCGCAGCACGAGATGATTACTACGAGGAAACTGGCAACTATATTCCCATTATTGCTGATGGTGGTTTAATCACCGGTGGCGACATTTGTAAATGCATCGCCTGCGGTGCTGATGGTGTGATGATTGGTTCTCCTTTTGCTAGAGCCGCAGAAGCCCCAGGACGAGGTTATCATTGGGGCATGGCTACTCCCAGCCCAGTGTTGCCCCGTGGCACCCGGATTCGCGTTGCCACCACCGGTAGCCTAGAGCAAATACTCATCGGCCCAGCAGGGCTAGATGATGGCACTCACAATCTTTTAGGAGCCTTAAAGACGAGTATGGGCACCTTAGGAGCCAAAAATATTAAAGAAATGCAACAAGTAGAAGTTGTGATTGCGCCTTCCCTATTAACCGAAGGTAAAGTTTACCAAAAAGCTCAACAATTAGGTATGGGGAAATAAGGGAATAGAGAAGAAGCAGGGGAGCAGGGAGCAGGGGGCAGGGAGAGATGAAAAAGCAGTTCTTGCTGGCGGCAACGGGTAGAATAAAAAATTACCTCTTTCTCTTTCCCCTCTACTCCCTGCTCCCTGCCCCTCTGCCTCCTTCCACTCCCCAATCCCCAATCCCCCTTTCTTGAAAAATTTTTCCAGCCCCCTAAACAATTGCTGGAAAAATCCGATATGTCGCCTACAATAGAGATAGCGGAGACGAATGTTTCCGTTCACTCCTCACACCACACTCCGCCCGGACTACTGTTCGGGCGGTTCCTTATGTTTATAAATAAATTCTAGAGCTTCTTTGCAAATGTACATCCTCCCACTTCCAAGCTGAGGTTTTTGCTATGGTAGAATTTTCACCAAGTTCAGATATTATTGACGAAGGTTTTAGGCATGTCAACAGCCGCGCAAGTTACCGATTCTAGTTTCAAGCAAGAAGTACTCGACAGCGATGTACCCGTTTTAGTTGACTTTTGGGCACCCTGGTGCGGACCATGCCGTATGGTAGCTCCTGTTGTCGATGAAATCTCCGAACAGTACAAAGGTCAAATTAAGGTCGTCAAAGTCAACACGGATGAAAATCCTCAAGTTGCTAGTCAGTACGGCATCCGTAGTATTCCCACATTAATGATTTTTAAAGATGGACAAAAAGTGGATATGGTAGTTGGCGCTGTGCCTAAAACTACATTAGCTTCCACTCTCGAAAAGTATCTTTGAAACTCAATTGGCAATAATCTCCTCTTGAGTTATCCATCTTGTTCTAAGTTTAGGTTAATTTTTA
This sequence comes from Nostoc sp., assembly GCF_036919495.1. Taxonomy (GTDB): domain Bacteria; phylum Cyanobacteriota; class Cyanobacteriia; order Cyanobacteriales; family Nostocaceae; genus Nostoc. Next base: position 7,291 of record NZ_JBALBZ010000003.1, read on the forward strand.
TAAACAAGTTTGAGAGGCGCAAATTTCTCGTCTCTCAAACTTATTTACATTTGTATACACTTTCAGACAGAATATTTTTTGGAGTTTTCTAGCTCAAAAACAACTCCTTAATTCCCGTACTACCAATTTCAACTGCTAGCGCCGCCAACAAAAAACCTAAAAGTTGAGTCACAATCACTCCACCTTCTGCACCAATCCACTGGTCAATCAGATTTGCTAAACGCAAAATTAACCAAGTGACAAACATTGCTCCTAAGATACCTACTACGACAGCAATATGCGGACTCTGTGATTTCGACATCAACAACATCACTGTCGTCAAAGTTCCAGGCCCAGCTAGCAGTGGTAAAGCTAGTGGAGTAATTGCAACATCGCGTCCTTCTTCAATAATCGGCTGATCTAAATCTCCTCGCAGCATTTGTAAAGCAATTAACAGCAACAATAATCCTCCAGCTACTCGCAAAGAGCCGATACTAATTTCCAAGTAATTTAAAATTATTTGCCCTGCAAAGGCAAATAGCAAAAGAACTACGATCGCAATGACAATTGCTTTATCTATAACTTTGTTTCTTTGGTCTGGCATCATGCCCTTAGTCAAAACTAAAACAATCGGTATATTGCCCACAGCATCCGCCAAGACAAACACAGCGATAAATGTTTGAATGAGAATAGGAATATCCACAGTAGACAAGTTTTTATCAAGGTTTGATCACAACCTAATCTTTATCTTGCTCAGTTTGCTATAACCCAGAGGAAGATTAAGATCAGTATAAAACAAGTCTGTTAAAGAAAATTTTGGCTGACCTATTTCTAATTAAGTTCCACAAATGTTGAAGTAGCGATATATTTTGATAATCTATTTTCCATAAATCAACTGTTCGTTGTTGAATCTATGAAGTCTTATTTAGCCGCCGCTATTCAATTGACCAGTGTGCCTGATTTACAAAAAAATTTGGCACAGGCAGAAGAATTAATAGAGCTTGCCGTGCGTCAAGGTGCTGAATTGGTAGGTTTGCCAGAAAACTTTTCCTATATGGGAGAAGAAAAAGACAAACTCGCGCAGGGTGATGCGATCGCTCTTGAAAGTGAAAAGTTTCTGAAAAAAATGGCTCAACGCTTTCAAATTACGATCTTGGGCGGCAGCTTTCCAGTTCCTGTAGACAATACAGGCAAAGTTTATAACACCACTCTACTCATTGACCCAAACGGTCAAGAACTTTCCCGCTACTACAAAGTACACCTATTTGATGTTGATGTCCCCGACGGCAACACCTATCGGGAATCCAGCACGGTTGTGGCTGGTACGCAACTACCACCTGTCCATTTTTCAGAAAAGCTCGGTAATTTAGGGCTTTCCATTTGTTATGATGTCCGCTTCCCTGAACTGTATCGTCATCTGGCAGATAAGGGAGCCGATGTTATCTTTATTCCCGCCGCCTTTACCGCCTTTACAGGCAAAGACCACTGGCAAGTACTACTACAAGCCAGAGCCATCGAAAATACCGCCTACGTCATTGCTCCTGCCCAAACAGGCAATAACTACGCCCGCCGTCTAACCCACGGTCACGCCGTTATTATCGACCCTTGGGGCGTAATTTTAGCCGATGCCGGGGAAAAACCAGGAATTGCGATCGCAGAAATCAAGCCCACTAGGCTCGAACAAGTCCGTCGTCAAATGCCATCTTTACAACATCGGGTGTTCTAGGGGGTAGAGAGCAGGGGAGGCAGGGGAGCAGGGGGAGCAGGGGGAGAAGAACTATTGATTATCGACCAATGCCCAATGCCCCATTCCCCATTCCCCATTCCCAGCCTTTATGAATAAAATAAAAAACCGGGTTTTTACCCGGTTTCTGACAACATTAAAATTATCAGTTTTTTAGGAGCATAGCAGCACTATGCCCCTACTTATTTGTTGTCAAAATTAAACTTTAGCAGCTGACTTGGTAACAACGTTGAGTTCACCCTTAGCATACTTAGCAGCAAAATCTTCCAAAGAAATTTGCTTAATCTTGCTTGCGTTGCCAGCAGTACCAAATTGCTGATAGCGTTCAGCACAAACTTTCTGCATATATGTAATGGAAGGCTTGAGGAAGTGACGGGGGTCAAACTCCTCTGGTTTTTTAGCCAAAGCTTCACGTACAGCAGCAGTAATAGCCAAACGGTTGTCGGTGTCGATGTTTACTTTACGTACACCACTCTTAATACCTTTTTGGATTTCTTCTACAGGTACGCCGTAGGTTTCAGGAATTGCACCACCATACTGGTTAATCAGTGCCAGTAAATCTTCAGGTACAGAGGATGAACCGTGCATTACCAAATGGGTGTTGGGCAAACGGCGGTGAATTTCTTCAATGCGGCTGATTGCTAGAATTTCCCCAGTCGGTTTACGGGTAAACTTGTAAGCACCGTGGCTTGTGCCAATGGCAACTGCCAAAGCATCTACTTGGGTTGCTTCTACGAAGTCAACAGCTTCATCGGGGTCAGTTAGCAGTTGGGAATGGTCGAGTGTACCTTCAAAGCCGTGACCATCTTCAGCTTCACCAGCACCAGTTTCTAGAGAACCCAAACAACCGAGTTCACCTTCAACGCTGACACCTAAAGCATGAGCTACATTTACAACTTCGCGGGTAACATTAACGTTGTACTCGAAGCTAGCGGGGGTCTTAGCATCAGCTTCTAAAGAACCATCCATCATCACGCTGGTGAAGTTGTTCTTAATTGCTGAGTAGCAGGTAGCAGGTGCATTACCATGATCTTGGTGCATGACAATGGGAATGTGAGGATAGGTTTCTACGGCTGCCAAAATCAGGTGGCGTAGAAAGTTTTCTCCTGCATAATTACGAGCGCCGCGTGAAGCTTGCAAAATTACGGGGCTATCTGTCTCGACAGCAGCCTTCAGGATTGCCTGAATCTGCTCTAAATTGTTAACGTTGAAAGCTGGGATGCCGTAACCGTTTTCAGCTGCGTGATCCAACAGCAGCCGCAGTGGTACAAGCGCCATAGATAGTCCTCCTAATGTGGTTGTCAGCTAGTCGGTCTGAGAGAAGCGTAATTATTACGCTAAATCTTAAGAGTTTTTTCAACTTATAGGAAATTATAACTAGTGTCGTGTGTCTATGTTGAAAAAGTTTACGCCATAGTTATTATAAATGTGTTCTATACTTGCCCTCTACTGCTGTAGTATGCCCTATACTTGCTCTGTATTGTTGTACATTTAGTTACCCTACAGTTAGTAGCTCTGGTAGCCCACTATCCAAAATAGTCAAAATCTACAAGCGATCGCATCAGGCAAAAGACTCTAGTCTCTGGACAAATTCTGCGTGTTCAGGAGATTGCAAGCCTGTTTGTAAAACTGTCAACACGGACTGCATATTCCCTGCTAATAACTCTGCAACCCCTAACCATAACCCTGGAAAAGCTTGACTTCGCAGAATTCCGTTACTATCAGTAGCCAACTCTAAATACTCACCCTGTTCCAAATAGAACCAGGTCAATTTCTGATCGAGTACTTGCCAGACGATATATTCTTTGACTCCATTGCGACGATAGGCTTGTTTTTTAGCATGGAGGTCGATGGCGACACTACTAGCAGCAATTTCGACAATTAACTCTGGTGCGCCTTCAATATAATCATCGTCACTCAGCTTTGTTTGACCACCCGCTTCTGGGTTGATCGCAAGTACAGCATCTGGTTGAGGTTCGTTATCTAAATCTAAGCGCACAGTGGGTTCTACTGCTGACGCTACACCTGGTGTAGCCGCTTCGTAAGTAAATAACCAACCAACAATCCAACCATGCGGTTGACCATGACTTCTAAAACGCAAAGCAGCAGGCATGATGTAGACAATTCCCTCAATCAATTCGGCTTTTTTCAAGTTAGGCATAGCGTTGTAGCGACGCTCAAATTCATAAAGGCTGAGTTTGTCGCCATTTTCCAGAAGGGGAATTGTCCAATGCTGTGGAAGTGTTTTTACCATGACAATGGTCTTTGGGATTAGTCTATGCCTATCCTACCGAATTGCAGAAATTTCTTGGATGCTGCGATCGTCTTGTTTTAATTTAATAATATTATGTTGATTTTATGGGTCGCCCGGGATTCGAACCCGGAACTAATCGGTTAAAAGCCGAGTACTCTACCGTTGAGTTAGCGACCCTTTCTTTGCATTTCGCAACTTTGCCATCATAGCATAGATATCTGTAGATTTGTAAAGGGGTTTAGAAAAAATTAGCAGTCAACCTTATAGATGCTGTATGGCTAGCTCCTGGTGCTAACACAGTCAGGTTATCACCAGTATTGAGAGAGTTACGGGTGGCACTCCACGGTTCTAGACAGTAGAATTCTTTGCCTTTGACTGTCCAAAATACCAGGTAGGTAGAGAAATCATCATAATCCAAGGTGAGTTTTAACTTTCTGCTGCCATCTATGGCAATGGCCGATTGGCTCGTTAACTGTCCAAAGGCAAAATCAATTTCATCACGGCTAAAATCAAAATTGCCGTCAAAAGAGTGAATTTCCTTAGTTAGATTGTCTTGATACTGCTTAGAGGGAATTTCAAGCTCTAACTGAGTTTTATCACCACAGAGAAAGTAGGGATGGAAACCAGCCGAAAAAGGCATTGGTGTGGATGACAAGTTTTTATACTGCTGGCGGACTTCTAGGGTATTACCTTGAAGTTCGTAGGTGAAAGCCAGCTGAAAATCAAAAGGATAAACTGCCTTAGTTTGCTCATTGCTATCAAGAACGACACTGAGACTAGCTTTATCTCCAGTTTCTTGTTCTGTTGCTTTCCAGGGCAATTCACGGGCAAACCCGTGTTGTTTGAGAGTATATTGTTGCCCGTTGTGAGTGTAAGTATTATCTGGTAGATTGCCACAAATAGGAAATAAAATTGGATTTCCACCTCTGACACTCAACTCAGGATGAGTAAAGCGTTCAGTGTCCAGGTAGAAAATTTCTTGCCCTTGAATGCGCCAACGGGTAATTATACCACCACGTTCTGGTACGACTTCCAACTGAGAACCTGCGGCTTCGTCAGAAAGAATGTACGTCTTGTACTGTTGCTGTTGAACTGCAATGCTAAACACAAATTTTAGTCCTGGGTATAGGGATAGTTAGGAGTTAGGAGTTGTGAGTTAACAATTCCTGACTCTTAACTCCTAACTTTGTTACTCGTCTTCTGCAAACACGAAACGATATAACTCGCTAGGGTCTGGTTCTGGGCTGCTTTCGGCGAATTTAACGGCTTCGTCGATTACATCCTGAATCTTACGATCAATTGCTTTGATTTCTCCCTCATCCGCCAGATTTTGCTCCACCAAATAAGCTGCCAACTTCTTAATTGGGTCACGGGCGAACCAGAATTCTTTCTCCGCTTTGCTTCGCATTTCATCAGGATCTGCCAAGGAGTGACCCCGGAAGCGGTAAGTAAGCGCCTCAATTAATGTTGGCCCTTCACCTGCGCGGGCACGGGCTACTGCTTCTTGAGCCACGGCTCTGACTGCTAGTACATCCATGCCATCTACTTCCACGCCCACCATGTTAAATGCACTAGCTTTTTTATAAATCTCTGGCTGAGAAGTGGCTCGTTCGTGAGACATCCCAATGGCCCACTTATTATTTTCGACTACAAAAAGAATTGGTAGTTTCCATAGGGCTGCCATATTTAGCGTCTCGAAAAACTGACCGTTGTTAGCTGCACCGTCGCCAAAAAAGCAAGCTGTTACTTGGTCAGCATTTTTATCTCCTAGCACTTCGCGGCGGTATTTACTTTGAAAAGCCGCTCCAGCTGCTACAGGAATTCCCTCAGCCACAAAAGCATAGCCACCTAGCAAGCGATGTTCAGCAGAAAACATGTGCATGGAACCACCGCGCCCTTTGCTACAACCTGTGGCTTTGCCAAATAATTCTGCCATTACCTCTTTTGCTGGTACTCCGGCACTGAGAGCATGAACGTGGTCGCGGTAAGTACTACAAACGTAATCTTCACCCGGTCGCATTGACTGCACAACACCACTGCAAACGGCTTCTTGACCATTGTACAAATGGACAAAACCAAACATTTTGCCCCTGTAGTACATTTCAGCGCACTTGTCTTCAAACAAGCGCCCTAACACCATATCCTCATAGAACCGTAACCCTTCTTCTTTAGTAATGTGCGTAGTAGCAGGATTAAAAGTGGGTAAAGTACGCTCTTGAACCATTATTTTTGAGTATCCCTGTTGTACAACTTAAACTTACGGTCTTAAATAAGTTGGTCTGATAACACCTCAGCTTTTAACAGGCTAGCGTTTGCAAGACTCAACAATCAAACTTTATTTATGCACCAAAAAAGGGTCTTAGGGAATAGCTGAATTTTTAATTTTTTGATTTTTAAGTTTTCAGCCCATGCCCTGTGAGGATTCGACTCTAAGGGCAACATCTGCCGCTTTGAGTTGTTCTCTCACCGAAACAGTGCTGAGTGCCGTTAGCGATCGCAGGGCGTTGAGCCAGTGCTTAGTAAACAAGTAAAATTAGACCGATTAGGCATCAAATCAGTTACGAGTAATAAGTACTGAGTGAAAAAATTCACAAGTACTATGTCTTACTCATTACTTCTTACTCAGAACTCAGCACGGGCTAAACGCCCCGCTACTGCTAACAGCACTCCTAAATATTCCCCTTCATAGACTAGCAATCAAGATAGACTGCTTTCTGCATATCCATTAACAATTTAAAAAAAAGGAGGCAAAATCTATATACCCAAATAGATAATTGTAATTAAAGGTAAATTATGATATGATTTTTTTCTCTAGTTATCAGGGTAACAGATTTTCAATAGTGGTATTTTATTGACCTCCTAGTTGGAAAGTCCCGAAAAAATCAATCATCAATAGATTCTTGCAACCACAACAATTATGCCGTGATTAAAAGCGGTAGTTGTGGTTTGTGCTATCGAAGGCTGATAATAGTTGTGTTAAACAAAAATACTAAGAATTAAGACAAACAATTGAGGCTTTCTAGGCGAAAGCAAAAAATTAGTACTAGAATGTGACTCAAAATTTCGGGGAGGTACAAAACAAGTTGTTGCAATATACACTTGTAGAGTAAATTCTATACGGCATTGTTATGGCACGGTTTTACAGGCCTGGAACGCTCTAGGTGAATTATGTTGATCACGGTGCAGGGGAAGTAGGCTGTGCGAATTCCGCTAGATTACTACCGAATTTTAGGACTACCGTTAGCGGCAAGTGATGAACAATTGCG
>NZ_JBALBZ010000004.1:0-35484 GCF_036919495.1 Nostoc sp.
TTATAAAGCCATTAGTGCCATTCAAATCAGAGGGGTTGAGACTGCCGCTACTGCCCAGATTCCTCCCCCCAAATACTACATAGCTTTGCCCAGCAAATTTTTTGCCGTTGGGGGAGGCACCAGATGCCCCAATAATCAGGTCGTCAATGCCATCATTGTTGATGTCCCCTGCATTGCTGACTGAGTTGCCTGAATCGTCATTTGCTGCAATGCCGTTAATTATAAAGCCATTAGTGCCATTCAAATCAGAGGGGTTGAGACTGCCGCTACTGCCCAGATTCCTCCCCCCAAATACTACATAGCTTTGCCCAGCACGAAAGTTGCCGTTGGGGGAGGCACTATATGCCCCAATAATCAGGTCGTCAATGCCATCACCGTTGATGTCCCCCCCATTGCTGACTGAGTTGCCTGACAAGTCACCTGCTGCAATGGCGTTAATTATAAAGCCATTAGTGCCATTCAAATCAGAGACGTTAAGGAAATTGAATAATGAATTAGCCATAATCACCTCTCCCACATGTAGTTATTAAATAGTTATTGACTGCGTAGTTAATATATCAACTCGCAAAAAGATAAATCAAAAGTTTATACAAAACATACCACTTTTTTACAAAGCATTTCAAAAGTAGGTACGTCCTAAATCTCTCTCCTGATCTTATCCATCCCTAGTGAAGAACTCGATTAACGACCCAATACCAATACTAAATAATTCCCGTAGCACCTCGTAGCGCGTCTTGTAGCACAGAGTTGATCTTTGGTGGTTTGATCGGTTGGTGCGATGCCTAACGGCGGGCTACGCCTACGCTAAAGTTATTTCAGAAATATCGTTTCTAGGTAAAACCCGGAAATGCTTTTGGGCGAGGCGGAATCTACATAGTAGGCATTACAGCTATTTTCAGGTAAATAGACCATGCAGTAGGGGCACAGCAATGCTGTGCCCTTACGACAGATATAACTAAAATTAGGGCTAAGGGACTTCCAATAAATAAATTATCCAATCTTGTGGGGTGGGCATCTTGCCCGCCTTTGACTATGGGCGGGCGAGACGCCCACCCCACAATAAATAGTTGTATATTTTTTTATTTGGAAGTCCCTAATCTTCAGAGAATATCGCGTTTTGCCAGATATTGGTACATCTGCCAACGTGTATCTACCTCAGCTTGCGCTTGTTCTAACAAATGCTTGGCTACGTCTGGTTTACTCTTGGTGAGCATTTTGAAACGATTTTCTTGATACATCGAATGTTCTACAGATTGCGTGGGCGATCGCATATCCAATTGCAATGGATTTTTACCCTGTTTGAGTAACTCTGGATTATGCCGATACAGCAACCAACGACCTGATTCTACCAAAGTTTTTTGATGATTCATCCCTGTAGTCATATTAATGCCGTGGGCGATGCAATGGCTGTAAGCAATAATTATTGATGGGCCATCATAAGCTTCTGCTTCCAGAAATGCTTTCAGGGTATGTTCATCTCTAGCACCAAGAGCTACACTCGCTACGTAGACATTTCCGTAGGTCATGGCAATCATCCCTAAGTCTTTCTTCCCTCCTGGCTTACCACTGGCGGCATATTTAGCGACTGCGGCTCGTGGCGTAGCTTTGGAAGATTGACCGCCTGTATTAGAATACACTTCTGTATCCATTATTAAGATGTTCACATTTCGACCACTAGCAATTACATGATCGATGCCGCCAAAGTCAATATCATAAGCCCAACCGTCACCGCCAACAATCCAGACGCTTTTTCTCACCAAATAATCGGCAAGGGATTTTAGATTTTGGATTTTAGATTTTAGATTAGGATCGAAAGTGACGATTTCATCTAACTTCTGCTGCAACAGTTCTATCCTTTCGCGCTGTTCCCAAATGTCAGCCTCAGATTTTTGTTCAGCTTTCAGGATTGACTGAATTAAATCATCAGGAATTATTGATTGGTGAATTTCCTCACTCCCCAACTTTTGCAACAATTCCGCCGCAAATTCAGCTTGTTTGTCGAGGGAAAGGCGGAACCCAAAACCGAATTCAGCGTTATCCTCAAATAGATTATTAGACCATGCGGGGCCTCGTCCTTGGGCGTTGGTTGTCCAAGGTGTTGTGGGGAGATTACCACCATAAATTGAGGAGCAACCTGTAGCATTGGCGATGACGGCGCGATCGCCAAACAATTGTGTTAATAATTTTAAGTAAGGTGTTTCACCACAACCTGCACAAGCACCAGAGAATTCAAATAAAGGTTCTTGCAATTGTTGTTGGCGAATCTGGTTTAATTTTAGCGATCGCCTGTCAGGATTAGGTAAACTCAAAAAGAAATCCCAGTTTTTTCGCTCTTCTTCCCGCAATGGCAACTGCTGTGCCATGTTAATCGCTTTCCGCAATGGCTCAGATTTATCTTTAGCAGGGCAAATATTTACACAAATAGTGCATCCTGTGCAGTCTTCTGGGGCAACTTGAATGGTAAATTTTTGATTGGCAAAGTCTTTATCTTTTGCACCAGTTGACTTGAAGGTTCCTGGTGCATTAACTAACTCATCAGCTTGATAAGCTTTTGCACGAATGGCGCTGTGAGGACAAACCATCACGCACTTACCACATTGAACGCAGACATCCGCTTCCCATACAGGTATCTCTTCGGCAACGTTACGTTTTTCCCACTTGGCAGTACCTACGGGAAAAGTGCCATCAACAGGTAGTGTGCTAACAGGTAAATCATCACCTTCCCACACCATAATTTTACCCAGAACTTCTCGCACAAATTCGGGAGTAGAGACGCGATTAATCGCATCTGTACAAGAGTTTGGAGTAGAGACGCGATTAATCGCGTCTGTGGGGATTGTTTGGGGGACATCTACTTTATGCAAGTTGTCTAAGGTGTTGTCTACAGCTTGCAGGTTCATGCGGACAACTTCTACGCCTTTTTTACCATAGGTTTTTTCAATCGCTTGTTTGATTTTAGCGATCGCTTCTTCCTGTGGCAAGACACCCGCTAAGGCAAAGAAGCATACCTGCATAATAGTGTTAATTCTGCCACCCATACCACTTTCGCGGGCAACCTGGCTAGCATTGATTACATATAACTTCAAATGCTTATCGATAATTTGCTGCTGCACCTTTAGCGGCAGATATTCCCAGACGGTATCTGCATTGTATGGACTGTTAACCAACAAAGTTGCCCCAGGAATAGCAGCCTTCAAAATATCTATGCGTTCTAGAAATCCCCAATGATGACAACCAATAAAGTTGGCTTGGTCAATCAAGTACGTAGAGCGAATTGGTTTTGGCCCGAAGCGTAGGTGAGAGACGGTTATTGATCCAGATTTCTTGGAATCATAGACAAAGTAGCCTTGCGCGTAATTGTCGGTTTCTTCACCAATAATCTTGATTGAGTTTTTGTTAGCCCCAACTGTACCATCAGCACCTAACCCATAAAACATTGCCCTAACAACATTATCCGATTCTGTAGAGAAATTAGGGTCAAAGCTTAGAGAAGTGTAAGTAACATCGTCATTAATACCGATAGTAAAATGCTTCTTCGGCTGGCTTTGCGCGAGATTATCGAAGATACCCTTCACCATCGCCGGAGTAAATTCTTTGGAAGAAAGACCGTAACGACCACCAATGATTTTAGGGTATGAGAAAATATTTTCTCCCCCTGCTCCCCCTGCTCTCTTATCTCCCCAAGCTTCATGAATAGCAGCTACAACATCTAAATACAAAGGCTCACCGGCGCTACCTGCTTCTTTGGTACGGTCGAGAACTGCGATCGCTTGTACACTAGTTGGTAATACTGCAACAAACTTTTGGACATCAAAGGGGCGATAAAGTCGCACTTTCACCACACCAAGTTTTTCACCACGGGCGTTAAGGTAATCTACTGTTTCATGGACGGTTTCACAACCTGAACCCATAAGAACGATAACGCGCGAGGCATCGTTAGCGCCGTAATATTCATAGATTTGATAATGCCTTCCCGTGCGTTCTCCAAATTCATCCATGATGCGCTGGACAATATCTGGACAGGCGTTGTAGTAGGGGTTAGCCCCTTCCCGTCCTTGGAAATAGACATCGGGGTTTTGGGCAGTCCCTCGCAATACTGGACGATCTGGGGTGAGGGCACGGCTGCGGTGGGCGAGTATAAGGTTATCGTGGATTAGCGATCGCAAATCGTCATCTGACAGCAATTTTACTTTCTGCACTTCATGCGATGTGCGGAAGCCGTCAAAGAAATGCATAAAGGAGACTCGTGTCTCTAGGGTAGCTGCATGGGCAATGAGAGCAAAATCTTGACTTTCTTGCACCGAAGCGGAACACAGCAGGGCAAAGCCAGTAGCACGAGCTGCCATTACATCGCTATGATCGCCAAAAATTGATAACGCATGGGTAGCCAAAGAACGGGCGGCAACGTGAACCACAGCGCTAGTCAGTTCACCAGCAATTTTGTAGAAGTTGGGTATCATCAACAATAATCCCTGAGATGCCGTGAAGGTGGTACTCAGGGAACCTGTTTGTAATGCCCCATGCACAGCACCAGCCGCTCCCCCTTCGCTCTGCATCTGCACGACGCTGGGAATAGTACCCCAGAGGTTGGGACGACTTTCTGCTGACCAAGCATCTGCCCATTCACCCATTGCTGAAGAGGGAGTGATAGGATAAATGGCAATCACTTCATTTAATTTGTAAGCAACACGGGCGACAGCCTCATTCCCGTCAATGGTTGCAAAGGTTTTGTTCATAATATGATTTTTGTCCCCGCCTGTAAACTGCATTATCAGAACATGTAAATAGGAAAATTAGAAATAACCAGAGCCAAGTAGACAGTATATTTTGGGCTTTTAAGTTAACTTTAAATAAATACTGTATGTATAAGCATCTCATCCGAAATAGCGCATCTATTAACATGTCTTAACCATGTACTCAATAGCCAAACTATTGATTAGATAAAGCTTTCAGTAAATTTATGATTTTTTATGGGGTATAGGTTCGGGAATCTTATTGTTCACTAAAATCATTTAGCTGAAGTGCGATCGCTAAATGTAGCAATTACTGTAAATGCGTCTGCATCCACAAGCGTTAGTCTTGGTTCATCTGTGGTTAATTATTTTTTCTGTACCTTACCTGTACGGCAACCACTATATACCATCAGTTTTTGGCTCACCATCTTTCATCTCAAAAATACGGTTGTCGTGAGTAACTAGCAAAATTGTACAACCTTGTTCTTTGACCAGCTTTTGCATTATTTCTCCGATATCGCGCCTAGATTTTTGTCGAGGTTTATCTGCTAAGACAATCATAAGATAGCTAACTAATACCAATTTAATATGAAGCTGCACTAAATGAGTAACTCTCTATTCTTGGCGCTCTTCTCTAACGAGACGCTACGCGAAGGCGTACTTGGCGGTTCGTTTAATATTCTGTCTTCATACAGAATTGATATAAGGCACGAGCAATGTCTACGGTGGGCTACGCCTACGCTACTCGTTGCTTTTGCTCGCTATAGACTCCTATTTAATTACGTGAAAAAACTCGCCCTCAACTCGAAAAAGCTGATTTTCTACTCCCTACCTATCGCCCTTGCGCTGCGCTTCTCTGCGAGACGCTTCGCGAACGCGAACGCGAACGCCAACGCGCACCACGCAAAAAAGTTCAGAAATCAAATCGGATTTATAAATATTAAATTAACATCTTTTTTGCTGACATATAAAAGCATAATTGATTGATTTAAATAGAACAAATTAGTGCATGAATCATAACTAAAACTAAAAAATATTAAAGTTTATTTTATAATAGAATAGCCTATGTGTTTTTGTTAAATAAAATAATTTATGTCTTGTCGGAGAAAATTCTTAAAAAGAGCAGGATACACAACCGTTTCGGCGTTATTAGCTACGGGTTTTTTACAAAAATATAAGCAAAAAGAAGACTATAGTACGAATGCTGATAGAGAAAATTATGCAAGCGCAAATGTAACTTCTTCCCTTCGGCAATTAGCTGCCGCCAAAGGAAAGCGTTATGGTGCAGCAATTTCTAGTGATTTTTTGCTAAAAGAGAAAGATTACGCTAACCTGATTGCTCGTGAATGTTCGATTGTGACACCGAATGGTGAATTAAAATGGAACGCCACTGAACCCCAGCCAGGACAATTTACCTTTGAATCAGCAGATGCGATCGCTGATTTCTGCCAAAAACATAATATAGATATGCATGGGCATACCCTTTTCTGGCACATGGGAAAACCAGACTGGCTCCCTTACCCGCCCACTCTTAAAATGATCGAACAGCATGTTAAGGGAGTCATGGGGCATTATCGCAATAGCAAGGTTTTAAAGTCTTGGGATATTGCCAATGAAATTATTGCTGATAATGAAAAAGAAACTGACAATGCTACCTACGGTTTGCGTAAAGGATTAAAACCAGAATTAATTCGGGACTTATTTTTAATTGCGGCTTCAGTTGATAACAGCAAGAAATTTTACCTAAACGATTTCGGCATTGAAGGAGCTACATGGAAATCAGAGCATTTTTTAAAAATGGTCGAATATCTGAAGAATAGTGGCGTTAAAATTGACGGGGCAGGTATCCAATCGCATCTATGGTTTTCTACTGCATATTCTTTTGACGAGAAAGGATTTAATTCCGTTTTAGAACGGCTTAACGATCTTGAAGTGAAACCAATAATTACAGAATTAGATATTATTATTGATGCCCCACTACCCGATAGTATCGAAAAGCTAGACCAGATGGTAGCCGACAGTTACAAGCGATATCTTGACCTGTGCTTTGCGGCTAAAGTTGATACTGTAATTACATGGGGGCTTACCGACCGTCATACCTGGATACGTCATCCCGACTGGATGCCAGGAAAAACTTTTAGGGACAATCCAAATCTCTGGAAATTTCTGCGTCCGCTTCCCTTCGATGAGAACTTTCAACCTAAACCTGCTCACAATGCTATTGCCCAGGCTTTTGAGCAAGCAAGTTAGACTTACTCCACCTAGATGTAAATAGTAGACATCTGGTGAAAATGAATGTAGAGACGTTGTATTGCAACGTCTCTACAAGGGTTTCAGGTAACGCATAATTAATTTGTGGAGATGTCTAGTGCATTTAACTATTATTTTAAGCGAAGTATCTCGCCAGATACTTCGCTATTTACTAGCACGAAACTTAAATCAGGCGTACTCACTAATTAATGGCTCAATCATGCTAGAAATTTAGGAAATTTTGTACTGAGAAATACCAGGATTCTATTCTTTTTTTGTTGACTAGGCATACTCCAAATTTCTCGTAAAAATAATGTGGCTAGAAACCAAGGTTCAAGTAAGTAACGTCTCCAAAGTCTTTTAGGTTCAGACAATAAACGATACAACCATTCCAAGCCCATCTTTCCCATCCAGCGAGGAGGAGTAGGTATTGCTCCTGCTACATAATCAATACAGGCTCCACTAGTCAAAATAGTATTGGTATGAATATGTTCAAGATTTTCGTAAATCCATTGTTCTTGGCGTGGCATACCCATCCCCACCATCAATACATGAGGTTTGTAGGCATTAATTGCAGCCAGAGTAGCAAGATTTTCTTGACTGTCTTTATTCATGTCAATATAGCCATGAGCGCAAGCAATTTGTAACCCAGGAAATTTGCGGCACAAAATACTTGCTCCTTTTTCAGCCACTCCTGGCTTTGAACCTAAATAAAATACACGCCAGCCTTTATCAGCTGCTTCCGCCATCAAAGGCCATACCCAGTCAGCATAAGTTACTCTTTGTTCCCGTTTCATAGGAAAACCTAATAGCTTTCCAATAAACAATAGAGGCATACCATCAATATGGGTATATTTTGCCTTGGCATAAAAAGCTTGCATTTTTGGATCATTATGGAAGAGATAAAGACTATGCATGTTGTGATTAGCAATAATCCATTTTTTATTCTTCTCAATAGATTTTTCAATCAACAAATTTAACTCTGGAATAGAGAGTGCATCTACTCGAACGCCAAGAAAATTATAAGAAAATCGATTTTTCATGACTTAATTTTTATTTGTGAGGTACGAAAGTTTAATTAACAGGCAAGGCAAGTATTTAAAACCTAGTTTCTAGTATATTTAAAGACATAAATATACTAATTATTCTTAGTTAAATATGTTTGGTAAATAAATAAAGCTAAGAATGGCTGACTTCAAGGAGAATTTGCGCGATATTCTGCGCTCTTGCGTTCCAGGAATATTTTTCTGTAATTAAGGTATATGCACTATCTACAAGTGATTGATATTTATCAATATTTGAAGCTGCATCAAGCACTGTGTTAGCAACTTCTTCAGTAGAGTATCCTGTTACTAAAAGATGTTCTAAATGGCGAAATTCTTCTAAACCTCGCAAGCCTTCTGGTGTTGAAACAACTAACTTTCTACTTGCGAAATAATCTAATGCCTTATTGCGAGCGCCACCTGCTACTGCTTGCTTTGAGAATGGTAACAAAGCGATATCTGCATATTTAACATGATTAACAAAAGCCTCTCTTTTAGGCAAAAATCCTAAAAAAGAAATGTTAGAAGGTATTGGCGATAAAATATCATTATTATCTCTACCAATAACAATAAAGTGTACTTTTTTCCCATGAGCTTCAAGATATTTAGCCACCTCAATAGTCATTAATACAGACATATCATTGCTTGGAAACTGAAATGTCTTAGGAGCAATAAGAAGCACTATTTTTGCTGGTCTCAATGCTTGATATGGGTCTTTATCCAGAAATAATTCAGTATTGAGTAAATCTTCAGTTACACCATTACCGATACTATAAATCTGCTGTGGAGTTTTACCATACCACTGGGAAATTAGTTTAGGGATTGCGTCGCCTGCGGCAATAATTGGAATACCAGAGAATATCAAAATTCCCTGAGCAATGTATGTCTTAATACATTGTACAAATTCTTTGAAAGGATTGGCAACTGAAAACAAACGCATCCAGTATTCGTATGCTGAAAATGTATGAAAATCTAATACAAGAGAAGGCTTATAGCCTTTTCTAAATTTCAGTGAAATTAAAGCAGCTAATCCAGGTAATGTTTCCTGAGCATAAATGATATCTGGACGAAACTCATCAATGCACTTTCCTATAGCTTGAATATATGACTTCAGATTTCTTGACCCAATTGAAATAAAAGGTGCATATTTAACAGATGAACAGTCTAATCCTATTTGAAAAACATCAAAATATTTCGTCAAATATTGTCCTAGATAAAAAGGTCTAGTAAAAGCACCAAATGGTTGGCTGGAATCGAGTGTTGAGACAATTAGTAAGCGTTTACCCATAATTAGGATTGCTGATTATTTTAATACTTAACAAGTGGTGGGGTTTAAACCCATAACAAGACAGGCGCAGCAGGATTTGTGTCCTTCGCTGCGGGACGCTTGGCTTGCTTCTCCGTAGAGGTACGATAGGCTTAAAAACTAGGAACCGTTGGGATTAAATCTCCGTTAAAAACGTAATATTGTTAGCGAAGCGGGGCCGCAATAGCGCCCCTTAGAGTTGCCCATTCCGATTAGTTTAATAACTTTATCTTTGAGGCAAAATTCGTCAATTCATTGAGTTTAGATGGTAATGAATTGTGCGAATATTCTTGCAGAATAACTTGAATGCAAGTATGAAGCTTATGAGTGAGTTTGGTTAGTATCCTCAGAAAATGTCGGAGAAGTTGCCAAACTCTTGTAACCAATTATTGCTCTGATATAGGGTAAAAACCAGTAAAATACCCAAAATGATCCAGAGTGTCTGCTACAAAATATAGTCCAGGATTTCAATGGAAATGCTTTAATTTGTAATACCTTTTTCAAGCGTTCTAGTATAGTCAAGTTAGTATCTACCCAACTATTTCGGATAGAATTTTTAGTACAAGTACCAACATATCCAGGAGCTACCCATATTTGACAACCCAATTTACGCGCTCTAAGGGCATAATCTAAATCTCCTAAAGTGTGAACAAAAGCTGTATCAACATTCCCAACCTTTGCGACAACAGTTTTAGGTATTAACACACAATTACCATACATAGCATCGCATTTTTGGATAACCGAACTTGGTTTTAAAAATTCAAACTTATTAGAATACCACTTTTTAGATTTTACTGCTCCTCCATAGGTTGCTTTTCCTGTTATTGGATCTTTAGTTGAACCAACTACAATTGAGTCTGGATAACCTTGTTCAGTCAAATTTTGATGAGTCTGTAATAATCTATTAACAGCATTAGCTTCCAGAAATGTGTCATCATTCAACCACAGATAATAATCATATTGATTTCTTATCGCCTCACTAAAGGCGAGATGCATTCCTCCTACCCAGAATAAATTGCCATTACCCTGAAGAATGTGTACATCTGGATATTCTGCTTTGATAGCTTGTGCAGTGCCATCAGAGCTACCATCATCAGTTAAATAAACATCACAATCATTTGTTTGCTGATATAAAGTGCGTAGACAGGCAAGAGTTGTATTACGCCTATTATGGCAGGTCATAACTACAGCTAAATTTGCTTGTTTCATCTCATTTCCCTCATCCAATTATATAAAAATCTTCAATGCAAATAGTAAATTTATGCGTAACTTTCAGATAATTGTCTTTATCTTCAGAGCACAAAACACTTATTTTTAGTTTTTGTTGATAAGGCTCAAAGTTTGGCCATCTTTTCTATCCAGCCACTCAGGTTAATATCTAAATTAAAATTTTGTAATTTTTTTTCCATTCTTCTGACTATCAGCATATATCGATGCAAAACTGATACACGAGGCATACTAAGTCTGAGAACCTCTTGACACAACCATCGATATTTCTCTGAATTGTTATTAAGTTTTTTCAATTTTTTGATTTGTGCATTCCAATCGTTGTAGAAAAATAAATTGAAATAATGGATAGATGTAATATCATCCCAATGTTTAATTTGTACTTGTTTTGACAAACGGTTATGTAAAGGTAATGGATAACTATAATTAGGAGGAAGATGTTCAACCGTTTCTTCTAAGGCACATAAAGTTACAGACAAAACAGACTGTTCAACAAAATAAATACCTTGAGGAGGAGTAATATCCAGCCGCATTACTTTTTCAAAATTCTCTTTCCAAGCTGTAAATATGCCTGCACTCCTTCTCACAACAACCAAACCAGAATTCCAATAGGCTCTGATTCTTTTATTACCAATTGGTGTCTCAACAAAAACCTCATGCTTTACCCCCAGAGCTTCATATAGTTTTTGCCAGTACCATTCTTGAGGGTCTTGCAGTCCTGTAGAACCGATTCCTTGACCATACTCAGGACGCATTCTTACGTTACAATTTATTGGCAATAAAAATTCTTTTGGTTCACAAAAAAAGCATTTGTCACTATCTAAAAAAACTAATATTTCCGCATCGATATTTTGTTCGGCATAGGCACAAACTAGAGGTTTATTAGCTAAATAATATTCATGAAATTCTCGATTTATAGGAAGCTGTTGATGAATCACCTGCAATGCTTCAAAGGCTTGCTGGGTTTGCTTTGATATCGGTTCACCTACTCTAGGATGAAAACTATATATAGGTGTATTTTTCAATTTGCCGCAGAACTTACGAATACTTTCTGCAAGCATCAAAGATTGAGCTTCTAAACGCCCTGGTTCTGTACAAATTATAAAAGCTATAGGTATTGACATACTATGAAGTATTTGTTTACTAAGTTAATTACTGAATGAAGATTTATTTGTGCTCATCAATATTTCCTGGAACAAAGCTGAATAACGACGTGCTTGGAGTTCCAGACTGAAATCTTGTTGCGCTTTTTCACGAGCATAAAATGACAGCTTTTGTAGCCTCTGTTCATCTTCAAGTACCCAGGTAATTCCTTTGGCAAAATCTTCAACTTCATAAGGTTTAGCCAAATAGCCGTTTTGCTGATGATCAACAATATCTTTTAAGCCAGTAGAATTAAATGCCACAACTGGAGTGCCACAACTGAATGATTCAGAAGCTGCCTGCCCAAAAGATTCTTGAAGAGACGGTACAAGCATGACATCAGCTGCTGAGTAAACAGTTGCTAAAGATATATCATCATGTAAGTGTCCCAAATAGCGTGTTCTACAGCCTAAATCAGGTGGATTTTCAGGTTGAGATGCGCCAAAAACTACTACTTCTATGTTATCCTTCCAACCAGATTTACTCAATTCTTGTAGAGCTGGCTGTAATAAATGAAATCCTTTATTTCTATCACTTGTTGCCTCTATCGCTCCAAAGAGAATCAGCTTCTTATCTTGAGGTAACTTGAGTATTTCTCGTGCAAAATGTTTATTAATAGGTCGATATTTTTGAATATCTAGCCCGTGGGGAATTACCTCGATTCGCAAATCTTGGAATAAAGAACTAGAACGAGCGCACTGTGCTAACCAAGAGCTTGGTGAAACCAAAGTTAAATTAAGATTTTTCCAGGCTTTTACTTTGCGCTGCCATGCCCAACGGGATAAATCCCATTCATTACCACTGTTGAGTTGAGGACAAGCTCCACAGGATACTTTGTAGCGATCGCATTCTCCAGTAACGTGACACCCTCCAGTAAACCCCCACATATCATGGAGAGTCCAAACTAGAGGACGCTTCAGTTTAGGGAATGTTTCTATTTGCATAAAAGCTGCGCTAATCCAATGTAAATTTATTATGTCTGGATTAATCTGAGCAACTTTAGGAATAATTCTATCTGGCAGCCATTGAATAAAAAATGGAGTATTTTTCTTTTGACGATAAAGCTTTAACGGTAGACTTTCAAATGTCAACTTTGCTTTAGCAATGCCTTGAAATAATCTAGTCTTAGGTGCAATTACTGTTTTATCATTACTAGATTTTTCCTGGACTAGCATTTGTGACTGTAGTCCTATATCTTGCAAACCTGTGTGCAAACGATATGCAGCTCTTGCTGCACCCCCATCAATATCATGGGTACTAAGATGTAAAATTTTCATTTTTATTAGCTTCGTAATTACTAAAATTATTTCTGACTGCTATAAAAGCTATCCATATAGTTCTGGTGATAATTTCGCTGATAATCAAGAGTCAAAGAGAACGAAGTTGTAATATACATCAACCAATTCCAACTGGGAGTTAATAATCTTGCTTCGGAAAAATTAATGATGACTATGATAATTAGCATCTGCATTGGCCAATAATCTTCCGGTTTTTTGGCTACATAAATAATTCGATTCATAGCCATCACAAAAAAGCGAATAAACCCGGCGGCAAAAGTCAAAAAACCTAATAATCCTAATTCTAATAAGAGTTCTAAAAAGCCGTTATGAGCATTACTTGCCCATTCATAAGTAGCTCTCAGATTAGATGCAGCATTACTAGTCCAAAATGCAGAATATCCATAACCTAGCCAAGGTCTTTCCAAAATCTTGGATATCACTAGCTCCCAGAGATCAGAGCGTCCATTGAAGGTAAGGTCTTTACCAGAAGTACCAACTAGAGTTTCGGCGTTATTGACAAGCAATATTGAAAAAATAATCAATAGCATTAAAGCAGAAGTAATCATAACAACTTGTAATTTATAATTAGTTTTTTTAAAAAATTTGTAAAAAGGTAAAAGTAATATCATTGTTAATAAGATCGTTAAAGATGTTGTTGAATGTGAAAGGATAATTAGACATATAGATATCCCACATAGTGCCCACATCAACCAGCGATATCGATGACTACTAAGAGCAAGGTGCAAAAAAACTCCTGCACTCCAAGCCATCATGTATCCTAATTCATTTTTATGGCCATAGATTCCGCTCCACATATTTAGTAACTCAGGTGATTTATGACTGTAATCTGGTAAGAATGCAGAAAATAGCATAGATAATAGTGCGGCTGTACCAAGTGCCCAAGCTATTAACCTCAGTTGTTCCTTTAGGGAATAACGCATTGCTAAATAGATTGCAAGAAAATATATTCTGATTAGACCCCTCATATAAGTAAGACTAGAACTTAAGTCTTCTGACCACAAAAGAGAAAATATAATTATTGCTAGTAAAACAAACTGTAATGGGCTTCTAGTAGCTACATACAAAAAACCTTTCCAGTATAAAAGTAGAAAATAAAATAGAATTAAATATGAAACTATATTGAAAACAGTATCTAGCTTGTCACCACCAAGGGTAGATATAGAAATTTCTTGTGCAGGGTGTATTGTTAATGCCCCTACAGCAATAAGTAATAAGAAAATAGTTAATATTTTTTCTGTTGATTTCACTTTAATCTCTAACATTTATTTCATTAATACATTTACTAAAAATATCGCTATCTTTTTAAGGTTGAGTAATTTATTTTCTTTTTTAATTCTTCTTTAAAAATATCCAGTACAGTAGCTCTATAAACTGTTTTTTGGGTAAAATTATCTGCCTCTATATTCCTCACGATAAATGGTGGATGCTTTAAAGGAAATTCCATTGCTTGCATCGACATATTGATGAACGAAAATTCTTGGTTGGAAGTGAAATGAGTTGCGTCCGCACCAGTACCAATATTAGAAACTAAATTAACATTCGGAATAATACTTAAGCTGCCCTGCATCCAGCAAGCAAACGTCCATTGATAATCCCAGGTTATACCTGTAGGATTGTTATAAACAGATTGAAATATTCTTCGCCAATAATTTATTGCTTTTGCATCTGCAAGAATGTCATGTAAAATATTGTCTGCTTGCACCTCTTTCCAGAGTTTGATGGTTAAATCATAATGTTGCCAAGCACGTCTCCAACTTGCCCAACCCCAGCAGTGGCTGTAACGAGAAAAATAATAACTGTAATTTGTGCGCTTTCGTCCAAATTGAAGATTTTGAGCAGAGATTGTGGCAATTCTGGTATCGTTTCTATATTTTTCTAGCAGTTCTTCACTATATCTAAAAAAACTTGAGTGAGGAATACAATCATCTTCTAAAATAATTGTCTCTTCAACATTATTAAATACCCAATCTAAACCACTAGATACTCGTTTCGCACAACCTAAGTTGATATCAGAATAATTTTTGATAACTTCACAGTCCCAATCAACTCTTTCAATAATTGCCCGAGTTGCTTCACACTTTTCTGCCTCACCTTCGCGATCTGTGCGGGCGCCATCTGCAATTACAAAAAGTTTGGTTGGTTTGGCTTGGCGAATAGCTTCAAAAACTTTCTCTGTTGTTTGTGGTCGCTTAAAAATAATAAAAGTTATTGGTGTTTGCATTTTTGATTAACTTGGCTAATGTCTTAAGAAAGGCGAAAATTAGATAAAAGGGATTAATTTTTATAAAAAAGGAGAAGCGATCGCACCTGAATTTTAAATATATTTTGTGTTCTACTATCAAATGCATTGCACACAAAAGTAGAAGCAGCTTGAGATATTATTGTTGCGATCGCAGCTCCAAAACCTGCATATTTTGGAATAAGTAATAAATTAAGAATGATATTGAGTAGTGCTCCAAATAAAGTCTTACCTAAAGAAACGTGGTTCAAACCCTCAGCAATAAACCACGGTGATGTTGCAAGACCCATAAATACAAATAAAGAAGTCCAAATATGGATTGCTAGTATTGGCCCCGCTTCCGCATATCCACTTCCAAACATCACCATAATTATCTTGTCGGATAGGAATGTCATTGGCAGAGCAATTGCAATAGATATACATGCAAGGAGACGAAGTAATTGTCCTATTCGTTGATAATAAAGACTTTCTGATTTTTCCTTGGCTGCATAAATTGAAGGAGCAACAGAAGAAACAATAGCCCCTGGAATAAAATACCAAATTTCTGAGATACGGACAGCAGCAGAATAAATCCCAACCTCAGTATTTCCGATCATTTGACCTAACATCACCTGATCTATTTTCATATAGATCAGAATAGCAAACCCCGAAAAAATTAGAGGTAAGCTTTCTTTTAGAAGACTTCTAGCAGCAGAAAAACTCCAACGCCATAACAACAACGATGACCCTTTGACTTGGTAAATAATCAGTAAGCCAATTGCACTCATCGCAAATTCTGCTAATGTTACCCAAGCAAAAGCTAACAGTGGTGCTTTTGTTAAAATTAGGGCGATTTTGATGACACTATTTAGCAGAAATGCTGTGTTTTTAGCGATCACAGCGTATTTTGACTGCACCTGTGATTGAAACCATACTTCAATAGTATCAGTTGCTCTAAAAATTCCTGCCATTCCTAAGATTGCAACTAGCCATATCTTCAGTGTTTCATCCTCACCTAAGAGAAACATAGTGCTAACTGCAAATAACACAGAAGCAATTCCACCCAGCAATTTTAGCCAAAAAGTAGTTCCTAAAATTTCCTCTTTGTTTGATGATTGACGGACAATATGGCGAACTACTATGTCATCTAGTCCTAGAGTAAAAATCGGGCTAAACAAGCTAACAAAAGCTAAAGCATAGTTAAAGAGACCATACTGCTGTACTCCTAAGTAGCGTGCTACCCATACTCCAACGACCAAACTTGCACCCATACGTAGAATGCGGTCAGCAAATAACCAACCTGTATTGCTAATAATTGCGTGCAATTTAGAACGAGATTTAAATTTTGATAAATGTTTAATTTTTAATTTACTTAGCATGAGTTTTATAAAATAATAATGTAATATTTTGTATCCCTATCAGTATCGTATGTTTTTTTATTTTGTCAGCTAAAGAATAACTTACATTATTTATCAAAACATTTTTTTTTGATTTTCCAGTTATTAAAGTTTTTAATAAATAGCTAAACAAGAAAATCATGCCCTTTAATTTCCAAAAAAAACTATGCTCAAACAAAAATATAATTTTTAAATATGAAATAAAATCTTCATGTTTTGGAAAAGGGATTGTTTTTAACTCCTTGAGAGATGTGAGAGCTAAGAAAAACGGTGAACTCAAATTATTTTTTTGCAGAATGTAATTAAATAGAGAATTGCGTTTCCATAATCTCTTGTATTCATAGTTCTTATCTATGTCTAAAAATTTATTATTATAATATTGATTATTTAGATGTATTCTATACCTGACTAAAGGTTTAGACATATAAAACTTTTTAGCCCCTACTAAAGAAGCTCCCCATATTAGACAGTCGTCAGCCCTGACACGCCAATCTTCTATATATGGAATAGGTAAAATTTTTCTGATTATTTCTCTACGTATTGATAATGTTGAAGTCATGGAGCCAATCCATTCACCATTATATAAAGTTCTGATTACTGAATAACCCAAATCTAAATCAACTGCATCAGTTTGAAATATTCCTTCCACTGCTCCAAACTTCTTGTATGCACAAAATATAAAATCACATTCAGTATGTCTAGTATAAAAATTTAGTGCGTTTTCTAAATACTGAGGTTCATAAATATCATCAGCATCTAAAAAAAATATAATTTCTCCGGTTGCAGCTAAAAAACCTTCATTAAAGGATGATAATTGTCCTTGATTTTTTTCTTTAAAGATACATTTAACATTGTCTAATTGAGCAAAGTTAGCGATGACTTCCGCAGAATTATCTGTAGATGCGTCATCAGTAATAATAATTTCATCAAATTTAACCGTTTGATTTAAAGCACTATTAATTGCATCTGAAACAAATTCAGCATAATTGTAGTTATTGATTAAGCAAGTTGTTCTAATCTGATCCATGTAAAAATACCTCCATCATCAGGAATAAGATAGTTTAATTTACTTGCAGCAACGTTCAGTTTTGTAATTTGTCCGATTAACGCTCTTTGGAAAATTTTGTTAAGCTGCTAGATACTAAATCTTGTTGAATTTGTTGTTTTTTGTAGTCATAAAAATAACTATTAGGTTCATTTTTTGTATTCACACCATTGATGACTATCCCTAACACCTTCTGACCTGACTGAGTTAAAAACTCTTTAGCTGAATTCGCACTGTTCAAGTCAACTACTCCAGGACGAACTACTAATAAGATTCCGTCAGTCAGGGTACTTAAAACAGCAGCATCTGCTATTCCTGACAAAGGAGGAGTATCAAAAATTATAAAATCGTAATCTATGCCAAAGTTACTAATTAATGTTGCCATGCGTTGAGAATCTAGCATTGCTACTGGATTAGGAGGCAAAATTCCAGAAGTAAGAACCTCAAGATTAGGCATTACTTCTTGTATTGCTGCATCTAAAGAAACTTGACCAGCAATGGCATTACTTAGCCCTGTTGCATTTGTTAGCCCCCAGATATGATGTTGCATGGGATTACGCATATCTGCATCCACCAACAAGACTCGCCGCCCTGACTGAGCCATAGTCACAGCTAAATTTGCAGATACGTCAGACTTTCCTTCTTTGGCAACGGAACTTGTGATTACAATGCTTTTTAGCGGTTTATCAGAACAGAGAAACTTTAAGTTCACTTGTAGTACCTGGTATGCGTTACCAAGAGGGAAGTAAGGAATATCTCTGCCAATGATTTTAGGAATAGCTCTATCGAGTCCTGCTATAGAAAAATTATCTTTACCATTTCTACCTTGTGTCGGAATCACTCCCAAAACACTGTATTTCATTACTTCTTTGGCTTCTTTGACACTCTTCACCGAGCGGTCTACTAAGTCTAAACCAAAGGCAACAATGATACCTAAGAAAAGACCAATTCCTCCTCCACCAACAATAAACAGAACTTTGCGAGGCCCTTCTGCCTTCTCGGGGGTTAAAGCATAGGAAATGACACGAGCGTTAGGAATCTTTTGGTTCTGTGCAATATCAATTTCTTGACGTTTCTTTAAGAGTGTTTCGTAAGTTGTTTGAGCTGCTTGTAGCTTCCGTTCTAGCTCTCGTTGAGTCTGTTCTAGCTTTGGCAAATTATTTGCTCGTTTGATATAGGCCTCTTGCTGTCGCAAAAGTGTGGCAATTTGTCTTTCTAGACCGACGCGTTCTGCCTGAGCACGAGTAATATCTGCTATTAGGCTTTGGCGCAGTTGTCCAACCTGTAAACTTCCTTCTGTTATCTGCGCTGTACCAGCGAATTGTCCTATCCGCTCTTTTAGCAAGCTCTGAAGAGCTACGACTTTTTCTTGTAAGTTAATAATTATAGGGTGTTCAGGTGAAAAACGTGTACGTTCTAGTGCTAGTTGACTTTCTGTTTCTTGAAGTTGAGCAAGCACTTTCTGAACTCCAGGTGCTTGAGTTAATTCAGATGCGATTACACCTTGCTGTGGATCAATCTTAGCTTCACTGCGTAACTGTTCTAAACGACCTTTAACATCATCTAATTGAGCTAAAGCTTGAGAAATTTGGTTTCCTAACTTGGAAATCGTATCAACTGCTGCGCTTGCTTCTTGTCCTAAGACAACAACTTTATTCTCTTCTTTAAATAGCCGCAGTTTTGATTCGGCTCTTCTGACAATTTCCTCAGCCTTGGGTACTTCCGTTACGAGAACTCCTTTGGCTATCAGTGCTTCATTCTGATTAGCTTTGATATTTAGCTCTATATAACTGTCGATAACTTTATTGACGATTTTGGCAGTTAGTTCAGGATTGCCACCTTTATAAGAGATTTGTACAACATCAGTGCCTTTAATTCCTTCTATCTTTAGTTGTTTTGCTAAATCGGGAATCGAGAGCAGTTTGCCTTTGCTATCTTTGAGGCTGAGGGAATTAATTGTTTTCTCAATGACTGGATTTGAGCCAATAACTCTCACCTGAGTTTCCAGGGGATTGTCGTTGACATTTAAAGCTTCCAAGCGTCCTATGTCTTCTGATAACCCTGTGAGTGAGGAAGAGCGATTGGTCTTAATCATCAAACTTCCTTCTGCTTTGTATGAGGGTTTTAGTGAAAATGCATACAAGCATCCAAGGGTAACAGCTATGCCAAAAATACCGACTAGAGGTAGCCAACGCCGTTGGATAACTTCTAAGTATTTCTGAATATTTACTTCTTCAACGTGTGGTAAAGATTCCATCGTCATAATATATACAAATTTTATAAATAGCTTGATTTACTTACAGGAGAGATTTCTCAGCATTTTACCGATACTAGCACTGGAGTCTACTTTGCTATGGTAATATCTGCGTTGATTGTCAGCTAATACCTTTTTATTGAGGTTGTTTAAGAGCTGAAGTAAATTAGTAAACATCTTGAACTAGCAGTAAGTGGCTTCCACTTCTGCACAAAAGAGTAAATAGTACATAATTTTGATTATTTGTAATTACGAACCCACTTTCATTACAATTCAAACTCCTTTTCAGAAATATGCAAATATCAAGTTGATTGATAAACCTAGAGTAAAAAGACTAATTGCCGATTTAAGTTAGCGTTGTGTTACTGCTGATGAAATTATTAATTAATCATCTAGTAATCAACATCATATTCTGTCAAAACACTGATTTGGAGAACTTTACAAAATATTCATACAAATGCTAGTATATTAGCTACCTTTTTGCTGATTATAAAAAGACAAGAAAAACTAATTGTTTAAGGGTAAGCAATAAAATAACTGTGCTAGCGTACAAGCAATGGAACGACTTTATCAGTTATCAGTTACCAGTTTTGTTTTAATGAAAGGGTTTAAATCCTCTACCATACGCCTATTAACTGTTTAGTATTAATTGTTCACTGGTTTAAAGGTAGGCTTCAGACAGTCATAAGAGACGCCTAGAAAGACTGGATGGATTATTTACCTGATCTGCTGCTGCTTAAAAGCTCTGAACAATAATTAGTTTTTGCTTAGAATAATGGTCAATCTTGAGGACGATACGGGACTGACATAATAAATTTATGTGATTTGAGTATCAAACTTGTAAAGACTCACTACCAGTTTAATTTGCCCAGACTGGTGAAAGACTTCTTAATATATGGAAATGACAGCACATTGTCCGCTCTTGAGTTTATATCCCGTATTTTAGGTTTACCCAAAACTTGCGATCGCCTTGTTTGTATTCTGCAATAGACACAAAATACTCTTCCAAGGTTTATCTAACAATATATATGTTGTCTTATCTGTGTAACTCTATAGTAACACGTATAAGAGATAAACGGCTAGTAACTAACGTTTGCAGAATAAAATTGAACTATATGAAGAAAGATAAACTCCGTTAAAATCTTATTCACTGATGCTTTATGCCAAGAATAAAGTTTTACGCTAACTTACTTATTAATACGGCTAAAAGAATATGAGTTAGTACAGTTGTAGCAGAAAGCATAGAACAGACAAGTCTCAAATTTCGACATGGTTAGAGTATGGATTGCTCAACTGCCTCCTTTTAGACAAAAGTCTACATCAGACTAAATAAACTTCATTATGTTTTTTATGAAGTTTAGCTAAAGTTCTTACTACCTGTATTAACCTGAAGTATTAAAACTAGGCTGCTATTTTTTGCTTTCAGTATCTAGGCAATTTTAATTATTAAACTAACATTAAATGTAAAGAGTATTGAATTATGAAATTATCTTCTATTACCTTAGTGATTGTGATTAGTGTACTCGCTCTCCCCCAGAGTGTCTATGCTAACCAAGAAAATGTTCCCATGATAACAGGCGATTACAATCAAGCTGGAGTTTTATTGACGGAACCAGCCACGATTAACACTACATGGAGTAATTTTACCCGACAGACCAATAATCCCAAAGAAACTCCTGAATCAATTTTGCTAGTGCAGGAGGGAGGATGCAAAAAAATTAACCCGCTTGAGTTCATCAATGACCCAGGTGCTTTCTTTAAACAATGTCAAAAACCAAGAAATGCCCAAACTTCTCAAAGTACTGAGCCAATTGAGTATTTCAAGGTTCCTAAACTGGATTCTGGTATTAGGGTGACAGTTACTAAGTTTTGATATAAAACTTTTTTAGCAAGAGATAACTAATTATTGGTAGTGTAATTTATTTAGATAATTTACGTTAAAATATGGATGAAATATTTATGCTGGCTGCTTTAGCTCAAAGCCGAAAAGCTTTGCCGGAATGTTTGCCGAACCCACCAGTCGGCTGTGTAATCATAGATGCCCAAGAGATAGTAGCCAAAGGATATACGCAAGCGCCCGGAAAACATCATGCTGAGGCTGACGCACTTAACCAAATTCAAGGCAAAGCTTTCAACTTCTTGAAAATGTATGTAACTCTTGAACCTTGTTCTTTTCATGGACGCACACCCGCCTGTGCTTTAGCGATCGCTAAAGATCGTCGTATACATGAAATATATGTATCTATAATTGATCCAGACTCCCGTAATAATGGTCAAGGATTGGATATTCTCATAAAAGCAGGAAAGATAGTTAATGTTGGGCTATGTGCCAATGAGGTGAATGCTTTTCTTAACCAATATTTAATAAAATGATAGTTAAAAAGTTAGGTTAAAATTGCAAGATATTACCATTTTCTAAAAATCTTTGCAATAAGTTAATCAGATGTGTCGATTCACAACTGTGCTTTTGTATCAACTTAAGGTGAAAACTAGTAAGTGTGGAAGCTTTAAGATATCCTATTGTTAAGGATTTCAGATAATTTCTGCATTTTTGGAGAAGTCGGGAATCTTGTTATTGAAATTATGCTGTATAGGAATTAAGCACCCCGAAACGTAAGTCTTTTCGCTTTGATAGGATAATTACCTGCGATCGCGGGTGTTACTGTCTTGCCAAGTATAATCCTTGGTGTTAATGTGGCCAATATTACTACTTTTAGTCAAAAAATGTCGCCAAGAGTAATTACATTGATAATACGGCACCTAATACAGATGTCTGCGTTCAGTATGACACAAGCGCTATCATAGATACCTGCGTCTTTGCCGTCTTAAATCCCTAATTACAAGTATTTAACTGGACTTTCAACAAGCAAGGCAGTTATGCTGTTTTGGTGGAAGTAAAAGGGAAAAGGATTTGGCTTGTTTATTTCCTTTGTAGCGGTTGGAGCACCGCCAGTTGAACTGCTTCTAAGAAAGCTGTTCTTAAGTAGAGGAAGCTAGATAAGTGCTTTTTGGATGGCTAACGTTTTACGTAACCGACTTGATATGATTGGATTATTTAGTAAAAAAGTAAAAAATTAGGCATAATAAATGGGCATTTTAGGTTTAATAAGTTGTTATTCAATAAAATTAAAATCTAACCTAAATAGTAGTGATAAAAATAAATTTTTAATTTGTGGTCTAATAATTTTAAATTACGACTAGTGGAGGTATTTTGTGTTATTAAGTTCTTTTTTACAATAAAATGATTTTTGGGGCAATGTTTAATTTACTCATAAAGTATATTAGATAAGTAAATCAATAATAATTATGTTTCACAGATATGCAAATATCAATAAAAAACAGTGTAATTGGTTTAAAAGATATGGTGATGATACTTGAGGTAATTGATTTGTCACTACTGATGATGTTATTATTAGGGAGTGGGTTGATTTTGGGTTTATTATCTCCAAGAATTGACTTGTAATGTATCATAGACCAGAATTCATCAGTATTGCCAATTGATTGATTAGCAATGTGAAATGGCTATGGGTCTGAATATCTAGACTTGATACCAATAAATTGATGAGGTTACAGAGGAGCAAATAACCATGAGCAACTTAACATCTCCACCTACCGAAGTTCAAAAAACGAAGAAAAAAAGTTTAGCCGCAGATAAAAAACCTCGAGCTACAGATGATATTGTGCGTAGTTATCTGCAAGAAATCGGGCGTGTAGATTTGTTGACTCGTGAACAAGAGGTTATTTTTGCTGAACAAGTGCAGCAGATGATGAATTTACTAGCTGCTAAAGAAGAATTGGCTGTGAAATTAAATCACGAACCCACGCTACAAGAATGGGCAGATCGCGTGGAGTTAAGTGTTGAGGTGGTAGAGCAACAGCTAAATTTAGGACATCAAGCCAAGCAGAAAATGATTCAGGCTAATCTCAGGTTAGTGGTAGCAGTGGCGAAGAAATACCAGCACCGCAACCTGGAATTTATGGATTTAATTCAAGAAGGTACTTTGGGTTTAGAGCGAGGAGTGGATAAATTTGATCCTGCTCTTGGTTATAAGTTTTCTACCTACGCTTACTGGTGGATTCGTCAAGGAATTACAAGAGCGATCGCTCAACAAGGACGGACAATTCGTTTACCTATTCACGTCTTTGAGAAACTGAACAAAATTAAACGGGTGCAGCGAGAATTATCTCAACAGTTAGGTCGCGTTCCTACTACTGCTGAAATTGCCACCGCATTATCTTTAACACCTAGCCAAGTTAGAGAGTGTTTGTACTTGGCGCGTCAACCTTTCTCCTTAGAGGCGCGAGTTGGTGAACAACAAGATACAGAATTGCAGGACATACTGGAGGATGATGGCCCTTCTCCCGAAGACTATGCTGTTGAAGAATCTTTGCACCAAGATTTACAAGACTTGTTGGCAAAGCTGTCTCCTCAGCAGCGAGAAATATTAACCTTGCGCTTTGGTCTGACTGATGGATATGAACTTTCTTTAGCACAAATTGGCGATCGCATGGGTATTAGTCGAGAACGGGTACGTCAGATAGAGCAAAAAGCCCTTAGCCTCCTACGACGGCAAAAAGAACAAGTACGTAGTTATCTAGCAAGCTGAGATTATTTTTTTATAATAATGTAGAGCATTTAAACTCAGGAAGTCACCATTATGACTGAATAAAACTCAGTCATCTTGGGAGAAAATAAACCTAAGTAATCTCTCTCAAAGTTTTGATATGAGTAGATCAAAGACAGTGCAACAATTGCAAGCACAATCTGTGACTTCTGAAAACTTTCGGCGTTATGGACAGGTGATTTTTGCAAGTCTTGATGGCAAAGCTTACGATGGGGAAGATGCCCAGTTAAACCTGCATAATGGTATTCCACGGTTTTATATTATGCGGTTGGAGAAAAGAGGGCGGAAATTTCACAAAATTACTCGCCATGTGCAATGCACTCAATGTCTGGGTTCTTTGTCAGGGAAGGATTGGTTAATTGCAGTTTCTCCTCCTAATAATGATGTAAATGAACCAGCATTAGAAAAAATTGCTGCTTTCCGCATTCCGGGGAATTGTTTTATCAAGCTATATGAGGGTACTTGGCACGCTGGCCCCTATTTTGACCATGAAGCTGTAGATTTTTATAATTTGGAACTAGCTGATACAAATGTGGTGGATCATTTCACCCATGATTTTCTCAAGAGTCATCAATTAGAGTTTGAGATGGTTTAGGCTGCATCAATCAATCCTAAAGAAGGAACCAAAATTCGTCCGTTGTAACCTGCTTGGTTGTATTGTTCAAGGACATGAGTTGCAATACCTTTGCTCTCACCCGATCTAACCAAAGCTACACTTGCCCCCCCAAAGCCTGCACCTGTGAGTCTTGCACCAAACACTCCTTCTGTTTTCTGCAAAATCTCTACCAACTTATCTAGGGCTGGTACTGAAACTTCGTAATCATCTCGCAAGCTGGCGTGAGAAGCGTTCATCAATTCGCCAAAACGCTCAGATGTTACTCCCTGCAATACTTCCAAGACGCGGTTATTTTCTGTAATTACATGACGGGCACGGCGCTGTAGTGGTTCGGGTAATGTTTTTGTTACATTAACATCAGTAATATCTCGCAATGCTTTCACTCCGAGCGATCGCGCCGCCTCTTCACACTCAGCCCGACGCTGGTTATAACCGCTACCTGCAAGTGTGCGGGGTACACCGCTATCAATAACCAAAATCTCCGCTTTTTCAGGCAAAGGCATCACCCGACGTTCTAAAGTCCGAGTATCTAAAAATAAGATATGCTCAGTGTCAGCCAAACTAGAAGCCATTTGATCCATGATGCCGCATTGCACGCCAGCATATTGAATTTCTGCTTGCTGGGCGAATTGGGCGATTTCAACATCATCAATGGGAAGGTTCAGAAGTTGGCGTAATGCCCGGAGGGTTGCCACTTCTAAAGCTGCGCTGCTAGACAAACCCGAACCCATAGGAACCGATGATTTGACGTACACACAAAGCGATGGTATTGTATATTCTGCTTTTTGCAAAAGCTCAATACAGCCAAAAATATAACTGGCAAATCCAGACGGCTGATGATTAATATCTGAAATGCTCACTTGCTCGTTTAAATTTTCCGAGTAAAAGTGATGCTGGCTATCGCTACTAAAACCTAGCTGTACCGTTGTACTTTGAGGAATTGCAGTTGGAAGAACGAAGCCATCGTTATAGTCGGTATGTTCGCCCAGTAAATTTACTCTTCCTGGCGCACTGGCTTGAGTTTCAGGTGGTTTACCGAATAGTTGTTGAAAATCCATAATTTTTAATTATACAAAGGTACAGGGCGCAATCTTCCTTCTACCTCAACATTAGGAAAATTTGGATCAAAAGTCAGATTTTCTAACTTTCCATCTTTTAGAATCACAAAAGTATCTTCAATTTTTGCCCCAGTTAAACTAGGGTTCCAAGCGACAGCAATACCTTCTGCCAAAGTATCAGTAGCGGTTGGATTTGCTACGATTTCTCGTGCTAAATATCCGGTGGTTCCTCCCTGGTGATGTTCACGGATGGCATTGGGAAATCCATGCTGTTCATAACCTTGAGCTAGCGCGTAATAAACTTTGTCCAGACTGGTTCCAGGTTGGCACAAATTTAAAACTACTGCTTCTATTTCGCGCACATGGGAATGCAATTCGGCCTGTTCGTCTGAGAGCTTACCAAAACAAACAAATCGAGTCAGATTTGCATACAAACCGTAACCTCTAGCGCAAAATACTAACATCGCTTGCCGTCCAATTTGTTCTGCTGTAGCTGTAGCATGACGGTATAGCGGTAAACGCCTATCACCCGCTACCAGTGTCAGCGCCGGATGCAAACCTTTCGCCCATAACGCCTCTGCACCCGCACCTGCTAACTGATATTCTGTCCAAGTTGGCTTGGCAGCTTTGAGTACCTCTGTCATTGCCTGACTAGCTTTTTGCCCAACTTGGCGATATCGCTCTAATTCACTTGACATCATTACCCGTTTGTGTAATTGCAGAGATGGGGGTAACGGCTGTTCTAAATTGGAGATGGGGCGATCGCTAACTGTTTTTCCGCCGCCGGTTGCATCACGAACAAAAGACTCACGGGTAGCACCATCAGCCCAAGGATTGACATACACCTTAAAATTAGCAGGCAGTTCTTCATCCTTAAGACGCTGCGCTTCAATTTCATCCGTCAGTACCCAAGCATCTTCAGTAGTTACTAATACTTCTGCTACGCCACTCTCAGCAGTAAGCAGCACGGTGTTAGAAGCGCCAGCTGTCGCCCAGGCAAACCAGTCTGTACCGCGCAAGCGCACGCCTTGCACTTCGGTTTCACGCAAGATTTGCCTGATTAACTCTAGTTTTTTGGAAACTTCTTCGTTCATAGGAAAAACACGGATAGATACAGATGATTATCAAACTTATCTACGTCTGTCTGCGTCTGTCTAAGGTTTATATTCAAAATAGTACAATTAATCTATGTCTAATTTTATAACCAGTTCTCTAATTGTAAGTTAGGAATATTAGTAAAATCTTGGATGTTATTAGTTACGAGAATATCATTGCGAGAACGAGCAACAGCAGCAATTAATGCATCTAATTCTCCAGTTGGTTTACCAACTTTTTTGAGTTCGCGTTGAATCTTGCCAAATTCAATAGCTGCCTCTAAGTCAAATGGCTTTATAGGTAATAGGTCAGTAAACTGCTGCAAACTTTCTAGGTTATTGGACACCTGTTGAGAATAGTAAACGCCTTTATAAAGTTCCGCAACTATAATTGTTGATAGATAACATTGGCTAAAGTAGCGATTAAGTTTTTTCACTGCTTGGGGGTTTTCTTTGTGCAAATGTTAGTGTCTAACAGATACATTAGCCGTTATCCTGATTATCAATTAAGTCTATGCTTCTACCTTGGTAAGTATGACGTTGCTGGTCAATCTCTACAAATATTTCTGTTAAATCTGGTTGATTTTTCCACACCCCAAATAATTTATTTAATTTAGCTAATCTCTCTTCTTCTCTTAAATATAGTTTTGGCTCAGGTATTTGCTTTTCAATAAATTCTAAGTCTATAATTATTTCTGTTCCATCGGGAATGTTATTTATTTGCTCTAATATTTCTATATTTTGACCGCGTTTTATTCCTCTGATTCTCATGTTATTTTATCCTTTATATTTTGATACATCAATATTAATGTAACGCAGGTTGCTACACTTATTTGAAAAGGCTTATAGCAGAACTATCAAAATCCAGCCTGGAGTTATATAGATTTCTCATAAGGGCACAGAATGTTTCTTGATCTGCACCTTTGATGCATCGACCTGCACTTTTGTTGTATTGACCTGCACCTTTGTTGCATCGCCTTGCACCTTTGTTGTATCGCTCTGCACCTTTGTTGCATCGCCTTGCATCTTTGTTGCATTGACCTGCACCTTTGTTGCATCGACCTGCACCTTTGTTGCATCGACCTACAAAAATTAACCCACCCTACGTTACACAGCAACTTTAAGAGAAGTAAAACAGTATTACAGAAAAGTTAAAAACCGTCCCCGATTAGAAGGAACGGTTAAAACAATTTGTTGTTCAATAAGTGGACAAACAGGAATAAATAGGTAGGTTTGTCACGCCGAAATTGGTTCTTCAATATTTACCACCACAGCCTGTAACTCTTTCGCTTTCTCTTCTGGCAAAGCATCATTGGCAAACATCCCAGCTGCGAGTTCAGTTCCCGCTAGATACTTCAACCTTTCGCTTGTGCGATATGGTGGAAAAAACTCGGCGTGTAAGTGCGCTTCTGGATGGGCTAAACCGTCAGTTGGTGCTTGGAACCAAGCCATCAAGTAAGGAAATGGACGATTCCACAAGCCGTCATACTTGAGGGTGACAGTTTTTAATGCTTTAGCAAGTCCCCAACGTTGCTGTGGGGTAAGATCCATAAAAGTGCCAACTGGCTCTTTAGGAGCAATCCAGACTTCATAAGGGTAACGAGCGCAGACTGGGACAAATGCGATCGCATACTCATCTTCATAAATAATCCGTTGATTGTCTGCAATTTCCTTCTGAATCAAGTCTTGCAGTAAACCCCGCCGATGTTTTTCATAATACTCCTGCTGCATTGACAGCATCCGCGCTGGCACAGGTGGTGTAAAAGGATAGGCGTAAATTTGCCCATGAGGATGGTGCAATGTTACACCCACCTCTACACCTTTATTTTCAAAAGGCAGCACGTACTGAATTTGGGGATTTGCTCCTAATACGCGGGTGCGATCGCCCCACACTTCTAAGAGCAAATCAAGGTGTTCCAATTCCAAAGAACTAAGGGAAGCTTGGGCATTTTGAGCAAAAACCACCACCTCACACGCCCCATTAGCAGGCAATGTTTCCACAATACACTTCGGCGGGTCATGTGCCGTTTGAGCCATTGAGGGAAAGCGATTATCAAACACCGCCACATCATACTTACCTGAGGGAAGTTCTGTAGGAAACTCCGGTTTCGTAGTGGGTGCAAGGGGGTTATATTCTGGGGGCGGCATGAAAGTCCGCCCTTGACGGTGAGAAGCGTAAGCAACCCATTCGCCGCGTAAAGGATGCCAGCGCAGGTGGGGATTTGCCTGCACTGGTTCATTACTAGGGCTAGTGGCGATGATATTATCGGCAATCGGGTATCGACTGTATAAGGTCAGTGGGCGACCATCCGGCTTTAACAGCTTGTGGGAGTACATAATCCTTGTCCTGAAAGGGTCGCAGCGCGGATCGCCTCAACGGGAAATTTAGGCGTGCGATCGGCGTATAATAAACCGTTAGCTTCTTGGAAAGTATCTGTAAATTGGGTGTAGCAAAATCCGCTAAATAACTCGATATCATTAATCGTTTCGAGCAGAGAAGCGTATTTCATTTCTAGCTCGGAAATATTTGAGCAACGCTCATATCCCCAAGCTTTATCTGCATCGGGGTTATCAACAGGGGCATAGGCTATGCCACCAAACTCAGTCAGCATTACTGGCTGTCCCTGATGCGGAAAGTTATCCAGTGTCAGGATGCGCCCTCCAGGACGCTTCCGGTCAAACAAATCTGATAGCTTCACTTCTGGCCCATAGCGATGACCTAATCGTTGTGGGTGGGTGTCGTAGTCATGAATAGCCAGAATGTCTGTATCCGTACTTTCCCAGCCATCGTTGGCAATCACTGGGCGGCTTGGATCGAGAGTTTTAGTTAAGTGATACATTGCCAAAACGTAGTTTCGGTGAGCCGCAGTCTCAACCAGATTCGGAACTCCCCAGGATTCATTAAACGTTACCCAAGCTACGATACAGGGGTGGCTGATATCTCGCTTAATCACCTCAGCCCACTCTCGCGTTGTGCGTTCCACTGCTTTAGGTGTGAAACGATATGCACTAGGCATCTCTTCCCATACTAACAACCCCAGCTTATCTGCCCAATATAAAAATCGCGGGTCTTCAATTTTCTGGTGCTTACGGACTCCGTTAAAACCCATTGCTTTGGCAAGTTCGACATCGCGCCGTAATGCTCCATCGTCCGGTGCTGTCATTAGCGAATCGGGCCAGTAGCCTTGATCGAGAACTAAGCGCAAATAATAAGGACGACCATTGAGCATAAAGCGATCGCGCTGTATCCCCACAGTCCGCATTGCTGTATAGGATTTGGCTTCATCCAAAAGTTCATTGTTATGCCAAAGTTCAATGTGGGCATCCATTAGAGTGGGCTTTTCTGGACTCCACAGCAATTCATTGCGGTAGTCGTCGATACCTGGATCGGAAAGGGAGATGCGACGCCCAATTTCTCCGTTAAACACTTCATAGGTATCGTTTGCCAACACGGTATTGCCAATGCTCAGTTTTACCTTGATTTGGATACCAGCAGGGGCATCACCTGCGATCGCAGCATAACAACCAACTTCCCACCGCTCGAAATCGGGACTCCATCGAATATTATCGATGTAAGTTCTACCCACACGCTCAATCCAGACTGTTTGCCAAATACCACTGGTGCGAGGATACCAAATACTGTGCGGTTCCAATTGCCAATCCTGCTTTCCTCTAGGCTTGGCAAGGTCACCAGGATCATCCTGGGCCCAGACTGTTACTTTAGTTATACCAGTATCATTCAAAACTGCGGTAATATCCAGCATGAAAGGAGTATGTCCCCCTTCATGCTCTATCATGTATTGACCATTCACCCAAACACGGGCGCGGTAATCCACAGCCCCAAAGTGCAGTAATAATCTGCCGTCACCTTCAGGCGTTTCAAATTCTCGCTCATACCAGCAGTTTGGATGAAAACCTGTATCACCAATACCACTTTTGGTAGATTCGGGAGCGAAGGGAACTTGTATATGATGACTCCACCCCTGGATATGGCCTGGTTGAACACATTGCCCTTCATCGTCAAAAGCAAACTTCCACTCACCGTTTAAATTTAGCCAGTGCGATCGCTGTAACTGTGGACGTGGATACCCAGCTTCTGGGAAGCTAGAAACTCTTTGATTATCAGTATTAGAGGGAAATTCAACCTTACGATTTTGTATATCCAACAACTTCATTAAAACCTCTTAATGTAACTACAATAGAACAAATTTTTTTGTGCCTTCGGTTTAGACTAAACTAGGCTATTTTGAGACATTCCAGGAGTTTTTTTGCTCCTTTTACCGTAATCTATATAACTTTATACCTGTACTTGCATAACGCTATTTATCGCTAAATAGTAAACATAAAATACATCAAGCGCCCTAGTATGGGGGCTACAAAATTAGCTATAGACTATTGACTCGTGACATTATGGCACACATATCGTGAATATTTGCCAAGTCCGCAGGAAAAAATTAGGTAAGCTGTTCCATATTTAAATTGCATTTACTGGGCGGCAAAACGCCCATCCCACAAGAGTTATGCTGAATTCGGTTTTGCAACTTAACTCTATTGCCCCATAACGCTGGAATTTTTTTAACTAATTCTAGGGGTTTAAGTCAATATCAACTCACAAGTGCCGAGGTGTGTCTTGCAAAATCCACATTGAAAGAAACTTTCGCTCCGGTTTGGCGCTAAATCTCCGTTACAAAACTTAATTAAGTATTACAAATTATTTTAATTTCTGCATTACGGAGTTGTAGCTAATTTTCAGCACTTGTCCTATGAATCTGCGGCGAAAACTCCCATCTTGGCGGCAAAGGCAAGACTTTTTGCTTTCAGTAGTTTTATCACCTCTTACTACACTTATAATATCACAAATTGGGCAGTGAACTGGCTTAAGAACCATTGCTGTATTTTTGATTCAGCACCTTACCTCACAACCAAAAAACCCTAGAAACTAATCAACAGAAAGCCTTATCTATAAAGAGATTTGGATAACCTAAGTCTACAAAAACTGATAAGTCAATTCCAGAAATGGTGCGCTATTATCGACGAACAATTGCAAAAGCTGCTATTGAGAGTCCGATTTAAATTCGACTTTAACATGATGAATTGGCGAGGATAAGAAAATGGTTCAAAGTATAGGTAGAGTAAATAAATATACAGATACTGACCTAAACCGATTTGCCGAAGACCTGAATCGAGACGGAATTTGTGTGATTCCCGGTCTTTTTGATAAAGAATTGATTAGCGAGTGGGCAAAAGCTTTTGATAATTTATTCCGAGAGCGTCAAAATCAACCAGGTGGGCTGGCTCCCCGTGAAATTGCTCGTTACTATCTAACATTACCTTGGGTTTCTCCCTTTGCCAACGTGGAAGTTTTCGCCAATCCGGTGATTATGGGTGTGCTGGAGCGAGTATTTTTTCAAGAATATGTAATGGTTCAGTTGGGAGTTGATCTTCCAGTACAAGGTTCCGATTATCAGGAAATCCATCGAGACTATCGCCCTTTATTCTCCGACCAAATAGTAACGCCACTCTACGCCCTTGCGGTTAACTTCCCACTTGTGGAAGTAACGGCAGAAAACGGGCCGTTCCAGATGGCGCGTGGTACACATCTTTTGCCGCGTGAAGAGGGACTAAGGAAAATTGCCACGGGTGAAATTCCGATAGAATCTTTTTATATGGAACTAGGGGATGCGATGATTCGGACACCTTTGGCGCTGCATCGGGGTTCACCAAATCGGACTAACCAGCCACGACCGATGGTAGTTATGGGCTATGCTATGCATTGGTTACACACGCCGAAGGTGGATTTGACTCTCCAACGAGACTATTATGAGAGCCTACCAGAGAATTTAAGGCAGATGATTCGGTGTCAGGTGGTGGAACAGTTGCCAAAGGAGAAGGTTGAAACTTACGTGAATTTTAAGTACTAAAGATTTGTAAAAAATAAATTATCCAGTAGGGTGCGTTAGACTTAACGCCGTAACGCACCGCCTACAGATAGCTCTAGGATTTACGCAAAAAACCATTCGTAAGGGCACAGCATTACTCATGCGTGCAACTTAACGTGAAACCCTTGTCAAGACGTGATATTCAGTTCTCTGGCTTCCCATCACCATCCGCGTCATCCCACCCTAAACCTCCCTTTATAAAGGGGAGGGAACTAGATAGGTATGAGCATTACTGTGCGCCTACAGGATGGTCTATTTACGTAGTTTACCGCCGTAGGCATCGCAGAATAATTAAGAAAAGCCGAACCAGCATAAAGATAGTTGTTTTGCGATCGCACTTCCTAAAGAATTGAGTTAACACGCTATAGCGAGCGCCGAGATGTTAACTTATACCAATCCAGTCTACAAAGGCTATTTTGCCGATCCTTTTGTTTGGGAATTTGAGGGTATATACTACGCGATCGGTACTGGTGCAGCCGAAGCGGAAGGAATGATAGACGAAATCGCAAAACTACGTGTCTTCCCTCTATTACAGTCCTTTGATTTCGTGAATTGGGATTTTGCTGGTAACGCCCTGTTGCGGCCAGACCCTTCCCTTGGCGATAATTTTTGGGCCCCCGAAGTTGCTTATTGCAACGGCAAGTTCTACCTCTACTACTCTGTAGGGCACGAAGACAAGAATCATCAGTTGCGTGTTGCCACCAGCGATACTCCTTTGGGCCCCTATAAAGATGTTGGTGAGCCACTTGTAGACCCGAATTCTTGCTCCTTCGCCATCGACCCCCACCCATTCCGTGATGATGATGGACAGTGGTATTTATTTTATGCTCGTGATTTTTTAGATACTGAGGGCGGCGTGCGGGCTGGCACTGCCCTCTTTGTAGATCGGCTCCAAGATATGACGAAACTTTGCGGTGTCGGGAAAGTCGTCTTACGGGCACGTTCCGATTGGCAACGATTTTTAGCCAACCGATTGATGTATGGTGAACATTTTGATTGGCATACCTTAGAAGGCCCCTGTGTCCGTAAACATGCAGGTCGATATTATTGCTTTTATAGTGGTGGGCGCTGGGAAACTGAGAACTATGGTGTAGATTATGGAGTTGCAGATCATGTGATGGGGCCTTACTCTGATTTCGGTAACGAAACGGGGCCACGGGTGTTGCGTTCGCTTCTTGATCGTGTTAAAGGGCCTGGACACAACTCAATCGTTGTAGGCCCCGATGGTCAGACTGAGTACATTGTCTACCATGCGTGGGCGGCGAACATGGATGCGCGGCGAATGTGCTTGGATAAACTCATCTGGACGCCAGATGGGCCATGTTGCGAAGGCCCCACCTGGACACCACAGGCGATCGCCTCCAAATCAATTTGAT
The DNA here is from genome assembly GCF_036919495.1 of Nostoc sp. Classification (GTDB taxonomy): domain Bacteria; phylum Cyanobacteriota; class Cyanobacteriia; order Cyanobacteriales; family Nostocaceae; genus Nostoc. Next base: position 34,626 of record NZ_JBALBZ010000004.1, read on the forward strand.
TTCCAAGGATTAATACCGATTCCCGAAAACCTTGATACATATAGATTTATCGTAGGGGCATAGCAATGCTATGCCCTTACTAGGGTATTTGTATCATTAATCAAAGTGAAATGGTATAAGGGACTTCCAAGAAATAAATTATTCCAAGAAACGAACCACAGAGACAAGGCAGCGCGGTCTTGGGGGTTTCCCCCATGAGCGACTGCCGCGCAGAGAACGCAGAGAGAAGAAATAGAGAGAGTTTTTGCCTCAGTTTTGGAACATTTTTTTATTTGGAAGTCCCTAAGGCATCGCCAATGGAAAAAGATTTTATCTATCGCTAGTATTACCTTGAGGTATCCTAGTGCCTCCTCCTGTAGGTGAAGGATTGTTCTCAGGTAGGCTATCGCCTCCTGCTGTAGGGGAAGTATTGCCTTGAGGGGCTGATGCACCAGAATTATTAGGCAGATTATTATATCTCCGCGCAACCTCGCCAAATCGATAATTTGTGATAGCAGTGGCAGTATTAAAGTGCCTTCTAATGGTTGGTAATCCTCGATTCGCCACTGCTACAAGGTCGGGGTTTTGTCCAAGTGCCGCTTGGCGTTGGAAAAGGGCTGCGTTCTCCAGATGAGCATTTACACCACCCTCATCCATATACGCTTGCTCAAAGCGATCGCCCTCTAACTGAGACAGTCGCGCCAGTGATGCTTGAAATTTTGGCGCCGGAGCGGTGGGAGGAGTTACACCCAATCGCGAACCAATCCGTGTCAAGTCATTTTTTACCCAGGGCAAACGCATCTTATTTACTAATAAAAACTAAGGGAGATTCCAAAATGACATCGATAATTGTAAAAGATGATTGAATGATAAATAAAAT
>NZ_JBALBZ010000005.1:0-3098 GCF_036919495.1 Nostoc sp.
CGCAGTCAGTTCAATATCGTGCTTCTCAAGATTACTCAGAAAAACTTCAAACTATAGTAGAGTTTTTTGAAACCTTATTTACTCCCTCATCCGATGTCTCTATGACAAATATATTGTAGATACAGCCCGATTAACATTTATAATAATAACGACAATTCTCTGGCAAAAAACTCAGAATATATTCTCTTTCCGAATTCAAATTAGAGATTGATATTTGATTATCAGATTTCACTAAATGTATAGATTGAAAACATTGAAATATCCATCGCATAGTCAGATTATTTATAGATTTACCAAGCTGATTTTTAATAGTAGATTTCGATGCCGATAAGGCTTTTCTTATTTGTCTTTGAGCTAAAGTATAGACTAATAGGCATAATCCCATTATCATAGCCATAGCTTCAATTCTTTCTGGAGATTTCAGAAAAATACTATCTGCAAAAAATAAGGGGTCTTTGAGAAATCCAAATCCCCGCTCACAGCTTTGCTGTGCCTTGTATTCGGAAAGCATATCATCATTACTAAGAGATTTTTCATCTAAAATGTTTGTAGAAAGTATGAAACGCCCAGCACCTTGATAAGCTATTTTAATAGCATGTATATTCTCAGACAATGAAGCATTTACTTGATAAAAAACTTTTTTATCTTTTGATTCTTTCTCTAAATAATCGATGTTATCAATTTGATGGTACTTAAACTTTTTTTTTAAATTTTCCACGGCTTTGATAGCACAGTCACGAGAATTAAATTTGAAGTCAAGTAGTTTTTTAAGCTGATCTAATGCACTAGTTTTTGACTTAGATATTCTTTTCTCTAATTTTCGTAAATCAGATTCTTTTCTTTCAGTGCTTTCTACAACTAACCATCTTTGTTCAACTCCACCATAATTACTTTTAACTACAGAATAATAATATCCGGTTAAAGAACTACTAATAAAATTAGTTGATAATAATGTTGATACTAGTTCTTTTGCCAGTTTTATAGTCATAGGGACTCTAGATAACCATCTCGTTCCAAATAATGAACTGATATTTTTTGCGTTATAGAAAGCTGCATCTGCAACCATTAAACTATCTTCATTTTTTATTTGTGGTTTTTGCATTTGTTCTTTGTATTCTAAAAATATGTTAGCAAAACTTGAAGAATCGGATTGATTTCCAGATGCAGATTTTAAAAATATTGGTATATCTCCATCAGATGATGATATTAAGTCTATAATAAATTGTTTTAAATCGGGTCTATGGTCACGAGAATAACCATAAGTAATTTCAATAGCTTGTGGTGATTTGATTTGACCATTTGATGAATTATTATGAATAATTACATCTGGTAAACTAGTGTTATATTCACCATGTAAATGTAGTGAGGTGGAGTCTAAATGTGACAATTTTAAACTAATATTAAATTGTTGTATTACATTTATAGTAATCTCTAAAAATATCTCAGTTAAACCTTTAATAAATAACTTATCCATTACTCTACCTAATTTATCATCATTTAAATATTCCGCTTTTACTCCTTCTCCAATTAGATGTTCACAAGGTTTATCTTTAAAAAACTCTGGAAACATATATAACGGACTGCTTACAAAACCCAGTCCATTTAATATCATTGCTTTAACTACATGTCCCGGACTAATTTTTTCTTGTGCCTCTTGACCAACTAATTCATTAATAATATCTACTAAGCCTATGGCATCTATAATTCCTGCAATTATACCCAAATGATCTATGTTCTGAATTTCAATCTCTTGGTGGTTAAACATGGTTATGAAATGAAAGTTACAACAACTGTCATTTTCGCATTTGATGAACCTACAAATTTATTTGTAATGTCAACCGCGTGAGTTTTCACTCTCTTCTTTCACATACACACCTGGAGGCTTTGGCTTAAGTTAATCACACATTAATAGAATAAATTATTATTAAGCTTTAAAATACAACTTCAGCTTATAGTTCATAAGTACTGTTCACCGACAATTAGGTAAGTACTAATGAACTTGTGACAGTTCGGGTGCGGAATGTGGGCTACCAAACTCAACCTCTGCTTCATCAGGCTAATAGACATCTCCGAAAAAGAGTGTAGAGACGTAGCAATGCTACGTCTCTACAAGGGTTCTGGATAACGCATATTTAATTTCTGGAGATGTCTAAAGCTGGAATGTTCCACAAAAACGTGTATTTAACCCCTCCATCTTATGAGTTTACTAGTTTAGGAAAAATTCCTGTTGGAGCGCTAGAATTCAGTTTATTCAACAAAGTGCAAGAACCTCTGCTGCTCAAAAAGCTACTGAAACATCCATCAAACTGACGAGAGTTAGCTCAATCGCTCTACCGATTTACTTAAAACATCTTTAGTGCTACTTTTTTGCCAGATAATTGCTAAATTTCCTGTTCTGAATCAATAATTCGTGGGAAAAAATAACCACTACCTCTTGCTGTCAAAATAAATTCTGGGTTATTCGGATCGGATTCTACCTTTGTCCGCAATCGTGAAATATGCACATCTACCACACGGGTGTCTGTACTCATCTCTGGTACAAAGCCCCACAATTGCTGTAATATTTCAACCCTTGAAAAAATCTTTCCCGAATGATTAACTAACAACTCCAATAAGCTAAACTCCACACCTGTCAACCGAATGCGTTGCTCATTTTTGTGGACTTGCCGCTTATTTATATCGATTTTGAGATTGCCCAGATGGATTATAAGAGAGTTAGGAATACTATTAATACTGGTTTTGTGGGAGCGTCGTTTTAGTACGCAGGCAATTCGAGCTTCCAGTTCCTTGGGTGAGAAAGGTTTCGTCATGTAGTCATCAGCACCGAGTTCTAGCCCAGTGATTCGGTCTGCTACATCTCCTAAAGCTGTGAGCATGATGATTGGCACATCTGACTCTTTCCGTAATTCTTGGCACACACCGTAGCCATCCAGCTTTGGCATCATTACATCCAGAACTATTAAATCAGGGGTCAACAGGCGAAAAGCTGACAAAGCTTCTTCACCATCACTAGCTGTAACTACACTGTAGCCAATCATCTCAAGACGCGTCTGTAAAATTCGCCGGATACTGGCTTCGTCGTCTACTACTAAGATTGT
>NZ_JBALBZ010000006.1:0-25545 GCF_036919495.1 Nostoc sp.
AAGTTGTTCTTTGCTAGCAAAGTGGCGAAATAAAGTCACCTCATTCACACCAGCAACACGAGCTATTTCACGGGTAGTTGCTCCTTGAACACCTAAACTAGCAAATATCTGCGAGGCGGCTTCTATCAAACGTGTACGGGTAAGAGCTGATGATCGGATGGTTTTATTCATTTATGCTAGCAAGTACTTATTTCCATGATATGTTATGTGGAAAAAGCTGTCGCAATTTGAAGAAAAATAATCTTGATAGCAGTCTTTTTAAAGTTATTGAAAATCTTTTTATATCGGCTTAAATTTATTTTGGTGCAATAGCTAATACTTTACTCATTTTAGTAACTGGGACAACTATTCCACTTCTTAAATAATGAGGCGCTCTTTGGATGGCAGTAAATCCCAGCCGTAAATAAAAGCCTTCGGCATAGAGGCTAGCAGTTGTAATTACCTTATTTATACCTTGATTAGTTGCTTCATTGCAAAAATGTTGGACTAAAGCACGCCCGATCCCTTTACCTTGATATTTAGGATGGACATACAGTCCGATAAGTTCATCAACAATAAAACTAGCAAAACCTATTACAACATCTCCCTGGATCGCAACCCAGAAAGTTTCCACTTTCATCCTCTTCAAGATATTTGAACCATCAGGTTTGTCACGCTTATTACGCCAAGCTAAAAGTTCTTTTCGAGTGTAGAAAGTTGCAGGTAGAGCTTTGATGGCAGCAATATGAATTGCACTCAGCACCCACGCATCTGTTTCTTGGGCAGGCCGAAGAGATATTTCGTTAGCGTTCATAGGTTCAGGGCTGGTATTCAGATTACATGCCTGTTCTACTTTTTAGTATATTATGAAGAAATTTTAGTTGCGTAGGTGTAGCCCGTACTTCTCTACAAGACGCTGCACGTAGCTTGCTTTTCCAAGGAGTACGACAGAGCTACGTAACCGTCGTAGACATAGCAACACATCAACTAACCAAATTCTTAGCTGCTTTACCGATCTTAGCAGTTTGCAATTAAGTCACCGAAGAGGCAGGGGGGAAGAAAGCTCTTAGCTGGGGGAGCAAGCCCTTCCCAAGAGCGTGGAGCAAAGCGAAGAGTAGTTCGCGGAGCGTCTCCTAAAGTTGCCCCGTCATTCTTTGTCCGCTTGAACAGGGGCAAAGTACAAGCTCCGTCTCAGTCTTTGCCCCTGCCCCCCGCGCCCTGCTCCCTGTAATTCAATCGATGACAACTCCTAAACTATAAGCTACGGTAATTTTATACGCGAAACCTATAATAAGTTTTAAACACCATTAACCCTATCGGTAAACCGTATATTATGGATAAAGCAATAAAATAACCAGCTTCAAAATCTGTATTTTGAAGTAATCCAGCAATATCTTTTGATATTTGGCTAATTTTGCGGTGCTTATCTGAATTTCTTCTTAAAGCTTGCTGATTTGACTATTTACCAAGCTAGAAACCATTAGTAATTGAAAAGGAGTGAATGTGATCAACGCCATACAGATTAACGAAAACTTGACAACAACAGGACAAGTTATACCAAAACAGCTTGAGCAAGCTATCCAAGAAGGTTTTAAGTCCGTTCTAAATCTGCGATCGCCAGATGAGCTAGGATTTTCTAAGGATGAGCAAAAAGTAGCGGAAGCATTGGGGCTGCATTATACTAATGTTCCACTCAAGGTGGATTTAAAAAATTTAAATGAAGAGGCTATTACCAAAATCCTCACGACACTCGAAGAAATTCCTAAACCAGCAGTGGTGCATTGTGCAGCCGGGATGCGCTCAACTGGAATTGCCCTCTTAAGTATCGCTATCCAGGAAGGACTAACAGCAGAACAAACTTTGGCAAAAGCTAAGAATCTGGGTTTTGGATTCTTTGAACACGCTGGTGTTAGTCCCCGGCTGAAGCAATTATTTGTGGACTACGTTAACAAACACGCGAAAGTAGTTGTGCCTATTTGCTGAAACAGCCAATTTGATAAACCTCTCCCTAGCTTGAACTGTCGTTATCTGTCCCTCTCGCCCGTCGAAGAGGGGCGTTTTTGCTTAGTAAGACCTTTTTTTACTCAGCTAGACTGCGCTAACATACTTTACTCTTGCTACTTGGGAGGTTACGAAAGCGTTCCATGAAACGGCAGTCAATCCAATTTTTGTAATGCCACAATAGTTTGTGAGGTGGTAAAGTAAAAGCGCCTCTGGTTGCAATTGCTCGTTCGTCTCCTGTACCAATTAAACTCAAATATTGTTTTTGTGGTTTATAGGGTTTGAGCGGCTTACCTAATACAATTCGCTGTAAATTCTCAAATAAAGGTTTACCTTGCTTAACAGCAAATACCCCAGCTTTCGGACGCCGATGATTTACCATTGTGGCAATATCACCAGCAGCAAATACTTGCGGGTGCGTTTGAGATTGCAACGTATCTTTTACTAAAATAAAACCTTGCTCATCAGTTGCTAGTCCAGCGCTGTTTAACCATTTGGGTGCGGATGCTTGTGTTACCCAAAAAATTTTATTACACTCCACTATCAAGCCAGATTCACATTTAATCTCAAATATTTTTTCAGTTTCGCTGTATGGTGTAGGTGAAACTTTACACACAGTTTCCCCAAGATGTAGCTTAATATCTCGCGCGGTTAAAATTTGCTGAATTTGATAGCGCACTGATGAATGGTAATTGGGCATCAGTTCTGTGCCACGCTGGAATAAATGAACTTCCAGGTTTTGAATTGGTTGTTGAGTTTGACGTAAAATGCGATGTAAATGAGATTGCATCGATAGCGCCAATTCTACACCGCCAGCGCCACCACCAACGATCGCAATGCTAATTGGTTCTTGAGGATTTTGACTTACAGCTTCAATTAGTCTATACCAATGTTCCAATAGCTGCGATACTGGTTTAGCTGCGATCGCATATTCTGCTGCACCTGATACAGACACTGTGGCTGGAGTGCTGCCAATATCAATAGACAGTACATCAAAATCTACCACAAGTCCGTTAGCACAAAGAACTTTGTGATTTTCTAAGTCTAGGGCAACTACTCTGTCAATATACAGCTGTGCTTGAGCAAAGTTAGCTAAAGGTCGCAAGTCAATATGACATTCATCGTGGCTATAAAATCCGGCAATATGTCCTGGTAACATTCCAGAGTAGGCTGTATTTTTGGCTGCGGTAATCAACGTCAAACGGACACCAGATAAAGGCTTTCTCCCAAACATTTTCAGGGCAATTGCATGGCTGTGACCGCCACCAATCAGCACCAAGTCTTTAAATATAGGCTGTAATTTTTGCTGCATTGAAGTAGTTAATAACAATACTATTTGAGTTGTAAGATTTTTTTGTTGCCTAGCGTATCTGGTAAAAGAAGGCTATCCTTTATAATTAGTGGTTTTCATAAATCATCACGATCGGGGTTAATTTAATAGTGAAGAATGAAGAGTAGTGAGTAAAAGTAATTTTTTAAACCTCATTTTATCACTTAAGAATGTTGACAGTAATTATTAATGCTTTTCAAGGCATAAAAAATATTTTACCAACAAATAACAGTCAGATATCAAAAATATGTCTGAGGATACATGCTTTTAAGGTAAAAGTTAACCAAACTCAGCATCAGTCGCTAAAAAAACGTTTAAGAATGGCAATTGAACAACTAGGGAATAAGACAATAGAAACCAGTGTCGCTGTAATTAGTGATTTAGAGCAAATTGCCCAAAATCATCCACAGTACCACTGGATAATCATGGGCATTCTTACCACCTTTGTACGAGAAAATGCTCCTTATATGCCCCAAGAGAAATTAACGAGCAACCTGTCAATAAAACTTCGTGTAGATATTCAAGCAGCCCTTACCGTTATCGCTAGAAGAGATGTAAACAAAGACCCAGAGAATGAGCAACTTGATTTGAGTCACACGGACATAAGAGGAGCAAATTTAAATAGGGCGAACCTAGAACAGACAAATCTCTATCAAGCTAATCTTGCTGGAGCTAACCTCACAGAAGCTAATCTCGCGGGAGCAATTCTCAGTGCAGCTAACCTAGAAAGTACTAACTTATATTTGGCTAATCTCGAAGGAGCAATTCTCAGTGCAGCTAGTCTAAAAGGAGCTAACCTAGAAGGGGCTAACCTCCATTGTGCAAGCTTATATCTAGCTGGGCTGCATGGAGCAGTTCTCAATGATGCCATACTCGATGGGGCAAACCTCAGAGAAGCTAAATTCTCTGACTAAAACACTATTCTTGCAAGGCTGAAGTCAAAAGTAAAAAATCACTGATTTTAAATGATTCAGGACTTACGCAAAATACCTCTCAAACTCTTATTACTCTGTGTTCTCTGTGCCTCCGTGGTTCGATTTTTCTTCATCTGTGCGTAAGTTTTATGATTGTTCAACGAAGAAGCAGTTATTGATGGGGTTACCTCCTCTTGCCTTTTGGTTGACACCTATTATAATTTTCTGCTAAATGCTATACTATTTTTCCTCACCATCTAAGTAATAATTCTAGGTTGTAAGGAAAATCGTTACCATGTCTTCTAAAAAGACAGACGCTCTTTTGAATTGGTTGATAACCATAACAGTTATATTTGGCTTCTCTTTGACTGTAATTTTTTTTGTTTTATCCAGTATTAAAGAATTGTCAATTCAGGAAAAAATTCAGTATAGAAACCAAGCATTAACAACTACTGCAATAGTTTTTCTGGCATCGGCAGTTATGTTTAATACTTATTATTCAGCAAAGCGGGCCCAAGCGATGCAGCAAAATGCGATCGCAGCTGAGAAAAACCTGGAAATTGGCATTCAAAATGCAAAAGTTAATCAAGACAGATTGATTTCAGAGCGCTTTATGGGGGCAATTGCCCAGCTTGGTCATGAAAAAGTTGAAACCCGAACAGGCGCAATTTATGCATTAGAAAGAGTTGCTCAAGATTTTTCCAAGGAACACTGGACAATTATGGAAATTCTCACTGCCTTTGTGCGAGAGAATACACCTATCCAGCAGGTAAAGGTAGAGCAACAAAACTTGGAATATCAAGAAGCAGCTTACTCAGGTAGGCGCAGAGGTGGGTCGCCTCCGACACAGCAGTTGGAGCAAAACCTCCATGAAGAATTTCCCAAAATCCGCACTGATATTCAAGCAGCTTTAACTGTCATCGGCAGACGTAATTTACTCGAAGACCCAAAAGATCAAAAACTTGATTTACGGAATATCGACATTAGAAGGGCAGACTTGCTAGGAGTTAATCTGCAACAAGCAGACTTACGTGGCTCTGACCTGAGTGGCGCTGACCTCCGGGGAGCAGACTTGAGTGAGGCTGACCTAAACGGCGCTAAACTCGTGAGGTCTAATCTCTATGAAACCAAATTACTAAAAGCTAGCCTTTGTGGAGCAAACCTCTGTTGGGCTAATCTCAACCGCGCTAATCTTAGTGGGGCAAACATGCGTTCAGCTAACCTCTCTGGAGCAAGTCTGCGTGTAGCTAATCTGCAAGGAGCAAATCTCTATAAAGCTAACTTACAACAAGCGACCTTAAAAATCGCCAACCTTTCAGGGGCAAAGCTATTTTTAGCTAACTTGCAAGGAGCAAAACTGGGTAAAGCCAACTTGCAGATGACAGGTTTGATTGGTGCCAACCTCTCAGGGGCTAACTTGAATGGAGCTAACCTTTCTAGGGCTAACTTGAATGCAGCCAAACTCCACCAAACAGAAGTCTATTTTGCCAACCTCTCAGAAGCCAGTTTAACGGAAGCTGACCTGTATCAAGCAAACCTCATCGGAGCTAACCTGTATAAGGCGACTTTCTATCAAGCTAACCTGACTCAGGCAAACTTGATGGGAGCTAACTTTTCAGAAGCTGACCTGAGTGATGTCAAACTAGAAGGGACAATTTTAACAGGGGCGAAAAACTTAGAGTTGCACCAGATTGTAAAAGCACTTGGCGATCGCACCACTCGTCTACCTGATTATATAGAAGTACCGACAGATTGGCGACAATCAAGTTGATTTATCACAGCATCATTAGTTATTTGGGCGCATTCTACCAGTTTCACTTAATGCTATAGTTTTTACCAAAAGTCTCCGTAAATATTTGGGAGATGAGGAAGAAATTTAATTTATGTCTGATAATAAGACAGACACACTTAAGGATTGGTTGATAATTTTAGCTGTTATATTTATCTTCTTTTTAATTGCCGTTCTCTTGATATTTTTATTTTCTGATTTTGCATTTTTGAATCCTAAAGGTTTGGAAACAGAGCAAAGGCTAGATTATGGAACTAAAGCCTTAACAACTCTTGGAGCAATTTTCGGCGGATTTGCAGTATTAATAAATGCGTTCTATGCAGCCAAACGTTGGGAAGCTATGGATAAAAGTGCTTTAGCTGCCAATGAGAGCGCTAAAGCTGCTTTAAAAAATGCTGAAGCTGCACTGAAAAATGCTTATATAGCACAAGACAAGCAAATCACAGAACGCTTTGCCAAGGCGATTGAACAGCTTGGAAATGAAAAGATTGAAACGCGATTAGGGGCAATTTATACTTTAGAACGAATCGCCAAAGATTCTAAAGATGATCACTGGACAATCATGGAAGTCCTGACAGCTTTTGTGCGAGAGAATGCACCTTTGAAGGATTTTTCCGAGAACAATACAGGAAATACAGACTCATTAATAATAGTCCATACTCGGAATTATCAAAAACCAAAGGAGATAGAGCAAAAACCAAAACTTCAGACGGATATTCAAGCAGCTCTTATTGTCATTGGACGGCGCAACCCTAAGAATGACGCGAAAAATCAGTGGCTTGATCTACATAATATCGATATCAGGGGAGCAGACCTCACGAAAGTCGAGATGCAAGGGGCAAATCTTATGGAAGCTAACTTGCAATGGGTTGTATTCGAGGAAGCCAAGCTGCAAGGAGCATTTTTTTCTGGAGCCAACCTACGAAGGGCAGAGCTTTGGGAAGCCAATCTGCAAAAGGCTGTCTTCAAGGGAGCTAACCTGCAAAAAGCATACCTTATCGAAGCTAACCTGCAAGAAGCCAACTTGGAAGGAGCCAACTTGGAAGGAGCAGACTTTGACGGAGCAAATCTCAAAGAAGCATTCCTGATAGGGGCAAATCTTTCTGAAGCCGAAAATCTAGGACAAGAGCAGATTGAAAAGGCAATTGGCGATCGCACAACCATCCTACCGGAAAATCTTCAACCACCCGAACATTGGAAAGCTCAAGTTTCACCCTCTGAACTCGAACGTTGAACCTTTTTACTCGAACGTTGAACCTTTTTACTCGAACGTTGAACCTTTTTACTCGAACGTTGAACCTTTTTACTCGAACGTTGAGCCTTTGAACCCGAACGTTGAACCTTTTTACTCGAACGTTGAACCTTTTTACTCGAACGTTGAACCTTTTTACTCGAACGTTGAGCCTTTTTACTCGAACGTTGAGCCTTTGAACCCGAACATTGAGCCTTTTTACTCGAACATTGAGCCTTTTAAGATAGAAGATTAGCTAGAGTGACAGCGAAACCCAGCTTACTGGTATAACTTAAGAAATATTCCCTAAGCAGGAGATAAACAATAAAACACCTGTCCTATCCTAGTCATTCAATGGGAATAGGAAAAGGAGATGTCTGTAACAAAGCGGCTGGAGATTTTAGATTTAATTCGGGAGCTTCGGCAGCAACTCAATCTTTCTCAGAAACAGTCTGCTACTAAATTAGAGGTTTCATTAAAACCAGTCAAACGTTGGCAGAATAGGCATACAATGCCTTCACAGATAGCACTAAAACTAATAAAAGAAATGTTACGGCAGATGAGTAAACCCGGCAAAAGGCTGCTAACCCAGAGTTTTCCAGAAGCAGAGTAGGGTTATGGCTCATAAAGTGAGGGCATCGGAACCTAAAAACATTTTTGCTGGCGGTAGAGAGCAACTGCTGCACTATGCTGTTGCTTTGCTATCCGTTGCCCTAGCACTGGGGACAACTCTGCTGCTCAATCAATATCTCACCCCAACGCCTGCGGCACTGTTTTTTGCTGCGGTGATGGTGAGTGCCTGGTACGGTGGCTTGGGGCCGGGGTTACTTGCTACCGTTTTGTCTACTTTGGCAATTAACTACTTCTTTTTTAAGCCATTCTATTCGCATAACATTACAAATCTAAGTAGATTAGTACCTCTGCTCATATTCATGCTGGCAGCAGGGTTAATTAGTTCGCTCAACGAATCACGCCGCACAGCCCAACAGAAAGCGGAGGCAAGTCTGAAGTCTTTACGCGAAAGCGAGGCAAGGTTTGGTCGCTTAACAGAGTCTAATATTATTGGCGTAATTGTGGCTGATCTGAACGGCTTAATCATTGAAGCCAATGATGCCTTTCTACAAATGCTCAATTATACAAGCGAGGATTTGCGCTCTGGTAGAATTCGCTGGGACGAGATTACTCCACCCGAATACATTGAAGTGAGTGAGCAAGCAATTGAAGAACTGAGAATTACTGGGAGTTGTAAGCCCTTTGAGCAAGAATACATCCGTAAAAATGGCTCTCAAGTTCCCGTCTTAATTGGCTTTGTCAAGCAGGGAGATAGGACAATCATTGGTTTTGTTCTTGACTTGAGCCAACGGCAAGCCGCGCTACGCGATCGCAAACAAGCTGAAGTTGCCCAAAGCATCCTGCAAATGCTCTTAGAACACGTCCCAGAGGGAATTACGATCGCTGGCGGCCCCCCTGATTTCCGAATCATCGCCAACAGCAAACTCGCGCAAGAGCTTTTGGGCAGACCTGGTGAATCCCTCGTTGGCATGACTTCTAGCGATTACGTTCAGTCTTACGGTGTTTTTTTGGCTGATGGTGTAACGCGCCCCAGCCCAGAACAACTGCCTTTATACCGTGCTACGCGCAACGGTGAAACAATCCGCGATGAAGAATGCATCATTGAACGTCCTGATGGAACCCGGATTACAGCCAGCGCTAATGTAGTACCAATTCGGGATTCCCAAGGTCAAATTATCGGTGCAATTAACTGCTGGCGCGATATCACCAAGCGTAAGCAGATGGAGGAGGCACTGCGGCAACGAGAAACAGAACTTCGCCTGATTACAGATACACTACCAGCTCTGATTACCTTTGTAGATTCAGAACAACGCTACCGCTTCAATAACCGAACATATCAAGAATGGTTTGGGCATTCGGCGGCAGAAGTTTATGGAAAGCATCTTTGGGAAGTTGTGGGTGAATCCGCATATCAAGTGCTTCGTCCCTATGTAGAACAAGTACTCGCAGGAGAGCAAGTCACTTTTGAAAGTCAAGTTCTTTATCAAGATGGCGGCACACGTTATATTAATGCTATATACGTTCCCCAGTTTAATAAAGAGGGAATCGTTGAAGGGTATGCAGCATTGGTTACTGACATCAGCGAACAGCAAGCTTCGCTGCGCGAACGTCAGCAGGCAGAGGAGGCATTGCGGGAGAGCAATGAGCGGCTAAACTTTGCGCTGCAAACCGCAGAATTGGGTGACTGGGATCTGGACTTAAGGAACCAGACTGTTCGCCGTTCCGTAAGACACGACCAAATCTTTGGTTACGAGTCTCTCCTACCCGAATGGACTTACGACATTTTCCTGGAGCATGTCTTACCTGAAGATCGCCCTTTGGTTGATGCCAAATTTCGGACTGCTCTAATTAATCAAAATATCTGGGATTTTGAGTGCCGCATTCGCCGTGTTGATGGAGAATTACGCTGGATTTGGGCACGGGGTCATATTTATCATAATGCTCAAGGGGAAGCAGTACGGATGCTGGGACTGGTTGCCGACATTAGCAAACAGCAAGCTGCGCTGCGCGAACGTAAACTTGCCGAAGCAGTGTTGCGTGAAAGTGAAGCCCGCTTTCGCCAGATGGCAGACACCACTCCCGTACTAATCTGGATGTCCGGTACTGACAAACTTTGTAACTACTTTAATAAACCCTGGCTAGATTTTGCCGGGCGGACTCTAGAGCAAGAAATGGGCAATGGGTGGGCTGAAGGTATTCATCCTGATGACTTTCAGCGTTGCTTAAATACATACATCAATGCCTTTGATGCCCGACAAAAATTTAATATAGAATATCGCCTCAGACACAATGATGGCGAATACCGTTGGGTTTTCGATACTGGTGTCCCTCGGTTTGCACCAACTGGGGAGTTTCTCGGCTATATCGGCTCCTGTGTAGATATCCACGATCGCAATCTGGCACAAGAAACGCTACGTGACAGCGAGGAGCGCTACCGAATTTTAACAGAAGTGTCGCCACAGGCCATTTGGATGGGCGATAGCAAGAGTGGTATTACTTATTGCAATCAATACTGGTTTAATTACAGTGGATTGACAATGGAGCAGACGGCTGGATATGGCTGGATTGATATCATTCACCCCGATGATCGGGAGCGGGTCTTTAAAACTTCGATGGAAGCTGTTGCTAATGCTACAAACTACGAAGCAGAAATTCGCTTCCGTCGAATTTCTGATGGTAGCTATCGTTGGCATCTTGTCCGGGGTTTGCCATTTCGAGATGCAGCTGGACAGATTATCAAGTGGGTGGGCGTTGCCAGCGACATTCACGATCGCAAAGTTGCCGAAGCCGCGCTGCAACAACTCAATGAAATGCTAGAGCAACGGATTCAAGAGCGCACAGCCCAACTCGAAGCCGCCAACAAAGAACTCGAATCTTTCTCTTATTCAGTCTCTCACGACTTGCGATCGCCGCTTCGCCACATCGCCGGATTTATAGAATTGCTTCAGAAGCGGCATAGCTCAACAAGTACATTAGATGAAACAAGTCAGCGTTATTTAAGAATAATTGCAGAAACGAGCAAACAGGCAGGAATACTAATAGATGAGTTGCTCACATTTTCTCGCATGGGGCGCACCGAAATGCGCTACATCAACATTAATATAGAGCAACTAGTGGAAGAAATAAAACGCGATTTGCAAATCCAAATCCCAGGACGCACAATCAATTGGCACATAGAGTTACTGCCAGAAGTGCAAGGCGACCCCTCCATGCTGCGGCTCGTGCTTCGCAACCTCATAGACAATGCCGTAAAATATTCCCAGACTCGAAATCCAACAGAAATTACTGTTGGCAGTACTGACAATGAAAACGAAGTTGTCTTTTTTGTACAAGATAACGGCGTAGGTTTTAATATGCAATATGTTCACAAGCTATTCGGAGTATTTCAACGCCTGCATAGCGACCCACAATTTGAAGGTACAGGTGTTGGATTGGCAAACGTGCAACGCATCATTCATCGGCATAATGGTCGAGTCTGGGCAGACTCTGTAGTTGACAATGGAGCCACCTTCTATTTTTCGCTACCTAAGTTGTCAAAGAAGGAGGGCGAATGAAAGAACTTAGGCGAATTCTGCTGATTGAAGACAGTGCCAACGATGCAGAATTAATCTTGGCCGCTTTATCAGAAAATCATCTCGCCAACGAAGTGGTGGTACTGCGTGATGGAGAGGAAGCACTAGATTATCTCTATCGCCGGGGGTTGTTCCGGTTGCGGATGGAAGGGCATCCGGTTGTGGTGCTGCTCGATTTAAAACTACCTAAAATTGATGGATTAGAAGTGCTGGCAGAACTAAAATCTGACCCAATAATGCGAGTGATTCCAGTGGTAGTGCTAACTTCTTCTCGTGAGGAGCCAGACTTAGTTCGATGCTACGAGTTAGGCGTTAATGCTTATGTCGTCAAGCCTCTTGATTACCATGAGTTTGCCGATGCTATCAAGGGTGTGGGACTGTTTTGGGCAGTTATTAATCAGCCCCCTGTTGGCGCTCTACCTCCAGCACCTCATCGTCAACAGGAGAAGAACTAATGAATCAACTCCGTTTCCTGCTTTTGGAAGACAGTTTGTTAGATGCAGAGCTTGCCCAAGCGATGTTAACTGAAGGCGGAATTAATTGCGAACTAATACGAGTTGAAACTGGCGCTGATTTCCTGGCTGCTTTGGAAGCAGAGACTTTCGATTTAATCCTTGCCGATTATGCCCTGCCATCTTTTGATGGAATTTCAGCTTTAGAAATTGCCCGAAATAGTTGTCCACAGGTTCCTTTTATCTTTGTTTCTGCCGCACTGGGTGAAGAATTAGCGATCGAAGCTTTGAAGAATGGTGCAACCGATTATGTATTAAAGCAACGATTAGGGCGGTTAGTTCCCTCAGTGCAACGGGCATTGCGGGAAGCTAAAGAGCGCCGGGAGCACCAGCAAGCGGAAGAGTCATTACAGAAGAGTGAAGCCAAGTATCGCCGAATTGTTGATACCTCTTACGAGGGAATCTGGATGATTGACTCTCAATCACGAACAGAGTTTGTGAATCAACGGCTCTGTGAGATGTTGGGCTATCCGGCAGAAGAAATGCTTGGTCGTTCTATGCTTAATTTTATCGATCGCGTTGATGGGGTAGCAGCCGAAGAAAAACTAGAGTGGCACAAGCAAGAAGGGAGCGATCTTAAAGAAGCTCGATTGCGCTGCAAGGATGGTTCGTATATTTGGACACTGATTTCTGCGAGAGCGATTTTGAATGAACAAAATGAGTTCTTGGGCGCGATCGCTATGTTAACTGATATCACCGATCGCAAGCGCACCGAATCAGAACGCGATCGCCTTTTGCAACTTGAGCAAAGAGCAAGGGCCGAAGCAGAGGCTGCTAACCGAATCAAAGATGAGTTTCTAGCAGTACTTTCTCATGAATTGCGATCGCCACTGAATCCGATTATCGGCTGGGCAAAACTGTTGCAGAGCCGTAAATTTGATGAGATATCGCTGCAAAAAGCCCTTGAAACTATTGAACGCAATGCCAAGTTACAAGCTCAACTAATTGAAGATTTACTAGATGTTTCTCGCATCCTCCAAGGCAAACTCAACCTCAGAATGATGCCAGTCAATCTGGCATTTACCATTGAATCTGCAATGGAAACAGTGCATTTGGCAGCAGAGGCAAAAACCATTCAGATTGAGACGGCGCTCGATCCGAAAGGGAAAGTTTTGGGTGATTCAGCCCGCTTACAGCAAGTCTTCTGGAACCTGTTATCAAATGCCGTCAAGTTTACAGCCACTGGAGGAAAAGTAAATGTGCGATTGGAGTGCATCGACGCTCAAGTGCAGATTACCGTCAGCGATACAGGCAAAGGTATTGCTCCTGATTTTCTCCCTCATGTGTTTGACTATTTCCGTCAGGGTGACGGTACAACAACTAGAAAGTTTGGTGGGCTAGGGTTAGGTTTAGCCATCGCTCGTCACTTGGTGGAAATGCACGGTGGAACGATTTGGGCCGAAAGTTTTGGCGAGGACAAAGGAGCTATCTTCACAGTTAGGTTACCACGGCTCAAGGAAGCTGCAACAATCAAGGATGACACAAATGATGATTCCTCAACTGCCGTTTCTGCCTTCTCTTCCCTCATGGGTTTACAAGTCCTGATTGTAGATGACAATGCTGATACCCGCGACTTTTTCAGTTTTGTGCTAGAAGAGTTTGGAGCGATCGTTACCACAGCAGCATCAGGAGACGAAGCATTACAAGCGCTAACACAATCAAAGCCAGATATCTTACTCAGCGATATTGGGATGCCAGAGATGAACGGTTATATGCTGATAAAACAGGTGCGGACTCTAGAAGCAGAAATAGGGGAAAAACAGATTCCAGCGATCGCTCTAACTGCTTATGCAGGCGAAATCAATCAGCAGCAAGCCCTAAGAGCAGGCTTTCAACAGTACATCGTTAAACCTGTAGCACCAGACGAATTGCTCATGGCGATTTCTAATCTAGTCCAATCTACTTAGGTATTTGCGATAAACCTGAGTAATTAGATGAACCTCATTAATGTTAAAATTTTTAAACTATTCTTCATAGCTAAGTACAAACGTTTCAAATGCTTGGAATAGCTTTGCTTCAGGCCCAACCATGTTATCTCTCTACCACTATCCACGGTAGTTCAGAGGATGTTTGAAAAATAACTTATGGAAGATTTTATAGATAATTTCTATGAAGTAGATTTAAGGATCTGTCAACTAGTTACGTGTTTGTACTGTATCATAACCTTAAATATCGTCTTAAAATCAACCTAAATTTACTTCCGTAAGGAGTCAGATATGAAGACTTATGACATGTCTCTCATAAAGACAAATGGACTCACGACTTTCTTGGTATTTCTCTCAATTATATTTATTTTCACATTAACTCTAATTTTTTCATTCTTTGAAAACATTGCAGGATTTTCAAATCAAGAAAAAATAGAATATATTAATCAAGCATTAACAACTGTTGCCATAATCATTGGAGGATTAGCATTAATAATTAATGCCTACTATACTTCCAGGCTCTCTTTTAGTGAAAATCAGAGTGTGTTAAGCAAACTGCTTTCTGGGGCACTAGCTTGGGACAACAACATCGTAACTGATATTAAGAACACCCAAAAAAGTTTAGAAGAAATTGTTCCAGAACGTTTTTCTAAAGCAATTGAGCAGTTGGGAAATGAAAAGATTGAAACGCGGTTTGCTGCAATTTATGCTTTAGAGCGAATTGCCAGAGATTCTCACAAAGATCACTGGACAATTATGGAAATTCTTGCTGCATTTATCCGCGAGAATGCCCCAATAAATCAGAAATATGAGGAAGAGTCACAGCACTCATCAAAACTTCCTACAGATATTCAAACAGCTTTGACTGTCATTGGACGACGCGATTCACATAAAGATCCGGTAAACCAGAAACTAGATTTACGCAATACAGACCTCAGTAATGCAGACTTAACCGAAGCAAACCTTTCTAGGGCAATTCTCGTAGGAGCTAACTTGCAATGGGTCAATTTTACCCGAGCAAATCTCTCAGAGGCAGACTTATCAATAACCTATCTTTGTGGATCAATCTTCTATGAAGCCAACCTGCAAAAAGCAATCTTCCCAGAAGCCAATCTCCAAGGCGTAGTCCTCAGAAAAGCGAACCTCTCGAAGGCAGTTCTTTATGATGCCAACTTAGAAGGAGCAATCCTTTGTGATGCCAACTTAGAAGGAGCAATCCTTTGTGGTGCCAACTTAGAAGGAGCAATCCTTTGTGATGCCAACTTGGAAGGAGTGAACCTTGAGGATAGCAACCTTCAAGATGCAAATCTAATTGGTAGTAACTTGCAAAACGCAAAACTTACCGGAGCCAACTTAGAAGCTGTGTTACTCAGTACAGCTAACCTGCAAGATGCTAACTTCCAAGAAGCTAACCTCTCTAGAGCAAACTTGAGCGGATGTGAAAACCTTGAATTACAACAGATTGAACAGGCACTTGGCGATCGCACAACAATCTTACCAGAAAACTTTAAAATACCCAAAAGCTGGAAGTAACAAAAAGCTAAAATTTTAGCCAATTAAGCCTTTTGTTATAACCCGCTTGCGCGGGTTTTTTTATATAGATGCGGTTGCTAACAACCCTTTGAACTATGTTAAATTTAGTACCAAAAACTCAAAAATTGCCAAAAACCTGATAAATATTCTGGTTAGAAAACTTGTGTGTACACTGTAGCCCGAAGGGCAGGGAGGGGCTGGAGGTGAGGTGCAATGACTGTGGAAATGATCGGTTATTGGTAGCAAACGGATTGTCCAATTTAAAAGACAATTCATAAAAATAGCTTTCAGGAGTTAAATATATCACTCAAGGTTATATAAATCTCAAATTTAAAGATATTATTTATAAATTAGAATTAATTTGTTTGTATTTTCTGACAAAAATATTATTTGGACTGAATTTGTCTCTAATTGTTGGCGCTGTTACAACCCGCGATTTTGAAAACATTTACTATACCTGAGTACTTTAAAAAAACAAAAGTATTTCATCAAAAACATAAGTCTATTAATACCGGAGAGTGACTTGTTATTATCCCAGCTAAATTGCAGTAGGTTGGTAAATTATCAACAATTACCATTTTTAATGAATTCGGAATCGAAAGATTAACAATAACTATTTAGTTTTTTCTGCGCCACTAGTTAAGAGGTAATCTATGGTGCGAAACTCAAAGCTAGGGTACAGAATGTTCCCTAAGTCTATTCTGCGTCTATCCGTTGGTATAGGTATAATTGCATTTTTATCAATTGGTGGAATAAGTTTTTATATACTAAAAAACTGGCAAAATTATGCAAATTCGGAAGCACAAGTGCCAGCAACACAATTGCCACAGTTAAAAACAGTAACCGCTTTAGGGTGGATTGAACCACAGGGAAAAGTAATTAAACTCTCTGCTGCGGTGTCTGCGGAAGGAAGTCGGGTAGAAAAGTTGTTAGTGAAGGAGGGGGATAGGGTAAAAGCAGGACAGGTGATTGCGATTTTGAACAGCCGCGATCGCTTGCAAGCAGAATTAGAACAGGCACAGGAACAAGTAAAAGTAGCCCAGGCAAACCTAAACCGCACCCAAGCAGGTGCTAAACCCGGTGAAATTGCCGCCCAAAAGGCTGCGATCGCTCGCTTAGGAGCAGAACGCCAAGGTGATATTAATGCCCAAGCAGCGACAATTGAGCGATTCCAAGCCGAAGTGCGTAACGCCCAAGCAGAAGATGAACGATATCAACAGCTATATCAACAGGGCGCAATTTCCGCCTCCCAACGAGATAACAAGCGTTTAAACTTGGAAACCGCTCAAAAAAGCTTGCAAGAAGCACAAGCACAGTTAAATCGGACTCAATCAACTAGCCAGCAAAAGATTAAAGAAGCCACAGCAACACTCGATGAAATCGCCGAAGTGCCCGGAGTGGATATAAAAGCTGCCCAAGCAGAAGTAAATCGTGCCATAGCAGCCATGAATCTGGCAAAAGTCAATTTAAAACAGGCCGAAGTGCGATCGCCTCAAAATGGACAGGTATTTGAGATCCATACCCATCCTGGCGAATTAATATCAAATGATGGCATTGCTGATATCGGACAAACTAACCAGATGTATGTGATAGCCGAAGTCTACGAAAGCGATATCGACAAAGTGCGTTCAGGGCAGCAAGTGCGAGTATTTGGCGATTCCCTCTCCATTGAATTGCAGGGAATCGTAGATCGCAAGGGCTTACAAGTGCGACGGCAGAATGTTATTAACACAGATCCTGCTAACAATATCGATAACAGAGTAGTCGAAGTCCATATTCGACTAGATGAAGCCTCCAGCCAAAAAGCCGCCACCTTAACCAATATGCAAGTTAAAGCAGTAATTGAATTATGAATTGGGAATTGGGCATTGGGCATTAGTTTAAGTTATTCTCCATCTCCCCCTGCCCCCTGCCCCCCCTGCCCCCTGCCCCCTGCCCCCTGCCCCCTGCCCCCTGCCCCCTGCCCCCTGCCCCCTGCCCCCTGCCCCCTGCCCCCTGCCCTCCACCTCTTATGATGGGATTGATTAAACAACTGCGACGGCGAACCCCTCTTGGATGGCTGCAACTGAATCATGAAAAAAGCCGTCTTTTAGTGGCATTGTCAGGGATTGCCTTTGCGGATCTTCTCATGTTCATGCAACTGGGCTTTCAGACTGCGCTGTATGACAGTAACACTAGACTGCATCGCAGTTTGCAAGCAGACATTCTTTTAACCAGTCCCCAAGCCCGTAACTTGCCAAGCTTGTCTACATTTTCTCGGCGGCGACTTTACCAAGCAATGGATATACCAGGGGTGAAGTCAGCAGAAGCAATGTATTTCAACAACACAATCTGGAAAAATCCTCAAACACACCGTGAGGCGGGAGTATTAGTTATTGGGTTTAATCCAGATAAGCCAGCCTTTGACTTACCCGATGTTAACCAGCAATTGCAGACAATCAAGCTACCAGGTGCTGTCTTGTTTGATCGTGGTGCTAGAGGAGATTATCAAAAAGCGATCGCTCAAATTGACCAAGGTAAAACCTTAACTACCGAAATAGAACGGCGCACAATTACCATTAGTGGCTTATTTCAAGTCGGCGCTTCCTTTGGTTCTGATGGCAATTTGATTACCAGCGATCAAAACTTTTTGCGGCTATTTTCTGGGCGACAATCCAGCAGTGTCAGTTTAGGTTTGATTAAGGTAAAACCAGGTTATGACTCGAAAAAGGTAGCTGCAACATTGAAAGCCTACCTAAAAGATGATGTCAAAGTTTTAACCCACGCCGAATTTATTGAATTTGAGAACAACTTCTGGAGAACGAATTCCCCAATTGGGTTTATTTTCAGCCTGGGTGTATCGATGGGCTTTGTGGTGGGCGTGATTATCGTCTATCAAGTCCTTTCCGCCGATGTTAATGCCCACGTTCGGGAATACGCCACCTTTAAAGCAATGGGATATCGCAATTACTACCTGCTAGGTGTAGTACTTGAAGAATCGTTGATATTGGCAGCACTGGGCTTCTTCCCTGGATTAGGAGTATCCTTAGCACTTTACCAACTGACTCGCAGCGCCACAAATTTACCCATGTACATGACTGTGATTCGAGCATTGCAGGTATTAGTGCTAACTATCATTATGTGTGCAATTTCCGGTGCGATCGCCACCCGCAAGCTCCAAGCCACCGATCCTGCTGACATGTTTTAAATTTGTCATTGGTCATTTGCAAAGGACAAAGGACAAAGGACAAATGACCAATGACGATTGTCACGAGTAATCGATCTATTTATGACTAGTCAATCCATCATTTCCATCCAGAATCTCGACCACCATTTTGGTCAAGGCTCACTCCGTAAGCAAGTTTTATCTAACATCAACTTGGAGATTAACGTCGGCGAAATTATTATTATGACTGGGCCCTCTGGTTCTGGAAAGACTACCTTGCTGACCTTAGTAGGTGGATTACGTTCTACCCAATCTGGTAGCTTGCGGGTGTTGGCACGAGAACTTTGTGGCTCTACTACTGAACAACTAGTACAGGCGCGACGCCGTAACGGTTATATTTTCCAATCACATAACTTGCATGGTAGTTTAACAGCACTCCAAAACGTCAAAATGGCTTTGGAATTGCATAAACATCTTGGCTTAAAAAAGATGCTAGCTAGGTCAGCACAAATGCTAGAACACGTAGGATTAGGAAATCATTTGCATTACTATCCTGATAAACTGTCTGGAGGACAAAAACAACGAGTAGCGATCGCTCGTGCTTTAGTTAGTCATCCTCAAATAATTCTAGCCGATGAACCCACAGCCGCCCTCGACAGTCAATCGGGACGAGATGTAGTCAATCTCATGCAAAAACTGGCAAAAGAACAAGGCTGTACCATCTTGATGGTTACTCATGACAACCGTATCCTAGATATTGCCGATCGCATCGTTCACATGGAAGATGGCAAACTCAAGCCAAAAGTAAAACTATCAGCTTAGAGTTGATAAGCCTTTATTACTCTAGCTTCTCAACTCGGAATCAGAAAATTTTTTGTAAAATAACTCTTATCTTAGACTCGACACCCTATATAGTAGCGTTTCCTAATCACATTAGGTAAGTACATCAGAGCAAGCTCCTCGCTTGCTCTAGGGGCTGGGGGAGGGGTTCTCTACCTATTCAACCGAGAACCGCCATATCAATATTAGTAATATTTGTTACATATTGTATGAATAAGGTTTAAGATTAAATAAACTGAAAATCCTAGAAATAATTTATACTATCCATCAATAAAATCTATGATAGGGTGGGCAACATGCCCACCCTAATTGTGCAACTTAAATGCTCAACAGCTTACCAAATCTAGCTTTGCCTAAATTTTCTGGGGTTATTTCTGACGCTTTCCCCTTGCTCTTGCTTTACCTGGTTTGGTAATTTAACTACACCAAGTTTAACCTAACAGTGTAGTATGAGTGTCCAGTTGGACAAGTGTCCAGTTGATTCTAAGAATTTATTCAAGTATTATTATCTAATAGTTAAACGCTAACAGGTTTCATTTGTTGCCTAACAAATTATACCTATAGCAAGCCACGAGAGCGTCTTTGACATAAATCTAGTTGAATTTTAAGATTATTGCCAATCGAATACACCTTGGTTATTAAAGTTAATACCAATTCACTAAATTACAGTTACAAATCATTCTCCCTTGTCTCTTACCCCTGCCTTTGTTTTATCCATAAGTCACTGACGGATTTCCCAATATTTATGGTTTTCAACAACATCTACTTCAAACACGAAACACTAATAGAAATAAGCTAGTCTATTTTGCAACACAAGCAAGGGATTTTTGTAGCTCTATGATTATTGAGAATAGCGCTAGTAGTTTAAACAAGAAGTTGCTCGGTTTTAATGTCAAAGCAATAAATGTGTTAAAGGGAATATTTGCTGTTCTCCCTCTCACCTTGGCATTGCCTGTAGATGCTTTACAAGTCAAAATTACTCCAACTAATCCTAAATTAGGGGATACAATCTCGGTAGAGATTAATCGAGATAATCCCGATAATAGTACAAATCCAACAGTAGCTAGTGGTAAGAATATATACCCAAGCTTTGAAATTGCCCCCAATCAGTATCGGGCTTTTGTTCCCACAACTCCACTAGAAAAAGCTGGAACTAGAACACTTCGGGTTACAGGAGATGGTCAAGTACAAAACTTGGCAGTGAATGTGCTTAATCGCAAGTTCCCCGTACAACGCATTACTTTGCCACCTGGTAAAGCTGGAGTGGATGCCACAGAGTATGAACTTAAGCGTGTGGCAGCTTTCAAGGCACTACAAACACCAGAAAAGTATTGGAATGGAGTATTTCTGAAGCCAAATACAGGGCGGATGAGTACAAACTATGGTGTACGTCGCTACTATAATGGTACATTTGCAAAAGACTACTATCATCGTGGTCTTGACTACGCTGGTGCTGCCGGATCACCGGTAATTGCCCCAGCCTCTGGGCGAGTTGCTTTGGTAGGTAGGGTATCCCAAGGATTTCGGATACACGGTAACGTAGTTGGCATTGACCACGGTCAAGGAGTAACCAGTATTTTCATGCACCTGAGTCGTATTAACGTTAAAGAAGGTGATTTTGTGAAAGCTGGTCAACTAATTGGTGCAGTAGGTTCAACAGGTGCTGCTACGGGGCCACATTTGCACTGGGGTCTGTATGTCAATGGACAATCTGTTGATCCAACACCTTGGCGAACTAAGGTCGTTAATTAGTAGAGGCGGAATTGATCGCGTCTGTGGATAATTTGTGTGTTTTTTGCTGAGAATTAGGCAAAAGAAATTGGGTTAATACCGTCCCTACCAAGCTTTGCTAACTAAATGATGATAAGCATTATGAGCATCGAAAAAATTGTAGAACAAGCTCTCCAGGATGGTTATTTGACACCAGCAATGGAAGCAGAAGTCGGTAGGATATGTGACAACGCCTCGGAACTCTCAATTGAAGAGTATATGGCGCTGGATCGGCTGATGGGATCGCTATTGACTGGTGAGGTAGTGGCGGTACCTCGCAAACAATTCATTAACGTTATGGAAGAATTGGTACTGACTGAAGCGATCGCCCGAGTCGCAGAAATTGAAGCCACTAGCGAAACTTCTCTAGATGTCGGCGATATTGCTGCTTACGCCCTCAACAGGCTACCACCTCTATATGCTACTACAGAAGAAGGTGCTCACTTCCAGCGCCAAACAGCCCAGGCACAACTGCAAGACTTAATTTCTCAGCAAGTAAGTGAGGCGATTGACCGTTACCTCGATCGACCCAATTTCTTCCCAGAACGGCAAGCCTTGGGCAAAAACACTGGCAATGAAGTTGTACGTCAGGTTAGTGCTTTACTCCAGACATACGCACCTAACTTTGAGCAAAAATTATAATTTTAAGAGTCATTGGTCATTGGTCATTTGTTTTAAACAAACGACAAAGAACTAATGACTTTATAATTATTCACGTACTAACACTTTTGTTCCTAAACTCACTTGCTCATACAATAATCGAACATCAGAATTACGCATTCTTAAGCAGCCGTGGGATACAGCCGTTCCCACCAGGTCAATGTCTGGCGTGCCATGAAAGCCAATTTCATTCCGTCCATCTGACCAAAAACCAATCCATCTGTCTCCCAACGGGCTATCCGTACCAGCCTCAAATACTTTGCCTGTAATCGGGTGACGCCAAATTGGATAGTGTCGCATGTGAATCACCTGGAAAGAACCTGTAGGCGTTTCCCAACCCTTCTTACCTACAGCGATTGGGTAACTGGCTATCACCTCATCTCCTGCGTATACATAAGTCCGGCGATCGCTTAAATCAACCACTACTTGCGTCTTAGTATCTGCTAGCCTATTAGATGGTACTTGTTGGGCTGAAGCCTGAGACCATATACTTTTTGGCCAACTATCTGTAACTGGATTTTGTCTTTCTGTTTGTGCCACCAACCGCGTCTTAGTTGGTAGGTCGGTTTCTTTAGCTACATCTTTTTTAAGGATTTGGGGCTGAGTTTGGGGGACAATTGCGCCTACATTAGTCGCTTTCGCTAAATTCTTCTTAATTATTTTCGACTTAGTTGCTTTCGCTACATTCTTTTTTTTAATTACTTCCGACTTAGTTTGAGGCTTAATAGCAGAGGACTTTGGTCTAAACATCCTCTGGGCAGTTGTGCCTTGGGTGGCTTCATCAACTGGCACAGATGCACCCAGTGCAATTTCCCCTAAACTAACTTGGGAAAGATTTTTGTAGACTCCTTCTGGGCGGCTTCCCTTAGGATTGGTTAGGGTAGAATCTCGCCGCATCGCAGTAGATACAGACTTATCAGACTGCCGTTCTGCCGTAGTAATGCGCCAATGGACAGCTAAAGATAAAAATGCTGTGCCAAAACAGAGCAACATTACCATCCGCCCTACAGATTCATTTCTTACCATTGCCATCGCCTATTATTTATCCCTGACATATCCAGCCGAGTAATTCGATGAGTTCATCATCCGATCATCAAAAATTTATCAATACTTATCATTTCTGTTATAAATCTGCCAACACCTCTGGGCAAACTAAGACTATGCAAATTGTTCCAGCAGCAAAACTCCAAGTGGCCAACCTCATTCCTCCAAAGTTCTGGGGGTTGTAAGCCAATACTTAGACTTTCTGGTGCAGCTTTTGAAATGTAGTAATCAATTCTTAGTGGTGTCGGTGGGAGAAAAATCATGTTTGAAAAACTATTCTTAGCAGTCACAATTACATTTTCCCTCAATTTCCTTTTTCAAGTTCGTGTACCAGAGCAACATAATGGTGCCACCTACGGGTCACAACCAGAACAATCAGCAGCTATTCTGGTAATAAAGTGAAAAAAATAAATCACCATTATAGTCACTACAGCAACCCAACTTCCAGAAATTAATACCTCTACTTTAAAGGTATTAAGAAGTTAGAATTACAAAAGTTTTATCTTCATTCTTATAACCAGATTTAATTATTTTTATCAAGCGTATATACTCAGTTGCGAAAAGTACCAAAATGTGCATGTTACCGCGCTTTTATTAGTTAATAGGTCTTGGCTAACTATGCCAGCAGTATAAGTAAAAAGTGGCCCTCTTTATTGCTATAAATGTATCTAAAATTGTTTGCCTCAGTGTTCCAGTCATAAATCCGTCACCTTAGCATGGAACTTCTGTCCCATTAGCAGGTCTAATAGATAGGGATGATTTAGAGCCACTACGATCTATGAGTCAGTCGATCTCTGTATCCTGGTCAACGGTTGATGCAAAGTATCCAGAAGCATCAGTACAAGTTGACAAACTCCCTAACCACGATTTAATTTTGCGCTGTCAAGCGGGACTGCGACCAGATCGTGTTGCGTTTGCAGAACTATTACGCCGCTATCAAAGTCAAGTTGATAGAGTTCTATACCACCTGGCTCCAGATTGGGCTGACAGAGCCGATTTAGCTCAAGAAGTTTGGATTCGAGTGTATCGGAATATTAACCGATTGCAAGAGCCTGCCAAATTTCGGGGCTGGTTAAGCCGCATTGCCACCAACTTGTTTTATGACGAGTTGCGGAAACGCAAGCGGGTTATGAGTCCTTTGTCACTGGATGCTCCGCGTTCGTTAGAGGACGGCGAGATGGATTGGGAAATCGCTGGTGATACTCCCGGCCCTGAAGAAGAACTGACAACTAGAGAATTTTACGAGCAACTGCGAGAAGCGATCGCGGATTTACCAGAGGTGTTTCGTACTACCATTGTCCTGAGAGAAATCGAAGGCATGGCTTATGAAGAAATTGCCGAAATCACTGGAGTTTCCTTAGGAACTGTCAAGTCAAGAATAGCCAGAGCTAGATCGAGGCTGCAAACTCACTTGCAGAATTATTTAGACTCCTAATTTACAGTATCTTGCCTCTGCCCACTGGCAGAATTTAAGGATTGATTAAGAATTACACCAAAGACGTAGATCGCTTCTGCCCTAAGGAGGAAAATTGGCTAATTTCTCCGAATCTCCCGCCCAGTTTACCCGTGTATGAATTGGTAATAATGTTAAGATGACTACTGATTCTCAGTTTTACGACCGTTCTCCTTTGCAACTTCCTCAAGATTTGTCAGATGGAATGGCCAAGCATACCAATGAATCAACGGGTCTTATGGATATGGTGAAGCGCGATCGCTTCGAGTTATTGAGTGCTTATCTCGATGGTGAAGTCACAGCTACAGAACGCAGGCAAGTAGAAGAATGGCTGGCAAATGATGCCTCAGTTCAATGCTTGTATGCTCGGCTTTTAAAGCTGCGCCAAGGCTTGCGGACTCTCCCAGTGCCCACAGCCCAACAGTCACCAGAAGTAACAGTTGGGCAAGTATTGACACGTTTGCGCCGCCGTTCTCGTTTAAACTGGATGGCGGGAGGTGCAGCCGTTGCTGCTTGTGTAATCGGTGCAGTATCTGGCTTAGTACCTATTGGTTCGAGAGTGCCGCAACTGGCACAACGACCACAAACAGAACCGATACAAACATCTTCAGCGTCTATAATTCCACCTTCCCCGTTGATGGTGGGGCTAAATAACCCGGTAATTGAAATTCCTAAAGCAGCAGTAGCTTCTCCAGAAAATCCAATTTATCCGCTACAGCCGCAACAGCACGACTCCAAACAGGACATAAACTAATCGCAAAATTAATAGTTCACAGATTATAGCTGTACTTTGCGGTTAAACCACAGCCACTCCACCAGCCGTCAGGTTGGAGGATGCCTTCTAATTGGTCAAACTCGGTCTAGAGTCAATTAAATAAACCCAAGCCCAACCCAGAGGAGCTACTGTGACTCATAAACCTCGATAATTTGTCGATTATAGAGGTTTTCTGGTGGTTGTTTATTCGGCTGGTAATCTTCCAGCACTCTAATTCATTTAAAATTCTTGGGTTGGAAAAAGAGAGTAAATATCCGTGAACTTGGCTATTTCCTAGCGTCATCGCTGGATAGCGCATTAGCAAAGCTGTAGAAGTATAAAAAAGTTGTACAATTTTAAGTGCTGAAACGATTATATTACCGTTAACGCTAATACTCATCTCTAAAAATAAAGTTGTAAAATTTATGGTTCTTCCGCTAGTTTTATGGAGAATCAATACTAAAATGCCAGTTTAATAAACTGCGTAATCTAAAATTGCTAAAGTTACGAAAGCCATATC
>NZ_JBALBZ010000007.1:0-85119 GCF_036919495.1 Nostoc sp.
TAATAATTATTTGTCAAAAAATGATGGTTCGACACAAGTTCTCTATTTAAACAAGAGAATTTTATCTGATTTTTTTTCAAAATGAGAATTGCTGTATATTATACTAGAGTTTGGATGTTTTGCGTAAATTTTTAACTTAGATAAACTTGGCATTTTATGCAAAACTTCACAAAAAAAGTGTTTCACTTCATTGATTCATTACATTTATTACCGTAGTTTTATGCGGTATTTACGTATATATCTTTCTATCGTAAGCTTAGTTTTGTTTAATGCATTGATATCTGCATTATTTCAATTAACTTTGGAGCTATGATTATGAAAAATATTTTCAGCCAAATCGCCGCGATCGCAGCAACCAGTGCTGCTTTTAGTGTTGCTGTTGCTACTGCTAACAACCCAGCACAAGCTATTGAGTTAAACTTTAACTGGCAAGGTGATGCTGGTTATTCAGCAATAGGTTCATTCAGCTACGACGAAACTACAGCACCTACAATTATTTCAGAAGCTGGTCCTGGAGCAACCAACTTTTTACAATCCTTGAATGTATCCTTTTTAAATCCATCTAAAAATCTTTTGGGAACTTATAACACCGTTACTGGTGGAGTATCAGAATCTGATTTCTTTAAATTCAACTTTGATACTTCCACTCAAACATTGTTTGGCCCCTTTGATATAGCAGGAGGAAAGGCTGTAATTGGAGAATATTTCCTTCAGGGAACGGTTGGCGACTCTTTGTTCTTACGTCAGTATATCGGGCAAGACAAACCAGACATAACACTAGATCAAAATTCTGGCTCTATTCAGGTATCCAAAGTCCCTGAACCTGCTTCTATGTTGGGTTTGCTAGCGTTTGCTGCCTTGGGTCTAGGTTCATCTGTGAAGAAAAAGCAAGCCTCTTGCTAGCAATTAAGGCTTTCTAGTCAGAGCTTGCTCAATTTACTGAATCTCTATTCTAGCCCTACTAGTTCACTGAACTGGTAGGGCTATCATTAAAACTCATTAATTCTCATCAACACTATGTGCCAGTTTAAAGGGCGGAATGCGGGTTATATGCACGAGCTTGAATATGATGGTAGAATCCCCCAAGTTGCAAATTTAGGCATTAGTTCAGAAACAACCAGGACAAATATTGTCATAAATAACCAAAAATTAAAACCTATGTCTAGAAGAGGATGTTTTAAAAGGATATTTTACTTAGTTGGTGAACATAGCGAAGCATTTCAGTACATAACTGAAAGCTAATCTTTTCGTTGTAGTTCATCCAAGTCAGTATCAGAAAATTATCCCTTCTGGAACTTTTAAAACGACCTCTAAAAACCTAAGGTATTTACACAAGGTAATATCTTAATTTTTCAGTGCTTTCTGTAGTACAAAAATTCTCTTTTAAAAATCACTAAAAAATTCATCAACAATGTTTAACGCACTGTTAATGAAGCAAATTTATAAATTCAAATAACTAATAAAATTAGCAGCCCATACTGACTATGAAGGAATAAATCCGATTATCTCCGGCTGTCTTCACAAAAATCACAAATAGCTCATGCACATTCTGATTTATTCCTATAACTATCATCCAGAGCCGATTGGTATTGCTCCGTTGATGACTGAATTAGCAGAAGGACTAGTAAAGCGAGGTCACCAAGTGCGCGTGATTACGGGAATGCCGAACTATCCTCAGCGCGAAATTTACGATGAGTATCGGGGTAAGTGGTACGTTACTGAACAAATAAATGGCGTCATCATTCAACGAAGTTACTTACGAATTAAGTCTAAACCTAATCTCCTAGATCGGCTATTGCTGGAGTTAAGCTTTGTTTTCACGAGCTTACCCCAAGCCTTTAAAGGCAGACGCCCTGACGTGATTATTTTAACAGTTCCGCCTCTTTTCGGTACTTTACCAGTAACAATATTTGGTTGGTTATATAACTGCCCAGTAGTTCTGAATGTGCAAGATATTCTACCAGATGCTGCGGTACGTATCGGGCTATTGAAGAACAAGTGGATGATCCGAACTCTTGCAGGTCTAGAAAAATTTGCATATCGGTCTGCACATACTATTAGTGTCATTGCCGATGGGTTTCGTGAGAATTTGGTGAATAAGGGAGTATCTGCTAATAAAATCGTTTGTATTCCCAATTGGGTAAATGTAAATTTCATCTGCCCATTACCAAAACAGAACAACTCCTGGATATCTAGCCATCAACTTGATGGAAAATTTATAGTCCTTTATTCGGGCAATATTGCTCTAACGCAAGGTTTAGAAACAGTAATAGAAGCAGCACTTTCCTTGCGTCATATCAAGGAGATTGTCTTTGTTATCGTTGGCGAATCAATAGCATTGCAAAGGTTGCAGAAATATTGTCTTTTAAATGGAGCAGATAATGTTTTGCTGCTACCGTTGCAGCCGCGAGAAAAACTACCCGAAATGCTAGCAGCATCTGATGTAGGGTTGATTGTCCAAAAACGCAATGTGATTTCATTCAATATGCCTTCAAAAATACCACTACTGTTGGCGAGTGGCCGCCCGATTGTGGGTTCAGTTCCCGCTACTGGTACTGCTGCAAAAGCAATCAAACTTAGTGGTGGTGGGATAATTGTTGAGCCAGAATCACCCAATGCAATGGCTGCTGCGGTGCATGATTTATATACTAATCCTACTCTAGGGACGAATCTAGGTAACGCAGGAAGACAGTTTGCCGAAGAAAACTATTCCTTGGAACAAGCACTTAATCGATATGAAGGGCTGCTTTCTCATATTGTTGCTAACCAAAAGTCACCTCTAGGTATCTTGCCAAAATTAAATTCCAAGAAATCAGTTGTAGATGGTTGATATGGCTGGATAGTGGAGATTTTTTCCCAAAATGAGATGCTTCTTAATTAGCAAATATTAAGCGGTTGAGAAGACAAAACCGTAATTAGGAAAAATTAAATCACCCATTCGGGTGAGTTGAAAATCAACCGGTCGGGTGACCTAAGTGTAGGAAGTTGAGACTGCTCAAAAATAGGAATCTAGAGAACACTGGTTAAATTGCACGTAGTTAATAGCGTTGGCGTACTACTAGGTCGAAGCAAGTTACGCGCAGCGTGTCGCAGACAAACCTCTCCAAGAGTTGGGATTGCTGCGTACTTTTCTCTTTCTTAAGATCAGTATTCACTACTACTTAAGAGCGATAAACTCATCTGTAACTTACACTAGTGTCGTGTTTTATGTGGTTATAATGCAAGCAAGCACTTGCAAACACTTATGGAAAACTTAGCATCAAGGACGGCACAAACTCATGCACGCTTGATCAAAGCAGCAACTCAGGTGTTTGCAACAGCAGGTTTAACAGGAGCGACAACGCGGGAAATTGCTCGTGTTGCTGCGGTCAATGAGGTAACTTTATTTCGTCATTTCCAGACCAAAGAGCAACTATTAGCTGCTGTGATTACCGAAGCGATGCCTTCGGCGGGCTACGCCTACGCTTTACAGGCAGAAGCTTTAGCCTATCACGACGACTGGACTCAAGACCTATACATTGACCTCAAGAATTATGCAAAGCTTTGCAACCAGATGATAGAGGAGCATGAAGACCTGATTCGGACATTTATTGGGGAAGCGAAGCGACATCCCCAAGCCGCCCGTCTGATTTTATACGAAACTGACAAATCGCTGCGCGAACAGCTAGTTGTGTACTTGCAAAAGAGTCAAGAGAAGGGCACGGTATCCTCAGATATAGATTTAAAAGCTTCTGTGGATAGTTTCACTGGTATGTTGCTTCACGGTATCCTGCGTTTTAGCGACATCCCCACCGCACTAGAGTACAGTCGTGAATGCTACATGGAAACTTGTGTGAATTTATTTATGCGCGGTATTAGCCCTTTGCCGTTATAGAAGTCAGGAGGTTTAGTTGATTAGTCTGCAACAAGATTAACCCTATTTTCTTTTTCAGCTAAGGCACTGGGTTTATACTACCTAAAAAAAGTTTTATAAATTACACTTTGAAAATGATTTGAGCTAAGTAATGTACAAAATAACCATAATGTGCTGAATAATATTGATTTCAGGTGCTAGACAACGTGAGCGATCGCCCAAATACCCAAATATATATTTGTTACCAACATCAATAAAAAAGAGCTAAAAACTATTTAAATAATCAATCCTTTTTTAGCGAAGAGTAGATTGCCCAAGTCTAAATTCACAAGACGAGAAACCAAATATTATGTCCAATTCTGAGTTCCCTGATTCTACCCTACCTATTGAAACAGAACAGGCTTCTGTTAATGATTCTAGTCAAGAGTTGCAACCATTGCCAGAGCGATCGCCAAAGCCACCTCAAAAGCGGCGTTGGCCCTTGCTGTTGGGAATCGTACTGTTAGTTGCAGGTGTTGGTATTGGTTGGCGCTGGTGGCAAACTAGTAATGCTAGCAATGCACCACCGGGCGGGCCTGCTGCTGGTCAACCGATGGCAATTCCCGTTAAGCTAGCAACTGTGCAAACTGAAACTGTGCAGGAAAGCTCAGAGTTTATTGGCTCCTTAGAGGCTCCACGTGCGGTAATCATCAAGCCACAGGTTGAAGGACGAATAACCCAGATTTTCATCCAAGAGGGCAACCGTGTTCAACAAGGGCAAGTTATTATTAGCCTAGAAAGTGATAATGTCCGAGCGCAATTATCACAAGCAAAAGCCGGATTAGAACAAGCCCAAGCAAAGCTTGCGGAACTTGTTGCAGGTACGCGACGAGAAGAAGTTGCCCAAGCTAGAGCGCAGTTAGCCCAAGCCCAAGCTCGGTTTAGAGATGCCCAATCGGGATCGCAACCACAAGAAATTGCTCAAGCTGAGGCTCAAATTCAGTCAGCTAAATCTGATGTAGAACTCGCACAGTCACGAGCCAAGCGATACACACAATTGAGAAAAGAAGGTGCTGTTTCTCAAGATACCTTAGAAGGATATGTTAAAGAACAGCAAAGTGCTGAAGCTGCCCTTGTCGTAGCCCAGAAACGCCTAGATCAACTCCGCCAAAGCAGAAATTCTAGTATCAATGAGCTAGCTGGCGCCCTAGAACAACAGAAACAAAACTTAAGGCAACTAGAAAATGGTTCCCGCCCAGAAGAAATTGCCCAAGCGCGATCGCAAGTAAGTCAAGCAGCTGCCCAAGTCCAAGCTGCCCAAGTCCAAGTACAATATACAAAAGTCCTTGCACCTTTCACTGGCATTGTTGGTGATATTCCAACAAAGGTGGGAGATTATGTGGAAAAAGCAGACCAGCTGACTACACTGACTAGAAATGACTCTTTAGAACTGAATATTTCCGTTCCCCTAGAAGAAGCCAAAAAGCTGCGCTTGGGATTACCAGTGCAAATGCTGAACGCCCAAGGCGAACCCACAGCAAGGGGTAAGGTGAATTTCATCTCTCCAAATGCCAGTTCAGATTCGCAAACAGTTTTGATAAA
Organism: Nostoc sp.; assembly: GCF_036919495.1. Lineage (GTDB taxonomy): Bacteria > Cyanobacteriota > Cyanobacteriia > Cyanobacteriales > Nostocaceae > Nostoc. Next base: position 5,435 of record NZ_JBALBZ010000007.1, read on the forward strand.
AGCCAACTTTGGTAATTCTAGAAGTCAACTGATCAATCGCCAGTCAGTCCAAACCAAAGTGATTTGGAACCAACGTCCAGGAATTTTAATTCCAGTTACAGCAGTATCTCGCCTGGGTGGAGAGACTTTTGTGTTTGTAGCTGAAGCGCCAACAGAAAAGAAAGCTGAAGCGCCAGCAGAGAAGAAAGCTGGAGCACCATCTTTAGTTGCTCAACAAAAACCTGTGAAATTGGGAGTTATTGAGGGGAATAATTATCAAGTTATCGAAGGACTAAAAGCTGGGGATAAAATTGTTGTTTCCGGTATTCTCAACCTAACTAATGGCGCTCCCATTACCCCTGCACCAGAAGAAGTGGGTAGTCAGAAGCTTTAGTTGAAGAAGGGAATGGGGAGTGGGGGCAATACGGTTCGGTTAAGCCCAAAAAATGAAAAAGAAACGAGTGATTGTATTGAGTACCTTTTAAACTCATTCCCTGTTCCAATCTGTGATAAAATTCGTATTTTAACTGTATTTTCTACATTGGGGATATTTCCGTTGGCTATTGCTACAGGTGCTGGCGCGGGAAGTCGGCAATTAGGAACAGCAGTATTTGGAGAGATGTTAATTGCGACTTTCTTGAGTTTGTTTCTAGTGCCAATTTTGTATGTCGTAGCCAGTGCGCCCTTGCGGTTCCCCAAGTTCGCTCTTAGCGTTCCCGCTCTTTAGCAACTGGCGCGACACAGAGAAAAGAGAAAAGTGCTTTATTTCAGTAATCTTAGACCACTGAGGGTAACTAACACTGTAGAACCTTCATGCCCAATCACGCCGATGGGTAGGTTAATATTGCCTAGAAAGTTGCCCACCAAAAGCAACATAATGAAACCCAACGCTACGAATATATTCTGTTTTACTATGACTTGCGATCGCCTACCCAAATGCATCGCTACCGCAATTTTTTCTAACCTGTCTGCCATCAGTACTATATCTGCGGTTTCTAATGCCACATCACTACCAGATACTCCCATCGCTATACCTACAGATGCTTGGGCTAGAGCGGGTGCATCATTAATTCCATCGCCCACCATTGCAACTGTTTGATATTCTTGCTGTAGACGGCGGATAACATCAAGCTTATCTTCTGGTAAAAGTTGAGCATGTACCCGATCAATTCCTACTGCTTTGGCGACACTGTGAGCAGTTTCCTGATTATCCCCAGTTAGCATGACAATTTGTTCAACTCCCAATTTCTTTAACCGGGTAATGGTTGCGGCTGCTTGCGATCTTACTTCATCTGCGATCGCAATTATACCCATCACCTCAAATCCGGCTCCCCTCTCCAAGAGCGCGGAGGGATTGGGGGTAGGGTTCTTCGCTACCCAAACCACAGTTTTACCTTCTCGCTCTAAAGATTGAGCCATTTCTCGCAACTCTTCAGGTAAATTTGTTACATACTTTTGCACAAAAACGGCATTCCCCACAATTATCTGTTGTTCTTGGGCAATTCCCACAATTCCTTGTCCAGGTATAGCTTGCACTTGAACTGCACCAACCAAATTCAAATCACCAGCCGCCTGCACAATTGCCTTACCGATGGGATGTTCTGAATAGGATTCCACACTAGCGGCGGCTTTTAATACATCTGCTTGGGTGTATTTACTAAGTGAAATTACCTGAAATACCTGCACCTTTCCTGTTGTTAGAGTACCAGTTTTATCAAATGCGATCGCTCGGACTTTGCCAATCTTCTCCAACTGCGCCCCATTTTTAAACAAAATCCCTTGTCTTGCACCATTGGCAATTCCTGAAAGTAGGGTAGGCATAATTGCAGCCATCAACGCACAGGGAGAAGCCACCACAAGAAAAGTAAGGGCGCGATAAATCGTCGTTTCCCAATCCCAACCCCAGAGAAATGGCGGTAGAGTTGCCAGTAATATCCCGGCTACTACAATGACTTTGGCATATCCTTTCTCAAAGCGATCGATAAACTCTTGCGAAGGAGGAGCTTGAGTCTTTGCCTGTTCTACCAAACGAATTACACGCTGAATTAAACTGCTTTGGGCTGGTTTGTGTACCTTAATTTGTAATGCACCATAGCCGTTGAGTGTGCCGGCAAATACTTCTTCGCCCACTGTTTTCTCTACAGGTAAAGACTCACCTGTAATTGCAGCTTGATTGAGGGTGCTGTAACCAGATAAAATTATCCCATCAGTAGGAATTAGCTCTCCAGGTTTGACGACAATTTCATCACCGACTTTTAGCTGAGTAATAGGAATTTCCTCTTCTTTTCCCTGAAGCAAAACCCTTGCTGTATCTGGTGTCAAACTCATCAAACTCCTGATACTCCGCTCAGTTCGCTGCATGGCGTAGCCTTCTAGTGCGCCACTGATGGCAAAGATGAGTATCAATATTGCCCCATCAATAATTAGATGATATTCTCTTCGCCATAAACCAAGACTAGCAGCACCAATAGCCGCCACAATCATCAGCAAATCTACATCGAGTTCTTTTTCTTTGAAGAGGGTAGTCAATCCTTCTCGCGCACTTTCGTAACCACCAATTACATAAGCGGCGGGTAGCAGCAGGAATGCTAATCCCAAAGCGCCGAGATGCAAGGCGAACCATCCGAGAAATAGCAGTAAGCCACACAAAAGGGCGGCTACGGTATCTGCGTGTTCTCTGGTGAATTGGCTAAAACGTTGGGGGTAGAGCATGAGAGGTGAATTAACAAGGACTCTCTTACGCTAAACCTTGACATTTATGTTAATGTCAAGGTTTATAATGATTTTGAAGCGCATAGGCGCTTCGCCTTCCCGCAGGGTAGGGGCGCTGAGGGAAGCGCTGAGGTACGCAGAGTTAAATTTTTATCTGTGTTCTGGGAGCGTTTTTCAAAAGCTGGATGTGGGTAAATGGGACGATTTAACTGTATTTCCTAAAAATGAGTCAGCTTGTAAACCCTATGTAGAAAACTTGGTAAATCAGTGTTACCAAGGTTTGGATGAAGATGCACCGCCATCTCTTCAGGGGGCTTGTGGAGAATTACAAAGAATTTTGCCGTTGTTGGAGTAAATCATGAACGCTGGTTGCTTAACTATTAAAGAACTTACCGATGCAGTAGGAGGCGGTTTAACTCCGCGCATGGTGCGCCATTACCATCAATTAGGACTGTTACCGCAACCAGTGCGATCGCCTAGCAATTACCGTCTCTACACCAAAAAAGATGTCCTTCGCTTGCAACGGATTGTAGCACTCAAGCAGCAAGGGTTTCAGCTAAACCATATCCGCAATATTTTGGAGGTGGAACCAGAGACTGACACAACTGTTAACTTGATGGGACAACTCCAGCAGCAATATCGGGCGGTGATGCAACAAATTTCTCAACTGCGACAAACTGCATCAGCATTAGAAGGATTATTGGGGCGCGATCGCCATTGTCAAATTATGCAGGCGGAAGTTTTGGCGCAACTCAAGTTACTTGATGTTGAAACTCAAGCTGGATTGGGGGGATTGGAAAATCTCTGGAGTGGCTTGGATGCAGAAATTCATACTCACTCGGAAGCTTTTTCAGAATCACTACAACGCTTACTACCTGATTTATCTCATCGTTCAGAAATTGAACAACACTTAATTTCTCAGTTGGTTTTAGCTTGTGGCGATGTGAGTTTGGTGTCTTTTATCAAGTTGAGTCGAGGTGCGATCGCAGCTAGTCGAGAAGCTTTATCTTCAAGCTGTCAAATTGTTGTCGATACCCAAACGGTTGCTGCTGCTTTGGATCAAACCCGATTACTTCACTTGGGATGCCACATTGAAACCTTAATTGATAATCCCCATATTACCACCGCCACAGAAGCAGAAGTTGCCTTTTGGCAGCATCAAAAATGGCGAGAGAAATTGCAGCAAGTAAGCAAGGGTTGTATCCTGGTAGTTGGTTATGCTCCCTCAGTCCTTGTAGAAGTTTGTGAGGCGATTACCAACCAGAAAATTCAGCCTGCATTAGTAATAGCAATGCCCATTGGCTTTAGCCATGCTCCCGCAGCCAAGCGACAACTGATGCAACAAGAGATACCTTTTATTACAGTTGCAGGCACGTTGGGAGGTGGCGCTTTAGCTGCTACTGCCCTGAATGCATTGGTGGAGTCATTGATTGATAAGCCAGATTGTCATTGTTACCTCAATCAAAGTAACTCATAGAATAAATTATCAATTTTTAGTAGCTCTAATCTCGCTATTTTTGATAGAGAACATAAGATTTATTACGGTAAGCAACTGGCAGATATAGTGGATGTTGAATGCGAGTTACTAAATACGAAGCGTGATATTTTATGATTAGTGCATTAGCCTGCTCAGTTGTCAAATTATTGTAGCCGTCTGTAAGTAGTTTTTCATTAAATTTAATTAATGGATCAACCCCATTAAAGTTACCACTCAAGTCGCGCATACGTGAAAACCATTCTAATGTCCCAGTTTTTGTCTGAGCCATGAGCTTATATTTAGCAATGGTTGGACGCTCTGTCAGCCAAATGAAGTTAGCAAATTCAACCGGTGGAGATATGAATATGGCATTTTTTGGAGTATTTTTTCGCACCCAAGCAGCCATATCTTTCCACTGCGGATCTACCTCCTGCACTTCGTTAGGAAAATTAAGTGTGGATTGAAAATCTTTCTGAAAGTTATGGAATCCTTTGACAATGCTTATACTAAGCGCCAGACTACATAGAAATAACAATACTTTTTGTTGTTTTCTACTTGTGAAGATTTGATCCAAAGCACAGACAAACAAAAAGCAGGCATTTAGGTGCAACATTACGTCACCTACGCGGAAAAGGTAATATTGTAGCAAGCTTCCTTGAGAGTCGAATGGAGCAATGACTACTCCCAGTAGATATGGGATTAGACTGATTAGTGTGAACTCAAATAGTCCTATACGAGCTTCGTACTGTTCAAACTGTTCAGATAGCGCTTTAGTTGGACGATTGAACCAAAGGAAGCCAGCACTGCTCACAAGTATTACAAGGAAAAATATAGGAGTTATCCACCAATGTGCAGGCCATGATAAAGGATTCAGATGGTGGGGCATCCTGAGAAAGACATATATATAAGAAATTGATATGGGGCTTGTAGAGGTTGGACTGGACAACTCTTCGATTATCGCTTTTAGACCGAATACACTTGCTATCAGGTATAACGGAACAATAAACCCTAATTCTCGCATACTAGGAAAACGGGTTTTTCGTCTTAAAATCACCCACCCTAGTACAAACAGGCTTGTATAACCGCCTACCAAAACATGAAATGAAGTTCCTAGCCCTAATAGAAAAGCCGTCAGGCGATAACGTTTCCTTAGCATGAACGCTATGGCCAACAAAACCATAGCATAAGCAAATATTTTTGTTTCTAGCGCTCCTATGATCCTTTCCCCAGCAGCAACACCTTGATTTCCTGAGAGGAACATTGCAACCGCCAACATCAGCAATAGCAAATTCAATCCTAGTTTTCGACCTATGAGTACTAGTCCCCAAGCTATCAAGCTGTAGCAAAATAACCGTCCTATTATCGAACTAGCCAGAAACCCCAATTTTCCTATGATCCAGCCAAATAAAGTTTGGAACAACACTCGATAAACAGGTGGTTGGTTAACAGACCAATCTCCCGGAACCCAGCTATGATCGGCGAACTGTCTTGCTAAAGGTAAAGCGTCAATATCATTTCTTGCCATGATATCAAACAACAAATCCTTGAGACAGATTAATGCCAAGACTGCGATGATTTCTAATACTAGCCAAGCCGGATCTGCCAAAGCTGATTTTTTGTGTAGATTTTGTTGACTCATCTCTGGCAATTTAACCATCTTAAAAATACCTAAATTGTATAATTATTACACTATTTAAGTAAAGTTAAGTAAAGCTATTTAAGTAAAGTTAAGTAAAGCTTAAACTAGTGAACAGTCAACAGTTATCAAACGTATAGTAGGGGATTTAAAACAGTTATCAATTAACTGTTTACTGATATAGTGGGGTACTTATACCAATTGTGTAGAAGATGCACAGAATATTAAACGAACCGCCAAGTACGCCTTCGCAAAGCGTCTCGAAGAGAAGAGCGCCAAGAATAGAGACTTAACTCATTTAGTGCAGCTTCACATTAAATTGGTATTAAGCGCATTTATCTTAACTAATAACTATTTACTGAGAACTGATAACTGTTGAATTTGATACCAAACAGCATATTTAATCTATTTATAGCGATATCTCGTTTCAATGGATACTGGGCAGAGACTCGGCATTGCCGTGTCTTTATGAGTATGTGTGTTCATTGGTGGTTAATTATTTTTTCTGTACCTTACTCATGCGGCAACCGCTATATACTATCTTTATCAATAAAGGCAGAGGGCAGGAGGTAGAAGGCAGAATTCCCTTCTGCCTCCGCGCTAAAGTCAGTGACTGTACCAAACTTGGGTTTAAGACCCCCACCAAATTAAAAATTTGGGGCTGCTTATTCAGGAGGGATCTGAATCCCCAACTGAGGTAAAACCCTCTGCCTTCTGCCTTCTTCAATATTTATTTAGCTAATTTTTCCAGCATGACTATCATTCCGTAATACGTAATTAAAGTATATAAAGTAACGTGTAAGCACAAAATTTAGTTAAATAAATTTTGTCCAGCAAAGTAAAAAGAGTTAAAGTCAGTCCAGGTATATAGTGACACAAATATTTACAATAACTGATAAGAAATATAACAGGGATGTATAATTAGCGCGTCTCCTGCATAATCCATAAAAAGATAATGATTAAGGCTGGCAGGCTTTCTATTTTTTACTTTAATAAAGGGCATATGTGGCAACAAGAAAAAAAAGATATTTCGATAGTCAGACTGGTATTATGGCTTACCTTAGCTAGCACCCCTATGGCAGCAAGTTTACTGGTGTCAAAACCGATGCTGGCACAATCTAAACCTGAAGCCCCCTCTTTTACACTGCCGCAAACAGTGCAGAATGGGGCGACAGTGCGGATTGATGGTTCAAGTAGCTTGGGTGCAATCAACCAAAGCCTGAAAGAAAATTTTGAAAAACAGTTTTCTGGCGCAAAGGTTGAAGTTGCTGCTAACGGCACTGATACGGCACTGAAAGCATTGCTAGATGGCAAAATCGACATAGCAGCAATGGGGCGTGGGTTGACGCCAGCAGAAAAAGCCCAAGGACTAGAGCAACTTCGCTTACGCCGTGAGAAGATTGCGATCGTGGTTGGTGCAGATAATCCTTTTAAAGGAAACTTGACTAGTAAGCAATTTGCCCGGATTTTCCGGGGACAAATTACAAATTGGTCACAATTAGGAGGTTCTTCAGGGAAGATTCGGTTAATCGATCGCCCTAACACGAGTGAAACTCGCAATACTTTTCGGACTTACCCAGCCTTCAAGACTGCTGAATTTACTACAGGGCCCAATGCTACCCAACTAACTGAGGATAATACCGCAGAAATTATCAAACAACTGGGCAAAGACGGCATCAGCTATGTATTAGCTAATGACGTATCAAAATTGAAAGGTGTGCGAGTTCTGCAATTAGATAAAGCCTTACCAGGTGATGATAAATATCCTTTTTCGCAACCTTTAGTCTACGTTTACAAAAAAAATCCGGGTTTAAGCACAGTAGATTTTCTCGGCTTTACCCTTGCAGATCCAGGAAAGAAGGCTATAGAACAAGGTAGAACTGCCGAAGCAGAGGCGATCGCAACCAACATATTACAACCTGTTACGGCTTCCACCGGTGGCCAGACGACACCTACTGCTACGCCTTCCCCGACTGCAACTACTTCTGTATTTGCCGAACAGCCATTTGTGGCTCCTGCTACTGCACAACCCATTCCGATTGTCAATAGGGAAACACCATTTTGGTTGCTCCTACCTTTGTTTTTTGCTCCTATAGCTGGGGCTTTCTTATGGTGGATTTTGGGAAAACGCCCATTGTCCAGTGAGAAAACAGACAACTTACCAGAATCAGATCCTCGTCCACCCAGCACAGAAGATAGAGAAATGGCAGTGCTCAACGCCAGCACATCTCCCTCCATTAACGGAGCGATGCTTGAGGAGCAAGCAGTGCCACACTTCCAAGAGCAAGAAAGCCCCGATCGCACTCCTTTCAACATCTATGCTCAAACAGAATCTGACCTAACCCAGAATCCTACTCAAGGGACATCAAATTTAGTCCGAGAGGGAACTAATGGCACCTCTAATTCCCATGAAGACACAACATCAGGTGTAGCTAATGGCTCAGAAAATAACAACTTAGGAGCAGCAGCATCTTTAACTAATGGTGCGGCTCTATCAACGGGCATCGGGGCAGCTAGCTGGTCTGCCTTTAACAATAAAGAAACAGAAGCAGATGCAATTGATGAGGCAGGCAGCCAGGATAATTATCCTGAGATTAATAATCCTGAGCCTGATTCTGAGGAAATTGCCTGGGATTCTGATGAAATTGAATGGGACACAGAAGCCCCAGCAGCTGTAGTAAATACTTCATATCCTCACCTGCCTAATATTCCAGAGGAGGTATCTGATGTGGAACTGTCTTTATCTAAGGAGATAGCCCCACTACCGGAATTACCAGATGTGCCGGAAGTAACATCTGATTTTGGATATTGGGACACAGAAATTAATGAAGGTCAGATAGATGAGCAACTTCAGGCAGAACTGAACTGGCTAGAGAGTATTACCTCAACTGAAGATACAGACTCAGTAGATGAATTGCTCTCATCATCTGAGGAAGTGACAGCCAATCTAGAACCATCAACAGCACAAACATCCTCACTGCTCGACGATTTGCCAGAATTATCAGAAGAAGATGTATTAAATGTGGTAGCGGACGCAGCTGAACCCACTGTCAATTTGCCAGAAGAAGAATCTCAAGCAGAGCCTATTGTTGAAGAAGGTATTGCTGAAACTGACTCCACAGATTTAGCGGGTGCTGCGGCTTTAGCAGCAGGCGTAGGAATTGCAGGCTGGACTACCATTTCTGGATCAGATGCCCAAAGAGAAACTGATACTACGGTTGATAATGTGCCGCTCGCGGCTGAAACAACTGTTTATTTGATCGATACAGAAGAAGAGAGCAGTATTTTGCTCACCCCGCATACTTCTACATCGGCTCATGTTTCTTGGGAGATATCCGAAACCAAGAAGGCAAGGCTGCTTCAAGAGGGTGGCTCTCAATTGGTAGTGCGGCTTTACGATGTAACTGGGATTGACTTGAGTTATGAAAGTCCTCACCTAGTACAGCAGTATGAATGTGAGGACACAGCACACGATCGCTTGGTAGAAATTCCTATCAGCGATCGCGACTACATAGCTGAAATTGGCTATATCGCTTATGGCGAGTACTGGCTGTTCATTGCCCGTTCGCCAATTGTCCGTGTCTTCAGTCCTGTGCATCCAGATCCCATAGTTGATGATGTGGCGATTGCGGATGAAACAGATATTCACTTAAAAGACGCCCAAGAAGAGATCGCCCAAGAAGAAAGCAGTATTGTCCTCACACCTCGCACTTCCCAATGGGCTGATGTCTCATGGGAGATTTCCGAAACCAAGAAAGCAGCACTGCGCCAACAGGGTGGCTCTCAATTGGTAGTGCGGCTGTATGATGCAACTGGGATTGACTTGAGTTATCAAAGTCCTCAGTTTGTCCAGCAGTATGAATGTGACGAGAAAGCACACGATCGCTTTGTGGAAATTCCCATCAGCGATCGCGACTACATAGCTGAAATTGGCTATGTCGCTGATGGCGATGCCGAAGGCGGTAAACTACGCTGGCTATTCATTGCCCATTCAGCAATTGTTCGTGTCTTCAGTCCAGTGCATCCAGATCCCATAGTTGAAGATGTGGCGTTAAAAAGCGAAACACCTATTGTTCATACAGATTCCACTGTTGAAGATGTGGCGTTAACAAGCGAAACACCTATTGTTCATACAGATTCCACCGTTGAAGATGTAGCGTTAACAAGCGAAACACCTATTGGTTTGCTAGATGTCCAAGAAGAGAGTAGTGAAGAGGAGAGCAGGATTTTGCTCACACCCCGCACTCCCAAATGGGCTTATGTATCTTGGCACCTTTCCAAAGCTCAGAACGAAGCACTGCGACAACAGGGCGGCTCCCAATTGGTAGTGCGGCTGTATGATGTGACTGGGATTGACTTGAGTTATCAAAATCCCCAGCTTGTACAGCAGTATGAATGTGAAGAGGTAACACGCGATCGCTTTGTGGCTATTCCCGTCAGCGATCGCGACTACATGGTTGAAATTGGCTATATTGTCGGTGGCGATGCCTACGGCGGTGAACTACGTTGGTTACTTATAGCCCGTTCACCTAATGTTCGGGTTTTCAATCGTTCCCACGAAGATTTTTGGTTTGTAGCAGATGCTGAGTTGATTATTCATGGAGCAACCCAACCAAATACAAGCGTAAATATTGGTGGCCATTCCATCAAAATCAAACCCGATGGTACTTTCCACCTACGTCTTCCCTTTTCAGATGGTTTAATGGACTATCTCATAACGGTAGCTGCTGATGGGGAATCCACTAGAACTATCCATAAGAAGTTCTCCCAGGAAACTTCCGAAAGCTAGTAATTTCCTAAATTATCCCCTCGAACCCTATTCTCCCCTTTTAGGCTACGTTGTCTAAAAAAGCTCGATGCAACAAAGGTGTAGGTCGATGCAACAAAGGTGCAGGTCGATGCAACAAAGGTGCAGGTCGATGCAACAAGGGTGCAGGTCGATGCAACAAGGGTGCAGGTCGATGCAACAAAGGTGTAGCTCGATGCAACAAAGGTGCAGGTCAAGAGACTTGTGTACACACAAGTCTGAAGTCAATACGGTTCGGATAAGACTCGATCCCCCCAACCTCCCTTAAAAAGGCTTGCTCAAAATGGCTCTATTTCCCCCTTTTTAAGGGGGACTAAGGGGGATCTTTAAGACCTATGCACCTTACACTGAACCGTATTGAGTCTGAAGTAGTTTAAGAAGCTGGTTTTTACCCCACCCTAACCCTCCCCGTATGTATTGGGGAGGGAACTAGATTTCCGGCTTCCCCCCAATGCATCGGGGGGATTGAGGGGGGTAATTCGACTTGTATGTACACCGTAGCCATTAAAGGAGAGGGAGTAAAACCAATTACTTCTAACCGAATTATTTTGACTCCTGTCTCCTATGGTGATATCTTAGCGGGTTTCAAATTTCTGGCTTTGTAGAACATTTCTAAGCTATTGCGATCGCCTACAAAACGCCAGTGCCACGGTTCATAACTCACACCTTGAACATTATCTTTAGGAAATGACATTTCAAAGCCAAAACGCGGTGCATTTGCTTGCAGCCACTGATAAGCCTTGGTATTGTCAAAGTTAGTTTGGAGATTAGTTGCTGGTACTGATCCGTCTCCAACATCCACAGCATAACCTGTGTGATGTTCGCTATGACCAGGAGGAGCGCTGAGGGCCGCTCGTTGTGCTGGCGTTTGATTTCGTTGGGCACCGACAGCAAAAAACAACTGCTCTTGGTCTTTGACTGAGCGAAAGCCAGAAATTGGCACTAATATTATACCTGAACGCCGCGCTGCTGCTACCATCTCCTCAAACTTTTGGGCAGCAGCTTTTCGCATTCTAATGCCCCTGTTTGCGGAGATAGTTATTAATTCTGACTCAGGGGCTTCTGGATATGGAAAATGCCCTAACACAGTATCGCTGGAATTCTTAGCTGCTGCTGGACTCGCAGGAGCAGAAGTGGCTGGTAAAGGTTGAGAATCGGCGATTTTTTTAGGTGCAGTGACGAAATACAAAAAACCGCTAATTAAAGACAAGAGGATAAATCCTGCAACTCCCGCAATAAGCCAAATTCGGGGTTGCAACCAAATTTTAGGTGTTGCATCAGGGGTATCGCGTACAGCCACTGGAATATCATCATCAAAGTCATTCGATGAGTTTTGCGGTTTTCCAGAAAACCCAGCCTTATTCAAGGGTAAACTCCTGTTTTTGTGGGATAACCATAACAGATTTTGCACTGGACAAAAGTAAACGTAACAGGTAGCATTTTACATCTGTGGTTCTTAGGCGCAATCTTGACAAACCTCTTAGAACTATACGTCAAGCTGGGTGGATTAATCCTGGTAGGTTTTATTCTGGGACGCAAACTTCCTGTGACAGTTCCTACACGTTTGGGACAGTTTCTTTTTTGGGTGGGAGTACCCATCAGCATAGTATCGTTTTTGCGTCAATCTAGCTTGTCGGGGCAAATTTGGATTGCACCTGCCTTCGCTTACCTCGCCATTTTATTAGGAGCATTTTTAGCTTGGTTAGGGATTAAAGGACAAGCCTATTTTAGAAATACTGTCCCCCAAGCACCAACTCAGGCTAGCTTGATATTAGCAGCAATGTTGGGTAATACAGGTTATCTTGGTTTTCCAATTACCTTAGCAATACTAGGCAAGGAATACTTTGCTTGGGCGCTATTTTACGATTTGTTAGGTTCATTCCCAGGAGCTTATGGCTTGGGTGTTCTAATAGCTGCCCGTTTTGGCGGCGGTGTCCAGAATCGTTGGCAGATTATTAAGGCCATTTTGATTAATCCTGCCCTATGGAGTTTCGGATTTGGCTTGCTGGTTCGAGAAGCGACAATTCCCACAGTAGTAGAATTCTGCTTGGAGAAATTTGCTTGGAGTAGTGTAGCTTTATCTCTAGTGTTAATAGGAATGCGACTAGGGCTGCTCAAATCTTGGCGTAGCCTACCACAAGCAGGGATGAGCTTGGGAATCAAAATGCTGCTAGTTCCCTTGATATTAGGGAGTATCTTACCACTGTTTGGATTAACTGGTTCCATAGCAAAGGTAATTGTCTTACAAATGGCGATGCCTCCAGCTTTTGGCACACTGGTAATTGCTGAGACATTCAATCTCGATCGCGATTTGGCAGTTACTGCCTTAGCTGCTGGGGCTATACTATTGCTGCTTACTCTCCCACTTTGGTTGTGGCTATTTTGATTTGGGATTTATGGACTTGCGATCGCTTAAAATCCCAAGAAAAAAGCATCTTATCGTTCTAATTTAAAAGTAATTTATTAAACCACAGAGGCGCAGAGAACACAGAGACAAGAGAAATTATTATCCAAAAATTTTACCCAGCTTGAAAGTACTAGTCCTATGTTTATAAATAGTTTAGAAGCATTATGCATCCTGTACTGGATGCTGCCCATAATATGGCAAAGCCTCTGACCAATTAGGAAATTTGCCCTCTTGCCAATCGAGATTAGCTAATTCCAAAATACTTGTCACCATCGCTGCTAATCCAGATTGAGCTTGAATTAACTGATAATTAGTGTTCCAATTCGCTAAAGTTTCCTGCCATGCTTCTGGTGTCAACACTCTATCTGATAAACACACTTTTAGTTTAGAAACATCTGGATCAAACTGATAAATAGCAGCAAAAATTTGACCTCGTTGTGCTGGCATTTCTACAGCAATAGTTTTTAGATTTTGACTTTTACCTGCTTCTGTCCAAGCTACGGCAGCCAATGTTGAAATTGCAAATACAGGAATATCTAACTGTTGCCCTAAAGTACGAGCAGTAACAACACCAATCCGAGTTCCTGTAAAGCCGCCAGGCCCTTTTGCAACTGCGATAAAGGATAAATCTACCCAAGTTTGCGGTTTGATAAATTCAATTAGATATTGATGCACTAAGCTAGATAAATCACGTCCTAAATTCCAAATTTGAGAGCGAGTTTCACCAGCAAAGTTACTAATTGCCAAACCTAATTCTGGGGTGGTGGTATGTAGTGCTAAAGCGTATTTATTTATTGCAAGGTCTTTTAGTTCCGTTGTCAAAGTTGCTTAAAATATCTATTTTTATAGAGTTAACGTTATTTATTTAAGCATATAACATAGCAGTTCTTAATTAAATAGACTAGGAATAGAAGTCTCACGGCAAAAGCCTTGCTGTTTCAACAAAATCAGAACGCGATGGCGCAAACGCCTGCCGTAGGCGATCGCAAATGTTCGCTTGCTGTTCACTTTATAATAGCGATCGCTTCCTGACATCTCTTGCCTATACCATGAATTAGCGATCGCTGAAGAACAATATCTCATCTAAGGGCACAGCAATTCTGTACCCCTACCGCCTCTCTATTTAGCTGAAAATAGCTGTAAGATACACCAATCATTTTCTGTCAAGTCGGCACTAATTCACCAGGACGCAACTTCGACCATTTACCCGTTTCTCGCTTAAAGCTCAGACAACCAACAACATCCCATTCCATTTCAATTACATCATCTTTAGTCCGAATGTTGACATTGATAGAAGGTTCATTCGGATCAAAATTTGGTGTTTCGGTCAAGTGAGGCTGTTGGTGCTGCCCTTCTACGGCATGATAGGTAACACAGCTGTCTACATAGTGGCAATTCACGCAAATACACATAATAGAACCAACTCCAGGGGCCTTTATTGTTAATCTAACGTAAGCCCAACTGTTATTCATGAGTTGCTGGGTTGATTTTTATTACAATGCTTGAAGAAGAATTCAGGAGCAAAGCAAAGAAAGTTCGCCTTCGGTCAAAATTAATAGCGTGAGTGATTCAGACTCGCCACTGACAGCGTAGCCTCTATTTCTCTACAAGATGCTACTCGTAGCTTGCTTCACCGTAGGAGTACACAATCTAAAATCTAAAATCTAAAATCCAAAATGGTATTAGCTCCCGAAAATTGGCCTTTTAGCTTAGAATTCTTACCACAACCCGCTTACATGGTAGGTGGTGCTGTCCGAGATGCTATCCTTGGCAGAACTCGCGGATATCTGGATTTAGATTTTGTTATACCATCTAAGGCGGTAAAGGTAGCGAGAGCGATCGCTCATCATTACAAAGCTGGTTTTGTGTTACTTGATGCAGAAAGACAAATTGCGCGTGTGGTTTTTCCCCACGCTACGGCTGACTTTGCCCAGCAGGAAGGAGATACTATAGAAGTTGATTTGCACAGACGGGACTTTACAGTAAATGCGATCGCTTATAATCCCCATACCCAAGAAATCATCGATCCTCTGCAAGGTCATGTAGACTTACAACAGGGCATTTTGCGAATGGTATCACCTGCGAACCTAGAAGATGATCCTTTGCGGTTAATGCGAGGTTATCGCCAAGCTGCCCAACTAGGTTTTACTATTGAGCCAGCTACCCAAGCCGCTATTCGTTCTTTGGCATCACATATCAGCAAAGTTGCAGCCGAACGAGTTAGGGTAGAAGTTGGCTATCTCCTGGCAAATTCTCACGGTACTCCTTGGATTACAAGTGCTTGGGAAGATGGTTTACTTGCGCCTTTCTTCAAAAATGCCACCCGTGAAAGCTTGATAAAACTAGCAGCAGTTGACGAAGCAGCTGCTTTACTGTGCCAAAATTGGCAGCAATTAGGGGAAAAACTGCAAGAATATGTCCGCGATAGTGTTAAAACTACTTGGTTAGGTATTGCCAAACTTACTTGTCTTGTTAACCCAGTTCCAGAGTTAGCAGAAATAGAACTACAGGAACTAACTTATAGTCGTGCCGAAATCCGGGGTGTAACCACTGCCTTGAAACTGTTACCGCAGCTTCAAGTAGTCGATATGTCTTTGCGAGAACAATACTTTTTCTTTCATGACGCAGATATTGTGTTTCCCGCGATGACAGTATTAGCTGTAGCACTAGATATTTTGGTAGAGGCAATGTCTGGTGACAAGCCACTACACACAGCAGTGGAAACCAAAGCAAAACGCTGCCTTATTTGGGCACCTTTGATCGACCGCTACCTGAACCCTGATGATCTGGTCGCTCATCCCACTCCACTAGTGAGCGGTAAGGAGTTGATTATAGCATTAGATATTCCAGCTTCGCCAATTATCGGGCAACTGTTGAGAGAAATTGGTGTAGCACAAGCTGAGGGGAAAGTTTCAACAAGAATAGAGGCGATCGCTTATGCACGTCAATTACTTGAAGGTTAGATATTAATTCCAGAAAAAGAAGAAAGCCGCTCAAAAAATTGGTTGCAATTTAATCGTTAACCCCACAATACAAGAAGTTTCTTAGAAGAAATCTGGGGTTAGCGTAGCAAGCTTTCGGCTCAATGATATACCAAAATTAATGCGTGAATTACTTAAATGAGAAAGCAAACTGGAGTTTGAGAAAGCAAAAGCTGATTTTGCTTGCGGAAAACACTAAAATGATTAAGCAAACTGGGGTTTGAGAAAGTAAAAGCTTATTTTACTTGCGGAAAACACTAAAATGATTAAGCAAACTGGGGTTTGAGAAAGTAAAAGCTGATTTTGCTTGTGGAAAACACCAAAATGAGAAAGCAAACTGGGGTTTGAGAAAGCAAAAGCTTATTTTGAGTAAGTAAAAGCTCATTTTGAGTAAGTTGAATCGCATTTTTACTTAGTTCAATATGAATTTTAGTCTAGGCGATACCTTCGGTAAGCTTCGCTAACGCGCTTTTCAGTTTTATTACGATACGCTTTGCACAAAACTAGCTTATTCTGGATTTGGGGGGAGGCGATCGCAGCTGCTGTCAGTGATACTGGCTCCATAAGCTTGCCAAAGTATACGAGATTTTACTTATGGTTTTCAGTCTAACAGCCTCTAAACATCTAATGAAGAGCAAATAACAGAAGAAATTATAAAACAATTAAAGGGACGACTCCAACAAGTGAAATTGTCTCTTTAAACCAGGGCTATTTCATTCTCATCTAGCTCGCCTCAGAATCAATTCTGAGGCTAATAGCACTCATTCGTCTAAATACAACTAATAAAGGCTTTTAGTCCACTTTAGTGGAGTTGAGCTATTAGCCCGGAACTTTAGTTCTGGGCGGTTTATGTCTAGAACGAATCTCTTAGTGTTCATACTGAAATTAGACTTGAGAGTTGATTTATTTTCGGAAGTTTTCGGATCTAAATCTAATTTCATAAAGTCCTAGCAAGCCTGCTGCTAATAACAAAGGTAAGAAATAATAGACTCCCCGATAAGCTAACATTGAACCCAAAACTGCCGCAGCCGAAACTTTAGAAGAGAGAATGAGCAAAATTATAGTTTCAAATACTCCCAAACCACCAGGGACATTACTAACCACACCTGCAAACATCGCTAGTAAATAAATGCCTAAAAAGTCTAGATATGACAAAAATATATTGCTAGGAAGTAAAGCATAAAGAACTGCTGCCGCAAGAATCCAGTCAAAACTAGAAATTGCTATTTGAACCAGGGATATTTTAAAGGAAGGAAATCGAAATTCTTGTCCCCGAATTATTAACGGTTGTTTAATAAAAATACTTCCAATTAAATAAATAGCGACTAATAGCAAAAAAATCACGCCGATGGGACGCACAGTAGCAAAAGGCAAATGTAATTGAGTGGGAATCTTCAGTGGGTTGATGACGAACAAGAAACCTGCAACAGCAAACATCCCCAACCAAAAAGTAAAATTGGCGAAAGCAATTACTTGAGCGATCGCAACTGCTGAAACTCCCCAATTAGTATAAAATCGATAACGGATAGCACTGCCAGTTAGCAAGGCAAACCCGATAGTATTACTAAATGCAGAGCTAATAAAGCTGGTGAGAGCAATTTTGTTCCAACTTAGGGAACGATTAATGTAGCTAAAACCTAAGATATCATACCCAATCATCACCAGATAACCCAACGCTGTCAGCCAAATTGCCCAGCTTAAGCGACTTTTGGGAATTGCTGCTAGAGCGTTGAGGATATCACGATAATTATACTCATGCAATTCGTTAGCGATCGCCCACAGGCAAAGCACCAGCAGCAACAAGCCAAATAAAGAACTGAAATTGAGTCGCAGCTTTTTAAGCATTATCAAAAAACTTATCCTAACTCTTGACTTTTAATTTACCGAAGAAAGGCAGGGCAGAAGGCAGAAGGAAGAAAATATAATTTTTGCCCTCTGCCTTAATGGTTTAGAGCAAGTAAATTTATTTATGAAAAAAAGAAAAAATATGTATTTCGAGTGGCGAAGCGCAAGAAATACTACGTCCCTATTGAATCCCCTAAATTTATTTATGAGGTTTCCCTTCTGCCTTCTGCCTCCTGCCTTCTGCCTTCTCAAAACCAGTCGTAAATTTTCCATCCTGTTGACACAGCATTGACATATCATTTGCATAAGCTTTTGTAAGGCAAATACCTGCTACCCAATAGATGAACTACAAACGATCTAAAATTCTCTTGCTAGTTTCAGTGTTAACTCTTGTTGGCTGTAATTTCTCCCAAAGTACCGTAGCCAAACCACCACAACAGGATTTACAAACCAAGCTTTCCGTTGTTCCAACCCACTCCAATACTAGCGACTCAGCTACTCCCCTAACCTATAAAATTGAAACCTACAATAGTCAGGTAATGGGCGCAAGTCGCACCTACGGCGTTTCTTTACCCCCTGCTTATGACGAAAACCCAAAACAAAGCTATCCTGTAATATTTCTCCTCCACGGTGGACATGGTAATCCCACTGATTGGTTTATTCAGAATAAGGGACAAGCTCTCAAAACTGTTGAAAAACTTTATAGTAAAGGTAAGTTGCCACCCAGCATCATTATCACACCAGACGGCAACGACAAACGTGGCTCTAGCCCTCACCGAGATCCCGAATATATTGATGGCCCTAACGGTAAAGTCTCTACAGCCGTGGGGGATGAGTTGGTAAAAGTTGTGCAAAGCCGTTATCGTACACTAAACAATCCAGATTTTTGGGCGATAGGTGGTTTATCTTCTGGTGGTTGGGGAGCAATGAATGTGGGATTACATAATCTAGATCATTTCTCGATTTTATTTAGTCACAGCGGTTATTTTCATGATAAAAGTGGCCCACTGAATAGCCCAATAACTTATATCAAAACCATTCCTTTACAAACTCAAAAAAAATTGCGAATTTATCTAGATTCTGGTACATCAGATATTGAAGAAATCGACGAAGCTCAAAATTTTAGCCAAGTACTAAATAAGCTGAAAGTTTATAATTTGTTTCGGCAGTTTCCTGGTAGCCACACTTGGAAATACTGGCGGGAACATTTATCCGATTCGTTGACATTTGTGGGAGAACAATTTCGAGTTTCTGAAATAGCACATAGGACTAAACATCTAGGTTCAGCCCCTTTGGGGAAGTCAAAAGTCAAAAGTTAACACTGAGCAAAGTCGAAGTGTCAAAATTCAAAATTATTAGCAATTCGCAGTAAAAATCATCCTGTATGTAGCATAGATTTTATAAATCCTTTGATATTTAAACATCAATGTGGAAAACTCAGCTGCAATTTTTCACCAGATTAACTATAGTAAGTTCTAGTGGAGGTGATTTTTTTAAACGTTAAATTAATATGAAGATTTCTAAATTTTTAATTAGTTTAGTAGGAGCGATCGCACTCCTCACTACTGCTGGTTATTATTATGTATTCATCTTAGGTGCGCCACAACTAGATCCACCTCAAGAAGAGGCAAATACTGGACTGAAGTTTCAATTAGCAACCTTCAACTCCCAAGCGATGGGTGCAGTCCGCAACTATGGCGTGATTTTGCCGCCTAGTTATAATAAAAATCAGCAAAAACGGTATCCTGTGATATTATTACTACACGGTGGTCATGATGATGCCCGTGCTTATGCTGATAAATATGCCCTCTTAGATGTATTGCATGAACTTTATCAAAGTCGAAAATTACCGCCATCGATTGTAATTACACCTGATGGTAATGATAATCGGGGTTCGAGTCCTTTATACGACCCCGATTATTTTGATGGGCCGAATGGCAAAGTGGGGACTTTAATTGGTTCAGAACTAGTGCAAGTTGTGAAGTCACGCTACCGCACTTTAGAAGAACCCCAGTTTTGGGCGTTGGGAGGTCTTTCTTCTGGAGGATGGGGAGCTTTTAATATCGGGTTACGCCATCTCAACAACTTCCACATTCTCTTTAGTCATAGCGGTTATTTTACCGATAATAGCGGCTCACAAAATAGCCCCCAACAAATCGTGCAACAGCTACCAGTTGAAGATAGGAAGCAATTGCGTGTTTATCTAGATGCGGGTTTGAATGATACTAATTTGCTGGCTTCTACCAAAGATTTCAATGAAACCTTAAATAAATTAGGCATTGCTCACGTATTTTATGCATTTCCAGGAGGTCATGGTTTGTCTGGTGCTGATATAGGTTGGAACTACTTCCACAAGCATCTTAAAGATTCCCTGTTTTATGTAGGGGAACAGTTTAAAAATTTTGGATTTAAAAATTAGGAGTTAGGAGTTAAAATTTTAAAAATTAGGTTCTACTGCTTTCCTTCTGCTATGGAATTAAAATTTAATTCCTATAATTAACACAGCCGATAAAACTGATTTGCTAATTGTTTTACTTAATAAAGTGAGGGAGTTAAAACTCCTAGCTTATAACTACTAACTACTAACTTCTAAGTAATACTTTTAAACTTATGACCAATAATTTAAAAACTCAGATTGGACTTTGGAGTGCAGCTTTGCTTACAGGTTTAGTCGGAGTAGTAAATTTATTATCAGCAGTGACACCTAACCTATATGGGCGAAATCACTGGTTGAAGGAATTTTTACCATTTGATATCCGAGCTAGTGGTCATATATTTGCAGCCCTGACTGGGTTTGTTTTACTAGCACTTGCGACTAATTTATTACGTCGCAAAAGAATAGCCTGGTTACTTACCATTGGTTTACTAGTGATTTCCATTTTCAGCCATTTGCTGAAGGGATTGGACTATGAAGAAAGTCTACTCTCTGGAGTTTTACTGGTGCAATTAATCTTGATGCGCCATTATTTCACGGCGCAATCAGACCGTCCTTCCATCGCACGGGGAGTTCGAGCGATGATAGGCGCTTTATTATTTACCCTGGCATACGGAACTATTGGATTTTACTTATTAGACGGCAAGTTTTCAGAGAATTTTAATTGGCGTGAAGCCATAGTTCAGACTTTGGCGATGTTCTTCACTGAGGATAATTGGGGACTGCAACCAAAAAGCAAATTTGGAGAATTTTTTGCTAATTCTATATATGTTATTGCCGCAGCTACTATTACTTATGCAATGATAATGCTCTTGCAACCTGTTTTTTGGCGAAATGTAGCAACGCCAAATGAGCAAAAAAGAGCTAAAGAAATTGTCGAGCAATATGGATGTTCTTCTTTAGCAGCGTTCACACTTTTAAATGATAAAAGTTATTATTTCAGTCCTTCGGGTAATAGTTTAATTGCTTATGTTCCCAAGGGACGGGGTGCGATCGCCTTAGGAGATCCCATCGGCCCAATTGAAGATCGCAAAGAGACAATTGTTGCTTTCTGGCAGTTTTGCCAACGCAATGACTGGTATCCTGGTTTTTACCAAACTTTGCCCGATGATGTTGAGCTTTACAAGTCATTGGGGTTTAAGGTACTCAAGATTGGAGAAGAAGCGATAGTTGACCTGAAAAGTTTTACGTTACAAGGTAAAGCTGGTAAGAACTTTAGACCATCAATCAGTCGTTTAACTAAGCTAGGATACCAAATCGAGTTTTACCAACCACCCATCGCCAATGATTTATTGCACCAGCTCAAATCTGTAAGTGATGAATGGTTGAAAATGGTACAAGGTTCGGAAAAACACTTTTCTTTAGGTTGGTTTGACGAAGCTTACCTGCGAGAGTGTGAAATTGCTGTGGTGCATAATCCCGAAGGTAACATCAGCGCCTTTGCCAACATTCTCCGGGAGTACCAACTCAACGAAGCCACTATTGACATGATGCGACATCGCGCGTCCCTCGAAAATGGCACAATGGACTTTCTATTTATTTCCCTGCTTCAACATTTTAAAGAGGGTGGTTACGACAGCTTTAATTTTGGACTTTCTGCCCTCGCGGGAGTTGGAGAGAACCCAGAATCACGCCGCTTAGAGAAAGTATTGCATTATTTATACGGACATTTGAATCGCTTCTACAATTTCAAGGGACTGCACGCCTACAGAGAGAAGTTCCGCCCCCGTTGGGAACCACGTTATTTGGTTTACCCCAGTTTAGCTGCCTTACCAGATGTAGTTGTAGCATTAATTCGCGCAGATTCAGGCGATCGCCTCTTCGATTATTTCAAACCCGGAGCCTAAATGTGGACTCAAAAAACTTGGAATGATTTTGACTGAATTACTTTGCATGAGCAAGAAGGTTGGAATCACAACAGTCACTATTAGTCTGTCAAACTAGCAATGAAAAGTTTGTAGTAAGGACTTTAGTGCTTACTACGAACTTACTTACCAATCAATTTAAACTTGACAGACTGCTATCACGGTCTACGCCTACACAATCTAGCATTTTTATGATACAATTGTACTATAAAAGAATATCTGGTGAGTATGCAACGCAAAGTTTACCAGGCGATACCCAAAGTTTGTAGGAAATAAACGCGATATTAGCTAGTTCGTGAATGCGATCGTGAATACACAATAGTTGTGTAGTATATACCAAATTTAGTATTTTGGTATCAATTTATTGTGTATTTTTCCTTCAATTTTCCAAGTTTTAACAGGCTTGAAAAGATTCTTGACCTTTATATGGAAGGTAGCAATATGACGAATAATAAAATTTCTCTGGTAGAACTAATCCAAATTTTTGCACAATATCGCAACAACATTATCGTCAATATCAAGCACCTGCAAGAACATTATCAAAGAACAGGCATCAAGCGCGTTAAAGGTGTGAGAAACGAAAATGGAGAACTGCTTCAGCCTTGGTTGCGAACAGAAAATATAGATAATGCTGAGTATGTTGGTATGGGCGAGTTTCAGTTTAATCGCAATACCGCTACTATCAATATGCTTATCAAACGTAAAGTAAAACTTGCCAAATTTGAAGACCAAACCCCCACTATTGAGATAGCAGGTTTGCTAGTAAATGACCTTAATAGCTTTAATAATTACACAATTGTTAGTGACGGCAAACTAAACGTCAAGTCTTTACAAATCAAAATCAGCAGTAAAAAAGCCTTTGATTTACTCAAAGAAAAGGGTGTCTTAGATGCAGAAGATTTTGACTTCCGTGCTGAATATACCATTGAGTTAGATAACTTGCCGCTTGTAGGTGCAAATAGTCCTTACAGCAGTATTGATGGACTATTCAATGAACTTGCAGGAATTAAGGTACTTATTAGTATTATTTATGCTCAATTAAGAAAAGAGTCAGATGTATTTATAGCAGGACAATTAGATGAATTTAAAAAGCACTATCTGTCCAAGAATGTTTACATCAACTTTCCTACAACGAACGAATACACTGACATCCATAAAGCTTTAGTTAATGGTACTATTGAGTCAAAAATTAGCTATAAAATTGACATCGGCAGTCAAGATATTCTGAATCTGAGTAAGTTACCTTCTGCTAACAAGTTTCTAAGTAAGATGTATCGTCTTTATGACAAAGAGACTGGAGAAATTATCATTAAGCCTAGTTTTGAGATGGCATTTGATGACAATCTCGCTGTTAGATACAGGCTACTGTCATCACGCACCAAGATTACGAAAGTTGATGATTTTATGAAACCAATTTTTGATGATTTTCTTGGGCTTGAGCAAAATGGCATAGTCGTAGATATTCTTAAGAAAGTTGGTGCTGATAGTTTGGCGCAGTTATTACAGGATAAACAAACTGGTAAGCAAATCAGCAAAGAGGAAATGGTTGCAGCTTTAACCGCAGCGAATACCAAGCTAGAACAATATGTAGAAAATATTTACCAATATAAGATATCTCCCTTAGTATTTTACATTGGTTGTACTGGAGTATTACCAGATACAATGGAAGCAAAACTTATGACTGCTGAAGAAGCTGCTGCTAAATATCCCAAATTGCAATTTTCTAAAGATGAGCAACAAGGTACTTTTTTTGCAGTTGGTGATAGTATTATCAGCATCTACACTAAGACTGAATATTACAGCAAAAAGGTTGCTATTCTAAATCATTCATGAACGATAAGATCCCCGTCTGTTCAAAATAGACGGGGATCTGTAGCTTTCAATTCTTAAAAATCAAATAGGATTACTATATAAATAATCTGTTTTTGCTTAAGAAGTTGCTTATTCTCCCCCAAGTGCCAACTGGATAACCAAATGAGCGATGCCACTAAGTCCCGTCCCGAATTCTGGAATTATAAATATAAGCATCATTGCAAAAATTCCGAATTGATTATATTGCAGTGGCTTTAGCTGAGGAAAAATTTCACTGAAAACATGAAAACCATCCAGTGGTGGAATTGGCAGCAGATTAAATAGAAATAAGGTCAAATTGATTTGAGCCGCTAAGTAAAGAAATTCCCCACTCAGAAGTCCTGAAAGACTCAGATTAGAAAGAAATTTAAGCATCCCAATAAATAGAATACCTAAAGCCAGATTTGATAATGGCCCAGCTGCTGATACCAAAATATTGCCTAGCTTACCAGAGCGAAACTTAGATGGGTTGACGGGCATTTGTCCCCAAGCTATACCCATGAGACAGAGAAAGATGATCGATTCCTTACCCATGTGAACTACAGGATTAAGTGTGAGATGACCAGTTTGCTGAGGAGTGTTATCTCCCTGACTCATCGCAGCCAAGCCATGAGCAAGTTCATGCAAAGTAATGGAAAATATGACAATTACAACGATTCTGAAAAAATGAATTGGCTCTGTGACTAGTGTTTGAATAAACATACGTTACTAAATTTTGGTAATGCCCCATCTGTGTAATAACAAGCTTTTGGTATAAATTTTATGAAACAAATTACTGAAACTGCTACTGTAATTTTTGGTATATTTTATAAATAAAAATTTATTAGTTTTATTTATCTCAGTTGATTTGATAACTTAAAAAAAAGGAATTAATAACACTTTAAGGATTTTAAAACCTGGGAATAAGTACGTATTTATTTTATTTTTATATAAAAAAATGATTTATTATTTATTAATTTGTTTTATAAGTATAATAAAGCACTTTTATTCGAGTAAGATCACAAATCACAGATAGATGGGCTTTATTTGCGCCTAATTGCATGTATAGTTTCATGTTTCTCTAACTCAAAGCAGAGCCGCTATTGTCTTGTTACTGTGGTATATCACTTGGCAAAGTTAGTTTTATTACTTGATATGGCAATAGATTTACTAATAATCTTTAAGAAAATTATGCAGAAATCAACTTCAATGAGACAATCTGACCTAATCTTCTCAACCTAAAGGAAGACATGAACGATCGCACAAAGGCTCTCCAGGCTCTCGCAGCTGAACGTTGGCGCGTATCCCTGATTCTCAGTGGAGCCATGATGTTTATTTACTTTGGCTTTATCTTATTAATCGCGTTCAATAAGCCCCTGTTGGGGTCATTAGTAATTCCTGGTCTTAGCCTCGGAATTTTACTAGGGGCGTTGGTAATTGTCTCAGCATGGGTATTAATTTTTATCTACGTGCGTTGGGCAAATAGCAGTTACGACGACCAAATCGCAAGGCTGACACGCAAGTAAATCAGCTATTAGCAACTTCTCGTCCAAAATCCAAAATACTAAACCAAAAAAAGCATGAATAGTGTGTGGTTGGATCTGCCACTAGCGGCGGATATTACCAGTCTTGGTAAGTTTAACCCGTTGGCGATCGCTTTCTTCTTTCTGTTTGTTGCCAGTTCTCTAGGCATTACCTTTTGGGCGGCAAAGCTCACCAAAAATACGGCACAGTTCTACACAGCTGGCGGTAAAATCAGTGGTTTCCAAAATGGGCTGGCCCTAGCAGGAGACTTCATGAGTGCAGCCAGCTTTTTAGGTATCACTGGACTGGTGGCACTCAACGGCTTTGACGGCTTAATTTATTCTATCGGCTTCTTGGTGGGCTGGCCGATTGTCATGTTCTTAATTGCAGAACCATTACGTAACTTAGGTAAATACACTTTTGCCGATGTAGTGGCTTATCGCTTACAGCAAAAACCTGTACGTATTGCCTCTGCGATTGGAACGCTGGTAGTGATTAGCTTTTACTTAATTGCCCAAATGGTAGGTGCTGGTGAGCTAATCAAACTATTGTTTGGCTTTGATTATGAATTAGCTGTGGTTATCGTCGGTTGCGTGATGATGGCTTATGTAATTTTTGGCGGGATGATTGCCACCACTTGGGTACAAATTATCAAAGCAGTTCTGTTACTCGGCGGAACGATCTTACTAGCTATCTTGGTACTAGCACGATTTGGCTTTAACCCGATCGCTCTTTTCGCTGCTGCATCTGAGAAATATACAGGTGTATTAGCTCCAGGCAAACTGGTTTCTGATCCTTTGGATGCTATCTCTTTGGGAATGTCGTTAATGTTCGGCACTGCTGGATTACCCCACATCCTGATGCGTTTCTACACTGTACCGGATGCCAAAGCAGCGCGGTTATCTGTTACTTACGCTACAGCTATTATTGGCGTTTTTTATCTCCTTACCTTCATCCTGGGCTTTGGAGCGATGGTGTTAGTAGGTCAAGATGCCATCAAGCAAATTGGTACTGGTGGTAATATGGCTGCGCCGATGTTAGCAGAATTTCTCGGTGGTGATGCTTTCTTAGGTTTTATTGCTGCTGTTTCCTTTGCAACTATTTTGGCAGTTGTCGCTGGGTTGACACTCTCTGGCGCAGCTGCATTATCCCACGATTTGTGGGTGAACGTGGTGCGATCGGGTCATGCTGACGAGTCAGAACAGTTGAAGGTGGCTCGCGGTGCAACAATGCTTTTGGGGTTAGTGGCGATATTTCTGGGCATTTTGTTTAAAGGGCAAAACGTCGCTTATATGGTAGGTTTAGCATTTGCGATCGCTGCTAGTGCAAACTTCCCAGCATTGCTTTTATCAATGCTTTGGCGACGCTTCACCACCAACGGTGCCGTTGCGAGTATGTTAGTGGGTACTATCTCCTCTTTAGTGCTGATTTATTTGTCACCTACTATTCAAATAACGATTCTCAAGCACGCTTCTGCACCCTTTCCGTTGAAAAATCCTGGATTAATCAGTATCCCACTGGCGTTTATTGTAGCGATCGTCGTTTCACTATTGAGTACTGAACAACAGGCACAAGACAAATTTGCGGAAGTTGAGGATCGCATCCATATTGGTTCTGGGATGTGATTTTGTCAAAGCATAAACAAGTCTAAGCGGCGAAAGCCGCCGCTCAGAACTACAGCGAAAACGCATAACATGGTAACTAGGCAGTGTGTTCGCTTTTAACTAAAACCCTGCTTTTGCCTACTGTCCAAGCTCTTTAATGTTTTTCATCACTTGTTCATATAAGTCGTTGTTACCTTGACTTTGAAAAATGCTTGCTGCTTGTTGTAAGTCTTTGAGCGCTCCCTGTTTGTCTCCACTGGTGGCGCGGGCATTTCCCCGGTTATTATAGGCAGCGCCAAAGTTAGAGTTGAGGCGAATGGCTTGATTGTAATCTTCGATCGCACCCGGCTCTCCATTGGCAGCACGGGCATTTCCTCGGTTATTATAAGCGATCGCATATTTGGGGTTGAGGAGAATTGCTTGGTCAAAATCATCTAGCGCCCCTCTTTTTTCTCCCAAGGCGGCGTGGGCATTTCCTCGGTTATTGTAGGCTTCGGCATAGTTGGGATTCAGGCGAATCGCTTCACTGTAATCTTTAACTGCTTCTCTGTTGTTTCCTAGTGAGGCGCGGGCATTTCCCAGGTTATTGTAGGCTTCCGCGTCGTTAGGGTTGATCCTAAGTGCTTGATTGTAATCTGCGATCGCTTTTTCCTTGTCTCCCAAATCAAAGTAGACTAATCCCCGGGCGTTGTAGGCAGCGCCATATTGAGAATTTTGAGCAATTGCCTTACCATAAGAAGCGATCGCAGCTTGTAAATCGCCGTTTAAATGCTGATTCTTTCCCTGAAGATAAAATTCCCCACCTTTTAATGCTGTAGCTGAACTACGGCTAGGTTGACTGACTCCTATTTCTGTTACCAAAACATTGTCATTCTTACTACAAGAAATACTGCTAATTGCGGTCAATGTAGTAAAAATAGCTATGGTAAATACTTGATTTACCTTTGTTCGCTTTTGTTTAAATAAACGCCGTCTCATAATTTAATATAAACTGCCATAACACCTGAACGCAATTAGTACTAAAATCTAGATTTTAATTCTTTAACTCAATAGTTATTTTAACTTTGGATAGACATTTAAAACTAATTTATAATTTTCCCTACTCTTCAATAAAATTATTTAATAGTTATATTAAGGAAAAATCATAAAAGATAAAGTATAAAACTTGTCATTTTGGCTCTTTGCTATTTTCATCTCTGTAATTCTTGACAATGGATTTCTGATCAGTAACCTACTGTTGTTAATGTTTTTTAGAATACTGTTTGAAAGAAAATTTAAATATTAAGATTTATTCTAAGACGATAACTCCATAAATTATGGCATTTGTAGCCATCTAAACAATTTAATCATCCTCAATATCACTTTCTTGAGTTTTGGGATTTAGCCGCCAAGAGGTGGTTTTTTCAATATCTACAGACAGTTGTTCTAGATTTTGCCCTAAATCTTTTTGGAGTTTTTGAGTAAGTGTGATTGGAAAATCTAAATCAATACCTTCATTTTGCGCTAGCCTTGCTAATTCTGTAAAAGTAGCTTTAACTGTAGTCCGTTCATAACTAGTTAGTTTGTAATGGGCAGTTTCAGATATATTCTGAGCTTGCATAGCTTTTTTTATCCGTTCTTGCAAATGCTCAAATTCTGAATTCAACAACTTATATTGTTGCTCAAATTGCGAGTATCTGCTACTTAGTGATATTAAGTCTTCCGTTGCGGGATCGGGACTGGCTTGGGCTTGTAAATCTAATAAATTGGAGTGGATTTGAGCCAGATAAATACAATCTAAGTAAGCATACTCTATCTGTTCTTCAGTCAGGGGACGTTTTCCCCAATCGCTTGTTTGCTCTTGTTTCTCGATATTGTTAAAGCTACAAAGTGATGTAGCTATGGTTTTGAGTTGGTAATTAGGTAATGGTAAAAGATAGTAGGGAATTTTTTTTGCTATATCTAAAGTACAAGTAATATTTTGGGCTTTCTTGTTACCAAGAAGTTTTAGATCGTAACTGGCGTTGTGAAAAACTTTTTCAATGGCAGAATTTATCATAATTTTTTCAATAAATTCAGCTATAATATTAGGCTGATCTAGGACATCTAAAAGGTAGACGCGATCGCCACTCATATCTTGGGGATTATCTAATACCTGGATCAGCGATAGTCGGGGATTACGGCTTTTATAGTCAGCAACTTCTGTATCTATCCACAGCGTTTTAGCGTTGGTATATTCAGCGACAATGGCACTAATTTCGCGGGCGGAAGTAAGGTATGGCATTGGCTAATATTTCCTGATATTTGGGGCATTGTTAAGTAAGCCATAGTTTTCTAAAGTAACATTTTGTTGGTAATTTTGCTGCCACAGAATTGCAAAAATGCTGAAGTTTTGAGTTGCATAGGCTTAGATATCGCCAAACTGACTTAAATCTGATAACATCGAGTCACTACTGTTAGGCTGGACAGTCTACCACCGAAAGAGCTACTGGGCATCTACATTAAATTTATAGAGAGCTACAGACTGTATGTAGACGCATCCTGGTTAGTAACCGTCAGGAAAATTGAATTGGCGCTTCTGAGAAATGGCTGCAAAATCTTAGGAACATGGATTAAATAAGATGCAAAATTTTATCCTGTCTTTAGCTTCCCTCTCCTTTATAAGGAGAGGGATTGAGGGTGAGGTAAACCAGGGATATAAATTGTATGTTATTTAATTCTCATTCCTTAGCCTCAAGAAATCGTCTAAGTTTCAATTTCCAGTAACCTGAGCAATTGCTTGGGAACTTTTGCTACTTCACATTTAATTGCTTTTTAACATCTGCTCCTCACAATCACACACCTCAATTAATCGCTTCTAATATTCAATTTGGAGAAGATAATGAAAAAGCTAATTCTATTACTAGTTAGTAGCATTTTGGTAGTTGGTACTTTTGGCTGCCAAGAGGCTCCTAAAACTGGTTCAGAAACTTCTAGCACTACTAATGAAGCTGCTCAAGCAACAGCAACACCAGCTTCTCAGATAAATCAAAATGCCAAAATTCCAGGAACAGAAACGACTCCTTTAGCAGCTAGCACAGATACTAAAGTTAAAACCGATTTTGGAAAAACGGCAGCAACAAAAGCTAAGAGCAGCTTGAAAACTGAAGTTAGCGAAAAGTTGAATAAAGGCTTACCAGGCAATAAGTTACAAGTTGAAAACAAAAAGGGTGAAATTATCCTCAAAGGCACAGCGACTTCTGCTGAAGAACTCAAGAAAGCTGAAACTTTGGCTAAAGAAGTTCAAGGTGTGAAGACAGTGAAAGTGGAAGCAAAAGTTGAAGCTGTGAAAATGCCATAAAAGAATAACTGAAATTCTTAGTTAACCGTGGACTAGTTAAATCAGCTTATATCATCAGAAAATTTAAACAGGACTTACATCTACGTAAGCCCTGTTTTTTTGCTTAAATAAGGGTGAGTTCATTAGTAGTTACGTCCGAAAGAATAGTTATTATGGGTTTATTTATGTATCGGGAAGTGCTTGTTTGAGGATATCTTCTACAAGTACCTTTGAGTTGAATATCATCAGGACGCTGAAAGTCGAAATAATCTTCTAGTTGCATAATTTACTTTATTATATTCTAAAATCATCTTACATACTTGTAAAATCTTCTTGCAATAAATAGTAATAAACTGATAGCGATCGCTTTGCCTTTGATCGTCTTGGTAGTTAGTTATCTCAACTAAAACTGGAATGATTTGATATAGTTGGTTTTGAGCGCCTGCAATAAAATCTCGTGCTTGTGTTAACTCTAGCAGTATTGTTTTTTCTCTAAACCACGATTCTCCTACCCCTCTGCGTTCTCTGTGTCTCTGTGGTTTGATAATCCCTAATTTTCCCCCTACCCTCTTGCGAATTTTTAATTAGTTGATACACTTGTTCTTCATTAGCCCAGTGAACCAGCGCCTATGGTGCATATCAAGCGCGTGGAACTTACGAACTTCAAATCCTTCGGTGGCACTACCTCAGTCCCTTTGCTACCGGGGTGTACTGTCATATCTGGGCCAAATGGTTCGGGTAAGTCTAATATTCTAGATGCACTGCTATTTTGCCTCGGACTCTCCAGTTCTAAGGGAATGCGAGCCGATCGCCTGCCAGATTTGGTAAATAACACCCAAACCTCTAAAGGACGGGCTTCAATAGAAGCTAGCGTCACTGTAACGTTTGATTTGTCGGGGGAGGATATCTTACCCAAAACCGCAAAGGTGCAAAGTGAAGAAGACGTAGAGACAGTTGAGGAAGCAGAGGAAGAAAATCCAAAATCCAAAATTCAAAATCCAAAATCGACAGAGTGGAGTGTTACTAGAAGGCTGCGAGTCACTCACCAAGGGAGTTACACATCGAATTACTATATCAATGGTGTACCTTGCACGCTGACGGAATTGCATGAACAACTAAGTAACCTGCGGGTTTATCCTGAAGGCTACAATGTGGTGCTGCAAGGGGATGTCACCAGCATTATCTCGATGAATGCGCGGGAACGCCGGGAAATTATTGATGAATTGGCTGGGGTGGCGGCATTCGATCGCAAAATCATCCAAGCCAAATCAACTTTAGATGAGGTGAAGGAAAAAGAAGATAGCTGTAGGATTATTGAGACAGAATTAACTGCACAGCGCGATCGCCTTTCCCAAGATCGGGCTAAAGCTGAGAAATATCAAAAACTCCGCACGGAATTTCTAGCGAAACAATCCTGGGAAGCTGTTTTATCATGGCGATCGCTACAAGCACAACAAGAAAAGTTAGTTCACGAAATTCAAACAGGCGATCGCAATTCTACTGAACTCACTACCCAACTCACAAATCTAAATTCCCAAATCGTCCAAAAAACTGCTGAACTTGAACAACTCAATGCTCATGTCAAAGCATTGGGAGAAGATGAACTTTTGGCGGTACAATCTACCCTCGCCACCCAAGAAGCAGAACGAAAGCAACTCCAGCGTCAGCTAACGGAATTACAAACAGCTTCCCAAGAAACCGCCAAACGTCTGCTTCAAACTCAGCAAGAAATTCAAAAACATCGTCATTCCCTAGAAGAAATTGCCCAAACCCAAATTGTAGAGACGCGATTCATCGCGTCTTCCCAACACCAAAGGAATGAAGCCCACCAAGCTTTAGAAACCTCCCGCGAAGCAGCCGCTGAAATCGCCTCGGCTTCGGAAGCGTGGGTGCAGCAACAAACTGCATTCAACCGTCAAATTGAAGCTTTGCTGCAAACTCTAGAACCGCAACGTACCGAACAAGCACAACTCAGGGAACGCAATAATCAGTTACAGCAATTAATTTCAGAGCAAACCCAGCTAATTGAACGCGACGAACCGCTATTAGCTCAAAAACAAACCGACTGTAATCAAATTGAAACGGAATTTAACGCCTCTAGCGAACCTATCCAAAATTTAGCCCAAAATCTCTCAGCCACAGAACAAGAACTGCAAATCCAACAGGAAACCCAAAAACGTTTACTTTTTGAACAACGGGAAAAACAACGCCAGTTGGATAAAATCGAGGCGCAAGCGCAAGCACAGCAAGAAGTCCAAGGAACCCAAGCAAGTAAAGTCATTTTACAATCGGGAATGCCTGGACTTTGTGGCTTAGTTGTGCAGTTAGGAAAGGTGGAACCCCGCCATCAGCTAGCTTTAGAAATGGCTGCTGGTGGACGTTTAGGACATATTGTGGTAGAAGATGACAGCATCGCCGCAGCCGGGATTGAATTGCTCAAACAGAAACGTGCAGGGAGAGCGACTTTTTTACCGTTGAATAAAATTCACGCTCCTAAATTTACTCAAGATGCAACGCTGCGTTTTGCTAACGGTTACGTTAATTATGCTGTTAACTTAGTTGATTGCGATCGCCGTTACAAAGATGTATTTAGCTATGTTTTTGGTAACACCGTAGTTTTTGCCAACCTGGAGGCGGCGCGGAAAAATTTAGGGTTATATCGCATCGTCACCTTAGACGGGGAACTCTTAGAAACTAGCGGTGCAATGACTGGTGGTAGTAACACCCAGCGTTCAGCGTTGCGGTTTGGCAATGCGGAAGCGGCGGAATCTGATGAAGCGATCGCTTTAAGAAATCGCTTGGTGGATATTGAGCGAGTTTTAGAGCGTTGTACAGAAGCGATCGCTACTTTATCAGCCAGAACCAAAAAACTCACGCAAGAACTTACAGAAGCGCGTCAGGCGCGACGCGAACAGCAGTTGCAATTGGAACAGTTACAGAAAGATATTAAGAATTTGACAGCGCAATTAGAGGGGACGCGATCGCAACTCGCTCAAAACAGCGAAAAATTAGCCACTGCTCAATCTCGATTAGAAATCTTAGAGCGGGAATTACCTGGACAAGAAACTCAATTGCAACAATTGCGACACGCTTTAGCAGAGTTGGAAGCATCCCAAACTCCCAGCGAATGGCAACAAATCCAGGCAACAATTAAAATTCAAGAGCAACAATTGCAACAACGGGAGACAGCGTTACGGGAAGCTGAACAAAGATTAAAAAATTTGGAAAATCAGCAACAACGTTTACAAGAAAAAATTCAAGAAGCAGAAACGCGAATCACCGAATACGAAACCCAACAAATCTCTTGTAGAGACGCGATGAATCGCGTCTTGAGCCAAACCACAACGCTAGACAACCAAATCACCCAAACCCGCGCCAACCTAAGCCAAATGGAGCAAAATTTGGGAGAAGAGAAACAGAAACGCGACGCTACAGAACAAGAAGTGCGATCGCATCTTTTGCGCCAACAACAATTGCAATGGGAAATCGAAAAACTCAAAGAAACCCAAGAGAAGCGGCGGGAAGAACTCATTGCACTGCAAAACCAGTTGCGGGAAGTGGGAGCAGAATTACCAAATCCCTTGCCGGAAGTTCCAGATAAGGTAGATTTGGAAGAATTGCAAAAAGAATTGCGATCGCTTACCAAACGCTTACAGGCAATGGAACCTGTTAATATGCTGGCGTTAGAAGAATACGAACGCACCCAAAACCGTCTCCAAGAACTGACGCAAAAATTAGAAACGCTAGAAGGGGAACGCACCGAACTACTTTTGCGGATTGAAAACTTTACCACATTGCGGCAACTTGCCTTTAAAGAAGCTTTCGATGCTGTTAACGAAAACTTTCAATCGATTTTTGCCATTCTTTCCGACGGCGACGGCTTCTTGCAACTAGAAAATCCTGAAGATCCCTTTAGCAGTGGGCTAAATTTAGTTGCACATCCCAAAGGTAAACCCGTACAGCGCCTAGCTTCCATGTCTGGGGGAGAAAAATCACTTACAGCCTTGAGCTTTATCTTTGCCCTGCAACGCTACCGTCCATCGCCATTTTACGCCTTTGACGAAGTAGATATGTTCCTAGATGGGGCAAACGTAGAGCGATTAGCTAGAATGATTAAACAACAGTCACAACAAGCGCAATTTATAGTTGTGAGTTTGCGTCGTCCGATGATAGAATCAGCCGAACGCACAATTGGCGTTACTCAAGCACGAGGAGCTTACACTCAAGTTTTGGGGATTAAGTTACAATCATCCAATACATCTGCTTGAGTTTTTGTTAATAATAGTGTATAGATAAACCACGTAATGTGCGAGTTTCTCTCAAACCTAACCCCCAAACCCTTCCCTACCAGGGAAAGAGAGCAAAAATCAAAACCTCTCTCCCTGTGGACAAGAGGTTTGGAGAAAGGTTCTAAGAATAAGTTGCACGTCGCGTTAAACCGGATTCGAGATCAGGACTCGGTATAGAATGACCTCCGAACAGATAATTAGGCGTTCCGACATATTAAATACCCAGGTGATTACCCGCGACAACGGCAAGCGGCTAGGCATCATCAGTCAAGTCTGGGTTGATATAGATCAACGAGAGGTTGTGGCTCTTGGTTTGCGAGACAGCCTGATCTCCATTTCGGGCATACCGCGCTATATGTACCTCAACAACATCAGCCAGATTGGTGATGTCATCCTGGTTGATAACGAAGATGTAATTGAAGATATCGAAGTTGAATCTCTCAGTAATCTGATTAACTGGGAAGTAATTACAGAAACAGGCGAAGTCTTAGGCAAAGTTCGGGGCTTCAAGTTCAACGGCGAAACCGGCAAGCTTAACTCTATAGTTATTGCTTCTTTAGGATTGCCCCAAATTCCCGATCAATTTCTGAGTACTTACGAGTTCTCAGTAGATGAAATTGTCAGCACTGGCCCCAATCGGTTGATTGTGTTTGAGGGAGCCGAAGAACGGGTAAACCAGTTGACAGTTGGTTTACTAGAGCGTCTAGGTATCGGCAAAGCACCTTGGGAGCGAGATATAGAAGAAGAATACGGCTATACTCCACCGCGCCAAGTTGCACCAGCCAATCAACTGCCTAGTGGAGTGCCATTGCAGCCACCCAGGCAAAAAGTTCGCGCCCCCGAACCCGTAGCGCGGGAAGAGGAATGGACAGAAGACTATGTGGAAGAACAAAGGCCACAGCGTCAGGTAATGAAAGCGCGGCAGTATGAATCTATTCAATACGAAGAAGACGAGGAAGAAGATAACTGGAGCGAGGCAACGGGCAGCGACAGGTATCAACAACCGCAGCCGCTAAAATATGATGCCCAGCCCTATAGCAAGCCTTATGTTGATGAATATGATGATTATGACGATGTAGACGGCGATGCTTGGGAAGATGCGCCGAAGCCTGTGAATATTCCCAAGAAAGTTAAGGAAAGACAGCCAGAATACGAAGAAGAAGGCGGATATTAGGTTTATCCCCACCCTCAACCCCTTTCTTGCGCCAGCGAGGAGGGGGTTTTTTTTATGAACGAAAGTAAAACTCATCGTCTAAGTGACTATTTTGTTAATGTTCTTCTCTCTGCGTTCTCTGCGCGGCAGTCGCTCATGGGGGAAACCCCCAAGACCGCGCTGCCTTGTCTCTGTGGTTCGTTTCTTGGAATAATTTATTTCTTGGAAGTCCCTAATTTATTTCTTGGAGTTCCCTAAGTAAAAAATTAGCAAAAAAAGATGTACTTCAGTGCTTAACACAAAGACTAAAATCCTTATTACAAACTTATTTACCTAGCAAAGTTGTATTGGTAAAATACTAGCCTTTATTTGAAACCTAAAATGCCTAGCTTATCCGCTATTTCAAATAGGATGAGCGGAGGTTGTTTTTTATTGCCTATACCTGTGGTTTCTACTGTAGCCAACAATATTATTTTTAGAGATTAATCATGCTTTCAATAGATCAATCACCCCTAGCTAATATTCTCGGATTTTTAGCATTAGCTAGCTATATAGCAACATTACTTCCCACCACTCTAAGAATTGTTTTTCCGCAAACTAAAGAGACTGGAATTCCCCAATGGCTGCTAAAACACCGCCGGAACATTGGTATTATAGCTTTCTTTTTGGCTTTAGGTCATGGTTTCCTAATGGTTCAAAAGAGAAACTTTGATTTTTTTGACATTAAGACATTTTGGATATACATTCAGCGTGGATTTATGCGATCGCTATCAGTCCAGATGGTAATACTTTGGTTAGTGGTAGCTACGATCGCACGATCAAGATTTGGAATCTGCACACTGGCAAATTACTCCACAGTTTTAAAGGTCATGCTGATGCAGTTGTATCCTTGGCGATTAGCGCCGATAGCCGTATACTCGCTAGTGGCAGCTGGGATAATCGCATTAAACTGTGGAATCTGGAAACAGGAACTCTCATCCGTACCCTTGATGAGCATAAAGACGATGTAGAAGCGATCGCTATAAGTCCCAACGGAAAATTGCTTGCTAGTAGCAGTGCTGATAATACCATTAAGCTCTGGAATCTCGACACAGGCAAAGAACTCTTTACGATCCAGGATGTAGGCTGGGTAAAGTCTGTTGCTTTTAGCCCCGATAGCCAGAAGTTAGCCAGTGGCAGTAAAGATAACTCCATCAGAATTTGGCAGCTTAACACTGGCAATCCGACACTTATACAGACTCTCACAGGGCATTCCCAAGAAGTACGTTCTGTTGCCTTCAGTCCTGATGGGCAAACCCTTGCCAGTGGCAGTATGGATAAAACCATCAAGCTGTGGCGCTTAGGTGATGGCAAATTGTTGCACACTCTAACGGGGCATTCTGAATCTGTATGGTCTGTTGCCTTTAGCCCTAATGGACAAACCTTAGCTAGTGGTAGTTATGACAGAACAATCAAGCTCTGGAATCTAGCTAGTGGCAAACTCCTTGCTAACTTTGCAGGACATACTAAGTCTGTATGGTCTGTTGCTTTTAGTCCTAATGGGCAAACCTTAGCTAGTGGGAGTAGTGATGAAACCATAAAACTTTGGTCTATACCCCGCGATACTAACCCTCATACTCAAACACTTAAAAGATATTTAACCCCACATTTGACATCAAGTCTTGGCAAATGGCATTCGTAGCTACACAGGGTTAATGAGTGTACAAAGCGATAATGTTTGCCTACTGAAGTATTGGCTCAAAATATTTACTAACGTGTCAAATACTCATTACCACTGAGGATTTGTCAGAACTAATGCCGCAGCCTGAGAGCTATCTAATGCATGGGAGAAAAAATATCCCTGCCCATATTCACAGTTCAACTTTCTCAACAGTGCTAGTTGCTCTTCTGTCTCCACCCCTTCGGCAGTCACATCCACACCTAATTTGTGTGCCAATGTAATAATTGTCTCAACAATATCTAAATTTCCATCATTAAAAAAGCTCCCGCTAACAAAAGAGCGGTCTATCTTCAACTGATTAATTGGAAAGTGGTGGAGACGACCTAATGAGGAATAGCCCGTACCGAAGTCGTCAATTGCCAACTTAATTCCTAAATTTCTCAGTTGCTTTAGCCTGATGATGGCTTTATCATCGTTTTCCATAATTACGCCTTCTGTAATCTCCAGCGTCAAATTCGGTGCGGGGAGTCCAGTGTCTAGTAGAACTTTATTGATGTGCGGCAGCAAGTTTTCTTCACTGAACCTAATAGTAGAAAGATTGACACTAATGGTCAAGGGACACTCAGCCAGATCCCCACAGGTAGAGGAGAATTGCTCTTGCCACTGCTGTATCTGACTACATGCCTCATGCAAGAGCCACTGCTCAATAAGGTTAATTAGCCCGGTTTCTTGAACAGTTGACATGAAATACTCTGGCAAAACAATGCCGTGTTTTGGATGTAGCCAGCGCACAAGCGCTTCAAAACCAGTTATCCTGCCGCGACTGAGTGACACTATCGGTTGATAATAAACCCGAAACTCTTGAAGCTCAACGGCTCGGCGTAGCTCGTTAATCAACTCCAAGTGTGCCATTGCTTGAATATGCATGTCACTGTTAAAAATCTCATAGCACGCTCTGCCTTGTGCCTTAGCTCGGTACATCGCAATATCGGCGTCACGCAAGTAATCTTCTGGTTCTTTAGAGCCTGTTATGCTTAAAGCAATGCCAATACTCGCTGTAGTGGACACTTCGTGACCGTCTAAAACCACAGGAAGTGCCAGATTCTTTTGTATTCGCTCAACAACCGTTACCATTTCTAATACATCTTTAATTCCCACCAGCAAGATGATAAACTCGTCTCCTCCCAGCCGTGCAGCTATATCTGTAGAGCGCAAGCATTCTTGAAGCCTCTGAGCAACCGTAAGCAGTAATTGATCTCCAAATATGTGCCCCAGGCTGTCATTGATCACCTTGAAACGATCTAAATCTAGAAACAAAACAGCAAATAGAAAATCTGAATGCCGTTTGGAATAATTGACCGCATCTTCTAAGCGGTTCATAAATAAAGCGCGGTTTGGGAGTCCCGTTAGTACATCGTGAAATGCAAGGTGCAGCAGTTGTGACTTGGCTCGTTTATGCTTTGTAATTTCATTCCCCAATTGCTGATTTGCTTTTGCCAGTTCCACTGTGCGTTTTGCCACTTGTTCTTGTGCTTGTTTAGCTTCGCTGATATTACGCAGCAACCAACGCCAGCCAACCAACTTTTCTTGTGAGTTATACACTGGAGATGCCCTGATACTACCAGGAAAGGGTCTACCCAAGCGTGGCTTTAGATCCATTACGCAGTCCTGTATCTGCTGCAAATTATTATTTATTAGGGAGCTAAATATCTGGCGGTCTTGTTGAGCAATAAATAGAATTAATGGTTTACCTACCAGATATTTTTGCTCTACAGAGAGCATAGTTGCTGCTGCATAGTTAGCCTCTAGAATCTTCCCTACGGTATTAGTTACCAAATACCCATCCGGCGCAAAATCGAATAATTCTTGGTAACGCTGGCGTTCTATCTCTGTTTTCGTTCTTGCTACCTCTAACTCTAGGGAAGTAGCCAATAGTTCTTCCATTGCCGTTTGGAGTTCATCGAAAGCTGCTATCATTAGCTCTTGTTGTGAGTTCGGTTGAGTTGCAGTCCGCTGCCATATTCCCCGTACCCGCGATCGCAATTCTGTTATCTGTTGGCTTAACTCATCTACATCCATATTGCTTAAACTGCAAAACTGTGAAGCGTGGGTGTAAGTAATTGTTAAATTTAAATACCAGTATTAATGAATACTAAAAAGCTGGCATCTATAGCAGGGTGTACTTTTAATACTTACGCACTGTGTTCTTAATTATTCGTTGTGTAGCGTGAATATTAGTCTTTAATCTGATGTCTTTTTTCTTAACTTGTGCCTAACGAGGCTTGGATATTTTTAATAGGTTGCCAGACTTGCTACTGTGGCCATTTACTTGTAGCACCTATGACATAACTTTTTGAGAAAAACCACAATTGGAATGCAGTATCAAAATTTTTAATTAACATTTCGTCATCTAAAGTCAGTTCAGACTTTTTCAAATTTTAAATATATCTATATCGTTATCGTTTAACCCTGTTTTGTCAAATTACTTAACTGCTCAGAAACTCACCAAAAACTGCTAGCGTCAAACAAAGGAAAATATCGTTGTGGACTTTCGAGCTTGAAAACCCGTTCTAATTACTGGCAACTGCTGCCTTATATCCGACTCCAGTGGCAAACCCTCACCAAGGGACTTTTTGGTATCTTAGGATACGTACTGGCGACATTAGTCTTGATCAATCTCGCCGGTAAATTGGCAACTCCCTTTGCCCAAGGTAATGTAGTAGCGATCGCTCAAATAACTGGTAGCTGTGCCTTAGTATTTCTTGTTAGAGGTTTGTTTCAATCCATACAAGATATGTACATGGCGAAAGCTTCTTTGAGAGTTGCTTTTCATGTTCGCCAGGAAGTCTACGCACATCTTCAAAAGCTAAATCTCAGCTATTTTGAAACCGCAAAAGCAGGTGATTTATCTTACCGCCTCACAGAAGATGTTGACCGGGTTGGCGAAGTGGTAAATAAAGTATTTCACGACTTTATCCCCTGCATTTTGCAGTTGCTAGCAATTCCGATTTACATGATTTATCTGAATTGGCAATTGACATTAGCAACGGTGATAGTTGCACCGTTGATGGGTATTTTAGTCGGCTGGTTTGGTGAACGGTTACGCAAATATTCCTTAAAAAGTCAAAATCGCGTGTCGGGTTTATCCGCCATCCTCGCGGAAGTTTTCAACGGTATTCGTTTGGTACAGGCTTTTGCTGCCGAAAATTACGAAATCGCCCGCTTTGGCCATGAAGCAGAACGCAGTCTGAAAGCCAAATACTCAGCTGAACGCCTGAAAGCGATTCAGATTCCCATCGTCGGATTTCTGGAAGCTTTAAGTGCATTATCGTTACTGATTGTGGGAGCGTGGCAAATTTCCCAAGGTAACTTAACAGTAGCGAATTTTTTCAGTTATCTGGCGGCGGCGGCGCTGTTAATTGATCCCATCGGTCACACTACTAATAACTACAACGAATTTAAGCAGGGTGAAGCATCTGTTGATCGTGTTTTTGAATTGATGGCAATTCAGCCGACGGTGATCGAAAAGGTAAATGCGATCGCTCTCCCCCCAGTCAAAGGCAAAGTAGAATATCGTCATATTTCCTTTGCCTATAAACCAGGTGAACCTGTATTAAAAGATATCAGTTTATTGGTATCACCAGGTGAAGCGATCGCTCTTGTGGGTGCTTCTGGTGCTGGTAAAACCACATTTGTCAACCTCCTCCCCCGTTTTTACGATCCGGAAGTTGGTCAAATATTAATTGACGGTGTTGATATTCGAGATGTAAAGCTGCATAGTCTGCGGCGACAAATTGGGATTGTTCCTCAAGAAACCATCATGTTTTCGGGGACAATTGCCCAAAATATCGCCTTTGGACAAGATGTTTTTGATATGGAAGCAGTTAAAGAAGCGGCGAAAATTGCTAATGCCCATCAGTTTATTAGCCAATTGCCAGAAGGTTATCAGACTTGGGTGGGTGAACGTGGGGTAAACTTATCAGGTGGACAAAGACAAAGAATTGCGATCGCTCGTGCTGTTCTGCTCAATCCCCAAATCTTGATTCTTGATGAAGCGACATCAGCATTAGATTCCGAGTCAGAAGCGCTGGTACAGGAAGCGCTGGAAAGACTGATGGAAAAACGGACAGTATTTATTATTGCTCACCGTTTATCGACAGTTAGACGGTGCGATCGCATTTTAGTTCTCGAACAGGGACAAATTGTCGAATCGGGAACCCATGAAGAATTATTAGCCTTAGAACGTCGCTATGCGCGGTTTTATGCCCAGCAATTTAGTTAGTCAAAAGAGGGAATAGGAAGTGAGGAATCTCACTTCTTTACTCAGAGCAGCCACATCTAGAGTACTCTTGACCAGAAAGAAAAAGGTACAGAGTAAGTAAATTTATTTATGGGGTTGTTACTTTTGAATGCGTTCGCGCAACGTCTTATAGGGAAGGGGTTGACCGAAGAGGCAAAGGGGCAGGGAGAAGGGAGCAGGGGGAGCAATCTCTGCCCCGAAGCCGTGAAGCGGAGCGGAACATGGGTACAAGCCCCGCCATAAAGGGCGCTTTTGCTGGGGCTACAAGCTCGTCTGGTGTTTTCCCCCTTGCTCCCTGCCCCCTGCCCCCCTGCTTCTTTTGACGGAATCTCAGAGAATTCTGACAATTGAACCTTGGGTACTTGGCTAAAAAGGCTCAATTTGATATTCTTGATCGACATATCAAATTGATATATCAAAATGCTGAAGTTAGCAGTATTAGGTTTATTACAGCGAGAGCCATTAAATGGTTATCGGCTTAAACAGCAACTAGAGATGTTTATGAGTTGCAGTATTTGTGTCAACTATGGCGCGATTTATCCTCTTTTGAAGCGCATGGAAGAACAAGGTGAAGCTATCCTATGTGCAGAACAAGGAGAAGAAGGTGGGCAATGTGGAAAGGTATATGAGATTACACCCCTCGGCAAAACCATTTGGTATCAAGAGATGCTGGCATATCCTCATGAAAGCTGGGTGAATATGCGATCGCGATTCTTTATCAAATTTTTTTTCTTTAGTCATTTATTACCCAAAGAACGAGTCCAGTTGATCGAACATCGATTGATGCTATGTCAGTTACGCCTTACAGAGAAAAAAGCACTTGAAGTTACTGATGATTTATATCAAGCGAAAGTGCAAAAGCGGGCAGTTGAAGTGATCAAATCAGAAATTGAGTGGCTAGTTGAGCAACTCCAAGCAGAACAACTTCAATTAGCTCAAACACCAACCTCAGTAAAACAGCTTTAACACAAAAAACTTTTGAAGTATCCTAACTAACTATGTGGATCGTCAAAATTGCTTTACGTCTTCCGTATACATTCGCGATCGCCGCTTTGATGATTGCGATCCTGGGTGCAATCACGATATTTAGTACACCGGTTGACATTTTTCCCGCAATTAACATTCCGGTTGTCAGTGTAGTTTGGACTTACACTGGTACGACGTCTGAGGAAATGGCACAGCGAATCGTCACCATTAGCGAACGCGCTATGACAACAACCGTTGGTGACATCGAACACATTGAGTCTCAATCTTTAAGTGGTGTTAGTGTTGTCAAGGTTTTTTTCCAACCCAACGCTAATATCGCCTCAGCAGTAGCTCAAATTACCTCTGTTAGCCAAACAATTCTCCGCCCTTTGCCACCTGGGATCACACCGCCATTCATCATTCAATACAACGCTTCTTCGGTGCCGATTATCCAGATGAGTGTCAGTAGCAAAACCTTACCGGAAGAAGCACTTTTCGACTATGCTACCAACTTCGTCCGCACCCAATTGGCAACAGTGCAAGGAGCGAGTATACCTCTGCCCTATGGTGGTAAACCTCGGCAAATTATGGTTGATATCGATCCCCAAGCGATGTTAGCTAATGGCATTTCTGCCCAAGACGTGACTAATGCTGTCAGTGCCCAAAACCTAGTTTTGCCCGCAGGCGATATGAAAATAGGCGATCGCAACTTCGCCGTACAAATCAACAATAGTCCAGATGTGGTGGCAGCCCTAAATGACTTGCCGATTAGGCAAGTTAATGGTACTGTCATTTCCATTCGTGATGTCGCCCAGGTAAGAGATGGCTTTGGTGTGCAATCCAACATTGTACGTCAGAATGGCAGGCGATCGAGCTTACTTAGTATCCTGAAGAGTGGTAATGCCTCGACGATTGATGTGATCGAGCGAGTAAAAAAAGCTTTGCCTCGCATCCAATCTACCTTACCCCCAGAACTGAATTTAGCGTTTTTGTTCGATCAATCTATATTTGTGAAAGCTTCGATTCAAGGCGTTCTCAAAGAAGGATTGATTGCAGCCTGTCTCACCGCGCTGATGATTTTGATTTTCCT
This sequence comes from Nostoc sp., assembly GCF_036919495.1. Taxonomy (GTDB): domain Bacteria; phylum Cyanobacteriota; class Cyanobacteriia; order Cyanobacteriales; family Nostocaceae; genus Nostoc. The sequence goes on from NZ_JBALBZ010000007.1 coordinate 49,292, forward strand.
GGGAAGTTGGCGCAGCACGGTAATTGTAGCCGTATCGATTCCTCTCTCGATGCTAGTTTCAATTATTGTGATGAGTCGTTTGGGACAAACTTTCAACATCATGACCTTAGGTGGTTTATCCTTAGCTGTTGGTATTCTTGTAGATGATGCCACAGTGGAAATTGAAAATATCCACCGAAATCTCGGACAAGGTAAACCCATCAAACGAGCAATCTTAGATGGGGCGCAGCAAATCGCTACTCCAGCACTTGTAGCAACATTATGTATTTGTATTGTCTTTGTGCCGGTCGTGTTTCTCAGTGGAGTGGCAAAGTACCTATTTGTCCCCCTAGCAATGGCAGTAGTATTTGGGATGCTTGCTTCTTATGTGCTATCTCGGACTGTAGTACCGACAATGGCAAGCTATCTTTTACCATCCGAAGTAGACTGGCATAGAGAAAGCGAGGATCACAATGGTCATAGCAACAACCATCATCTAGATTCGCCAGTTCAAAACAATAATGGTCGCGACAACCATCATCTAGATTCGCCAGTCCAAAACAATAATGGTCGCGACAACCACCACAGCCATTCACTAGTCGAAATTCATGATAATCGCGACCACCACACCCATTCGCCAGTCCAAAACAATAATGGTCATAGCGATAACCACCACCAAACAGAAGAGGTAGCAACGACAACTACCAAACCTGTGAAGAAAGATTGGATATGGCGGCTACACGAAAAGTTTAACCGACAATTTGAGAAATTTCGCAGTTGGTACTACAACGTCCTAACCTCAGCATTAAGTCACCGCCGCATAGTCTTTGTGCTGTTTGGTGCTTTTATTGTTAGTGCAGGAGTTTTGTTGCCATTCGTCGGTCAAGACTTTTTCCCTGAAGTCGATGGTGGTCAGTTTAGCCTCCATGTTCGAGCCTTACCTGGTACTCGTTTGGAAGAGACAGAAAGAATTGTCAGCCAAGTTGAAGGCGTTATCCGCCAGACTGTACCGAAAGAGAATCTCTCTCTAATTCTGGATAACATCGGCTTACCCACTAGCGGCATTAACCTTACTTATGGCTACAACGGCGCGACAATTGGGCCGGCTGATGCTGATATTCTTGTGTCTTTAAAAGAATCTGGTGCAACTTTTTCTTACATCAAGGAACTCCGCCAGAAATTGAAAGCGACATTTCCCAGCTACACCTTCTTTTTTGAGCCAGCCGATATTGTGACTCAAATTCTCAATTTCGGTTTGCCTGCTGCTGTTGACGTGCAAATATCTGGCCCTCTGAAAAACTCAAAGGGCAACTTTGAAATTGCCCAACAAATCGCCGCCCGGATGACGCGCATTCCTGGGGCTGTAGATGTACATCTTCAACAAGTTGTTGATGCTCCCAAATTACGTCTTGATGTAGATCGCACTGAGGCTCAACAACTGGGTATGACCCAGCGTGATGTTGCCAATAGCGTTCTTACTTCCTTAAGTTCAAGCGGTCAATCTGCAATCAACCAATGGCTCGATCCCAAAAAAGGCGTGAGTTACACCCTTGCTGTACAAGTTCCTCAGTACAAACTTGACTCTATTGACAGCCTGAAAAATACGCCAGTTGGCAACGGTCAAACTGCACCCCAACTTTTAGGTAATTTAGCTAGTGTAAAACGCGACACAGTGATGCAAGTTGTGAATCACTATAATATTCAGCCAGTTTTCGATATCTACGCTAACGCCTCTAATCGCGACCTTGGGGGAGTTGCCGCCGATGTAAATCGAATCATCGCTGATTATCAGAAAAAATTGCCTAAGGGAAGTCAGATTAATGTTCGTGGGCAAGTGCAAACGATGAACTCTTCGTTTTTGGGACTTGGTTTAGGACTTGTGTTTGCAATTGTGTTGGTTTACTGCTTAATGGTGGTGAACTTCCAATCTTGGCTCGATCCCTTGATTATTATGATGGCGCTGCCAAGTGCCTTAGCTGGTATTGTCTGGATGCTGTTTGTCACTCGCACCACTTTCAGCGTTCCTTCGTTAATGGGTGCAATTATGAGTATAGGTGTAGCGACATCAAACAGTATTCTAATGATCACTTTTGCGAATGAGCAACGTGTAGAAGGGGAAAATGCATCTGGTGCAGCCCTAGCGGCAGGCTATACAAGGTTGCGTCCAGTGTTGATGACTGCCTTAGCCATGCTCATTGGTATGGTGCCAATGTCTCTCGGTCTTGGTGAAGGTGGCGAGCAGAATGCACCCTTGGGTCGCGCTGTAATTGGTGGCTTGTCAGCTGCAACAGTTGCTACTCTAATCTTTGTACCTGTTGTATACAGCATTATGCGGCGTCAACAACCTCGTCCTATTGATGAGGATGATGACGATTTAAATTTCTCAGATTCAAAGACAGCCTATTCGTTGTCATCATCTCAAGGCAAGTCATAGCAGATAATAACTACGGTGTACACATAAATCTCTTAAAGTTACTACGTAACGTAGGGAAGATTAATTTTTGCAGGTTGATGCAACAAAGGTGCAAGTCAATGCAATAAAGGTGCAAGTCAATGCAATAAAGGTGCAAGTCGATGCAATAAAGGTGCAAGTCAATGCAACAAAGGTGCAAGTCGATGCAACAAAGGTGCAAGTCAATGCAATAAAGGTGCAAGTCAATGCAATAAAGGTGCAGGTCAAAAACTTGTGTGTACACCGTAGGGGAAACAGAAAAGGTTAAAGGAAAAGAGTTTTTTCTGAGCTGCTTTCCCTTTTACCCCTTACCCCTTATCCCACTTCTGCAAGAAGTCTAATAATGGTAATGACTCTAGCTGCTAAATTTCTGCAAATTAGATAATACAGGACAGTTCACCTATGGATTCTCAGCATCGTCCATCTCCTGATTCTGAACAACAAACGACTTCTAAAAAACACAGGCGCGGCATCGGTGGAATTGGTTGGACTATAATTGGTGCTGTTTTTTTTGGTAGCTTACTGGCGATAGGTATTCTACCCCGATTGAGCCAAAAGTCGGAATTACAAGCAGCAGTCAAGGAAGCAAGCACCCTACCCTTAGTCAACGTAATCGCTCCCCGTCGCGCTACTGGTGCTACGAAAGTGGAACTACCTGGCAGTGTTGTAGCCCAGAATCAAACGACCATCTACGCTCGCAGTACTGGGTATTTACGGCGGTGGTACGCAGATATTGGCGATCGCGTCCAAGCTGGTCAGTTGTTGGCAGAAATTGATTCACCAGACACCGATCAGCAAGTTCTGCAAGCGAAGGCAGAGGTAGTGCAAGCACAAGCCAATGTATCTCAAACTCGTGCTAATTTAGCTAAAAGTATTTCTGATTTGAAGCAAGCCCGCGCTAATCTATTGATCGCACGTCAGAGCTGGGAGCGCTGGCAACTTCTTGTCAAGCAAGGTGCAGTACCTCAACAAGATGCAGATACAAAATATGCTACATATCAAGCTAATCTTGCCAGCGTTGAGGCAGCACAAAACACTATTAATTCTGACTCTGCCAACATCAAAGCAGCACAAGCTAACGCCTACGCAAGTCAAGCAAACTTCCAGCGTAATACCGTATTGCAGTCTTATAAGAAAGTCACTGCTCCTTTTGCAGGAGTGATTACTGCACGTAACGTCAATACAGGTGTTTTAATTTCAGCAGGTAATGGTAACACCAGTACCAGTACCAGCAACACTAACACTAGCAATAGCAGCCTTTATACTATTGCTGCTTATGACAATCTAAAGGTAAATGTGAGTGTTCCACAGAGTTTATCACAGTCACTTCAAACTGGACAAACAGCACAAATTACAGTCAGAGAGTTACCCCAACGAGTGTTTACGGGTAAAGTAGTGCGTACTAGCAACGCTATAGACCCAACTACTCGCACTTTACTGACACAATTAGAAGTACACAATTTGGACGCGACGCTGCGACCTGGGATGTATGCCAATGTCAAATTTGCCATTAACCGCACCAATCCTCCCTTTGTTGTGCCAGATAGTGTTTTAGTCGTTAATGGCAAAGGTACGCAGGTAGCAACTGTAACCAAAGACCACACAGTGCATTATCAAAAAGTTGCCGTTGGGCGAGATTATGGTACTGAAGTAGAAATTACATCAGGTCTCTCAGGAAATGAATCGCTCATTGCCACTCCTACGGTTGATGAGACAGAGGGTTTGCGGGTGCGGCCAGTTACGCAAACAAAGTAGACTCAATGAAAAACTCTATCCCGCAAGTGGCGTAGAGTTTTTGGACATTGGGCATCTCCAGAAATTAAATATGCGTTACCTAATACCGTTTCTTTGTGAGCTGCATATATTTACCCCCCGGCTACGCCGTCCCCCCTTGTGAAGGGGGGACTAATTATGTGCATCTTCATACAGAATTGGTATAAAACCCTTGTAGAGACGTAGCAGTGCTACGTCTTTACATTATTTTCACTCCTATGTCTATTGGGCATTGGGAATTGAAAAGAGGCAGAGAAAGACAAGGCGAATAACCAATGCCCCATGCCCCGCTAACTATATCCTAGACTGGATTGCCTTGATTAAATCATAAAAAGGTTGCCAATTATCTTCCTGAGCAATTGGTTCCCAAATAGATTCAATCACAGGTCTTAACAATGCTGCTTTGGGATTATTAACAGTTAGAGTTTGGGCAATTACATTGATGCGATCGCTCTCCAAATCATTCAAAATTTTATGATACAGTATGCACCAATCATCAAAAACTCCTGACGCACCCGGTACTGGCACAATATCTGAATTATTTAGCACAAAACCTGGATCATCCCGCCATTTCGATGAAAAAGTCCGAGCCATCTCATAAAAGAATTGGTGATAACCAACTTGGCTATCTTTCAAAAATTCAACCGTTAGATTCAACAGTTCCCCAGCTTCTGGATGTGGCAAATCCTCAAAACCTAACTTTTTCAACATCAAAGAACTGTATTCAGCTTGATAATACTCATCAAACATTGCTAATCCAGCTTCCATTTCCTCTTTATCGATAATCGCCTTTAAAGGTTCCTGGAGCATTTGTAAATTTAACTGACAAATACTTGGTTGATTACCGTAACAGTAGCGTCCATAATAGTCAAAATATGCAGCTATAAACGATGGGTTATAAGTTGGGATAAAGCCGTAAGGGCCATAGTCAAAACTCTCTCCGGTAATCGACATATTGTCAGTATTTAGAACTGCATGACAAAAGCCAGCCGCCATCCACTGCGCTACTAGTTCTGCAACTCGTTTCACTAATTCGGCGTAAAACAAGGCATATTTATCTTCTTCAGCACTTAAGTGTCGATAATACTGCTCAATTACGTGGTCTAATAACTTCTTAGTTAAATCTGGACGCTGGAAAAAATGCAGTCGCTCAAAAGTGCCAAACCGAATATGAGAGCTGCTCATTCTAATCATCACACACGAGCGGGTAGGCGAAGGTTCATCGCCCCGCCAGAGGGGTAAACCTGTTTCAATCATGCTCAGACAGCGCGAGGTACGTACACCCAAGTGGTGTAATGCTTCCGCAGCCAGAACTTCTCGCACCCCACCTTTGAGCGTCAGCATACCATCGCCACCACGGGAGTAAGGCGTTCTTCCAGAACCTTTCGTGCCAAAATCGTACAATTCGCCATCAGTGGCGCGTACTTGCCCGTAGAGGAAGCCTCTACCATCACCTAACTGTCTGTTATATTCACCAAATTGATAGCCGTGGTAACGCAGCGCCAAGAAGGGTTTACGCCCCTGAAATTTGCCAAAAGCTGTGATAAAATCATCATCTTTGACTAGTTGGGGGTCTAAACCCAAGCGGGGTAGTAGTGCATCGTTACGCCAACGCAGGAGGTGTTGAGGAAATTCCTCTGCTGCAACCTCATCGTAGTAGTCATCGCCTAGAGATTCCAAGGCGCTTTCGTAGTTGAGGGAGAGAAAAGGATTGCTAGAATTTTTGTAGTTCGGAGTTTCAGCCAGAGTCATTACGAGCAAAGCTTAATTCATTCTTCCCTTAATACTACCTCTGGCATCAGCATCAGCATAAACGCAAAAAGCGACCCATATCTAAAATATGGCAGCGCCCCCATTAAAATCTAGAGCAATGGATAAAGTTTTGCAATTAAAGAAAAACTTAACTCAATTAGCTATTTTAGACGCTACATTTGAGGTTTTTGGCTCAGAATCACACCAATATCAATTTAAACCTTGCTTGAATAACAAAGATATTCAAGTGTTTGAATCTAGATATAATATTACGTTACCAAGTGAATATCGAAACTTTCTCTTAGAAATTGGTAATGGTGGTGCAGGGCCAGGATACGGCTTATCTGGACTATCGGGAATTGAATCTGAAGATGTCATCCCAGAAAAACTATACCCTGAGAACTACGAAATTCTCTCTAAACCATTTTCTTTCACAAAAGCATGGAATGGTTTGGATTTAATTGTCAAGAATAATACAGATTTTGTTACCAACAATGATGACTACTTCGACGATAAATTTATCCACGGTACTCTCACAATTACAAATTATGGTTGTGGAATTTATGCGATGTTAGTCGTTACTGGGGAGCAGTCAGGAAAAATCTGGATAGATGACCGTACTAATGATAATGGGATATATCCTGCTTCTTTGAGCTTTTGTCATGCTTTCCATGACATCAACCCTGATGATTCTCATTCAAATAGCAATGAGGAGCCGCCTTTAAGTTTTTCTGATTGGTATGAAGACTGGCTCAACCGAAGCTTGCATCAAATCCGCCAGTCTTCCGAAATTTAACCTTAATTAAATCAAACTAATTTTTTATTTTGTAATTGGTTGTGATGTTGGTGGAGTAATTCCTACTGAGTTTGATGCTGGTTGTGATGCCTGTGAAGATAGAATTTGTTTCACTTGCTGGTTATAAGTTTGCAAAATTGATTGAACCTTTTTCTGTTGATCTGGATTCAAATTCAAAGATGTTAACGCTGTTCTGATTCTCTGACGGGATTGCACTGCTGCCTTAAATTTAGTAGTTTGGGATGGGTTTAATAGAGCCTGAATATCCTTATCTCTTTGCTGACGGGCCACTTGGATTTGTAGGCGCTGTTGATTTGTGAGTTTGGTTTTTTGGTGTGATGCAGGACTAGTCTGAGTTTTTAAGGCTGGTGGTGTAGAGGTGGGATTTGAAACTGGTTGTGCCAAAACACTTCCGTGTAAGATGGTAGCAAAAGCAAAGATAGCAGAAAAGACAGATAAGCGTTTTATAGAATTAACAGACATTTTGAAAAACTCCTCAATCGTTTAATAGAATTGGGCACATCGGCTTAAGCGAACCTTGATAACTGAGCCGACTAGCGAATAAATATTACTATTGCATTTGCTTGTGGAGTTATTGTGTATTTATTATGAATTTCCTATGAATTTATAGATGTTTATAACTAATTTACTAAACTTATGAAAAGGAAGGTATTGCCCCATTACGAATAGCTGTAAATTGAACAATTTTCACCAAGTATAAATAAGGTTTGGGCAAAAACTAAGCGTTATGCACCTATAATAATTACTTAATTTTCGTTTACAAATAGTATTTATAAATCAATCCGGTTTAGTTAAGGCTAAAACTTTTTATAAAAGTCAATTTTTTAACGAACCGCCAAGGACGCAAAGGACGCAAAGAGAAGGAAGAAATCCTTAACTGAACTGTATTGATTTATAAATAAGTAAATTTTTAATTAGCTATAGTCAGTTAAATATTTTTAAAAAATATACTCAGGCGTTTTTAAAATTTAGGTATTTGCCAATTAGGATTGATAAGACTTGTCATAATATGATCTTCCCATTGCCCATTAATCAATAAATAGTCTCTAGCATATCCTTCAATGACAAAACCTAGTCTTTTGAGTACATTACCACTGCGCCGATTGTGGGGCATATAATTAGCCATAACTCGGTGAAAATTTAACTCTTCAAAAAGATATTGAATGGCGGCTTGTAGCCCTTCTGTCATATATCCTTTCCCTTGTTTACTTTCAGCAAGGCTATATCCCACATAGCAAAAATGAGCGGCTCCTCGGACAAAATTACTAAAATTTACAGTTCCAATAATTACGGTTGGGTTTTTTTTAGTAAAGATAAATAGCTTTAACGATTGACCATTAATAAATTCCAGAAAATTGTTCTCTATCTGATACTGCCAATACTCTTCAGTGAAAAACCCATCAACCCAAAGAGGGTAAAATGGAGTGAGATAGGTTTTATTATGAATGAAGTATTTGAGAATTTGGGGTATATCTTCATGGATAGCCGCTCGTAAGAACAGGCGATCGCTTGTAATTAGTGGCAGTTCGGATATCATAAATTACTTAATCGGCGGGATCTGTTCCTAAAACATTCTCTAGATTTTAAATTCTCTCATACCGTGGTTTAGCAGCAGCAAGATGAGTTGTATTATTGTTTCAATTTGGATAATCAGTGGTGTAGGTATGGGTTTTTTGCCGAAAACGTCATGCTTTCGCTTTACTTGCAACTGATAGGCTGAGTATTTTGGCTGTGAATCTGCCATTCAACCAAAATCTTGATAAGCTGATGTCTAATATCTAGAGCGCAAGGATTGAGAGCCAATGGGTGATAAAGCACAGTAAGCGGCATAACTTCGATAAAATCGCTTTGCCCAAACGCTGTACCGCAGGAAATTCAACCAAAAGACAGCTCAAGATTTAACCCAGTCTACAAGAAGGATAGTGATGTGGTGGGAATACGCTACGATTGGCAGGAATTAGAGATTCGGGCGATATACAACACGCCATTGCTAGAGCTTATTTATCAAGCTGCTAGCGTGCATCGCCAATATCATGACCCAACAAAAATACAAGTTTGTAAGCTTATATCTATCAAAACGGGAGGTTGTCCAGAAGATTGTAGCTACTGCGCCCAATCTTCCCGCTATAAAACAGAGGTAAAGCCGGAAGCACTCCTTGAAAAGGAAACGGTAGTTAACATTGCCCAGAAAGCGAAAGAAACTGGTGTTAGTCGCATCTGCATGGGTGCTGCTTGGCGCGAAGTGCGGGATAACTCACAATTTGAGGAAGTCCTGGAAATGGTCAAGGATGTAACCGCAATGGGTTTAGAAGTGTGCTGCACTCTGGGTATGTTGACAGCAAATCAAGCCAGGAAATTGGCAGAAGCAGGACTTTACGCCTACAACCATAACTTAGATACCTCGCAGGAATATTACAGCACAATTATTACCACGAGAACTTATAGCGATCGCTTGAACACAATCGAGAATGTCCGTCAGACAAATGTTACCGTATGTTCCGGCGGTATTCTGGGTTTGGGCGAAACTGTCGATGACCGGATTGGGATGTTACAAACTTTGGCAAACTTACATCCGCATCCAGAGTCTGTACCAATTAATATTCTTTCACAAGTACCGGGTACACCCTTAGAAAATCAGCCTGATGTCCCCATTTGGGATATTGTGCGGATGATTGCCACAGCCAGAATTTTAATGCCAGCTTCCGATGTGCGTCTTAGTGCTGGCAGGGCTAGACTTTCTCAAGTTGAACAAGCTTTCTGCTTTATGGCAGGAGCCAATTCTATCTTTTCTAGCGACGACAACAAAATGTTGACAGTGACTACTCCCTGTCCAGATTATGATAGCGATCGAGAAATGCTGAACTTACTTGGTTTGGGAATGCGTCCGCCTTCCCAAAGACTGGAGAAGGTAGCAAGTCCGGCTGTTGTGGGATAAATATCTTTTTGTAGGATGGGTGTCTCGCCCGTCCTTAGTAAACTGAGGGCAGGCAAGATGCCCGCCCCACGAGAGTGTTGGTTAAATTATCTTGGCAGTCCGCAGACCGAACAGCAGACCGACAGCCAAACCAAAGAACAAAGCTAAAAAGCCGATGTAAGCTGCAATCGCAAACATTTATTTTTCTCCACAATACTTCCTAAATCTATTGAATCATTAGTTGTTGGGCATTGGGCATAGGTCAATAATTAATAGTTATTCTTCCCTGCTCCCTCTTACTCCCCACTCGCCAGATTGCGATACAATACAGCCCACGGACGCTTGTTTAGGGGTTGGGCAATGACTTCTGTAATTAATGTAAATTTACCAGACCAATCTTATGAGATTGCGATACCTTCTCTGCGAGACGCTACGCGAACGGTGAGCTACACTGACGCACCTTCGAGTTTAGATCAACTGGGTCAGCAGATGGCCAGTCTGAAGCTAGGCAAGAAGGTACTGCTGGTTTCTAATCCTACTATTTTTAAGCATTTTGGGGAAAGAGCGATCGCATCCCTAACATCTGCTGGATTTGAAGTTGCTAGCTGCACCCTACCACCAGGGGAACGCTACAAAACCCTCAATTCCATCCAAAAACTTTACGATATCGCCTTAGAAAACCGCCTAGAACGTTCTTCTACAATGGTGGCTTTGGGCGGAGGTGTAATTGGCGATATGACTGGCTTTGCAGCTGCAACTTGGCTACGCGGCATTAATGTTATCCAAGTGCCTACCACTCTCTTAGCGATGGTAGATTCGGCAATTGGTGGCAAAACTGGCGTGAATCATCCCCACGGCAAAAACTTGATTGGGGCATTCCATCAACCGCGTTTGGTTTTGATTGACCCAGAAGTGTTAAAAACTCTTCCTATGCGCGAGTTTCGGGCCGGAATGGCAGAAGTTATTAAATATGGTGTAATTTGGGATGCCGAATTGTTTGCCCAGTTGGAAGCAAGTAAACGCCTCGACCAACTCCGCTATGTAAAACCTGAACTGATACACACCATATTGATGCGCTCTTGTCAAGCTAAAGCAGATGTTGTTAGCAAAGATGAGAAAGAAGGCGGATTGCGAGCGATTCTCAACTATGGACATACTATCGGTCATGCAGTGGAAAGTTTGACTGGTTATCGTCTAATAAATCACGGTGAAGCGGTGGCCATTGGTATGGTAGCAGCGGGTCAAATTGCTGTGGAATTGGGAATGTGGCAAAATGTTGACACGGAACGTCAAAATGCTTTAATTCAAAAAGCAGGTTTACCGACTCAGTTACCAACTGGGGTAGATATTGAAGCAATTATTGAGGCGTTGCAGTTAGATAAGAAAGTCAAAGCGGGAAAAGTGCGGTTCGTTTTACCAACAGAGATTGGTGTAGTAACTGTTACCGATGAAGTGCCATCAGATATTATTCGGCAAGTTCTGCGGGGAATGTGAAGAATTTGAAGAAGAATTCAGGAATCAGAATTCAGCAACCAGAATAACAATTAGTTGCTCTGTTCTTCAATTACGAATTACGAACTTGTACTGAGCGTAGCCGTTGGCGCAGCCTCTCGTAGAGAAGTATTACGAATTACGAATTAATGAGCCATGATACTCCAAGCCAAGAATCAATTAACCAATCAATTAACCTTGCAAGAGTTCATAAATCTTTCACCAGGTGAGGGAGATATAACTTATGAACTTGTTGATGGTCAAGCAATTCCTAAAATCTCACCAAAAAAATTCCACTCTAAACTTACCCGCGCCCTTCTGAATTTGATTGAGCAATGTTGTGAGGGACAAGGAGAAGTTTGCCCAGAATTAGCTGTCGCACTAACCCGTCGAGGGCGAGATTGGATGCCAATACCGGATATTTTATATATTTCTAATGAACGTTTACCCCCTGATTGGGATCAAGAAGGATCGTGTTCTGTTCCTCCTGATTTGGTGATTGAAATTATTTCGCCGGGACAAACCTTTGGACAAATGGCAGCTAAAGCCAAAGACTATTTAGATGCTAAGGTGCTGCGGGTGTGGGTGGTAGATAGTAAAGCCAGAAGTATTACTGTTTTTTATCCAGATGCAGCACCACAAACTTTTATGGGAGAAGAATTACTCAAAGATTCTTTATTTGAGGGGCTGCAATTTACTCTTGAGCAGCTGTTTCAAAAGGCAAAAATACCATTAAATACTTAATAGCATAATTCCTTCATCTCAACGTCCATCAGAATTTTAATCGACGGCTTTTGCTACTCAAGCTTTTATATCTTTAGTCAGAACGCTCTATTTTTGAAACTGCGGTTCTTTCTGCGGTTGCTGTTGGTTATTTGTGGGTTGCAATTTTTGAAATAAAGCTGGTGGCATAGCTTTGCGGAAAGCCCCGCAGTAGTGCATAGTCATAACTGCTTTGAAAGCCCAATGGTCTGATGACACATCACTAAAGGGATTCGGTAAAGTTTCTGCTTGATTCTGAACACAAGCATTCAAAACTTGATTCGATTTTGCTGGAGTATCGGTAGTAGGTTCTTGAGATTTAACAGGGGTTACAAAGCTAGTAGTAGCTATAGGACTCATATTTGATTATTGAAATATACGTAGGGTGCGTTAGCCAAAGGCTAACGCACCGCCCAAAGGTTAGGTGCGTTAGGCTACGCCATAACACACCCTACTTACTACTTAGATTTTTTCAGAAATCAAATCATAGTCCTATAGCACTACGACTGTTACCAGAAGTTTGTAGTTCATAATTTGAGTTTTCTAGGGATGAAAGTCTACCCTATGTTAGTTCCCAGGCTGTTGCCCAGGAACTAGAATAAACTTGCTGAGATTAAGCGTTAGAAAACATGGTAAGCATTACTAACATAACAACTAATGCACTGATCCAAAGAGCTAAAGATCCCCAACTAACTGAATCTTTTTGTACTCTTTGCCAGAAATTGGTAACTAAGTTATTCCGAATTGCCATTTTATAACCTCCAATTTTTATTAAACTTGCACTGACTCAATTAATTAAGCCTAGATTGAGTAAATAAAAGTTAATCTTTAGGGGTATTAGCTTTTATTTACTGATTCGCAGAGATTAACCAACAGAGATTGAAATTAATTCATGCAGCCAGTGCCAATGCATGTATCTCAACGCATTACTGAAATCTAAAAAATGAACAAAAATTTACAAAAAGATATTTGTTGATGCTTAAATTAATTTTCCCATACGTAACTGTTTACACTCCAAAATTTGGCGATTTTGAGAAAATTCTTAACGTTGTCTTAACTATGTATAAAAGTTAGTGTTTTCAATTCAAAAACTACTTAATTATTGACGATGTTTCACTTTGAATCATGATTTATATAGACTTGAAAATAGACATAATTAACAGTAAAAAAGCAGGTAAATAATGGTGCAACAAATAAGACATAATGAACCGCAATATATCTGTATCATTCCAGTTGAGAGAATTACAGCCAACCAAGACGAAGAAATCATGACCTTTGGTGCATCAGCCGATGATGCAAAAAAACAAGGTGAGGAATTGTTAGCATCTACCTATGGTTGTAATCAATCACAAGTTTTGGAATTAATCCAGCAAGCACGAATTGAAATAATAGCTCAGTGGTGTGCCCCTCAAGAGCGCAGAGGCATATAAAATCAAGGTGGTTGAGCCATTAAAAATTACTACTCGCGCTGAACGCGGACAGGCAATGTCTACGACAGGCTATGCCTACGCATGAGGTAGCAAAGGCACTGAAATTGAAAAACTACTATAGATGAAGTGTAAAAAACAGCGCCGCACTACCAACTAAACTATGTTACCTTTCAAAACTCTGCTACGCGTCCGACACTATGAGATGGACGCTCTTGGACATGTAAATAACGCCGTCTACCAAAATTATCTAGAACAAGCAGCCATTGAGCATTCAGAATACCTGGGCTTAACTTTAGATGTATATCGGCAAGTAGGTGGCGTATTTGTCATGCGGCGGGTAGAAATTGACTATTTACGCCCAGCAGTAGCAGGCGATACTCTAGAAGTCACTACCTGGTTGAAGGAAATGCGCGGGACTCGTGCCTTGCGATGCTACGAGATTCGTAAACAAAACCAAGATAATTTGTTAGTTACGGCAGAGGCGCTATGGGTTTGGGTGGATGCACAGACAATGCGCCCACGCCCAATTCCTAGTGTCATGTTAGACAAATTTTTGCAAATCCAAAACCCAGGTGTTACAAACTAAAAATGGTTTGTTATTCGCCATTTAATGAATCTTAATTCTTTTAATGAAAACAAATGATTGATTTTTTACCCAGGTAATGCTGACGAGCAAGAATACACAACTATGATGTTATAAGTGCAAAATTTAAATTTGTAGGAACTGCAATCAAAATTAGTTTAGTAAATCAGGATTTTCAAGTCAATATTATGGAGCAAAGTCAGCCACAACAGCGCCGTGTCGCCGATGAAGTATTTCAAGAATCTCTCGATCAATTGGAGGATATCTTACAAGAAAATTCAACTGAGGATGAAGAAATCCCCCAAGCACAAGTGCATACTAGTAGTCTCAATGAAGTCGAACTCAACGATCAAGACTTGATAGATATTGATTTAGCGGCTCTTGAGGACGCAGTTGCTGATATTGAACAATATCTCGAAGAAATAACAAACACTAAAGAAAAGTTATGAGTTCTAACTCTTGACTTATTTGCCGCCGAGCTTCGTACAACATTAAAGCAGCTGCGATCGCTACATTCAATGATTCCACCCCAGGACTCAAAGGAATTCTTACTTGCCTGTCTGCGATCGCTGCTAATTCTGCCGACAATCCAGCACCCTCATTTCCTAGTAAAATCAGACTGGGTTTGCGCCAGTCCACCTCCCAATAAGTTAAAGTCGCACTAGGTAAGGTTGCCACTACTTGCATTCCTGCCTGCTGACTTTGTTGTACTGTAGCTTTTAAATCTTCGGTTACGGCTGTTGGTAGGCGAAACCATTGCCCTGCTGAAGCCCGGAGAACTTTGGGGCTGTCTAAATCTACACTATCTTCGCTTACCCACAACCCGGATGCTCCAGCAGCAGCAGCAGCGCGGATCATCGTACCCAGATTGCCGGGATCTTGCACTGTTTCTAAAGCTAAAATTATACCAGTAAAGGGTAATTGAGTTTGACGAACGCTTCGTTTTGCCGTTGCAACCACACCATCCGGCTGGACTGTGGTAGCGATCGCATCCAAGACTTCTTTACTGACAATTTCGGCGCGATCGCATTGGCTACAAGCTTCTTCCCAGAGTGAGGCGTGGGCTGCTTGCCAATCTGGAGTACAACAGACTGTTTCTAGTGGGTAATTCACCGCACAAGCTTCTTCTAATAGGTGTGTCCCTTCTAGTAAAAATAACTGCTGTTTGTGCCGCTCCTTGGTAGAGTGGAGTTTGCGGATCTGCTTGACTAGGGAATTTTGTAAACTGGTCAACACGATTTTGGATTTTGGACTTTGGATTTTGGATTAATCTAAAATCCAAAATTGATATGCGGAACCCGGGACTTGAACCCGGAAGCCTTGCGGCACTAGAACCTGAATCTAGCGCGTCTGCCAATTCCGCCAGTTCCGCTGGCAACTTTCTATTATTGCGTATTTTTTTACCTTTGTCAAGTTAAAGCATAACGCCTCGTTTAAGAGGCTCAAACTGGAAACAAGTTTTTCAGGGCATTAGGTCGAATCAAAATATTAACTGAACAGTACAGCATTGATTTTTAGAGAACACTTAAGTTATTTTACTGAGTATTTAATTTAGCTTAAAACTACTACTTGTTCATTCATCTTTGCTAATTTTTTTAAATTCTCAAAATGCTTGCTGTCGTTGACTTACAACCTTTATTCTTCACAAAAAAACAATTTTTTTATGCAATATGCTGCTCTAAAATGTGGACAATTTGAATCTTTACTGTAGAATCAAAACCAACTTAAAACATATAAAATACGTATTACTTTTGGAGGTAGGCTTATCAATCCTTCTACCAGCTTACCAGATGTCAAAATTGCTCCAGAAGCAGACTCCTCAGTCTTGCAAATTTGGGGTGGGCATCCTTTGCGAGGTCATGTGAAAATTAGCGGGGCAAAAAATGCAGCACTGGTAATCATGGCTGGAGCCTTGCTGTGTCCGGGCGATTGTCGTATCCGCAATGTCCCTTTATTAGCGGATGTAGAGCGGATGGGTCAGGTGTTATCGGCTTTGGGTGTACGTTTAACCCGGCAAGGCGATATTTTAGACATCAACGCCAGCGAAATTAAAACATCCAAAGCTCCCTACGAACTAGTTACCCAACTGAGGGCGAGTTTCTTCGCCATCGGTGCCATTCTGGCAAGATTGGGAGTAGCGCAGATGCCCTTACCAGGCGGTTGTGCTATTGGGGCAAGACCAGTTGACTTGCATGTTCGAGGACTGCAAGCAATGGGAGCGGAAGTACAAATAGAGCATGGCATTTGTAATGCCTACGTCCCTGGCAGCAGCCGGAGATTACAAGGTGCGAAGATTTACTTAGACATCGCCAGTGTCGGAGCTACGGAAAATTTGATGATGGCGGCTACCCTAGCAGAGGGTGAAACAATCATCGAAAATGCTGCCAGAGAACCGGAAGTCGTTGATTTAGCTAACTTCTGTAACGCGATGGGAGCGAAGATTAAGGGCGCGGGGACTAGCAGGATTATTATCGAAGGAGTCCCGAAGTTGCATTCTGTTGACTACAGTATCATTCCCGATCGCATTGAGGCCGGGACGTTTTTACTGGCAGCAGCAATTACCCGTTCCGAACTTCTTCTATCACCAGTGGCTCCAGAGCATCTCATACCAGTGATTGCCAAGCTGCGAGATATTGGGGTAACTATAATTGAGGATAAGCCTGAACACTTACGTATTCTGCCAGCGGAAACTCTCAAGGCAACGGATATTGAAACTCAATATCATCCTGGTTTTCCCACAGATATGCAAGCGCCGTTCATGGCTTTGCTGACATTAGCCGAAGGCGACAGCGTAATTAACGAATCTGTCTTTGAAAATCGCTTGCGTCATGCCTCAGAGTTAAATCGCTTGGGGGCAGACATTCGTGTTAAAGGCAACGCTGCTTTCGTTCGGGGAGTACCGAAATTGTCTGGCGCACCAGTATTAGGTACAGACTTGCGAGCATCGGCAGCGCTAGTCATAGCAGGACTGGCGGCAGAAGGGAAAACCACAATTCAAGGATTACAGCACCTCGATCGCGGCTATGATCGACTCGATGTGAAGTTGCAGCAATTGGGCGCTAAAATCCTGCGTGTGGGTGAAACATCAGCAGATGCAGAAATCGCTTCCACCATCGGTAGCCTTTCAAGTTGAAATTGATAGGTTGAGACTGACATGGAAACTAGGGGAATGAGGGAAATAAGGGAGACAAGGTAAAATTTTCTCCCCCTACTTCTCCTGCTCCCCGTGCCCACTCTAGTTAAATCGTTATACTAACTGTGGGTGGCTGTTTATTTAATCAGCCAGATTCCATAGTTGTGTTTTTTTATAGCTTGCTGCACTATGTCCTTCTTAAAAACCCCGCTAATTGGTTTAAAAGCCGACTCATTTCGTCATCCATTAGACCTGGAAGCTACCAAAACGCTCAAGCAAATACCAGGCATAGATATGTTGGTGCGAAATTGGCTTGGGCCAATGGCAGAGCAGGTTTTCTATGTGGAAAATATTGCCTCCAGCATTCTGGTGGGTGAAAAGCAACTGCCCGATTTATACAAGCTGTTGTTAGATGCCTGTAAAATCCTGGATATAGAGCCTCCCCAGTTGTACGTCCGGCAACATCCGGCTCCCAACGCCTATACTTTTGCTGTGCGGGGTAAGCAGCCGTTTGTTGTGTTACACACATCCCTGATTGATATCCTCACACCAGAGGAAATACAGGCAGTAATTGCCCACGAGTTAGGGCATCTCAAGTGTGACCATAGCGTTTACTTGACGCCTGTAAATTTATTAATATTAGCTGCGGCGATTGTGCCCAATGTTGGAACCTTCGTTGCTCAAGCCATACAGGCACAACTTTTAGAATGGGTACGCTGTGCTGAGTTTACCTGCGATCGCGCCGCATTACTAGCAACCCAAGACCCCAAAGTTGTCATGTCAGTATTGATGAAGCTGGCGGGTGGTTCTCCCATCTTAGCGCCACAACTGAATCTTGATGCCTTTGTTGCCCAAGCCCGCGCTTACGATGATATTAGCAAGACCGAACTAGGTGAAATGGTCAAAGCTGCCCGCACAGCCCAATTAACCCATCCAGTACCAGTGCTGCGGGCGCGAGAAATTGACCGTTGGGCAAGTAGCACAGAATATCAAACTCTGTTACAAAGTCACGGGCTGAAGTCTACAAGTAATGAAGTTGCACCCAAAGGCGGATGGCGAAACTGGTAGACGGACTAATGAAATTTGGATATCTAAATTAAATGTGTTTGAGCTTACAATACTCCAGATGATTCGCTCATGCGTTGGCGCAGCCCGTCGTAGACATCGCACTTGCTAAAGTCCTTCAGGCAAGCTATGAGCGGTTGCACTGTAATGTAAAATACTGGTACAGCCAAAAAATCAGCTAATGACCAGGTTTCCTTACGACCAGTTCGCCAAAGACTATCTTAAAGAATTGTTACAACCATTGGGAGAAGTGGAAACAAGTCGGAAAGTTCCAGCCCAAATCCGAGAGATTGATGTTTATTTTGTACCTTCGCACCAATCGACAAATACAATAGAATTAGGGCTGTTAGGAAAATTTGCGGCTGAACCTGCATTAGTTGAACCATTTAGAAATGCAGGTACAATTGCGGAGATCCGCAGTTGCATAAATAAGTTATTTGATATCTTTGCTGAAGTAAAGCGTCAAGCTAAAGGTGATAAAACTAGGCTTGTAGAATCAAAATTACCACGTTTATGGATTTTGTCACCCACGGCTTCTGAATCTATATTGGATGGTTTTAGAACTAACCTAGATGAAGAGAATTGGGGAATAGAAGTAAATTTTTTAGGCGATTATTTTAGAACAGCAATTGTAGTAATTCACCAATTGCCATGTACAGAAGAAACACTATGGTTGAGAATTTTAGGTAAGGGAAGAGTTCAGCAACAAGCGATAGACGAACTAGAAGCACTTCCCCAAAATAATTCCTTACGTTCCAAAGCAATTGATTTATTATTGAATTTAAAGACTACTTTAGAATTCAATCAAAATATAGACGAGGAAGATAGAGATTTAATTATGCGTTTATCACCTATTTACGAGCAAAAATTAGCAGAAGTTAAACAAGAAGGAATCCAAGAAGGAATTCAAGAAGGAATTCAAGAAGGAATCCAAGCAGAACGTCGTAATGTTGTAGAAAGTTTGTTGCGAGTTCGCTTTGGTTCTTTAGATACAGAACTAAGAGGAATTACTGAAGCTTTATTGGCATTATCTCCAGAGGAATTTACTCCTTTATTACTCCAACTATCTAAAGAAGAATTATTAAATAGATTCCTTTAGAATAACTCACTCGGAGATACTGGGTTTTATAGCTTTACTAATCAGATTAAAAAACATCCCATTGCTTAACCCACAGCTTTTAACATGACAGTTGTACCCAACGACCATCGTTTTCTTCAACCCATAAATCTGTTTGAGTACGAAAAGCTAGCAAAAGATCATCTATCTCAAATGACGCTTGATTACTATAGCAGTGGTGCTTGGGATGAAATCACATTGCGGGATAATTGTGCTGCGTTTGAGAGACTCAAGTTGCGACCTCGTGTACTAGTCAATGTAAGCGATCGCAATCTCACTACCTCCATTTTAGGACAACCCCTGCAACTACCTTTATTAATTGCGCCGATGGCCTTTCAATGTCTAGCTCATCCAGATGGAGAAATTGCCACGGCTCTAGCTGCGGCATCAGCTGGAGTGGGCATGGTGTTAAGTACAATGGCCACAAAGAGCATTGAAGAAGTGGCCAGTGCATGTGATAAATTTCCAGATTCTCTGCGATGGTTCCAGCTTTACATTCATAAAGATCGGGGATTAACTCGTGCTTTGGTAGAAAAAGCCTATAAAGCAGGCTACAAAGCACTTTGTCTAACTGTAGATGCACCTGTTCTCGGACAGCGAGAAAGAGATAGACGTAACGAGTTTGCCTTACCCTCAGACTTACATCTGGCTAATCTCGCCACTATCTCAGGGCTAGATATTTCCCATGAAAAAGGCGAATCTGGATTATTTACCTATTTTGCCCAACAGCTAAACCCAGCAGTAACTTGGGACGATTTGCAATGGTTGCAATCTTTATCTCCACTACCTTTAGTCATCAAAGGAATTTTACGGGGAGATGATGCTGTTCGGGCTGTAGAATATGGAGCCAAAGCAATTGTTGTTTCCAATCATGGTGGCAGACAACTCGATGGTGCGATCGCTTCTTTAGACGCTCTAGCTGAAATAGTAGCAGCAGTAGATGGTAAAGTAGAACTACTATTGGATGGAGGCATCCGTAGGGGCACAGACATTCTCAAAGCTCTGGCATTAGGAGCAAAAGCAGTACTGATCGGACGACCCATTTTGTGGGGACTAGCAGTAGCAGGTCAAATTGGTGTATCTCATGTCATCTCACTGCTACAAGATGAGTTAAATCAGGGAATGGCACTTAGTGGCTGCGCCAGACTACAGGATATTGACCCTACTTTATTGGCCCCGCCACGCCTGTAAGCCAAAAAATTCTTAGACCTACATTATTCCAGCAAAACTTTGAAAATTAATTTTCAGACTTGTTACAAAATCACTTAATTAGAGTATACTAGTTAAGATTGGATATATGGGCGGGTGGCGAAATTGGTAGACGCACCACACTCAAAATGTGGCGGCCTTGCGGTCATAGGAGTTCGATTCTCCTCCTGCCCACTACCAAATAAGTAAGAGAGATAAAAAAGTTATGCGGCTGAAAAGATGGGAGTCTCCCCGTAAAGAAGGCAGGAATGACAAAGGTAGAGGCGGCTCTGCAAGGAAGAGGCAACTCAAAAAACAAAGGCAAATGTTACGACAAAAACTCAAAGAAGCCAACAAGGTAGACAAAAACAATAGAGCAGGGGAAGACAAACTTATCTTCCCCTTCTTTTTTGGGTTTTTATTTCAGAAAAAAATAAAATTTAGGAATTTTTCAATATATAGCCGAAGGGAACTCCAAGAAATAAATTATCCAATCTTGTCGGGTGAACCGATAAGCCCGCCCTTATATGGCGATCGTGTCGCTCACCCCACAATAAATTAATTGAATATTTTTTATTTGTCAGTCCCTAAATTAAATTTGTAATAAGTTTGGAAAGTCATAATAAAAAACTATTAGCCATTCTTTAAAATATACTAATTTGAATTGAACCTCTTAAGCGCATATTTACGTATCAAAATCGGCAAGCTGAGTGTCTGGTATTTCACCTTATCTAGTTAAAATAAGTATAAAATACTACGTATGTTTATAGGAATTTCTCGCAATTGTAATGCTTGCATGAACAAACCAAAAATTAATTATGAAGGAAGTATGAATTTTGTCAGGCAGCCTCTGAAATCCTTAGCTTAAAACAGTAAACTAGGACACAGTAGAAAAATAATTCTAATATTAACTGGTTAAGTCAAAAGTATACTAAGAAAGCAATTGCATCTCCATGTGTTAACTTCCAACGATGACACAAGGCTACAAAAAGTCAGGAGTCATTTCATCTGAATTATCGAATATTCGGAATGGTCTAGGTAATCTATGGATTTTTTTCTTGGACACAGGAGTTATTGATGGTGGCAAGAGTGCTTCTACCTAATAAAAAAGTACTGGATTTTCCCATTACTGCTTTACGCTTTGACGATCAAGTACAAACAATGCTGAAGTGGGCAAGGAGACGTGAAAGTAAAACTGTATATGTAGCCAATGTACACATGCTCATTGAAGCTCATTGGAATCCAGCGTTTGCTAGCGTATTACGAAATGCAGACATAGTTACTCCTGATGGTATGCCTCTAGTATGGATGATGCGAAAGATGGGGGCGCTTCATCAAGATCGTGTGGCAGGAATGGATATTTTCCTAGCATTGTGTCACCTAACTCAAACACAAAATCTTAGTATTTTCTTTGTGGGTTCCCAAACAGAAGTTCTTTCTCGGATGCGAAAAAGGTTAGAACAGGAATTTCCACAGATGAATATTGCGGCTATGGAACCTCTACCCTTTCGCCCTTTGACTGAAACTGAAGACGAAGCTTTGGTTCAAAAGATTAATTCTAGTGGTGCTAGTGCCGTATTAGTATCTTTGGGATGTCCTAAGCAAGAAAATTGGATAGCTCAACATAAGGGTAAAATACAAGCTGTAATGATTGGACTGGGTGGAGTTTTCCCAGTTTATGCAGGAATTCACAAGCGGGCACCTCGCGTAGTTCGAGACTTAGGGCTTGAATGGCTGTATCGATGGATTCAAGAACCACGCCGACTTTGCGGCCGCTATGCCAAAACTATTCCACTATTTATATGGCTAGCTACGAAGCAACTATTATCATCAAGTCGTATTGCAGCAGTCTTCCTTCACGAGACTGGGGATTAAGAAAAAGTAAAAAGAACATGTATTCTGTGGAACACAATATTATTAAGACACATATAAACTCAATAACCAAAAAATCAAAATTTTATGTTGTCTTAACCACTCATTAGCAAACTTAGATACCACTTAAAACCAGAAAGTATAAGTAACAGGGTGTTTTATATAAAAATTCAATAGGCTGGATAGGCTGGCTTATCAGTAAATTTTATGGTAATAGTTTCTTGAATTGCTGTAAATTTACAACAAGATTGTGGTAAGCTCTTCTATGAAGAATTACTTAAGTTCAAAAATATTTTCTTCACGAGAATCATTGCCTTACGTAGTTTTTATGTTATTTTCTAAGTAAAAAATTTTGATTATAACTAAAGCCTAAATAAAATAAGGTGTATCTGATTGGCGTGAAAAGAAATAATCCAGATGCTCATAGCTAGCAATATTAAAGCTATATACTCTAGGTTCTTTCATCGGTAAACTATGTAATGGAATCACCTAAAGATTCATCAAATTTACGGCAAAAAGCTGTTAAAAGTGTAATTTGGACTGTTATAGAAAGTTGGGGACGCCAAGCAGTCTCCTTAGTTGTTTTCTTTATTCTAGCTCGTTTACTTACTCCAGAAACTTTTGGTTTAATTGCTTTAGCATATATATTTATTGAATTTGTACAAATTTTTGTCGATCAAGGATTCTCTGTAGCAATTATCCAACGTCAAGAGATAGATTCAGAGCATTTAGACACTGCATTTTGGACAACTTTAGGAATCAGTGGACTTTTAACTGTATTAAGTATTGCTGGCGCTGGATTAACATCTGATTTATTTAAACAACCACAGTTAGTACCAATCATTCAATGCTTATCTCTAAGCTTTGTATTTAATGGATTGAGCAGCGTGCAACAAGCGGTTCTTGAACGTCAGTTTGCCTTCAAAAGTTTAGCAATTCGCTCACTATTGGCAGTGATAATAGGTGGAATAGTTGGCGTTTGGATGGCTTTTTTAGGCTTTGGCGTTTGGAGTCTCGTAGGTCAACAACTATCAAGTAGTTTCATAGAAGTTTTAGTCTTGTGGCGAGTTAGCGATTGGCGACCAGGATTCCAATTTTCTGCTATACATGCTAAAGAACTTTTTAAATTTGGAATTAATATATCTGCGTTTAACATAATTAACTTTTTCAATCGTCGAGCCGATGACTTACTAATTGGCTACTATCTAGGACTAGTTGCATTAGGTTATTACTCGGTTGCCTATAAATTGCTGCTAGTAATGATGCAGATTTTAATCAGTACTACAACTAAGGTTGCACTACCAATATTTTCTAGGTTACAGGCAGAACCAGAACGATTGCTAAACGCTTTCTATACAGCTACTCAGTTCACAAGTCTCATTGCTTTCCCAATATTTCTTTGTGTACCAGTATTAGCAACTGAATTTATAAAAGTATTTTTTGGTGAGCAGTGGATTCAGAGCATTCCAGTATTGCAAATACTATCTCTTATTGGGCCTGTTCATCTAATTTTCTTTTATAACAATTCTGTAATTCTGGCACTAGGCAAACCTTCGTGGAGGCTATGGATACAAGTAATAAATACAGTTACTAATGTCATTGGTTTTGCTCTGGTAGTAAGATTAGGTATTGCAGCTGTTGCTTGTGCTTATGTAGTTCGTGGTTACCTACTATTACCTATTTCGCTATTAGCTATTAATAAACTTGTTAAGATAAATTTAAATAACTATCTGCGTTTATACATAGTACCTTTAGTAGCTTCTGGAGCAATGGTTATAACTATATTAGGTACTAAATATTTATTAGGAAAATTTATTGAAGCATGGATGTTACTTGCTATTTCAGGGATATTTGGTATCTCTATTTATATTCTTACTCTCTCAGTAATATCGCCCAAGCTTTTCAGACGGATACTTGAGTTAGGAGAAAGTTTGAATATCAAAATCAAAACAAAAGTATAACTTTGTTTTGTATAAATAATAACAATTTCCAATATATCTTTATGAATTAATTTAATATAATATATATATTTCAAGTTATGATAGTTTAACGAAAAAATTAAACGGAGCATCCATTTTTGGAAGAAACATAATTCTGGTACTCCAAAAACCCTACTATATATAGGACTCCTATTTGATTTTTAAACAATCAAGCTGCCTAAAAGCTTGATATACAAAGCTTGACTTCTCAGTATACTGAGCAAGATTCAAGTAGGATTCCTATAGTTCATCTAAAAAAGTATATCCGATGAAAGTGGATGCTCCCAAATTAAATCTATCTAATCTTATAAAACTAATTAGTTAAGACAAAATTTATAGTTTATCAAAGGGAGCAAAGATGAAAATAGGAATTCTAACTTTTCATCATGTAGACAATTACGGAGCAACACTCCAGGCTTCTGCTCTTTGGAGTTTTATTAACAGTCAAGGCTATGATGTTGAAATAATAGACTATCGACCTTTTAAAATAGCATGGATGTATTTTAGAGCTTTACTTCCGATCAAAAACGTAAAATCTAGCACTAGCAAAAGTAAAAAAATTCAGATTAATGAAAAATCTTTCATTTATATTTCAAGATATTGGAAAATGAGACGCTTTCTGCTTTCTCATGTTAAGTTAAGCCATAAAAGAATTTATGATAAAAAAGGCTTGAAATCCTATCATGATAAATATGATGTAGTAATATGTGGCAGTGACCAAATATGGTGTATAGATTCCTTTAGAGGGTATAATTCTTCTTTCTTTTTAGATTTTGTTAGCAATAAAACTACTCGGAAGATAAGTTATGCAGCAAGTTTTGGTAATACAACAAAATTAGGTACTTATCAAAAAGAAATATGTACATTGATTAATCAGTTTAAAACCATTTTAGTTCGTGATTATAATAGTCTAGAAATTATTGCTAATGAATGCAATAAAAAAGCAATAAAAGTTTTAGATCCTACTTTTCTAATTAAGTATGACACACTTAAAGATTATCCAAAAATAACAAATAAATATATTCTATTGTATGTTCAAGCTGACATACAAGCAGAGGAAGAAGAGTTTATCAAATTCCTGGCAAAAGAACAAAATCTAACTATAGTTTCAGTCGGTAGAGATGAACCGTTAGCACAAATAAATTTAGAAAGTGCTAGTCCAAAAGAGTGGATTGGGTTACATAGTGAAGCATCTTATATAGTAACTAATACTTTTCATGGCACTGTATTTTCTATTATTTTTCAGAAACCTTTTACAGTATTTCTTCCTAGTGATAAATCGAATAAAGTAAGAGATTTGCTTAATGATTTTGGCTTAACAAACCGGATATTTTCGGAGAAGTTAAAACCTCAACTATTCAGCAAGGAAATCTTTGATATTGACTATAAATCAGTATCTAGTGTACTGGAATCAAAAATTATAGAATCAAGAAAGCATTTAATTGAAGCTATTTTACAAGAGAGCGATCAATAGTAAAAGTAATGTTGAAGGAAAGCAAAAATAAAGAATAATAAATATTTTAAAAATAGGGTATCTTATGGCTGTACCGTGTTTGCAAAATGACAAGCAAACTATTTATATTTATGAAAAATAAAAAAGGAGTAGAAAGAGTTAAGATGTCTAATTTAAAGATTGAGTCTTTAACATCAAACAGTCTTTCGCACTATAGAACACAACATTACTTTGAGCGAGTAGGAGAGATCAATAGTGTAGATGACCTTCAGGAGTACTGTAATTGGGCCAAAGAAAACAAAGTAAAGGTTTATATAATTGGAAATGGTTCTAACACGTTGTTTGTTAAAAAAAATATCCAATCATTGATACTGAAAAATAAACTACCTAAGTACACAAATCCTTTACCTAATAACAGACTTGAAGTATCTTCTTCTGCTTCAGTTATGGAAGTATTAAAATATTGTTATCAGAACTCCATGAATTCTTTTTATTATCTTGCATCTGTACCAGCAACTATTGGTGGTGCATTAGCAATGAACGCTGGCAGAGGAAGACAACATGGATGTACAATATACGACTTTGTTGAAAGTGTAACCTTCTTTGAGGATGGATGTATAAAAACACTTGAAAATAGTCAAATAATACGAGATTATCGAGAAACTATGTTTACTGGTATACACTCAAAACTGATATTGAGTGCAATTTTCAAATTTGAACTAACAGAATTCACCGAAAATCCTCTAACTTCAAGGCAAATTTGGGCAAGAGAGCATCAAGATAATACAGCACCTAACTGTGGCTCGGTATTCAAAGCTGCTAACTATGCAATACTTGAAAAACTTAAAGGTCTATCTATAGGAAAATCTATGTTTTCAGCTAAAACTAGTAACTGGATACTCGCTAAATCACAAAGTAGCTATTCAATAATTATGCTGATTAGAATAGCTAAAATTTTGCATTTTATAACTCGACAAAAAATTGCTCTTGAACTAATTACTATTGATTAATTAGTTGCTGTAAAAATACTACATAATGCCTAAAGTTTGAGTTTTTTGCGGAAGTAAGTTATATCTATAACTTTAACTATCGTTGAAGCTTATGCCTGTTGTCTAGCTGTACTGATGTCCAGATTAGGTAAAATCGTAGAAATTGTAGAGGATGGAGTCACTGGTTTACCTTTTGAAGCAAGGCTAAATATGTTCCTGAAGCGAATATATTAGCAGCTGATGGCACTTTAGCAACAAGCCCTGGATAAGATAAGAGAAATCAAAAAATTAAATTACTCAATCCCTCTATCCAAGATGACTATCAATATTGTTCGGCTAAGGAATTTTTTGGTTGAGGCAGGTAGGGAAGCAGAGGGAGAAGAGAAGCAGGGGAAGAAAAGAATTACTGAACAATAACCCTCTTTCTTTCCTCAAAAACCTTAGCTGCTCCCCGATTGATTTTTTTAGTATAAGGATATACTCTGGTTACCTTCCCAAAGCTATTTATACTTAAACAGAGCAAATTTAGATGCAAAGAGCATCACAGGTATCATCCTCGTTAAATTTCCTGCCTTTGCCTGTTTGCGTAAACTTAACTTGAACTATAGGAATATTAAATCAATCAATTTTGTGCTGTAAAAATCATTTGTCTGAAATAAACTATAAAAGTACTTGACAATAACCTAGGTCTAACTGCTATATTAACTAGAGTAAAGTCGTTGGGGCGTAGCCAAGTGGTAAGGCAGCGGGTTTTGGTCCCGCCATCCCTAGGTTCGAATCCTAGCGCCCCAGTAAGCCAAAAGACAGGCATAACAGCCTGTCTTTTTAAGTGTTTAATTAAATTTTTAAGACGCATCTCAATGCATCTAAGTTTGTAAATGTTACTTGTCAGGCGATTTGAGAGCTTGATCCAGAGTCTGCCGAGCCTGTTCTGCTTTAGATCGTGCTTCTTGGTAACGCACATTAGCTTGGGCAAAATTTTTGAGAACTTTAAAACCTTCCTTGAGTCGAGTAATTTCCTCTTCTGTCACCGATTCGTCGGTGAACAGAACATCAACCGCTTTGCGAATTTCCAAAGCTTCAGCTCGTGATTCCTGAACTTTCAGCTTGAGTGTGGCCAGGTTACTTAGAACCTGGACAGCTTGTGTAATTGTATCCTCACCGCTAGCAGTATCAATAGTTGACTCTTTAACCTCAATTAATTGTTGAGGACCAAATCCTTCTTCTAGTTCCGTGGGTAGCTTTCCTGAATCCATCAATTCCATCAGCTGATCCATTGCTTTATCACGGGCTTTTGCCGAATCTTTTCCAGAAACAGTAAGGATAATTTCTGGGCTTTGAGCGAGAGTATACTGAACCATATTTGAGCAGAAAATTTGCTGGTTAACCAAGCTGAGGGAAATAATTATAACATAGTGTGTGTCCGTTTATTTATTGGTAAATAGACTTGTCGGTTTGCCTAATTTATGTATTTTCTATATTTAATAATTCATACTTCATCCCTGCCCCTGCCAAGTCGCTTCAAATAAAACTTTATACTTAAGAAAAGATAATTAAGTTTCAACAGGAGGAGAGAGCAATGGCTCCTAGTCCCAGCATCATGCAAGCTGTGGAAAAACTGGGCTATCGTGTCACCGTTGGTGATGTGGCAACCCAGGCAGGATTGAACGTCGCTGAAGCTAATCAAAGCTTGTTAGCCTTGGCATCTGATGCTGGGGGACATTTGCAAGTAGCGGATTCAGGCGATATCGTTTACCTTTTTCCACAAAATTTTCGAGCAATTTTGCGTAATAAATACTTCCGGTTACGAATGCAAGAATGGTGGAAAAAAGTCTGGAGTGTTCTGTTTTATCTGATTCGTATTTCTTTTGGAATTTTCTTAACTGTTTCCATTGCCCTGATAACTATTACCATCTACATTATCATTACTTCTACCAATTCAGATCGTAACGGGAACAATCGGGGCAGTAGTTTCGGCGGTGGGGGGTTCTTCTATTTTCCAAATTTATTTTGGTATCTTAGCCCAAATTATGACACCCACTATCAGGAACGGCGACGTGAAAGGCGAGAAGAAAGCAATCTGAATTTCTTTGAAGCTGTGTTTTCGTTTTTGTTTGGCGATGGTAATCCTAACGCCAACTTAGAAGAACGTCGGTGGCAAGAAATTGCTACGGTAATTAGGAATAACCGTGGTGCAGTGGTAGCAGAACAAATTGTCCCATATTTGGATGACATTGGCGAGGGATATACAAGAGAGTACGAAGATTATATGCTGCCTGTTCTAACGCGATTTAATGGGCAACCAGGGGTAAGTGCAGAAGGGCAAATTGTTTATTTTTTCCCAGAGTTGCAGGTGAGTGCAGTTAAAAAGCGCCGTTATGCAATATCAGATCACTTGGAGGAATTTCCCTGGCGTTTTAGTGCTGCAAGTTCCGGGCAAATTATGCTCAGTACTGGGTTGGGTGTACTAAATTTTGTTGGTGCTTTAGTACTGGGAAGTTTGTTGAAAGATGGGACTGTTGCTGCCCAATTAGGTGGACTGGTAGCTTTTGTGCAAGGAATTTATTGGCTGCTATTGGCTTATGGAGCAGGTTTCTTAGCTATACCATTATTGCGTTATTTCTGGATTCGGTGGCGTAATCGCAAAATAGGCGATCGCAATCGCGATCGCCTTTCCAGAGCAAGGATATTGGCAAGTCCTGATGCAGCTTTGCAACAAAAAATTGACTATGCCCAACAATTTGCAGCAGAAAAAGTCATTGGCAACGAAGATTTAGTGTATTCTAGCGAAACTGACTTACTCGACCAAGAAGTTGAGCGTTCTGCAAAAATTGACGCTGAATGGAAAAAACGCTTGGAACGGGGGAGTGGGGAATAGAATGAAGAGTTGAGAGTGAGAAGTGAATAATTAAGATTTATTTAAACTCCTAACTCCTAACTCCTAACTTTCTCCTTATTTTGCCTGAATTGGCGTTAAAGCTACACCTTGATAATAATGCCCTAAAATTTGCAGGTGGTTCACTCCTTGCCGAGCCAGATTGTACGCGCCCCACTGACTCATACCCAAAGCATGACCGAAGCCAAGCCCTTGAAGTACAAAACTACCATCCGCTCCCTTAGTGACGTTAAAGCGGGTACTTTTTAACTTAAGGGCTGTCCGCACTACCTCGCCCTGTAACACCTTTGTGCCCCTGTTGCCAACAATTTTCAAGACTTTAACACTGCCAAAAGGTGAGTATGTTTCGGGAATCAGCGCCGTGACAGTGCCAACTTCAGGGAATTTACCGCTAATCTCACTAGGGGAGAAAGTTTTTATCCAATTACACTCGCGGATATTTTGATCGTAGTCTTGAACAGCACGTAGATAAGGTTCGCTGCTTCCCCAAACATCTTCAACGTTTTCGGTATGCCCCCCAGAACAAGCGTGGAAAACTGAGAGAATAATCTGGTTTTTGTAAGTTAGTACCTGTCCTGCTGTTTCATCAACTGCTTTGTAAGTTGCAGGAGCTTCACTGATAACGCCTTTGTAAATTTGCCAGTGATCGGGGGTATTGCCTAAATCGTAAACAGGATTACTTCGTTGTTTTTCTCGTTCGTAGAGGGCGTAGGTGCGAGCTGCGATCGCCTGGGCTTTTAAAGCTTCTTGGGGCCAGCTAGTATCCATTTCGCCACCAAGAACGCTGTAGAGATACTCTTGATCATCAACCCAGTTAACAGCCGTTAAGCCTTTATCTGTGGGAACAACCAGAGTTCTACCTCGATACCAGCGATCGCCAATATAAACGAATCCTTTACCTGTTGGCTCAATCCAAAATAAACCAGATTGCCACTTATCTAAAGCAACTCCACCAGGAATAGCTTGGGCATAATATGCACTCATCGCTGGCAACTGTCCGAGAGTCCGGCCAGTACTATCCTTGACGATCCCAGTGGTGGAACTACCCACTTTTACCTGATTAACGCCCCTCTCAATTGCCACGCGCAGAATTACAGACGCTTGGGCTGGGGCAACCAAAGCTATCCACAAGAGGATACTTACCCACCAATGACGTACTTTTATCTGAGAAAATAAAGAGCCTAAGTAAAGTTGGAATTTCATGCTGATCATCTAATCACATTAGTATCTAATTGACGCTCTGAACTATAGCGTCTACTACTTTAAGATGAGACAGTTCTCCAACGCAGGAGGTTGCCACCTTCTACTAATTATGCATTTTGCTTTAGCTATAGGGTAATTTATGTTCCAATACGGTTCAGTTAAGCCAGAAAACTAAATTTGCTTGCTCTCAGGCCTGATTTAAATTTTTAATCTTCAATCCAAAACTTAAAATTCGGTAAAGGAGTCAGTGATTTTACCCTTGAGCAACTGTTGTCAGCAGTAATGTAACTGACAACCTTTAACCTTTTTTTCTCAAACTTATACCTATCAATGTGTCAATATTTGCTTTGGGGACTACTAGTTTATCTCTAGTTCACTAACCTTTCAACAAAAAAGTACACAGGAATTTATAAAGTAAATGTATAATTAATAGGACTTACGCATTGACAGAAAAGCCTAAATGACAGATATGATTTTCAAGGCTTTTAGCTAGATTTTTCAATTATCTTTTTGCGATCGCAATTAACAAAGGATGGTTTGTAAAAGCCTGAAACAACGTATTTACGTTAATATACAAGATGATTCATTTGTACAGTGCGTAAGTCCTAATTAATTATTTTTTCAGTAAAAGTACTGAACCATTAAGGAAGCTGGTAGATTTAAAGTAGTTAGAAGAAGGCTAAGTGCTAATAAGTTTTTCGCACTACATAGTGCACTTTGGAAGTGGAACTTAGTATCAAATATAGTTGCAATATTTGGAAGTTTAAATTCTAGTTTGGGGTTTAGTATTGCTATTGCTATTGCTAAACTATTTTGATGCTCGTCTAAAATTGATTCAGATGTAGTCATCGTCCAAAACAGGATGCGGGGAAATTAGTCCCCGCATCTTCTTCAGTCTACGATGCCAATAGATTTTTAGAATTGCTCACTTCATTAGCGATAATTCCAATTAAATTCAATTTACTCAAAATTTCTGTTGCTTGAATCAGTTCAGTTCTGGTCACTTTCCCCATGCGCTCTACCATTACGATCCCATTACACAAAGCTGCCACAATTCTGGCATCAACTGTACCTAAAATAGATGGAGCATCTATTAGTACTAGGTCATAATTTTGCTCAAACAACTCAATTAGTTCTTTCATCCGTTGAGAACTGAGCAACTTCACCGTGTCTTCTGCTTCAGGCCCAGCAGTCAAAATATCAATGCAGGGGTGAATAGGCTGGATGTAATCTTGAAAATGAGTTGTTGTCTCATCAACTAATAACAGAGATAATCCCCAGTCATTGGATAGTTCGAAGATTTTGTGCAGGCTAGGATTATGTAAATTAGCATCAATAACTAATACCCGCCGATGCATTCGGGTAGCACTAGCTACAAGCCCTAATACTAAAGTTGTCTTCCCTTCTTCTGGTAGTGCTGAAGTCAACATCAACGACTTGAAGCATAAGGGATATTTTAATATTTGAATATTTTGGTAGATCATGTCCAGGGTTTCATGGACAGGTAATCTAGTACTGGCTTCTACTATAGAGTAATCTGAGCTTCGTCGCCCATTCCAAGGCAGGATCAGCCGCCGCTTTTTGACATTACATAACGGTAGTTTTGGTACTGACCCCAATACACGTAGATTCGTCAGTTTTTTTATATCTCCAACACAATAAATAGCGTCATTAAACTTTTCCAAAATCAAGGCTGCTAAAATACCTAGAATCGGTCCAATTACCGCCCCTCCAACCAATAATAATAATCTGTTACTCCCCATATAAGTACCCAGATCAGGTTCTGCCAAAACTTGCCAGTTATATCCTTCCTGAGCAATTTTTAACCCCAAAGACTGTTGTGTTTGGAGTAATTGTTCAAGGGTTTTACGACTCATTTCTACCTTTGGCAATAGACGATTATACTCTGCCATTAAGCTTGGGTATTTGTTTAACTCAGAGCGAAGTCGCTGTTCTGACTCGGCTAGATTCTTTTCATTAGCAGTTAGTCCTAATACAGTTGTTTGTACCAAAATTAACTCGTCTAATAGCTTTGGCTCAACCCCTACCATTTGCTCTTTTAAGAGTAGTTCACCCTTACTGCTAGTAGTAATAGCTTTCACTTCTTCTCGTAATAGCAACACTTGACTTTGGCGTTGCTGCTTTAGTTTCTGTACCGATGGGTAATCGTCTGTATAGCGCAGCCGCTCTTTAGCCAAAGCTAGTTCAGTTTTTTGAATTTCACTCAATAGTGTTTGGTAACGACTTGACTGATTTAAACGAGAAGAAAATAGTGCATTTTGCTGAGACGAAGAGGCTATTTGTTGCTCTAGATTATCGTAACGGGCGTTTACATCTTGAAGGTGGGCACGAGTACTTTGTAGTTGTTTTTGAATATCAGCTAGAGATTCTAGCAGGATTTTACTTTGGACTTCAGGATCGAGTAATTTATGTTTTTTGCGAAACTGTTCCAAATTTTTCTCAGCTTTACTTACCTCTTTTTTTATTTCAGGTAGGCGAGCATTTACAAAAGCCAGTCCTTGATTTAGACGTTCTTTTTGTTGTGCTTTATTGTAGTTTTGATAGACTTTTTGTAGAGCTTTAAGTACCCTTTGTGTTTTGAGTGGATCGTCATCATTGAAAGAAATTTTAAATACTTGACTAAAAACTTTATTAGCTCCTATACCTCCCTCTTCTGGAGTCACTTCTAGAGGTGCTTTTTTGTTCTGTTCTGTTTGACCATTAATATACTCTAAGGTAATATCAGGATAATCAGAATGAAGTAAATTTACGGCTTTCTGAATCAACTTAGAACTCAGCATGAGTTTCATCTGAGTCGTGGAATCAACAACTTGAGAATTACGATTGGTAACGTTGGTGTCTTCTCTTGGTAGGATATTATTTAACTGTGTGCCTTCAGATAAATTGGAATTCACCAATATCTGCATATTGCTCTGGTAAGTAGGTTTGGGAATAAAAGCTAGGAGGCCAGCAGCTGACATAACTACACAGGAAACCCCCAAGATCAGCAAACGTCGGCGAAGTAAAATAGTAGATAGTTGTCCGATGTCAACTGCGCCTTGTGCTGAAGTAGTAATCTGTTGTTCTTGATTCAGACTAGTCTTAGCCACTATCAAACTCCTATAATATCGAAACACTATAATTTATTTGGAAGATTTATAAGAAATGTTAAATGTTTTTTTACACCTATGGCCGCAATAGCATGCTTAACTATTCTTCCAACAATGACAAGCTCACTTGGCACAATATTATGCCAACTGGTGCTTTCATGTTCATCAATTCATGCATATAAATTCTTAATCAGTGCTAGAAGAATAAATTTTTAATAAATATTTTATTTAAGGAGAAAAATTTTTGACGAAAAATTAATTATTTTTCCTAAGTATTTAAGTATAAAATTATCTAATTTACGGTATTAATATACATACTATTAAAGTTATTTGAATAATTTATAATATAAGGAAAACATTGATAAAAACATCTAACCTATAGTATTTTTAGATTATTAATGCACTTACTGAACCGTAAATTACTGGGTAACTAATTAACATCTTCCTCAAACCTAAACTGCTATCTATTTGCTGGACGTCATAAGTTAGATTACTAAACTTCAAGATAGAGCCTGGTTAATTTTAGATTAAAAGGGTTCAATCTAAAATCTAAAATCCAAAATTTAAACGCCTACCTTGGTTAACTCTACTTCCCGCCGCCTGGGGACTTCATGAATCATGAAATCATAAGCCATGTCAGTACGGGGAAAAATAGCACGAGCTTCCTGAAGAAGATCCTTTAATTCCAAGGTATTGCCAGGAGCATAGCGGGGACTGAAATGACTCATAATCAGTCGATGTGCCCCAGCTGCTAAAGCTGTTTGCGCTGCCATTGTAGTTGTGGAATGTAACCTCTGAAAAGCCATGTCTGCATCTTGATGAGCAAAGGTTGCTTCATGAATTAATACATCTGCATCTTTTGCTAATTCCACTGCCCCATCACAATAAATTGTGTCTGTACAATAGGCAATTTTTCGACCAATTTCTGTAGGGCCGCATAATTGAGTGCCATCAATCACCCGTCCATCCGCAAGCGTCACTGTTTCACCGCGTTTAAGTTGACCATAAATCCGACCAGGAGGAATTTGCAACGTCTTGGCTTTTTCTACATCAAAGCGTCCTGATCGGTCTTTTTCGGCTACGCGGTAGCCGAAAGCTGTAATGCGATGATGCAAATTACCGCAGCTTACGGTGAAGTCATTGTCTTCATAAATTATCCCTGGACGGATAGCATGGACTTTAATGGGATAGGAAAAGTGTGTGTAGGAGTAACGGGAGGCGGCTTGAATATAATCATTTAATCCAGGTGGGCCATATATATCAATTCGTTCTACATTCCCAGCCAAGCCGCAAGTTGCAAGAAGCCCCATTAAACCAAAGATGTGGTCGCCGTGCATATGAGTGATAAAAATTCGCGAGAGTTGGCTAATTTTAAGTTCACTTCGGATAATTTGATGTTGGGTGCCTTCGCCACAGTCGAATAACCACAGTTCTGCCCTTTGGGGTAATCTCAGGGCGACACTCGAAACATTGCGCGATCGCGTGGGTACACCGGAACTCGTGCCTAAAAATGTTATCTGCACAGCGTTCTTTAATCTTCCTATTGCTCAATGTGCTGCTCTATAGTCTATAGTGACACGCTTAATAAACAAAATACTTTTGAGAGGAAGTCGCTTTTTTAAAGCTAACATCCAATAAAGATTATAGGGCTTACGCAAAAATCCCTAAAAAGCTTAATTTATCGAACTGTGAAGGCATTTTTGCTAAATAATTCTCCACAATCCCATTATTGTTTAAATTCCTTTCTTTACGGATAGAAATTCTATCCTAATGATTTCCAGTAAAAACAAAAGCCGTCTCAAAGTTAATTGAGAAGGCTTTTGTAATGAAAAAGAAACCTGGCATCGAGCTATTTTTGCGTAGGGCTACC
>NZ_JBALBZ010000008.1:0-60143 GCF_036919495.1 Nostoc sp.
CAATGTGTTTCAGTATGTTGCTCATATTTCTATGTCAAAAAAGCTCTCTGATGTTCTTTTACCACAGAACGTTACTATTTTGGAGATGTCTAATGTCTTTGCAAAAATGGGATGCTCCCATCGCTCTCTTCTACCTGTTGGCTATTATGGAGATAATCTTTAGCCGAATTGCAAGCAGTTGCCATCACATTATCTAGAAGTGCATCCATATTTAAATGGTTGATATCCCATAGGATAACCTTATTATCTGCGCTACCAGACGCGAGAGTGTAGCCGTCAGGGCTAAAAGCTATACTTTTAACCCCAGCCTCATGTCCTATCAGAGTTCTAAGTAGGGGTTGCTGAAAAAAAAGAAAAGGTTGCAGTCTCTAGATTATCAGACCAAAGAAAGATATTCAGGTGCAAGAGTTGAGGGTAAAATAACCCAAAATCCTTGCATCACCGTGACTAGCAGCACCAAAGTGTGTCATTAGTAACCATGTATCTAAAGCAGGAGCAAACTACAATCCCACCAGAAAACTTTGAACTTCCGTTTGAAGGAAAATTATCAGAAGATAACCGTTGGGTAATTATGGCTTATTTAATACCGTGGGCGGAATTTGAAGAGGAATATTCTTCATTTTTTTCGGCAGAGATGGGAGCGCCAGCAAAATCATTTCGGGTGGCATTAGGCGCATTAATAATCAAAGAAAAACTAGGAATAAGCGACAGAGAAACAGTAGAACAAATTAAAGAAAACCCTTATCTACATAGTATTTCATAGGGATTTTATCTTATATTAACGAAGCTCCATTTGATGCATCTATGCTAGTCCATTTTCGTGAAAAAATTAGTGCAGACTTAGTAAACAAAGTAAATCAAGAAACTGTTAAGAGAATGCTAGAGACAACATCTTCGACTTTAGCAACTGAATCAATTGAATCAACTCAAAAAAAACAGCTATATTTAGAAAAAGAAGATAACACGCCGAAAAATCGGGGAAAATTAATATTAGATGCGACTTGTGCGCCAGCAGACATCAGCTATCCAACAGATTTCGAGCTATTAAATCAAGCAAGAAAACAGACAGAACGAATAATAGACCTTCTTTATGAACAGATAAAAGGTACATTAGAGAAAAAACCAAGGACTTATCGGGAAATAGCGAGGAAAAACTACTTAGAAGTCGCTAAAAAACGTCGTGTATCCCAAAAAGATAGGAAAAAAGCGATTAAAAAGCAGCTTCAATATATCAAAAGAAACTTATCTCATATTGACCAGCTAATCAGATCAGGAGCAACTCTAGAAAAACTAAGTACTAGACAATATAAAATGTTGCTTGTAGTTGTAGAAGTTTATCGTCAACAATTATGGTTGTATGAAAGTAAAAAACAGAGTATTGATGACCGAATCGTTAGTTTAAGCCAACCACATATCCGCCCAATTATCCGTGGAAAAGCTGGGAAAGCCGTGGAATTTGGGGCAAAATTATCAGCTAGTTATTTTGATGGGTATGTATTTTTAGACCATATTAGTTGGGATAATTTTAATGAATCAGGAGACTTAAAATCACAAGTAGAAGCATATAAAAATTATACTGGCTATTATCCAGAATCGGTTCATGTAGATAAAATTTATCGCACAAAAGAAAATAGAGCTTGGTACAAAGGAAGAGGTATTATCATGAGTGGTCTTCCCAGAGGAAGACCACCAGCCAATGTTAGTAAAGAAAAAAAGAAACAAGATTTAGAATCCGAGAGAATTCGTAATTGTATTGAAGGAAAATTTGGGCAAGCTAAAAGAAGGTTTAGCCTCAATCGAGTGATGGCGAAACTTTCCCACACTTCTGAAACTGCAATTACTTTTCTAGTGATGAATCTTTCTACTCACCTGTCGCGGGTGTTTTATGCTTTTTTATGTCTCTTTTTGAAAACTGCACCTTTTTTGCAGTTTCATATAACTGAAAATTATGATTTTGTTAGTTATAAACAATAAAAGCTTATCTTTAATTTTGCTTGAATAACTAGTCAACCCTTAAGATTGCTTTTTCATACTTTTTCAGCAACCCCTAAGTATTTTTACTCAGGTATATCCAAGAATAACTCTGTATTACTTCATGCTACTTTTGAAGTGCGGAATGTGGGATTATCATTAGAAATATCTGCTATGTCATTAGGTTAAAATTAACGCATATAACTAGATGTTTTTGCCTAATTATCAACAGTAAATATCTCAAAGCCTTATTTTTCCGTACAGACTAGCTAATTTAGGATGATTGCATTTACGGACTATAGCCTAGCCACATAAAGGCTTTGAACGTTTTCGGAGATGTCTAATGTAGAGACGTAGCACTGCTACGTCTCTACAAGGATTCTGGGTAACGCATATTTAATTTCACCAGATGTCTAGTAGCGATCGCTTATAATATAAAATTTAAAAATAAAATCAAGAAGTTAAATTTTAAGAGGATTAGGGGACGATCGCAACCATGTAAATTTAGTCATTTAGTTAATGACGGAATTTAATTCATTTGTCTTTTAACAAGAGCATGGCCAGATTGAACATCAAACCAGTGAATATCCTCAGGGGGCAATGCTAGTGTAATATCTTCACCACTCCAATTTTGGTCTGTTGGCAACAAAGCACGTACCGTAATCGCTCCGGTTTGTGAATCCTCAATCTTGACACTAACCAAATAGTGCATACCCAAGTTTTCGACTAAAAACACTTTCCCTTGGATAGTCTGGGTATCACCTGGTTGAGCAATGCGGACATCTTCTGGGCGGATTCCTAAAACAATCTGCGGTGGTACTGTTGGTATATCTGGAAGAAGTACTTGGAAGTTACCTGCGATCGCATATTGTCCCCTACAAGGTAAAGTTAGCAAATTCATTTGTGGGCTACCAACAAATCCAGCCACAAATAGATTCGCTGGATGGTTATAGATGCGATCAGGCGGGTCAAGTTGCTGAACATAGCCATCGTTGAGCAATGCAACTTTCGTGGAGAGCGTCATTGCTTCGGTTTGGTCGTGGGTGACGTAGACAACTGGCACTTTTTGTGCTGCAAAAATTTGCTTGATATCGGCTCGGACTCTTTCTCGCAGTAGTGCATCCAGGTTACTTAAAGGTTCATCTAGCAGATATACATCGGCATTACGCACCAAAGCACGACCAACAGCAACCCTCTGGCGTTGACCTCCAGACATTTGACCAGGCTTGCGGTTCATTAACTCTGCTAATCCTAAAACTTCTGCCACTTCTGCCACTCGCTGTTTAATTTCTGTAGGTGGTACTTTTTTCAGCTTGAGTCCAGAAGCGAGGTTTTCGTACACCGTCATGTGAGGATAGAGTGCATAGCTTTGAAATACCATTGCTATGTTGCGATCGCTTGCTCGTTTATAGGTAACATCCACTTCCCCAATCTTGATTTGACCGCGAGTAGGTTCTTCAAGACCCGCAATCATTCTTAGGACGGTAGATTTGCCACAGCCAGAAGGGCCAAGTAAAGTAAGAAACTCATGGTTATCTACAGTTAAACTAACGTCTTTGACAGGAACGACTTTAGGATTATAGGTTTTGTTTAAATTTTTGAGTTCGAGTTTAGCCATTTTGATTTTTATCCTTTGACAGCACCAGCAGTAAGACCTTGGACAATTCGGCGCTGGAAAAACAAGACTAGTAAAATCAGGGGTAACGTCCCCACAACAGTTGCAGCAGCGATCGGACCGTAGGGAATTTCATATATTGTCGCACCACCCAACTGAGCAGCAGCAACGGGAATTGTCTTCAACTCTTCACGAGTCATAAACGTCAGAGCGAAAATAAACTCGTTCCAAGCAAAAATAAAGGTGAGGATTCCTGTAGTCACCAAGGCGGGAAGGGTCATCGGCAGTACGATTTGCCATAGTAACTGAAAGGTGTTATAGCCATCAACCCTAGCAGAATCTTCCAAATCTTTTGGCAATTGTTGAAAAAAGCTTCTCAGCACCAAAATTGTTAGCGGTAAATTGATGGCAGTGTAGGGTATAATCAGCGCCAGATAATTGTTGCCCAATTTAAGGGCTTGGATAATTTCTAACAGTCCTAAGAACAATAAAATTCCCGGAAATAAGGTAACAATTAGAACGCCAGCGAGGATAAATCGTTCACCCCAAGGGCGTAACCGTGCGAGGGCATAAGCCGCAGGTGCGCCGATCGCTAAAGATACAGCTGTAGAAGTAATCGATACAAAAGCACTGTTGAAGATGTAACGCCAAAATGGACGACGAGTGAATAACTCAATGTAGTGATTGAAAGTAAATCGTGTGGGAAAATAAACAGTAGGAACGGCGGCAATATCTTCATTCACTTTAAACGAGGTCAGTAATTGCCATAAAGCTGGCGCTAGGCTAAATAGCACTATTAATACAACTATTATGGGCAGCAAGATTTTTTTAAAAGAAAACTTGGTTCCCCCTGTTGGTTTTGGAGTCGTTGGAACTGTTTGTGGAGTTACACTCATGGGTTAAATGGCTCCTGATGTTTTGGCACGGTATTTGTTAAGTAAGAAACTAGCGATCGCTACCGCAGCAATCAATATTAAAAATGTCACTACTACAAGGGCTGCTCCATAACCAAAATCTAAGTAGCGCATCACCGTAGAATAAATATACAATGACACCACTTCTGTAGCGCCACCAGGGCCACCCCCGGTCATCACAGCAATCAAGTCGAAAATCCCAAAAGCTTGAGCAAACCGAAATAGCACTGCAATTAAGATTTGTGGCAGCAGCAGTGGCAGGGTAATATTGCGGAAGCTTTGCCAAGCAGTTGCCCCATCGACCGAGTAAGCTTCATAAAGGTCTTGTGATATCGATTGCAACCCAGCTAGCAACAAAATGCTAATAAACGGCGTAGTTTTCCAAACATCAGCAAAAACCACTGCTATCATCGCCAGCGTTGGATCTCCTAACCAATTAATCCCAGTCTCAATCAGCCCCAATCGCCGTAGAATATCGTTTACAACCCCAAACTGGTCGTTAAAAATCCAAGCCCACGCCAGACCAATCAAAGAGGTAGGCAAAGCCCAAGGTATAATCGCGGTTGTACGCACTATGCCCCGTCCAAAAAACGCCTGGTTGAGAACTAGCGCAACCCCCAGTCCTAGCAGTAGTTCTGAGATTACTGATGCTGTCGTGAACACCGTTGTCGCCCACAAACTCTGCCAAAAACGACCATCCCCCGCCATCCGCACATAATTATCCCAACCAGAGAATACAGGTTGTAGCTCTGTTCCCAGATTTCTAGTAAATATGCTTAACCAAAATGCTCGTAAAATCGGGTAGGCAAATACAAACAACAACAGCAGCAATGCGGGTGCTAGTAAGATCCATGCTGTCTGTTGTTCTCGACTTCTGAGTGTATTTAAATTTGTCATTTGTCATTGGTCATTGGTCATTGGTCATTGGTCATTGGTCATTGGTCATAAGGCATTGAGAATTGGGCATTGGGGATTTTGAACCCTGTTAATGAGTCTTTGAACTCCGTTAATGAGTCTTTGAGATGGCTGAATGAGTATCCGAGGTGGATGAACAAGTCTTTAAGCCAATGCTTTAACTTCTAACTCCCTCTGCCGCCTGCTCCCAGCAATCGCCGCGTCTCCGCAGCAGCAGCTTGCATTGCTTGTTCAGAATTCATCCGACCAGATAAGGCGGCGCTAAGATAACGCTGCAAAATATCTGATGTCTGAGCATATTGGGCGATCGGTGGACGTAAAACTGCATTGCCCACGACCTCCAATAACTGCGGATAGTGAGGGTATTTAGCAACAATCTCTGGGTCTGTAAATAAATCCCGGCGACTTGGCACATAGCCTGCACTGAAAATAAATCGGCGCTGTGCTTCCCGACTGGTAAAATACTGAATTGCTTTCCAAGCTTCTTCAGGATGTTGAGAAGATTTAGCAATCCCTAAACCCCAGCCCCCTAAACAAGCCGCTCCCGTCTTACCAGGAGCATGAACCATCGGTTTAATCGCTATTTTGCCCCGGATTGGCGAATTTTCTGCCTGGGCTAAAGGCCACGCATAAGGCCAACTGCGTAAAAATGCTACTTGACCACTTTGAAACAAGCGCCGGGTGTCTTCTTCTTGGTAAGTCGTGACTCCAGGAGGAGAAATGTCTTCCCTGATAGTACTACGCAGAAACTCAATGGCTTGTAATGTTTCTGGTCGATCTAGTCCAACTTCGAGGGTGTCGGGATTAACCCAGAAACCACCAAAGCCATCAAGAACTTCTGCAAACATCGCCACAAGTCCTTCATATTGCCGACCCTGCCAAACATAGCCCCACTTCACCTGGTTTTTCTTCTGCAAGACTTGGGAAATTCGGATCAAATCATCAAAGGTTTCTGGCGGTTTCAATCCTGCTTGTTTAATTAAATCTTCCCGGTAGTAGAGCATTCCCACGTCGGAACGCACTGGAATGCGGTACAGCTTGTCTTGATAACGTCCCCCTTCTACATCCTGCGATGAAAATGCTCCTAGATCCTGTTTAGAAATGCGATCGCCTAAAGGTAGCAACCATCCAGCAGCAGCAAACTTGGATGTCCAGATAACATCCATATTGATTAGGTCATAAGGGGATTCACCTAAGATAAAAGATGAGGTATACAAGTCTTCGAGCAAATTTGTGGCATTTGGCCCTTCAACCAGGTTTATGCGAATACCTGGGTTCTCAGCCTCGAAGTCTCTAATCAAACCCTGCCTCCAAGGTTCGGCATCAGGGGCAGTCATTAACAGATTTAGGGTAACTGGTTGCTGTGAGAGTGCTATCCAACTGAACAATATGATGCTCAACAGAGTTGCTAGGAAAACCCCTATATGTAAATAACTCTGTTTTTGGATAAATTTTTGTAACTTGTTTATTGGCTTTCGGTGCAACATTATTAATGTAGCGATCGCTAGTACCGCAAGGCGGAAGTCAAAAGTTAAAAGTATTATGGAATCAGCTTTTTAGGGATTTTAAATGGTTGCTCTATTTCCGCCGTGGCGTACTAGTGGTAATTATTCAGAAATAAAAACATAAATTATCTGAAAAAAGATTGTTTTATATTACAGTGTACTCCTTTGGAGAACCAGGGCGGCCGCACCATGTCAATAAGCAAGCCCTATTTTCAATAGATTTAAAAATGATGTCATTAACTTTTGCTTATTGCGAAAATTTTAAGTGATCGCTTTGGGGCTTAAAAAATAATCAAACGCGAAATCCTTATTTTT
This sequence comes from Nostoc sp., assembly GCF_036919495.1. Classification (GTDB taxonomy): domain Bacteria; phylum Cyanobacteriota; class Cyanobacteriia; order Cyanobacteriales; family Nostocaceae; genus Nostoc. Next base: position 7,236 of record NZ_JBALBZ010000008.1, read on the forward strand.
TCGTTGGTTATTAACCTTCGTTTCGATCAAGAGTAATTTAGATGCGTTTGCCCTGTTTGGAGAACCCGCAGGGTAGCAATCGCCAAAGTACGGATGTTGCGATTGCTTTACTTCACTACATTATGTACCCTGCGCGAACACCAAGGGCGAACGCAATGACAAATTATATTTTTAGATATTTGGGATGCCCCCGTTCATCGTTGCCTTCAGTAACGGCTTTTTTGGCGTTGCTGATTCCATGTATGAAAATGATTTTGCATAAATACCAAAATCTTTGTAGAGATGTAGCAGTGCTACGTCTCTACATCCACATTCATACTTACTTCAATTCAGCAACGCCACTTTTTTCTTTGTCATGTCTTAACAAGCATATTTTGTGGGCATCATAATCCCAAGTCAAATACATCAGCTAGCAGCCTTAAAAATCTTTGGCAGCAATGTTTTATCATTTACAACCATGTACCGACCTATGGCAGATAATTTTAGACGTTATTTCTTTGTTTCTCGATATAGTTTGTACACTGAGTTGATTTTAGGATGCCTACAGATCCAATCGGGAGTAATCTGTAGCGTAGGTATTTGGACATTATCAGAAGCTAAGTTACAAGCTGCCCAAGCACATCAGACTTGGAAATTACCTTCAGAATTGACCGAGCGAGCCACATTCAGGCAGCAGGAGGAAAGTACACTAAAAATGCCCCCCTATCGATTAAAGCCAACACCTATTTTGATGGCGGCACCCGAAAACTTCAATCCTGATTTGCAATTACCGCCAGCGCTACCCGAACCACCGCAGAATTCTAACCCACCAACAACTTCCACTGAACCAACGCAGAATTCTAACCCACCAACAACTTCCACTGAACCAAGAAAGCCGCATGCAGTTTTGGAGAGTATTTATACGGACTATCGCTATGACACAGATAACTTTGGCCAAACCAATTTATTCTTTGAACCAAGGATTCAGTTTCGATTGAATAATGGCAATAACATATTTATCAAGACAGGTTTTAACTTCTTTGAGCAACGTGGTGTTGAATCAGTTACTAATTTTCCTTTGCAAGTTGGATGGCAGGGAAAAATTGGGCAAACGACTCTGCAAACAGCAGTTGGAGTCGATGTGTTCAATCGTTTACCTACAGCTATTAATCTCAATGCTAAGGTAGAGGTTCCCATTTCACGGCCACGAGTTTCGTCATCCGGTCAATTGCTATCGGCAGTAGTGTTATCAGGTAATTTAGAACAAGGGCCTTATAAATCTAATGCCCGAACTTTAGACAATCAAATTACTGCTTGGCGATTTGGGCCTGATTTATATTGGCAGATTGACCGTAACACCAGCTTGTTTTCATCATTACGTTTGGGCAGTTATAACGATGGTAATGCTGAGGTGCAGTCATTTAGTAGGCTAGAGCGCAAGTTTGGACAGTTTTCTCTGGCAGCTAACTTATTCAATTGGAGTTTTGATCGCAACTTAGAACGCACAAGTGGCTATTTTTCTCCATCAGATTTCCTAGTTTACAACGCTGAGGTGGCTTGGGAAGGAGATATTTCTAATTTCTTACGCTGTCGCCTCGCTGCCAACTTAGGACAGCAGCGACTTCAAGGACAATTTGACAACGCCTATACCTATCAAACGCGCTGTACAGTAAAGCTTTCACCAAATATAGAGACAGACCTTGGCTATAGCTTTAGCAATATCCGAAATCAAGAAACAGGGGGAAGTGCCTATGATGGTAATTCCTTGACAGGGCAGTTGCGGGTCAAATTTTAGGAGGCAGGAGCTAAACCCTATAAATAATCTAAAATCCAAAATCTAAAATCGTATAAGACTTAAGAATGAAAGCACTATTACCTGATAATGAAATACAGCGAATCGAATCTCTTTTGGAGTATAAAATCCTCGATACTCCTTCGGAAGCTGCCTTTGACGACCTTACCCATTTAGCCTCATATATTTGTGGAACTCCCATTGCCTTAATCAGTTTAGTTGATAGCGATCGCCAGTGGTTCAAATCAAAAGTTGGTCTGGATGCGTTACAAACACCCAGAAATGTGGCATTCTGCGCCCATGCTATTATGCAGCCTGAGGTTTTTGTTGTACCTGATGCCACAGAAGACGAAAGGTTTGCTACAAACCCGCTAGTTACCTCTGACCCTAATGTTCGGTTTTATGCTGGTGTACCACTGACTAACCCTGAAGGATATGCGCTAGGAACACTCTGCGTAATTGACCGTGTACCAAGAAACCTCTCTTCAGAACAAGTTGAAGCATTACAAATTTTAGGTCGCCAGGTAATCAAGCAACTAGAAATGCGGCGCACTTTAGCAAGTTTAGTATTGGTGAGCGATACACGCAAACAGGCACAGAAGGTACACAAACAATTTTTTAAAAGAGTAGCTGGGGGGTTTGGGTTAGCATCAGCAATTTTAGTTTTGATTGGGGTGATTTCTTATCAAAACACACATATATTAATTAATACTAACAATCAGGTACAAACAACCCAAGAGAAAATTAATAAACTAGAAGAATTACTGTCCGAGATGAAGGATGCTGAGACTGGACAACGCGGTTATATCCTCACTGGACAAGAAAGTTATCTGGAACCTTATCAAGCAGTAGTTACAAACATCGATCCAAAAATTGCACAACTGAAGGATTTAATTACAGATAAACCTAGCCAACAAAAGCAGTTTGCAACCCTTGAATCTCTGATAGCTGCAAAATTTGCCATACTCAAGCAGACTATATACCTGCGTCAAAATCAGGGATTCGAGGCGGCATTGCAGCTAATCCAAACAAATCAGGGAAAACATCTCATGGATGATATCCGCAAGATCATCCATGAGATAGAGAATGAGGATAAAAGGTTGCTTCAACAGCAGTTACAAGCTGCAAAAACCAGTGCTAAAAACATGCTTTTGACACTTGCCTTCGGTATTTTTCTCGGGTTTCTGATTCTGGCTATAGTCTACTACTTAATTTCTCGTGAGGTAAAAGAGCGTAAATTGACAGAGGACACACTAAACACAGAACGCAACTTTATCTCAGCAGTCCTTGATACAGCCAGCGCTTTGGTAATAGTTCTTGACACACAAGGGCAAATCGTTCGCTTTAATCAAGCTTGTGAACAAACAACTGGTTACTCATTTGATGAGGTAAAAGGAAGGCATTTCTGGAACCTATTTTTACTTCCTGAAGAGATAGAGCCAGTTAAAGCAGTTTTTAACGAATTGCGAGCTGGTGCAACCCCTTACAAATACGAAAACTATTGGGTAACTAAGGATGGCAGTCGGCGGCTGATTGCTTGGGCTAACACTACCTTGCAAGACTATGGGGGCGACATTGAATTCATTGTTAGCACAGGTATCGATATCAGTGATGCCTACGAGGAACTTCGTTTACGTAAACGTACTGAACAACATTTGAAAGCAGAGTATGCTACAACACGCGTTTTAGCAGAGTCAACTACAATCAACGAAGCCATGCCCCAAATTTTGCAAGGAATCTGCGAAAGTTTAGGATGGAATTTAAGTGAATTTTGGATAGTAGATCAGCAAGCAAATCTACTGTCATTGCTAAATTCATGGTATAAAATCTCCTACAAGATGCAAGAATTTGACATCTTGAGTCGGCAGATTACGTTTGCACCAGGAATTGGGCTGCCTGGTCGTGTTTGGACTAGTGTTGAACCTGTTTGGATCGCTGATGTCGTTGAAGAAGAGTATTTCGTCCGCTCTCAAATTGCTGCCCAAGCAGAACTGCACGGAGCTTTCGGTTTTCCGATCCGTAGTGGTAAAAAAATTATTGGTGTCATTACCTGCTTTAGCCATGAAATCCAGCAACCTAACCCAGATTTGGCAATAGTTATGAATTCTATTGGTGAGCAAGTAGGGCAGTTTATTGAGCGCAAACAGGCAGAAGAAGAACTTCAACGCCAAAACTTGCGATCGCAACTATTTACTGAAATCACCCTCAAAATTCGTCAGTCTCTGCAAATCAAAGAAATTCTCCAAATCACTGTTACGGAGGTACAAAAAATCCTCCATAGCGATCGAGTTTTGATTTATCAACCTTTGGCAGATGGATGTGGAGCCACTATCGTTGAGGCAGTAGTTTCTGGCTGGCTGGCAATCAAAGACAAAGAGCTAGTCGATACTTACTTTCAAGCGGAATATACGCAGCAGTACTATCTACAGCAGTATCGTCAAAAACGGAATCTGGGGCTTGCTGACTTGGATATAACTGAAGTCCAAAAAAGCCAGATGGAATTACTGCAACAATTTGGGGTAAAGTCCCATTTGGTCATACCCATTCTGGTCAAAGAAGAACTCTGCGGTTTGCTGATTGTCCATCAATGCGGCAGTTACCGCCAATGGTCTAGCTTTGAAATTCATCTTTTACGACAGATAGGCGATCAAGTAGGTATTGCCTTAGCCCAAGCCCAAATGTTAAACGCAGAAACTCAACAGCGACGAGAACTCGAAATTGCCCGTCATCAAGCTGAATTAGCTTCTAAAACCAAAAGTGCCTTTTTGGCGAACATGAGCCATGAAATCCGAACTCCCATGAATGCTGTGTTGGGCATGACAGGCTTAATGTTAGAAACTCCTTTAAACTCAGAGCAACGCGATTTTCTTGAAACAATTCGCATTAGTGGAGACGCCCTCTTAAGCCTAATCAACGAAATTTTGGATCTATCCAAACTTGAGGCTGGGGAAATGGCTCTAGAAACTCTAGATTTTGACTTATCTACCTGTGTAGAAGAGGTGTTAGAATTATTGGCTCCCCCAGCCCATAATAAGGGATTAGAAATTGCCGCGTTAATTTATCCCAATGTCCCCACCCATCTGCAAGGCGATGCTGGCCGCCTGCGGCAAATTCTTATGAACCTGATTAGCAATGCGATCAAGTTCACCAGTAATGGAGAGGTAGTACTACGAGCAGAATTGCGATCGCAAAACTCTACCACAGCCACTATCCATTTTGCCATCACAGATACTGGTCTTGGTATTACCTCTGAAGACCAATGCAAACTCTTTACGCCATTTACCCAAGTAGATGCTTCCACCACCCGCAAATATGGCGGTACAGGTTTGGGATTAGCCATCTGCAAGCAACTGGTGAGCTTAATGGGAGGAGAAATTGGCGTAGAAAGTCAGTTGGGCAAAGGATCTAAGTTTTGGTTTGAAGTAACTTTTGCCAAGCAAATTCACTCTATTTCCTCAGAAAGCGAAGGCGAACTTCTGACTAATCGGCGCTTGTTAGTAGTCGATGATAATACTACTAATCGCAAAATCATCTACCATCAAGCTACTCGTTGGGGGATGATTGTAGATCAGGCTGCTTCGGCTGCTAGTGCCCTCAAAGCTATTCAGGAGGCTGCCAAGCAGAAAATTCAATATGACGTTGCTGTGATTGATATGCAGATGCCAGAAATAGATGGCATGACTTTAGGAGAGCAAATTAAAGCAAATTCAGCGCTCGCTAGTCTACCTTTGATTATACTTACCTCTACTAATCAACGGGATGAAATCCAACGGGCGCTAAAAATAGGATTTGCAGGTTATTTGGTCAAACCTGTTAAGCCGTCCCGACTCCTCGATACCATCATGACTATTTTAGGAGGGCAGATCGACGAACAACAGGAGTCAGAATTGAGCAGTCAGAATTCAGCAGCCAGAATTCAGCAGTCAGAATTCAGCAGTCAGGAGTTAAAAGTCAAAAATCACGAAAACAAGAGCAACTATTATTCTCCTGTGTCTAACTCCTCCAAACTTAGAATTCTTTTAGCTGAAGATAATCTGGTAAATCAGAAAGTTGCCTTGAAGCAACTCCAAAGCCTGGGTTATAGCGCTGATGTCGCTGGCAATGGAAAAGAAGCTTTGCAGTTATTAGAAAAAATTCCCTACGATTTAATTCTGATGGATTGTCAAATGCCAGTTCTTGACGGTTTCGAAACCACAAAAGAAATTCATCGTTGGCAAGAAAGTAGCTTTGTCAGTGGTCGTCGTCCTGTAATAATTGCAATGACAGCTAATGCCATGAAAGAAGATCAACAAATGTGTCTAGATGCCGGAATGGACGACTATCTAAGTAAGCCAGTAATCAAAGAAAAATTGGCTGCGGCGCTAGAGCGTTGGGGAGGTGCGATATTTAAAGAAACAGATGCAGAAACAGATGCTTTGGAACAGACAGTTTCTACAACAGATGTAGATTCATTTGAGCTGCCAATTGATTGGAAACGCTTGCATCAACTCTCAGAAAACAACCTAGAATTTGAATTGGAACTACTACAATTATTTGTTGAAGATATTCAACCTCATCTAGAGGTAATTAAAATAGCGCTCGCTGATCATGACTTTGAGCAACTAGCGTTCCGAACCCATCAAATTAAAGGTTCTAGTGCCAATATTGGAGCTATAACTATGCATCTAGCCGCAGAAAAACTAGAACAACTAGCGAAAAAGCAAGAGCGCCGAGGTACTACTAACTTAATCTCAGAGTTAGAAGAGTTTGTTAAACGCATCCAAGAGTTTTTAATCTGTAAAGATAGTAACGCCAAAAATCACGACGAGCAGCTATGAACGATCCCTATATGCTTTCAGTGTTGACTGCGGCTCTCTCAAACTCAGACCCTCTGGCATAATCACCCTGTCAATAGGGTTTGAGACGCGCTAATCCTGGAGCGTTGGGGAGGTGCAATATTTAGGGAAAAAGAAACAGATGTTTTGGAACAGACAGTTTCTACAACAGATGTAGATTCATTTAAGCTGCCAATTGATTGGAAACGCTTGCATCAACTCTCAGAAAACAACTCAGAATTTGAATTGGAATTACTACAAATATTTGTTGAAGATATTCAACCTCGTCTAGAGGGAATTAAAATAGCGATCGCGCAACCCACGACTACGATCAATTAGCGCTTGAAACCCATCAAATTAAAGGTGCTAGTACCAATATGGGAGTTACAACTATGTATCTGGCAGCAGAAAAATTAGAACAACTAGCGATCAATCAAGAGCGCCGAGGTACTACTAACTTAATTTTCGAGTTAGAAGAGTTTGTTAAACGCATCCAATAATTTTTAAGCAGGACTCTTAATTCTTAAATTTTAATAATATTTACTAATAAATAAACAGTACCGATGATCTACTGTCGGCTCATAACTCAACTTGTCGGCAATGGCAGACATGATTTTTAAACCACGGCCGCGCTCTTGCTCATTCTCCTCAAATTCAGGTCTTTGTTGCAGTTGCTGCTCTAAGTCAAAGGGTTCGCCTTGAGACCAAATGCGAATTTCTATGTATTCATCTAATCGTACAGCTTCTATTTCAATAGGAGTTTCAATAGGTAAATTTCTGTGAGCATGTTCCACAATGTTAGTAAAGCCTTCCATCATCAGAGTTTGACATTGCCACCAAATTGTTTTATCGGGGATAGCTGGTTGATTCATCTGCTCGAACCAAGACAACACTTGAGGTGATGCTGTCAGGTCTGTGTTGACTTTTAGATAAATTTTATTTTTCACTTCTTAACCAAGAAAATATCATGAGATAATCATATTCGGTAATGAATTTATTTAATTTGAGTATTTTCACTATACATTTAAAACTAAATTTCATATAAATTTAATAAAAGCAATTTATCACTTTTTATTCTACTTAGCTTTAATTTATGTTTAAAATTCTGGTTATTGATGATGACCCTATAGTGCGAACAGTACTGAAAAAAACGCTCCAAAATCAGGGTTATGATATCAGTGTAGCCAAAAATGGCGAAGAAGGAATTACACAAGCACAATTACTACGTCCTGCTCTGATTATCTGTGACTGGATGATGTCTCAATTAGATGGGTTAGAAGTGTGTCGTCGAATTAGGGCAGATCCAGAATTAGCAACTACTTTTTTTATTCTATTGACTGCTAGGGGAGCAGCTCGAGGAGAGGAGGAAGATAGAGTTAAGGGACTTGATGCTGGAGCAGACGAGTTTGTTTCTAAACCAATAGAGATGAATGAATTGAAAGCACGGGTAAGAGCAGGGCTAAGATTACACCAGTTAAATCAGGATTTACAAAGTAAAAAAGAAGTTTTGGAGACACTAAATCAAGATTTACAAACTCAAAAGCAAATTTTGGAAGCAGAATTAGCTGAGGCTGCTGATTATGTGCGATCGCTTTTACCCTCACCACTTGTAGGAGCAGTAACTACAGAAAATCTGTTTATTCCCTCAGCACAGCTTGGGGGAGATTGCTTTGACCATCATTGGATCGACGAGGATAATTTGGCAATTTATTTGTTAGATGTATCAGGTCATGGGGTGGGTTCAGCCCTCCTATCTGTATCTGTGCAGAATGTTTTGCGATCGCAATCTCTACCGAACACTAACTTTTGTCAACCCAGTGAAGTCCTAAAAGCGCTCAATTACGCCTTCCAAATGACGAAGCACGGTGATAAATATTTCACAATTTGGTATGGAGTTTATCACCGCCTTAAACGTCAACTCATTTATGCTAACGCCGGACATCCACCAGCTTTATTGTTATCTAACACCTCTACAACAAGCATCCAAGTTAAACAGTTAAGTTCTTTAGATTTACCAATTGGTTTTTTACCTGATGTCAAATTTGAGGATGCTATTTTTGATATTGAAGAAAACAGCACTTTATACATCTTTAGTGATGGTGCTTATGAAATTAATCAGTCAGGCGGCAAAATTTGGGGTATTGATGCTTTCATTGACTTACTAACAAAATATAGTTTGAGAGATACCTGTAACCTAAATCAACTATTAGCAAATATTCTCAGCTTAAATGCTCAAGATAATCTTGATGATGACTTATCTTTGGTAAAAGTTAACTTTGGCTAGGATAGTCAAATATGCATATTCAAATTTTGTTACTGTCTATCTGATTACTGCGTTGCCAATACTTGGCGGTTGAATTCCTCTTGGTCAGCAAAGCTTTGAAAAATTCTATCCATTTTAGTCAATTCAAACAACATCCTGACTTGATCGTTGATAGAACAAACAAAAAGTTTACCATTAGCATTACGCACCATTTGCATTGCTGATACTAAAGCACCTAAGCCAGAACTATCGATAAATTTAACTTCTTTCATATCAAGTAACAAAATATCGACTCCATTTGCTAGAATACCGCTAATTTCACGACGTAGTTCATTACCTCTAATTCCATCTAAAATTCCAGACAATTCTAGCACTGTTACACTCAAACTCATGGTTTTCTTCCTATTATTTGGCTGTGAGAATATGTATTTATATTTTGGCATCGACCTAAGCAAACCGCAATAGAAAAACAATGTTTTTGTTTTTTCTATGTAATTAGCTGTGTTTAATTGCTTGGTAGCTATTATTTGCTATTGCAGAAAAAAAACTACCATTTACACATTGCCTGGAAATTTCAAAAGCTTCAAAGTAACCATCTTTTTGACCTAATTCTCGTGCCCAAAAACGAGATAAAACTAGTATGGCATCAAGTTGCATAAATGCTTTATTTGTCTCTGATTCGTAACAACCTATAGCTGCAACTTTTTCCTCAATTACAGAGGTGATATCCACAAAAAAGTTAGGTTCAAAACCACGCAAAAAAACAGGCGGTGCTGAATACCATAAAGATATGTTTTTGCGAGTAGCAACATTAGAAACTGCAATCGCACACACTTCATGATCTCTATGTCCATATTTTTCAGGTTGTGGTGCATGAGTAATAATCAGATCCGGTTGCCAACGTCCAATAGCTTCTTCAGTAACTTTAATCACTGCTTGTGTTGAGAAATTGCACTCCTCAAGTGCATGAAAATCGTAAGTTGCACCGATAATTTTACCGGCTGCATCTGCTTCTTGATGACGTGTACCCTTAATAGGTGAACTAGAAAGACCACCATCAGTCAAAATTAAGCAACGAACATTCCATCCTGCCTTTGACATCAGACTGAGAGTACCAGCAGCAGGTAGAACTTCATCATCAGCATGAGCATAAACTGTTAAGACAGTTCGTTGACAAAATTTGTTTAACTCTGAATAAGTGTTCATAGCTATTTTCTTTCTAAATTGAATTTATAACTCAGGAGTTATGAGCTATTCTATTTATTATTTACCTCTTCCTCTCCTGCTTTATTGAGTAGTACAACTCGGCGGAAATAAAGTTACCATTTCATTACAGTCATAAAACCCAAAATTAAAGCCTTTTGACATTTGAATGCGTGACTTCCACCTTGTGGTACTAACCTCTTAGGCTTCTTTTGAAGGTTGCCAAACAGATGCGCGGATGATAGCCCACAAAAGTAACAAGTTATAGATAGCCCAGACACTATTTAGTAAGTGAACTAAAGGATTATTTAGATGACCAATTGCAAAGCGATAAAGACTCCAAAATATTCCTAAAATAGTGAGAACAAAGACAACTAACTGTGGCCAAACGAGCCGAAGATAAATCCCGGATTGACGTTGCTTAGGCGTTACTTGGAAATTGAGTTTTTGCCTTGTGAATACACTCCATACGGCTTGGATTAATAAGGGGAATAAAGCGATCGCATATTGTTCAGAACGCCAAACTTCTCTAGCTGGAATGCCCCAAGTAGCAGCGAGAAAAGTTAGACGGTTGATAATAAAAGCTGGGAAAAAGTGTATGGCAAAGTCAGACCCATAGGTTTTAACTGGAACAATGTCCGTAAAAAAATAGATAATTGGACAAGAAATAAAAACCAGAGTTGCAAAACCAGAGAAATAACTATACATCGTCTGGAAATATTGCAACCTCTGCCAAAACATTAGCCCTGATTTTGTTAGGGGATTTTCTCTTACTAGCACTTGGATAGTTCCTTGTGCCCAGCGTAGCCGTTGTTTAAGAGTAGAACTCAAGTCATCTGGCGCTAAACCTTCTGCCAAAAGTTCGTTGTGATAAATAGATTTCCAGCCAGCACTATGCAGACGCATGGCTGTATTCATATCTTCGGTAATGCTATTACTCGATACCCCTCCAACTAAATCAAATTCATCTAAACGTTTTTCATCTTTGGCAAATTCATCAGCAAAATTTTGCAGTCCTACACTAACTAATGCTTCACGCCTCAATATCGCATTTGTGCCCGTATAGAACGCAGAATTCATGCCATCTTTACCTTGCTGAAGTGGCCCATAAAATAAATTTGCTCGATGTCCAAAAGGATCGCCTGGAGGAATATTGTAAAAATCCTGGCGGGTCTGTACAAACGCAATTTGATTCTGGTCGTATTTTCCTGTTGAAAGATTATAGGTGTAGAAATAAGGCAGAACTCGCTTGAGAAAATTTGGCTTGGGAATGTGGTCGGCATCTAGAGTAACAATAAAATTTCCTGCCGTTTCTCCAGAAAAAATTGCGTAATTAATGTTTCCTGCTTTCGCATGATGCGCTATACCAGGCGTCTTGGGACGAGCAATGTAGCGAAATCGGGAGAGTTCCACAAGTTCTTGTTCTTTTTTGCGAATAGCTGCTTCTAAGGCTTTTCGTTCGGTAGTTAAGCGTTCGCTTATACTTTGATGTTGTGGAGGTAACCAAAGAATAAACTGTCGTAGACTTTGGACAAATTCGCTAGCAAATTGATTAACCACTGATTCTGATGATTGCAGCCATTGTTCAGCAGCTTGAGTATTAGGTGTGAGATTTTCTAGTTGCTTCAGACGCTCCAACAAGCTAGAGTGTTCTGCATCAATTCGATTCGCTTCTCGCTGTAGTTGTGGTGACTGCAAATCCTCAATACACAATCTTTCTGTCATAGCTCGTATATCAGCCGAGTTACCGTCATCGAGTACATAAACGCATAACTTGGTTGGCGGATAATCTATTGCTAGAGCAGCTTTGGCAGTTTCTTCTACAATTTCCGGCGGCTCGTTGTAGCAGGTGACAAACACATCCACTGTTGGCCAGTCCGATTTGGGTATAGATGGGATCATCTGGTCGAGAGACTTAATCTGTCGCACCAAAGGACGCCACAACCCAATTACAAACATTACACCACCGAAATAGCTATAAATTTCTGCTATCAGCAAAGGAATTGAGATCCAGAGGGCATCAAAATTGATGGAATGGGTAACGCGCCATTGCAAATACCAAATCCCAAAAATTAAATTTATTTCTGCCAGGTAGCGAAACAACAGCGTTCTTTTTTTGAGTGATGAGCGACTGTTACCGGAAAAGTTTGAGGAATTATCAACAAGAGAAACTGAAGCCATGTTAGTACAAGTAATTAAAAGAATTAGAAATTGAACATTAAAAATTAAAAATTTAATTACTTTAATTTTTAATTTCCGAAGGGTCAAGCACTAGTGGATGTCTGCCTCTAGCTTGGTAAAGCAGACTTTCTAAAATACTCCCATTCGTATTAACGTCAACTGAAGCATTAACACCTAGTTGGGAGTTTTCATATCGCCCTGAAAGATAGCCACGATTTTTATCGGATAAATTTTGAGCAAAGTCTCGCAGCTTTTTTGTGTAAGGCTCATCTGGCATGAGCGCAAACCAAGAGAATGCAGCTTTTGTACTAATAAACCGCAATTGGGGATAGGTTTTTCCCGTGGTGTTTACGGCTTGCCAAGGTTGACCATTGGCGTAGACACTGTAATACAAAAAGTAAGGAGGGCGATCTAAGGAATCTTCATTTACAGCAGTTAAAATTCCAGTGTGTTTAAATCTTTGTTGCTGCACTTTGAAAATGTTTTGCACTTGAGGTTTAATAGCATCATTCCAACCCATTTCTAAACCCCAGAGTAAATAAGGGTCATTCGTTAGGTAGTTAGTAGCTCCAGAGTTTTTGAAATTACGCTCGTCGATTTGCAGTTTAATTCCATCTATTTCAACGGTTTTTACTGGTGGATTGGAAAGAGCATTGGAAGCTTGAATATTCCACAGCTTTAAACTGTAAGCAGCGTATTGTTCGTAGCCTAATCGCCCTTCTTGCACTTCGAGAAGTTTGCCTGCTCTGGGAATGGCACCATTTAACCAACCATTTTTGACAAGTTTTGATGTATGCCAACGAGCAACAATACGATTGATACGATCGCTATATTCTGGATAATGCGATCGCATAACATGCAATGCTAATAAAAATCGCGCCATATCCAAAGCTGACCAACCACTTGTACCCTTAGGATCGGGGGTATCATTAAGTCGGCGCATTTCGGCAGTACTAGTGCTATAAGCTTTGTTGGGCAAACCAGTTGCAGGTAGCGACAGTTTTTCTAACGTCTGTAGCAATGTGTTCATCCGCTTTTGGAAAACATCTTGCGGCAATAACCCTAACTGGTAAGCCGCATGAATTCCTAATAAGGCGCTACCTTGATCCCACCAAGTTGTCCACGGTAGGTTATCTACCGAATTTACTAAACCTGTTTGAGGATTCCAGTTACGCTCAAAATATTTCCAAGCCCGCCCCGCAGCAATTTTATCCGCTTCTTGAGTTAATCGTGGGAAAGAAGTTGTGGGCCTTGGAGTAGCAGGTTTTTCTGGCGTAGCGGTTGGTTTTGGTGGTGTCGGTTTTGGTTTTAGTGGTAGTGGTGTGTCTATCGGAGCAATCGGTTCTGGAACGATTGGTGGCGTTAGTGTTTGGACATCAGGATTAAAGTTATTAGGGGCAGCAATAATCATAGATGGCGTGAGAGAACATTGCCACGTCGCCGGACTTGGACAAAGCAGGGGTTGTTGATTTGCCGTTGCGTACAAAACTGATTGCAAAATCATGCTTTTGATGCCGCTTATTGCCATTTATATTTTCTTTGCCAACTCAGCAGGCGATAAATAGCCGAAAGCCGGATTATTTACCGCGTCTTTATAACCAGTAGATTTGCCGCTATTGCTATCAATTGCCCAATCACATTCCTTATTAATATTGAAATAAAGAATGGCTTTTACACCCATCCCAGCTAGCTGAGTGTAAGAGTCTCGTAACCATTGGTCTTTGCCACTGTTGGGCAAACTATTTTGCGTATTACTCGCACTAGCTGTTTGAGCGATGAAAATCGGCTTACTGCCAGCCATAACCTTCATCCGCTTGATATATGGTTCAAAAACTTCTTTTGGGCTACTCCAGTGTTTCCAAGAAGAATTACTACAATACCCCCAGTTGTAGGAACTAAAGGCAACGACATCTACCGACTTGTCCCCAGGATAGTAGTTTTCAAAGCGATGTTCATTGTTTTCACTCCAACCATTAGGTGCAAATACCCAACGAATTGCCTGTGAAGATACACCAGCTTCTTTAAATATCTTTTGGATACGTTGATAAGCTAACTTGAAGTTTTGTGGATCTTTGCTATATGCTTCTCCGGGAATGTTCATCTCTTGCAACGGAGCGATAAACGCAAAACGACCCTCGCCTTGTTTTGCCCAGTCAGAGTATGCTTTTGCTACTTTTTGCAGAGAACTATCTACGTCTCCCCTAGCAATCTGTGCTGCTGAACGAGTGGATTTGAGATTAATAAAGGCTGTGTATCCGTTTTGCTTGAGTTGTTCTAAAGAAACTGGGATATTGTAGGCAGGATTCGAGTCTTCAATATCAAAGAAAAATCCAGCAATAGAATGGCGCTTACCAACCAATTGATCGACTTGGCGGAGTTGGCTGTCAATTGTACTTTTATTTCCGATGTAATCTGGGGTGTACAGCCCCAGTAATACAGGAGGATTGGAAGTTGTTTGGTTTAATTTACGGTTTTCGAGTTGCTTTGAGGCATCAGCGATCGCCATTAAATTTTTACTCGCAAAGATGCTTCCTAGTAAAATTAGCATCATCAGCGCCAGTCCTACCTTGTTCATAGATTTAAAGGAATAACCAGGGATTTTGAATCGAGATGTCGGTTACTGTGCAAGCTAACAACTGCATCATGTATAAGTATTCCCAAATACAACTGATTAATAACAAACACGACTTTGTAATTACAGTGAGTTGTATTTCAGTCAAGGTGTAATAAGATTTCGCAAGATAGGCGTTAAAAAGCAGAGTCAAAAAGTTGTCTAACTTTTAACTCTGCCGATTAGCTTACTTTGTTGTAGGTGGAGCTGCTTCAGGTATGGGAAGACGTTCTTACTTTGTAACTTTTGTATCCGTTACTAATCTAGTATTTTCACTACCTGAAACCCAGTAACTTCCAGAACTATCAGAAATTAACTTGGCTCGCTGTTTTGCAGTGTTGGGTAGACCTCGCCCAGAATCTCCCTTTGTAATTTCTTGCCACCAAGGAGATTTCATGCTGGTAGCCGGACGAATTAGGGGTTGTCGATTCATGGCTTTGTACAGCAAGGATTGCAAAATCATACTGTTGGTGCTGCTGGTGAAACCAACTGCCGTTTTACCTGTGGCTTCATAGAAACCTTCATAAAATCCGGCTAATGGATTGTATAAGTCAGTCGTTCCTTGCAGTAACTCTTGACTGTATTTGTTTTCTGGAAGCAGGGCATCATAGGCAAAAGCGACTGCTGTACTTACCAATCGCCCTTTTGGTACAGTTTGCCCGTCATCTCCTAAGGCCACCCAAGACTCACCCCGCCCAGTAATTGTGCTGTGGACAGTATAAGGTTTACGATCAATTAAGGTGGTAGCTGAGGCTGTAAGAGTTCCAGTGCGATGGTAACGTTCAGCTTGCGCCTGAAAAATTGGTTCAAAGAGCGATCGCATTTGTGGATCTAGTCCAAACTCCAGTGCATAGAGTAAGAATGGATTGCTAACTGTGTATTGGTTAACTTTAGATTTAGTATCCGTGCGACGGCGTTGGATTGGAACTTTGACTCCCTCTACTGAGGCAGTTTGATATTCACCGCCAACAGCAGAACCATCAACATTAAATCCCCATAATTGAAAAGCACGAGCTGCGTATTCTTCATAACCTAAGCGGGTTTCAGGATTGACGCGGGTAAGCGATCGCCCATCTTGATCTTTGGCGGTTGTAGCACTGGAGAGAATACCCTCACGGACCACACGCAAGTATGACCAATCCAGCACAATTTTATCTACGGCAGCCGTGTATTCTGGATGACAAGTTTTTAAGTTGTAAAGCGCTGCCAGCATTCTACCTAAATCTAAAGCTGACCAGCCGTTGCCTTCTGGAACTGGATTTCCACCATAATCTACTGATTGTAGTGTTCTGGTATCGTAACCCCGACTCGGCAATTCTCCACCAAATAATGGTAACTTTGTCAAGGCTGCTAAAAGATGTCGGGTGCGCTGGTCAAATTCCTTGGGGGTGATTATATCGAGCGATCGCGCTGCATGGATTCCTGCGAGATAATCTCCCAAGCCCCAGAGAGTTGCACCTTTGAAATCACTGCGATCGTCTATCAGCCCACTCTTGGAGTGATAATTTGCTTGAAAGTATCGCCAAGCCGCCTCTGCATAACGCCGTTCAATTACTGATAGTGGTCGATCTAGTTTGAGGTTAGATGAGGAATTGGGACTATCCACTGGTGGAATGGGTGCAACAACCACTTCTGTAGGTTTAGAAGTATCCGCAGGGGTTGGGGTAGGAGTTTTAACAGGAGAACTCGGTTGATTTGCGATCGGAGTTGTAACAGGAGAATTGGGTTGATTTGAGGGCGTTGCAGGAGAAGCGTTTTCGCTGGGCTTGCCAGTAGACACAGTTACAGAACTAGAAGCAATTAAAGGGTGATTTCCCTTAGCTTTGTA
The DNA here is from genome assembly GCF_036919495.1 of Nostoc sp. Lineage (GTDB taxonomy): Bacteria > Cyanobacteriota > Cyanobacteriia > Cyanobacteriales > Nostocaceae > Nostoc. Next base: position 23,907 of record NZ_JBALBZ010000008.1, read on the forward strand.
GTATAAAATCTCCAAAATCAACCCATTAGTATTACCTGTCAAAGCTTTATTTGGTTGTTTTGATTCTTCATAGATACCAGCATAGTAACCACTGTCATCAGGACTACGGAGATCCTTGACAGCATCAAAAACTTTTTGAGCATAAGGATTATCTGGAAAAAGATAGCGCCAACCAAAGGCAGCTTTGGTGCTGATGCTACGAAACTGGGGATAAGGTTGATTAGCATCGGTGATTGTTGCCCAGTTTGCACCGTTAGCGTAGACAGTGTTGTAGAGAAAATAAGGCGCTTGATCAATATTATCTTCTGTGACAGCAGTCAACTGCCCCGTGGTATCATAACGCCGTTTTTGCACATCTAAAACCCTGGCAGCAAAATCAGCTAACTCACCTTGCAAGCCAAACTCAATCCCATCAAGAATATAAGACTCACTAACAACGTAATTATTAGCGTTGGTGCTTTGAAAGTCACGGGTATCAACAGGAATTTGGACACCGTTAATTTCAACTAACTTGAACGGCTCAAAAGCAATAGCTTTAGATGCGTTGAAGCCCCAAAGTTGATAACCCCTAGCGCCATATTCTTCGTAGCCGAGCCGTCCTTCTTGTACCAATAACGTTGTGTTGTCTGGGAGAACAGCAGCTCCAAAAAGTTGCCCATCTTTGAGCGATCGCGCTACCTGCCACTTCGCTACAATTCCTTTTAGCCAGTCATTATATTGAGGGTGACAGGTGCGGATAACATCAAACGCAGCAAGTATTCGCCCGACATCCAAAGCAGACCAACCAATACCTCGCTCCAGTGGATTATTGCCATAATCAACCATTTGTGCATTGGCTGCGTTATAGACTTTATTGGGCAAAGTATCTTCAAATAACTTTAAGCTGTTGAGAGTTGTCAAAAACTTGTTGATGCGTGAATCAAAATCTGCTTGGTCAGTAAGATTCAACCAGCGTGCAGCATTCAACGCCATCAGGTAATTCCCCATATCCCAGAGTGTACCAGAAGGATAACCGCCAGTAGAATTAGTAAATCCCGTTGCTGGCTGATAATTTTTGACAAAATACTGCCAAGCAGCACGAGCATAAGTTTGTTCTTCAGGGGTGAGCGGGGCTGTAATATTGCTACAGCTACTGGAATTTTCGGATAAGACTGGTGTCGGGATGTAAAACAACAATTGCAGAAATGTCCCAATTAGGAACAATGCAATCCATCTCAACAGCTTTTGTTGACGGGGTTTGTATATCATAATGCAAAGAAGGAGTTAGGAGCGTCATAGGTGACAAATTTCTCGTTTCCGTCAGTATAATCACGCGCTAACCAGTGAAATTCTTGCGCCGCTTTGATCCGATATTCCGGTGGACGGATATTCTTGAGCAGTACTGCGAAGTAGGTGACGAGTGCAAACACAAAATTTTCCGGATCTAAGAAAATTGCAAACTCAGTCTAACCAAAGAAATAAAAAATTGACAAAAAAATGCTTAGGGTGTTATTTTATTGACGTATTCGGACTCCAAAACCTTCAACATTCTCTAAAGAGCGAATCGAAATACACTCGATTGATGCGATCGCTCTGTTGTAAGGGAACTTCAAAAAATAAATTATCCCAATTTCTGGACTCAACACTACTGTTTTTCCCCCTGCTCCCCTGCCCTAAATACGATGGGATATTTTTTTAGTTGGAAGTCCCTAATATCCCTCTTGTGTCACTCTCCGAAAAATTTTACCGTTTCTGAATTCTAAAGCTTTTGTATAAGAAGCGATGGCTCCGCCCGCCGCAGGTATCGCAAGATTTTTTTCTAATAACAAATACAACAACCAAGTTTTTGTAATAGGATAACCTGTATTGATTGACTAATAAAGCTTCTAGAGATTTCCCTCCCCGATAGTGACAGAAGAGGGATATCAAAAGACACAACTAAATAGTGATAAAAGTGGAAGGTTGAGCCGAAAGTATACTTGCAGTGACATTATCTAACCTCGCCAACACTTGATTGTCAGAACTATCCATAATCAAAGCAATACTTCCTTGTTGCTGTATTAACAATTGACCGAACTTGAGACCACCTGACAACGCAAGCTTATCCTTACCTATTTCAAAGTCAGTAATGGAGTCCGTGCCCTCACCTAAAGCCAACACAAAAGTATCAGCGCCATAACCCCCTGTAAGTACATCTTTGCCATTACCCCCATAAAGCCGATCATTGCCTGTGCCCCCTAATAGTTGGTCATCGCCGATACCACCAAATAGCGTATCGTTTCCGTCGCCTCCGGAAAGTTGGTCATTTCCTAGATTACCTACGATAGTGTCTTGACCCCCCAACCCATAAATCTTGTTGGCTGGGGCATTGCCTTTTAGGTACTCAGAGCTATTAGTGCCATTGAGAAGAGAAATTTTGTTAGAAATAGCAGTCTTATTGGTCGCGGCTTCGTATGCACCAGCATCAATCAATACACTGCCGTTGGCATCGCCATCTAGGGGAGTATTCTTAGCGCTGCTATTGAAGGCATTGGAACCAGCATCGATCGCAGGACTTCCAGATTTGAGCCTAAAGTCATGATTTGCTGCATTAACAAACAACGGGTCTTTGTTCAAAACATTTCCTGATCCTGTGCCTTTAAAAACCCCGTTGTAAGCAAGGTTATTGTCAAATGAAATATTACTAGAATTAGCAACATAATTGGCAGACGCTCCGGAGTTTGCATACATAATATTGTTAGATGCCTGAACATTTTTAGCGCTGTTAATAAAAATTTCTCCGAGTAAAAGTTTTTGTGAATTTTTGTAAGTTGTATTATTTACAATATCTACAGGGTTTTGTCCTTTGAAAATCTGAATACCTGCGCCACCATTGTTGTAGATTAGGTTGTTGGAAATTAAGGCTTTGCCGGCATAAAATTCAGTGCCAATATAGCTTCTATCAAGCATCACCCCATGACCTTCTTGTATTTTTCCCGTTGCATCACTAGGTACTAACTGATTGTTATCAAAGGAAGTATTGCCACGAATAATTACTTTGTAATCTGTGACATTATCATCAGAATTCCAAAGGTTCAGCATTGTAATCCCTTGGACTCCAAAGGGAGAATACCAACCATTCCCAGAAACGACATTGTTTTCTACTGTAATGTAGTCTGCTTGGGTTGTTGCAATCCCACCTCCTGGAAACTTAGAAATGTTGTTATTACTAATTGTGATGTGATGTGAATGTTGCTTTTCATCGCCATCAATATATGTAACATTAATACCATTTCCAGATGTTGCTGGATTACCCAAATTATTTTTTTCCTGGAGCGCATATTTTAATGTAGTTTCATCTCGCGCTCCCGCCATTGTCAGCCCTTCAATTACTATATAAGAAGAGCCTGTAATTGAGACAGCATTCCAATTGTTTTTGTGTGCTTCTAGAACAGGTGTGTGTCCTGGATAAGCAGTAAATGTGATTGGCGCATTAGCGGTACCGTGCTTATCTGAAATACTCAGGATATTAGGGTAATTATTTGTGTAAGTACCATTCATGACGTAGACGGTATCACCTGCCTTCACCAAGTCTCCAGCTTTTTGGAGGGTGCGAAATGCAGCTCCTTCCTTCAAGCCATCATTTTTATCATTGCCTGTTCCAGAAACGTAGTATGTTTTGCCAGCCATGAGATTAACTCCGAATATTTGTAAGGTGAATTGGTAGTAAGTTCTCAGCAATAAACTATGTTGCTAAGTAGTTATTTGAATGGATGATTTATCTAGTCTTTTTAAGACAGTCGCAGTTGTGCGATCGCGACTTAGAATCGCATTGTTTGTAGAAAAACTTTTGTAAAACTGAAAATTTTTATTCTATTAACCTTTGATGGTTAAAGTAGGGATGTCGATACCGTCAATCGTTAGTGTTTAATTGAAAGTGCTCGGACAATTTGCACGCAGACAAGGCAGCGCAAAGCAGGAGACTTTTCCTGTCATCTCTGCGCTTGTTGAGCGGTCAAAGTTGAATTGGTTGAAACTTTAGTAGGTTTACCCCTTAATTTAAGGGAACTAATGTAACAACTTAGTCGAACCTGTTGTGAGCGGTGTAACTGAGTCTGGTGAACTCCTGTATTAAAACTAACCTTTACACAAGAGACACAAATCAGTAAATATTCTGAATCTAGTTACTTTTTTTACAACAAAAGCAAAATTTTTATGGAGATGTCGTGGTGGAGTCCTGTTAATTTCCAGAGTGATATGGGAGTGGAGAGCGCTTTGTGCAAGGATTTGATGAAGTTTCTCTAAGAATTTTTAAAGAAACGATATTTCCCGCAGGGTAGGACACAAAGAAATAAAAAGCCAAGAAAATTTGGCGTAGCCTCACAAAGAAATGCTATGAGAATTTACCAGACCATTCATTCCAAAACCCAAAATAATTTCTGGTGGAAATTCCAGCACATTAACTTCGGACATTACCCCCAACCCTCGATGTACAGTGACAAATTAAATATCACACCGATTTTGGCAATAGGAAATCTACATCCAGGTTTTTGGCTCTTTGGTTGAGGGTATGCTTTCTAGTTCTCTACAGTGTCAGACATGGAGACAGTTGAACCGCCATAGCCTAAAATTAGTACCCGCCGCCAACTAATTCATAATGCATCCCTCAAAAGAGAGAGATAGGAGCCTAAACCCTGTTATAAAATAGACATATAAGGATTCGGGGGGCCATTTAACTGGTCATAAACGCCTATAGAAACTATTTTTGGAAATCTCCAAGGTTTAAAGTCCAGCCAGCTGAAGCAACTACAGAGGCTGTATCACCAGCGTATACCGGGCGATCGCATCACCACATCCGAGTTTTCCCAGCGTCTGGCAGCAATTAGTACAGAAGTTAATCAGCCTGTGTGCGCCTACATCAACCGTCGCGGACAAGTAATTCGTGTGGGGGTAGGCACACCGCGTCAAACACAAATACCACCTCTAGAATTGCCCCGTTACGGTGCAGAACGACTCAGTGGTATTCGTTGCATCGCCACCCATCTCAAGGCAGAACCGCCAAATGAGGCGGCACTCACGGCTATGGCACTGCAACGCTTAGATGCCCTAGTAGTCCTAAACATTACCGGAACAGGATTTACACGACGGGGAGGCGGTGCGACTGGGTATGTCAAAGAAGCTTATCTAGCTCATCTGATACCCCAAGAGTCTCGCACGCTGATTACTAGTCCTGCTGCATTCAAAGTAGAAGAGAGCCAAATTCAATCCCCAAGCTGGAATATATCGCCACCTCTGGGCTTGGATGATCTGGCAGACCAGGATTTAGTAGACTTGGTAGAAAATCTGGAAGCGGAATTCCAGCGCGAATTTGTCGCCCAGGAAGTAGATTCTGACCACGATCGCGTGCTAATTGTGGGGCTGATGACCAGTGAGATAACCCCCCTACAATTCCAGGATACCCTAGTGGAATTGGCACGTTTAGTTGATACTGCTGGGGGAAATGTATTACAGACAATACAACAAAAGCGATCGCGCATTCATCCCCAAACAGTAGTTGGCGAAGGTAAAGTGCAAGAGATTGCCCTAACTGCCCAAACACTAGGAGTTAATCTCGTCGTCTTTAATCGCGACCTCTCACCCTCCCAAGTCCGCAACTTAGAAATGCAAATTGGTATCCGTGTGGTTGATCGTACTGAAGTAATTTTGGATATCTTTGCTCAACGCGCTCAATCTCGTGCTGGTAAGTTGCAAGTAGAACTAGCACAATTAGAATACATGCAACCGCGACTGGCTGGTAGAGGTCGCACCATGTCCCGATTGGGTGGTGGTATTGGAACTCGTGGCCCTGGTGAAACCAAACTGGAAACTGAACGCCGTGCCATTGGGCAGCGTATTTCTCGACTACAAAAAGAAGTAGACCAATTGCAAGCGCATCGTTCACGGTTACGACAGCGACGACAGCATGAAGAAGTTCCCTCAGTGGCTTTGGTTGGATATACTAATGCTGGCAAGTCCACTTTGCTGAATGCTCTCACTAACGCAGAAGTTTATACAGCCGACCAGCTATTTGCCACTCTCGATCCTACTACGCGCCGTTTGGTAATTCCTCATGGCGAAGCTAATAAACCTCAAGAAATTCTGATTACAGATACAGTAGGGTTCATACACGAACTACCTGCATCATTAATGGATGCCTTCCGCGCCACCTTGGAGGAAGTCACAGAAGCTGATGCCCTACTACATTTGGTGGATTTGTCTCACCCGGCTTGGTTGCGTCATATTCGCTCAGTCAGAGAAATCTTGGCGCAAATGCCAATAACTCCTGGCCCCGCGCTGGTTGTTTTTAACAAGATTGATCAAGCCGATAGTGAAACACTGGCTCTAGCTAGGGAAGAATTTCCCCTCGCGGTGTTTATTTCTGCAAGTCAGCGCTTGGGATTAGAAACCCTGCGTCATCGCCTTGCCCAGCTGATTGAATATGCCGTTGACTGTAGCTAAAACTTGAGTTACGAATTCAGTGTCAACATCTTAATATTAGTGTCCTAAATTTTTAACTTTGGGGAAGGCGATTTCGTCTTCCCTTCTTCGTTTAATCTAAAATCTCGTGGTATGTGTGGAAAACCATCAGCTTTTATCGTGAAGTAAATTACTAATCTTTTATACAAATTGATTGATTAAATATTCAAAAATAGAAGCTTAATTAAGCAAGCTGATTATGCATACTTTAAGCTTAAAAATAAATTCAGTGTAAATACTTGATCTACTTAATTATACTGTTAAAATTATGTTGCTTGTTTCTAACTTAAAGTTTTAATTAACCTTAATGTATAAGGTAGACAAGGAATAGTTTCTTATGCCAATTTATACATGAGCAATTATCACTAAAAAAGTTCTCTTAAGACATTTTAAATGCCTTAAATAGAAAGCAAAGGAGTTTCAAGCAAGTGTCTCAACTATATTCCAAGAAGATAGTAGGTTATGGGGCCTACTGTATATCAACATTAGCTGTGGTTATTTCGCAGATGCCAAGAGCAGATGCAGCCTCCATGACTTTCTCAGCCACAGGTACTAACTCAATATCAGGTGGAAGCAGTACAGCCCTTTCGGCAAAAGCTGTCTTTGACAATTCAATTGCAGGTCAGTTGACACTAACCCTTACTAATACAGGCCCAGGTGCATCCGCCCCTACTGATGTTCTAACAGGAATCTTCTGGGATTATGCTGGATCTGCCTTAACAAACTTAAAGTTGTCTTCAGCCAAAGCTCCAACCGTAATCAAGAATAATGTAACTACCGCAACTAATGTCGATCTTACCAAGGTTGGAGGAAATACAGTTGAATGGGGTTTTGCAAAGACTACCGCTAGCACTGGACTTGGTGGTACTAGTGGCGTAGCTAACCCAGTAACTCAGCACTACGGTATTGGTACAGCAGGTTTTGGTATATCGCCTGGTTTCGGTCTTTCGGGTGGGCAGCAATTCAATTACGGTATTATTACTGGTTACGATAGTGCAAATCCAGCAGTAAGTGGGGGGACTTTTGTAAAGGACTCTGCCACATTCGTTTTCTCAGGACTACCTACTGGCTTTGATTTAACAAAGATTCAGAATATTCGTTTTCAGTATGGTACTGGTTTAGATGAGCCTAGTACTTATTATATTGCTCCGCCACCTCCACCTAAAAGAGTACCTGAGTCTAGTGCAACAGTTGCTCTTGGTTTATTTGCTCTAGGTGCGCTGATGGTTGCCAAGAAAAAGCCTCTAGTCTCAGCTTAAATGAGAACTTAAGTGCTAACTGATAACTGAGTTAAGCTTTATAAGCAATTCTCACAATTAGATGCCACCCTGATTTTTTAACAAAATTGGTATAAACATAATATTTTAGTCAAGAGTCCAGACTTTATCTCTTGACTAATTTTTATATATAAACCAGGTTAGCGCTTTATAAGAATAAAGCCAAACCAAGATAAGGTGTCTAGAGTCAGTGGCAAAGTTCTAAAATTAAAAAGTATTAAATCAATTTGAGAACATTATGGCTGCCAAAGTAGAAATTTACACTTGGAGGACTTGCCCCTTTTGCATTCGTGCCAAAAGTTTGTTGAAGAACAAAGGGGTTGAATTTATTGAATACAGCATTGATGGAGATGAGGCAGCCAGAAATAAAATGGCTCAAAGAGCAAATGGACGCCGTTCTTTACCGCAAATTTTCATTAATGATGATCACATAGGTGGTTGTGATGATATCCACGCTTTAGACAGTCAAGGCAAGCTAGATGAGTTACTAACTTCTAGCAAGAGCGTGTAGGTTGAAAAGATATTGCTAGAAACTAGCGACAAGCCGCTACACACGGCAGTCGCTACAACTCTGGAGAGCTGGCTACGCGCTGCCTTGTTTACAGGCTTTTTTCTCATAAAAGCCATATCTGTCCACAAGACTTTATCCACCAAGTTCGACTCAGCAGTACATATATACGTCAATTGGTGAGAGCATCAAGAGATAATAATTGAATAACCATTTAATTTCTTGGTGATTGAGGTATAAAGGGTGAAACTGGCTTTTATCATTGATCCCATCCATCTCCTTGACCCGTGTCATGATACCAGTGTTGCCCTAATTGAAGCAGCTCAAATCCTGGGACATGAAGTTTGGGTGACTCAGGCAAATCTGCTGAGTGTGGTGGAGAGCAAAGCTTGGGCTGTCTTACAGCGAGTCGAAGTTGTACCAGTGCAGTTGGTGGAGGGACGCTGGGTAGCGGCGAATCTTTGGTATCAGTTGAGCGATTCTTGCTTAACTTCTTTAGAGACAATGGATGCCGTATTTATGCGGACAGATCCACCTGTCAATGATTCTTATCTCTATGCCACGTACATTCTGGATTACATTGACCAAAATAAAACCTTGGTGATTAACAGTCCTAGCGGCATCCGAGGGGCAAATGAAAAAATGTACGCCCTCCAGTTTACTAAAGCAATTCCAGAAACCATTGTCAGTGCTGATAAGCAGTTTATCCGACAATTTGTTGAAGCAAAGGGGGCAGCAGTTCTCAAACCACTGGGTAACAAAGCTGGGGAAGGAATTTTGTTTTTGCAATCAAGCGATCGCAATTTTAACTCTATTGTCGAACTCAGTACCCTCCAAGGTCGAGTGCCTGTAATGGTGCAAACCTATTTACCGGAGGCAAAAGCAGGAGATAAGCGAATTATCCTACTCAATGGCGAACCAATTGGTGCGCTCAATCGCCTCTCTAGCGGAACTGATTTTCGCAATAATATGGCTACTGGTGGCACAGTCGCTCAAACCGAAATTACCCCAAGAGAGTATGAAATTTGTACTCAAGTAGCCGAACGATTACGCCAAGACGGCTTAATTTTTGTAGGTATTGATGTTATCGGTGGCTACTTAACTGAAGTTAACGTCACTAGTCCTACAGGAATTCGTGAGATTGATCGCCTAGATGGTACTCACCTTGGTTATCAGGTTATTCAATGGCTTGAACAGACAATAAAAAGCAAAAAATAAATGTAAATTATTTTTTTGCTTCGAGTTTTGAGGGTTTGTAGTAAGCACAAACTGTGCCTACTACATCAGGACTAAAGTCCTTACTCAACGGGAAAGTTAGTCGCTGATGGGGGAAACCGTCTTCTCTCCGAGACGCTTGGCGTTGGCGGAAGCCTCTCGTAGAGAAGGCGCTAGCCTTTGTCTTTGGGAGAAGACCGCGCTAACTCACTAAGAACTTGTTTATCCAGCAATTTAAACTTGACGCACTACTATTTTCCAGAAAACAGACTTCCTTCGGACGCTTGCGTGGAGAACTCGCCCACACAAATTAATTTAAGTAAATATACTTGCTTATTAATGAATCGCGGGGGTAGATGTAGCGATAACTAGAACTGGCTATGACGCTCTCTACGTTCGCGCAGCCTGTCACAGACAGACGCTCTTGCTAGCTTGCTTCCCTGTAAGGGGACGAAAACTCGCTATCGGTGTCGTATCTGTAGCTGGGCAGGTATTCTTGTTTATTTGTTTCAAAAGCATAGCTGGACATGTGAGCCAGCAGACTCCTGCCCAAATATCATTCTATTTCTATAAAGTAGCGTTAACGAGTTTTTACCCATTAGCAAGATTGGGGATGGCAACAGATTGCTTACCCCTGCTCTTAGTAAAACCCTGGAACTAGCAGATTTTATACAGCACTCAGCCTAACCTGAGACTGCTAATTTAATCTAAAACCTCAAATCCAAAATCTTTTAATTCCGTGGTGTACGTCGGTTTCTCAGAAAATCAGGTATATCTAATCCAGGTTTTTCTTTTGGTTCTGGAATTGGAGTTGGAGTTGGAGTTGAACTTGGGGTTGAGGTTGGGGGATTAACTGGGGGTTGCTGTGTTGTTGGTCGCTTCGAGGTATTAGGTGCTACTCGAACGTTCGCTACGCTTTGTTGTACCGCAGCTTGCACTTCACCTGTAAACCCAGTGGCAATTACAGTAATTCTTACCTCACCTTGGAGTCTGTCATCAATTACAGCCCCAAAAATAATATTGGCGTTGGGATCAACTACTTCATAAATTGCTTCTGCGGCCGCATTCACTTCATGCAAAGTGAGGTCAGTACCACCAGTAATATTAAAGACAACCCCTCTGGCACCTTCAATAGAACATTCTAGTAATGGTGAAGAAATAGCTGCGATCGCAGCTTCTCTGGCTCTAGATTTTCCAGAGCTAACGCCAATTCCCATCAATGCCGATCCCGCATCTGCCATCACAGCTCGGACATCAGCAAAGTCAACGTTTACCAAACCGGGGATCGTGATGATATCAGAAATACCTTGCACCCCTTGACGCAGTACATCATCTGCATAACGAAAAGCTTCTTGCACAGGTGTTTGTTCGGGTATCACTTCCAGCAGCTTGTTGTTGGGAATAATAATCAGTGTATCTACCCTACTTTTTAGTCCTTCAATACCTTGTTCGGCTTGGCTGGTACGGCGGCGGCCCTCAAACACAAATGGACGTGTGACTACACCAACAGTCAGAGCGCCCATTTCCTTTGCTACTTCTGCCACGATGGGGGCTGCACCTGTCCCAGTACCACCCCCCATACCAGCAGTGATAAATACTAGGTCTGCACCCTCTAAAGCTGTAGCAATTTCGTCTCGTGATTCTTCTGCTGCCTTTTGACCAATGGCAGGATTACCACCTGCTCCTAAACCCCGCGTTAGCTTCTGTCCGATTTGTAATCTACTGGGAGCGCCAGCTAAGGTAAGAGCTTGGGCATCAGTGTTAATTGACCAAAACTCTACCCCAGAGACATCAGATTCGATCATGCGGTTAACGGCATTCCCACCGCCACCACCTACACCAATCACTTTAATGTTGGCAACCCGGCCAGGAACAATCTCGCCAATTCGGCTATTTTCCGTAGAAATCTTCTTATTATCGTGATTTTGTCCGAAGTTCAACCCAGAGTTATTAAAGGGATTGGTCGAGTTAACTGCCAGAGAGAACCCCGGCTGTCCCGTCGATTGGGAATTTTTATAGTTAAGTCCTTGGTTATTATCAAGTGTCATTGGATTTGTCAAAGGGTAGATAAACGACTTTTTCAGGTGTTATTCACCTCAGAGTCAACTTTAGTTTGACAGTGCCACAATATTAGGGCACTGTTCTTTATTGTTTTCACTACTGCCAAGCCTAGCAGAATTGGCAGTGCGAAAATTTGCTATGGGATGAGCCTTCAAGGCAACCGATCGCACAGCCAATTCTAGAGAAGTATACCTACATTTATCAAAAAGTGATCTGTATAACTTCAACCAGACATTAATCGCTTCATTATTTTCAGCAGAGGGCAGAACTTGTAAATACACACCACAGCGCATCTTATCTACCTCAATAATATTGTTAATAAATTTCACCATTGGGGATAGCTGCAACTTTAGATACAAAATTTACCTTATACTTACTTATCCCTAAAGTTCGAGTAAGCAATAATTTACTTTGTCAGACTATACCTGATTAATTTGTTGTTTGGGGGTCTTAATGGAGACTTTGTTCGAGCAATAGTCTATCTTACGAGAACCCTTACTAGTGTGGTCAACAAATCAATATTTTTCCAGAGGTTTCGTAACCCGATAGAAATTACGGCACAGAATAATCTAAACTGATTGCCCAGAAGCAATGCTTACGCAACTTTGGGCGGCATTTTCCTTTACAGATTGAAACTTCGGTAAACTGTCTTTGGAATAGAAGGCGTTTTGCACGCCATAGCCCATGATTAGATTGTTGAACATCTTGCACCCTACTATTAGGTGTTAGGGGTCATAATTGAAAGTGTTTTACTCGTAATAGAGATTTTAGGATTTATCTTCTCATTTTAATTAGAAGTTAATGCCAATTTTCGTGTGGTTTGCTCGAAAACTGAAAATAATAAATTTATTTATCAGCATAAAGCTTCTTAATTTACTAGGAGCTATCAATACATTAAACACTCTAGTACTGCAAGGCGGAAGTTAAAAGTCAAGCATTCAAAAGAATTGTATTCCAGGCTTTTACGCCATTTGAAATGGTATGTTTATTTACGCCATGCTGTACTAGATGTTTTTAGGAGTTTTGGAAGTTAATTTTTGTTCTTTTTGGTTCATCTGTACTAATGGAAGTTCGGGATTTTTCAGATCAATATACTCTATTTGGCCGGAATTTAGTTTTGCTGTTAAATGGCGCATTTGGGCGAGTACTTTAATTTGTTCAGACAGTTGGGGGCCTGGAACGCCAAGATGCACATTTCCTAGTTCCGTTTTCAAAATTAAATTCGCTGGATTTTGGCAATCAATTTCCATCACCTTTATGGGGCTTTGGCTTACAGCTTGATGAAGTTGAGTCCAGTGGAGACAGTATTGTTTGGGCAATCCAATTACTCTGAGATTGGGTAATTTCTTAGTAGGATTCAGTGATGTGTATTTTTCAAAAGGCATCCAGGCCCCGCTTGCATCTAGTAAGCCGATTGTGACTTTTTTGTTGCCAACGCCTTGATTTTGCCCACTTGGTGTTTGAGTTACGGCTACAGGGACTCGTTCTTGGATTTCAATGTTTAATCCAGGAGGAAACAAGCGGCGTCTAACGATAGCTTCGGCAATAGTTGGTTGTTTCTTCAAAGAGTTAGCGATCGCTGCCGGTTCAATCCGCCACAAAGATTGGGGGTAAGATAGCATCAACAGTGATTGAGTGGTTTCATCCGACAGAGACTCATTGCCTGATTTGATCGCTACTTGTTTAGGACTTTTTAGCACCCACACTGGTTGAACTGCCACCCACAGTAATCCAACCGCCAAACCGGTAATGGCAAAAGTTCGCCAAATAGCTTGAATGATTCTTATTTGCCTCTGCCGACGTAATTTCTTACGGCGCTGGGCTAGATCCGTGCGGGAAACTGATATTATGCCAGCCATTCAAACCCCTTTCTACTTACAATCCAAATTCCTTGACGCGCTTGTATCATTATTAATCTCAGTAAACACTGTCGGCATCTGTTAACTGCTCTCCTCAAGACTTTTTTTATTTTTAGTAACACTTTACAGTAACTACATAACGAACGTGGCGCTAGTCATCCTTTGAATTAAAGTTTCCGGTGTCCATTCTTAGCTTACTGTTGTCTTTTCGACAAGGGATCGTCAAACATCTTGTCTTTAAAGATTACAAAAGGCTAATTTGGATATTTATAATTTTGCAGCCTTGACAAATAAAACATGAAATGATATTAACGGATTCCTACGTCTCTGTGTAGATTGCTATAATTAATACCAGTCCTTATGATTAGCAATCCAAACTGGGAACTCTAAGATGTAGTAGCTTTTTTACTAATTAACTCAGCCATAAAAGGTTGTGCTAGGTCAAACAAAAGCTACAGATTATCAAAACTCAATAGCAGGTGTAAAAAGGACAGATATGCTTAAGGTTACTAGGGTCAACTAAATCTCTACCATACTACTGACAGCGATCTCTAACAAGTGCTGTCTTTTGCAAGATACTACCAACTTGCGAAATAATTCTGTGCCTACATCTAGGCTGGAGATTTTTGGTATAAAAAATACAAGTTAACTGCATCTACACACACATCTACACACACATCAACATACACCTCTAGATACATGAAAACGACATTAAATTTGTCACGTTTTTATAAAGCATGTAATCCAAGCTATACGCTTAATATAAGTAACGTGCTAGATCGCCAGTATTACATAGATTTTGCTGATGTCCGTGGTTGCAAGATTGTGGAAGAATTGCAGCGGACTATCATTCGGATTTCTCCTGATGAGCCAACCTGCCAGTTATTTACAGGTCACATTGGTTGCGGGAAGTCAACGGAATTGCAGCGCCTCAAGACAGAACTAGAATTGGCGGGATTTCATGTAGTTTACTTTGAGTCCAGTCAAGACTTAGATATGGCAGATATTGATATCAGCGATATTTTGCTGAGTGTAGCCCGTCAAGTCAGTGCCAGTTTAGAAGGCATTAACATCAAACTTAAACCTGGTTACTTTACCAATTTGTTTAAAGAAGTAGGCGATTTTTTGCAAAGCCCCATAGAGCTTTCTGGACAAGCGGAGTTATCGTTGGGTATTGCCAAAATTACCGCTAAAACTAAAGATAGCACTCAGACGCGGAATCAACTAAGGCAATATCTGGAACCACGTACCAATAGTATTTTGCAAGCGATTAACGAAGAAATTCTAGAAAAGGCTGTTGAACAGCTAAAGCTACGGGGTCAAAAAGGATTAGTAGTAATTGTAGATAATTTGGATCGAGTGGATATGCGTCCCTTAGCTTCGGGGCGATCGCAACCAGAATATCTCTTTATCGACCGAGGCGAACAGCTACGCCGACTCAAATGCCACCTAGTTTATACAATTCCTCTAACGTTAATTTTCTCCAATGAGTATGAGACACTGAAAAATCGTTTGGGGGGAGGGATTGCGCCAAAAGTACTACCGATGGTATTGGTGCGTCAAAGAGATGGCAGTGACTACGAACCAGGGATGTCACTAGTCCGCCAATTAGTTCTAGCAAGAGCTTTTCCAGAAGTTCCTTTGAATGAAAGGCTTTTACTAATTACAGAATTATTCGATCACTCTCAAACTTTGGATCGTATATGTCGCGTTAGTGGTGGTCACATTCGTAATTTATTAGGTTTACTTTATAGCTGCCTACAACGAGAAGATCCGCCTTTTTCTAGGGACTGCTTAGAAGCCGTGATTAAGGACTACCGCGACGATCTGCTATTAGCTATTGATGAATCCCAGTGGGAATTATTGTTTGAAGTAGTGCAGCAGCAGAGAGTTAAAGGTGAGTCTGATTATCAAAGCTTACTAAGAAGCATGTATCTATTTGAATATCGTGATCCTCAGGGGCGATGGTTTGGCATCAGTCCAGCTCTAGCAGAAACAGAAAAAGTTTTAGCTTGGCAACAAAAAAAGTAACAGTGCTGCGTGAGTCGTTAGTCCTTTGTCATTTGCCATTGGACTAATAACTAATGCCTAATTTCCCATTCCCGATTCCCCATGCTCAATAACCCATGACTACTGATAAGCAGCTACACATCTACACAAAAGAAAATCAGCATACTTTGCAAAGACTGATTAGAGCGATCGCACTTTCTGAAGGACAATTTGCCCTAATTTTAGTTCGGTGTAACTATGGGCAATTACGTGAGCAAATGTTAGAAAATATTCGCTCTATTAGCAAAGACATTTATCTCAGAGAAATCGTTCTGAATCCATCAACTACTTCCTTACATAATACAATAATCTCAGAACTATCTTTAGATAATCCTGCTGTCCTTACAGATTCTTTGCCATCAGCTGTAATGGTTTTTGGTATTGAGTCAACTATAGATATAGAAAACTTACTTACAGGCATCAACCAAGCGCGAGATATCTATGCCGCGACTTTTCCATTTCCAGTGGTGTTGTGGCTACAAGATGATGTGGCATCATTGCTTTCAAGATTAGCACCTGATTTTAAAAGCTGGGCTGTAACTACGATTAAATTTGAAATGGCAAAAGCAGATTTAATTGCTTTGATCCAACAAGAGACAGAATCTCTATTTGCTAAAGTTTTAGAAGCAGGTGCCGAAATATTTTTATCTAACGCTTCCCTAGATTTAGATCCTAAGTCTCAACACCGCCATGAAATAGAATCAGCTCGTAATGATTTGCTGCGCCTGTACGGCATTAAATTAATAGCAGGATTAGAAGCTAGTTTAGAATTTGTTATAGGGCGAGATAAATATGCCAACGATCAAATTAATGGTGCTTTAGACAATTATCAAAAAAGCCTAGTATTGTGGCAGCAAGAAACGATGAAAATAGGAGAACGAGAAAGTAATTCTTCTTTATTTCTTTCAGATCCTCATTGTATACTCCCCTCATCTTCACTTAAGCAAGCAATAGTACTATTCCATCTGGGACTGTGTTATCACCGAATGGCAGACTTACACCATAATAGTAGCTATTGCGAACATGCTCTATTGTGGTTTAAAGAATGTCTAGAAATATTGGAGGAGACAAAAAGAGAAGACTTAGTTGCTAAATTTATTTTGCCTGCTTGTGAAATGCTGCAACGTTTACAAGCCTGGGATGACTTAAAAGAATTAGCTCAAAAGTCATTACATCTACATAAAACCTATGGAAGCCCTGCACAAATTGCTCAAGATTATGGCTTTTTGGCAAATGTGGCAGCTTCTGAGTCGAATTGGATACTAGCTCATGAATTGGCGAATACAGCACTTTCTATCTCCGAAGAAGTAACACAAGCTTCTCTAGGAGACGCTTTGCGAAGACGACGGCAAGAAAGTTGGTATCTTCTCTTGCTAGCACGTACACAGAGGCATCTAGGTGAACCAGAGGAGGCTATCAATAACCTGGAATGGGCGAGGGTAGTTTGTGAGCTACAACATCAGCCATCCCTTTATTTAGAGATTTTAGAGGAACTGCGATCGCTTTACTTTTTTGAGCGTCATGATTATACAGAAGCCTTTAAGCTCAAGCAGGAAAAAATTCAAATAGAACATCAGTATGGCTTTCGTGCCTTCATTGGGGCAAGCCAATTGCAGCCGCGACACTCTAGAATTAACCCAGCATTGGAATCTCAAAAAATACCGTTTATTTCTGAGGGAGTTGCCCAAGAAATATCTGCTTCTGCACGACAGCAAGATGTCAATCGTTTGATTGAAAGAATTACTCGTGCAGACTACAAGCTCACAGTAATTTATGGGCCATCCGGTGTAGGTAAAAGTTCAACTCTCAAAGCTGGTTTAGTCCCAGCGCTCAAAGGTAAAGTTATCGGTGAACGCATTCCTATACCTATTGTTTTGTCTGTTTATACTGATTGGCTCACAGTCTTGATCGGCAGTCTAAATCAAGTGCTAGCATCCACAGGAATGTCAGTTAATCTTGACTCTACACCCACTATACTCCTAGAAAAAATTCGGTTAGCAACCGAGCGCAATTATACAATAATTATCATCTTAGATCAGTTTGAAGAATTTTTCTTTATTAGTAATCTTCCCACGGAAAGAATCGAATTTTACAAATTTTTTAGTGAATGTTTAAATATTTCATTTGTTAAAATTATTTTGTCATTAAGAGAAGATTATTTACATCATTTACTAGAATTTGAACGGTTGAGCCAAAAGAATAGTATTGGTTTATATGATTTAGGCGTAATTAATAAAAATATTCTCGATAAAGATATTCGCTACTATCTAGGAAAATTCTCTAGCCAGGATGCTAAAGCCATAATTCATAGTCTTACTCAGCGTTCACATTCTGAACTGAGTGATGAATTAATTAACCGATTAGTCCAGGATTTAACAGGAGAACTAGACGAAGTACATCCAATTGAATTACAAATAGTTGGCGCTCAACTACAAATAGAAAACATTACCACACTCGCACAATATAAGCTTTGCGGCGGCTCGGCAAAATTGGTGGAACGCTGGCTTGGGGAGGTTATTAAAGATTGTGGTCAGGAGAATGAAGAGTTAACTTGGAAACTATTATTTGAGTTAACTGATGAAAAAGGTACGCGACCGTTAAAAACTAAAGCGGATTTAGTGGCTGCATTAGTTAATAATCATGATATAGATACAATATCAAGCTTTGAAACAGTTGGGGAACTGATTTTAGAAATATTGGTGGGTTCAGGTTTGGTGTTGCGAGTTAGAGAAGAGTTAGGCGAGCGCTACCAGCTAGTTCACGATTATTTAGTTGAACCAATTCGCCAAAAGAACAATTATGGTATGCTCGCAGAATTAGAAAAAATCAAACTTGAAAAAACTAAAGCTGAAGTCGCTCAACAACTTAGTCAAAAGCAACTCAATTTGATATTGCAACGGCGACTGCGGGAAGCACGGTTAGCAGGCGCAGTGCTGGCAATTATGGGCGGAACAATAGCAACATTATGGTGGCAAGCCGACTTGCAAAAAAGAGCAGCAGTCCGCCAAACTCTACGAGCTGAACGCAGTGAAAGCAACTTGAACATTAGTGCGATCGCTGCTGCTAGCGAAGCTCTGTTTGCCTCCAATAAAGAATTTGATGCCCTATTAGAAAGTTTGCGGGCTTGGAGAGGACTTAAACAGGCAGATGTCGTGCAGCCAGATACCCGAATGCGGGTAGTGACAGCCTTGCAACAGGCAGTTTATGGGGTAACAGAGGTTAACCGCCTGGAAGGGCACACTGATGTTGTCTGGGGACTAGCTTTCAGCCCAGATGGTGATTTGCTAGCATCAGGTAGCCTAGATAAAACTGTGAAACTTTGGCGTCCTGACGGAACCTTACTCCAAACCCTTGAAGGTCACACTGATGCTGTCAACTGTGTAAGTTTTAGCCCTGATGGTCAAACCCTAGCCTCCGCCAGCCTTGACAAAACAGTGCAAATCTGGCACAAAAACTCGGTTACAGGTAGATTTGACACCAAGCCATATAAAACCTTGAAAGCACATGGAGATGGGGTTTATAGCGTTAATTTTAGTCCTGATGGTGAATTGTTAGCTACTGGTAGTAAAGATAAAACCGTAAAACTCTGGCGCAAAGACGGAAGCTTAGTAAAAATACTGAGAGGACATCAAGGGCCAGTTAACTGGGTAAACTTCAGCCCTGATGGTCAATTCATCGTCTCATCCAGCGACGACAAGACATTGAAAATCTGGCGACGCGACGGTAGCCTTGTTACAACTTTGCAGGGACATCAGAAAGCTGTGACTGTAGCTGTTTTCAGCCCAGATGGTAAATTGTTGGCGTCAACAGGTCTAGATAAGACAGTGAAGCTTTGGCGGCGGGAAAGTAACAGCACTAAAGACGGTTTTGACTTTCGTCTTTATAAAACTTTACGGCAGCATCGTAAGCCTGTGTGGAGTTTGAGTTTCAGTTCCGATAGTCGAAAGTTAGCTTCCGCAGGTGAAGACAAAACCATAAACCTCTGGAGTACCAATGGTACTTTACTCAAAACCTTCAAAGGGCACAGCGATTATGTTGTCAGTTTAGCTTTTAGTCCAAATAACAAATTGCTGGCCTCAGGAAGTTACGACAAAAGTGTGAAACTATGGAGTTTAGATGCCCCAACACCGTCTATTCTTCAAGGGCATCGGAAGCGAGTTTTGAGCGTTGCTTGGAGTCCTGACGGTCAGATGCTAGCTTCTGGTAGTCGCGATCGCACTGTAAAACTTTGGCAACGATACACCAGTAGTGGCGAGGTCAAAACCCGACTTTATAAAACTTTAGTGGGGCATACAAATCAAGTTACTAGTGTCAGTTTTGACCCCAAAGGTGAAATGCTGGCCTCAGGAAGTTTTGACAAAACAGTTAAACTTTGGCGGCTTGACGGTACCTTAATCATGACTCTCCACGGGCATAGCGATAGTGTGATGAGCGTGAATTTCAGTCCTGATGGTCAGTTGTTGGCATCAGCTAGCAAAGATAAAACAGTGAAACTTTGGAACCGTGAGGGCAAGTTACTCAAAACCTTAGTGGGGCATCAGGATTCGGTAAATAGCGTAAACTTCAGCCATGATAGTCAGGTTTTAGCCTCTGCCAGTGATGATCAAACTGTTAAACTTTGGCAACGAGATGGTACGTTGTTAAAAACTTTATCGCCCCTTGACAGCTGGGTGACAGGTGTCAGCTTTAGTCCCACTGACGAGTTGCTGGCTTCTGCTAGTTGGGATAACACTGTGAAACTGTGGCGACGGGATGGGACGTTGTTAAAAACCTTATTGAAGGGGTACAGTGATAGCGTCAATGCCGTTACTTTCAGTCCCAATGGTAAATTGCTCGCCGCCGCCAGTTGGGACAGTACAGTGAAACTCTGGAGCCTTGATGGCAAATTAATTAAAAGTCTTAATGGGCATCGCGCTGGAGTACTTAGTGTCAGTTTTAGCCCAGATGGTCAAACACTAGCATCAGCCAGTGATGACAACACGATAATCTTGTGGAATTTAAATCTTGATAACTTACTTGTTCGTGGTTGCGACTGGGTGGGCAATTACCTCAAACACAACCACAATCTAGAGGAGCGCGATCGCCTTCTTTGTGATGGTATAACCAGTAAAAACCTTTTTTAATTACGAATTGCGTTAGCGTTAGCGAGGAACGAGCGTCAGCCCCAAGTCTTGGAGATGCTACGCGAACCGAGAAGTCATTACGAATTACGAATTACGAATTACGAATTAGCTTGAAGCCTCAATGAGCAACCGCTCTTGGTTTAGCGGTTGATGAGGCGATCAGAGTTATTAATTCACAGCTAGAAATTTATTTCGAGATGATCAGCCGTATGAGCGATCGCTCTCCAAAACTTCATGATTATTTTCTGCGGGAGCCTCTTGTGGCAAATTTGCTAAAAAGGCTTGTAGTCTCATGCGCTCAATATAAGGCCAGCCTCCCTCAGACTCAATATCTTTCAGTAATGAGTAGAGTTGTCGGCGGTTAACAGGCAAACTCTCTTGAAAAATCCCATCCCGGATCTCTCGGTGTAAATGCTCCAATTGCCGAAGCATTGCCAAAAGAGCTACACTATCGCCTTGACAACCTTGAACTGCATCATACACCACAGTTGCGATCGCTTGCAGTTTACAGGACAACTCCTCTGATTCAAGATTTTTGTTATCGTTCATGCCATCCTTTCCGTATAAATGAGGTCAACTCAAATTTACCGGAGATTTTTAATTTTCCCTAGTTTGCCAATAGTTCCTCTAGAAAATGAAGCTTGTGTAAGCTTCTAGAATCTCTCTTTCCCCCTCTCTCCCTTGAGTCAGGGGTGAATATAACTAGATTTGTATCTTTATCAAAAGCAATTGCGATCGCTCGTAAAAGAGCGTAGTAACCTTTACCATAGCCTCCACGGCAGCTAGATGCGATCGGGATGAGACTTTCTTGAATTTTGAGTACTTTGATTTTGAGTTAAAAAAAATCGTATGATCTGGCTGATTTACCCATCAAACAATGGGCTGTATGTAGTGGCGTCACATACATGATACAAAAAGACTTGGGCGACGCCGCTTTTGCTATATGCAAGAGCAAAGTGCGAAGCAGCGACACGTTTAAGTACGTTTAGCAGAGAAAAGTTTGAGTGGCGACTGCCAACCTATACGCCCGGGCACTTGTTTCAACTCTTGCAATCAGAGCAATACAATGTCCGATAAAGGATGGCTTCTCGTCAAAGATCAAAGCTTCGATGCAGTTTTACAACTTAGATATTAATTTTTGAGATTGAGGTTGACCATGAGGTATCGCGCTTTAATTGTTGCATTCTTGGCTTTGTGCCTGGGGCTAATAACTGCTTGTAGTGATGCTCCTGCTGTTAGTAGTGGTAGAGATGTACTCACTTACGATCAAATTCGCGGCACTGGCTTGGCTAACAAATGCCCCCAACTAGCAGAAACAAGCCGTGGCTCCATTCCCATTGATTCTAGCCAGTCTTATGCCATCAAAGAACTTTGCTTAGAACCAACTAGCTTCTTTATCAAAGAAGAACCTGCGAATAAACGCCAACAAGCAGAATTTGTTGCTGGCAAATTGTTGACCAGATACACTTCCACCATTGATCAGGTGCAAGGCAACCTAAAAATTAACCCAGATAATAGCCTCACCTTTGAGGAAACTGATGGTCTTGATTTCCAAGCCATCACTGTGCAACTTCCTGGTGGTGAGCGAGTACCTTTCCTCTTCACCATCAAAAACTTGGTTGCTCAAACCCAACCCAGTTTGAGCAGCATTAACACCTCTACGGACTTTGAAGGCACTTTCAAAGTTCCTTCTTATCGTGGTGCTGCCTTCCTAGATCCAAAGGGTCGTGGTGTCGTTAGTGGCTACGATAATGCTGTGGCTCTCCCCGCCCAAGCAGATGATGAAGAACTTACCCGCACTAACGTCAAGCGTGCTGAAAATCTTAATGGCAAGATTTCATTGCAAATCGCTAAAATCGATAGCTCTAGTGGTGAAATTGCTGGTACTTTCGAGAGCGAACAGCCATCTGATACAGATTTAGGTGCTGGCGAACCTAAAGAAGTTAAGATTCGCGGTCTATTTTTTGCACGGGTTGAACCGACTCGTGGCTAAACTCTCTAGAGTTAGGTAACTGACTGGCATTCAGAACTACAATTCTGTAAGCATCAAGTTTCATAACAAAAGTTAACTTTTTTGCCCCCATTTTTCAGGACTGTTTCATTCCTATAAAAGCATTACAGTGACGAAAAGAGACAAAGGTTCAAGGGGAGACAAGAGAAAAATTCTTCCTTCCCTTGTTCCCAGCTTTTCAAGAGGCTTTTAAAGAATGAAACAGCCCTGCCTTTTTTAGCTATTTTTTACAAATATAAGGGAGGAAACTTTAAATACAACAAAGGGTTAGATGCCTTTTGTTGTATCTTTTTGCGTAAATTTACGTATTATTTTCTGCAAATTATTAGTAATTTTTAATTATTGGATGAATTTTAATTTAATGAACAGGTAATTTTACTGTAAATCAAACTTTTGCTTATCCAATAAAATTGTGGCTACTGTTGTTTTGTTTATAGAAATTAGCTTCAGCATTAATTAATTAAAGTTAAGTACAATCTCGGTTTTATATTTGGTAAATAATTTTATATTTTATTTCTATGTAGTCCTAAAAACAGCTACAGAACATACCGATTTTGCTTATTTAAACTTTGCTCGATTGTCAAGCAAGTCTATGGAATTTTCTTTAGAAAAACGTTGTTATCTACCAGAGAATTTGCTAAGGCATATAGCACGATATTGATATTGATGTCGTGCTATCACCTCCGGCGGGCGGGTACGCCATCGCAGCTGAGTTTAAAACAGAGAAATTAATTGTTGATTTACTTAATGAACATGGTGCTATGCCTACCACAACAACCAATGAACTGAAACATGAAATTTGGCAGTTGTTGCGAGAATATCAGCAATCTCCGTCAGGAAATATTCGCAATAAGCTGGTAAAACTCAATATTGGACTTGTGAGAAAAGAAGCTCACTACTGGACGAATCAATGTCATGAAACTTACGATGATTTGCTCCAGGTTGGATCTTTGGGTTTAATCAGGGCTATTGAAAAATTTGAACTTTCCAAGGGACATGCCTTTAGTTCTTATGCTCTTCCCTATATTCGGGGTGAAATTCAACACTATCTCCGAGATAAAGGTGTCACTGTGCGAATTCCTCGCAAGTGGTTAGCACTGCAACAGCAAGCAATAGGAGTGTCACGTTCTTGGCGTGAAAAGCATAATCGTCAACCAACAGACTCGGAATTAGCAACAGCACTGGAAATTTCTTCAAACGAATGGCAAGAAATTAAATTAGCATGGATAAATCGCGCTCCCTTGAGTCTCGATGTGCCAATCCAAGATGGAGAAGAAGGCTCTACTTGTTTGGGAGAATTAGTTCCAGATCCTAACTATCGCAGCTTTCAACTAGTACAAGAAGACCAACTTCGCTTGCAACAAGCATTGGTTCAGCTAGAACAACGCACTCGCGATGTGTTGGAATGTGTGTTTTTACAGGATTTAACACAAAAACAAGTTGCAGAACATCTGGGAATTAGTGTAGTAACAGTTTCCCGTAGAGTTAAAAAAGGTCTGGATTTGATGAAACAGCTTATGGGTGTGGCAGAAGATTGATTGCATAAACATCAAGCCGCAGTTATGCCCAGGAGGCAGTGCTAAAAATAACCCTCAAAATTTAAAAAGTTAAGTTATAAAGGGAACATACTTTGCCTTTGATACAAATTTTAGGCATGTTAATTTCAACTTTCCAATTTTTCAATGGCTTTTGAGAATAGCTCATGGGCAGAAATTTAAAAATTACAATTGCAGCTATTTTAACTTTGGCGATCGCTGGATGTGCTTCTGAAGATACACCACAAGCCATTAATCCTGCGCCAATTCCCAAAATAGTAGCAAAGTCGCCATCAACGACTCAATCCTTTAAGAATCCAGTGATACCTGCCAAAGAGGTTTCACAAGTTACCCCTGCATCTGCTAACTTGATTCAATCCACTAATGCTACAGAGCGGGCACGGTTTGTTCAGGTATCAAAAGACCGAACTGACCCGTTTGCACAACTTTTCGGGCAGACTCCCGAAATGCCTAAAACAGTTGGAAGACCTGTTCCCATGTTGCCTAAGCTACCTACTGCATCCCTAACAGTCCGAAAACTTCCAACACCCAACATAGCTTTAAATCAGAAAAAAAATAAGATTGCTTCTGTACCAAAAAAAGTCAATCCTAGTTTGATTTCAGTCTTACCTAAAGTTTTGCCTCAAGTTGTCCCCAACCCAGCTTTAATATCTGTATTGCCACCGCCAGCACAACCTGAGTTAGCAAAAGCAGTTGTTGTGACTGGTGTAGTTCTAATTAGTAAAGAACCACAGGCAATTATCAAAGTACCGGATGAGCCGACGAGTCGCTATGTGCAGGCGGGACAGCGATTAGCAAATGGCGTACTAGTTAAGCGTATTGAAATGAATCAGGGCTACAATCCGATCGTGATTCTGGAACAATATGGTATTGAAGTTGCCAAAATGGTAGGAGAAGGGGCTGTTAATTCAACGCCGTCCGCTGCATCTGCTAGCGGCAATCCTGTTTCAGTGACAACGCCTCCCTCAAATCCTTTAAATGTTGGAGCTTCATAAAGATGGAGACTAAGGAAAAAATTGAATTCGCTGGTTTGCCTTTAGCTGTTTATAGAGAGATAGCAGCTCATTTACATCAAGTCGAAGGGGTAGAAGTGGATTTAATTCCCCAGTCATCCCAAGAGTTTGATTACAATCAAAGTCAAATTGGTGGCTTGTGTATCTCGTGGACAGCAAACTCTGGTTCAGAAAGTCGGCAAAGAGTTAACCAAATTTTGGCTTACTATCAAAATCGCTATATGAATCCTATTTAATTTGTGAAAGTTAAAATTTTAGATTCCCGATTTCTTGGAGAAGTCGGGAATTTTGTTGTTCACGAATGACTAAGTAGAGCTACTGCAACTGTCTCAAGTTGATTTTGCTAGCAAAGTTGGTGTGTCCTTTCACAGTGTCAATCGATGGGAGAATGGAAGAAACAGACCAATTCCTCTAGCACTCAAGCAGATTAAAAAATTGTTACATAATAATATTGGAGAACCAGGTGAAAACCTGTTAACCAAATACTTTAGCAATCAAGACTAGCAGCGATGGCACCTGAAGAAGAAGGTATAGCTGTTAACAGTGTTTTTATTGAAGGTGGCGAAATTGGCAGGCTGATGCGATCGCTCGATTGGTCGCAGACTGCTTTAGGTTATGTGGCTGATTGGCCCCAGAGCTTACGGAGTGCCATTAGCATCTTGCTAGCTTCTAAAGCTCAAATATGCCTCTTCTGGGGTTCGGAATTAATCACGATTTATAACGATGCCTATCGCCCTGCCCTTGCCTCAAAACATCCTTGGGCACTCGGTCGCCCTGCTCATGAAGCGTGGAGCGAAGCCTGGAATGTTGTAGAACCTTTACTCAAGGGAGTTGTTGCCACAGGAGTTGCATTTTGGGCGCAAGATCATTTATTTTTCCTGAATCGACACGGTTATATTGAGGAAACTTACTTCGATGTCTCCTACGACCCTGTGCGAGATGAAAGCGGGAAAGTTGGCGGAGTCTTTTGCATTGTTAGTGAAACAACAGGACGAGTGCTAGGCGATCGCCGTTTACAAACCCTGAGTTTACTAAGTAGGGAGGCTCAAGCAAAGACCACAGAAGCGGCTTGTCTGTCTGCAATTCAAGCCTTAGCAACAAATTCTCATGATATACCGTTTGCCATGCTATATCAGGTGGAGGCAGACGGCAGCAGTGCAAAGTTGGTTGCAACTACTCCCATCGAGGAAACAGAAGCAACTCCATCGAGAGTGAATTTAACTCAACACAGCGATGCCTGGAAACTCACACAAGTTTATCATACCGGGGAAGCAGCAATCGTCGATGATTTGACAACTCGGTTTGAAGCTCTGCCAACAGGAGCTTGGGACAAACCCCCCTCTGCTGCTTGGGTCGTGCCTCTGATCCCACCTGGAGAAAAACAAATTTTTGGATTGCTGGTATTGGGTATCAATCCCTACCTATCTTTTGAGGATGATTACCGAAAGTTCTTCGATTTGCTCGTAGGTAACATGACAATCGCGATCGCTAATGCCCGTGCTTATGAAGAAGAACGCAAGCGACTGGAAGCACTAGCAGAACTGGATCGAGCCAAAACGACCTTCTTCAACAACGTCAGCCACGAATTTCGCACTCCCCTAACGCTGATGTTGTCGCCACTGAAAGAGACATTAACCGAATTAAACGGAATTCTTCCAGCCAAAGCCCAAGCAAATTTGGAGATGGTGCAGCGCAATGGCACACGGTTGCTCAAACTAGTTAATACGCTGTTAGATTTCTCGCGCATTGAAGCCGGACGCACCATAGCTAGTTATGAACCAATCGATTTAGCCACGTATACCGCAGAACTAGCAAGTATTTTCCGGTCTGCTGCTGACTCGGCAAGACTGCAATTAATTGTGGATTGTCCTCCCCTAGCAGAACCCGTTTACGTAGATCGCCAAATGTGGGAGAAGATTGTGTTAAATCTGCTCTCCAATGCATTGAAGTTTACCTTTGTTGGAGAGATTGCAGTTTCTTTGCGCCCAGTTGGCATGATAGTATCATTGGTAGTGCGTGATACTGGTACTGGGATTCCGGCAGATGAGGTTCCCCGGTTATTTGAGCGGTTTTATCGAGTTAAAGGTGTCAAAGGTCGCACCTTTGAAGGCACGGGCATTGGGCTGTCGCTAGTGCAAGAATTAGTCCAGATGCATGGTGGGACAATCACCGTTGACAGCACCTTTGGTCAAGGCAGTACCTTTACTGTTCAATTGCCAACTGGAACGGCTCACTTACCCTTGGATTGCATTAATACTAGCCAAAGCAGTGTTTATACTGATTCTGGAGGAATGTCTTATGTTGAGGAAGCTTTAGGGTGGCTCCCGAAAGAAACTCTTGAGGAGGAAGAATTCTCCCCTACTTCTTCTGCCCGGATTCTGCTCGTGGATGACAACACCGATATGCGGAATTATTTGCGACGGATTCTTAGCGAGTACTACAAAGTGGACGTGGCAATTGATGGTGAAACCGCTCTAGCTGCCACATACAACGATCCACCTGATTTAATCCTCAGTGATGTCATGATGCCAGGAATGGATGGCATTGAGTTGCTGCGGCATTTACGGAGTGATTTAAGAACGCGCGAAATTCCCATTTTGCTACTGTCTGCCAGGGCTGGAGAAGAATCGGCAATCGAGGGATTGGAGTCTGGGGCAGATGATTATTTGGTGAAGCCATTCAGCCGAAGGGAATTACTGGCACGGGTTGCCGCCAATTTAGAGTTAGGGCGAGTGCGCCTTGTTGCGAGTCAGGAACGTTTTCGTTTTCTGGCTGAGTTCATTCCTCAAATGGTATGGACGGCTGATGCAATTGGTCGGGTAGATTATTACAGCCCTCGCTGGCTTGATTACACTGGGTTGACGCTAGAGCAAATCCAGGGGTTCTGTTGGCAGAGCCTCATCCATCCAGAGGAACAAGAACACACTATCTTGGCATGGACTCAAGCCGTTCAAATGGTCACAAACTACGAGGTTGAACATCGCTTGAGACAGGCAGATGGAACCTATCGTTGGCATCTCACCCGTGCTTTACCAATACTGAATGAAAACAGTCAAATTATTCGCTGGTATGGCACCTGCACAGATATTAGTGAGCAAAAACTTGCAGAATCTGCCTTACGCCGATCTGAGGAACGCTATCGAACACTGTTTGAGTCCATTGACGAAGGATTTTGCGTGATCGAAATGCTGTTTGATGAAAACGACAGGCCGAACGATTACCGCTTTTTAGAAATCAATCCGTCCTTTGAGAAACAAACGGGACTCAAAGACGTACAAGGCAAAACGATACGCGATCTAGCTCCAAATCTGGAAAAGCATTGGTTTGAAATTTACGGCAAAGTCGCCATGACGGGCGAATCCATGCGCTTTGAGAATCGCGCTATTGCCCTACAACGTTGGTTCGACGTTTTTGCATTTCGCATTGGGCAGCCGCAGCACCGACAAGTCGCTGTCCTTTTCAAGGATATCAGCGATGCCTATCAGCAAGCTACGCAACGCCAACTTGCCGAAGCAGCCCTACGAGAAAGTGAAGAGTTAAAGCAACGAATTTTGGATAGCAGTCATGATTGCATCAAAGTTTTAACGTTAGATGGGCGGGTACTCTACTTGAATCAAGGCGGGCTACATCTTCTAGAAATTGATGATCCTGCGTCCTTTCATAACGCCGAGTGGATTAGTTTTTGGGAAGGCGAAGACCGAGAAAATGCCGCTTCAGCGATCGCTGCGGCCAAAATAGGTAATGTTGGTCAATTTCAGGGTTATTGCCCCACAGCAAAGGGTAAGCCGAAGTGGTGGGATGTAATTATTACTTCCGTCCGAAATGCATCAGGAATTATTGCACAACTCTTAGTCGTCTCACGGGATATTACCAAGCAAAAGCAAGCAGAAACTGAACGCGAACAACTTTTTTTGCGTGAGCAAGCTGCGCGTGAACAAGCTCAGACAGCGAATCGAATTAAAGATGAGTTTTTGGCAGTGCTATCACATGAATTGCGATCGCCCCTCAATCCTATTTTGGGTTGGTCTAGGTTGCTTCGCAATGGAACATTAAATGCCGCAAGAACGGCTATTGCTTTGGAAACAATTGAGCGCAATGCCAAACTCCAGGCACAATTAATTGAAGATTTGTTAGATGTCTCTCGCATTTTGTCTGGCAAACTCAATTTAGAAATGGCTCCTGTTAACTTGGTATCGACGATTGAAGCGGCTATTGAAACCGTGCGTTTAGCAGCAGAAGCGAAGTCAATTCAAATTAAGAGAGTATTTGACCCAAAAATTGGGCAGATTTTGGGAGATTCTGCTCGTTTACAGCAAGTGATTTGGAATTTGCTTAGTAACGCTGTAAAATTTAGTTTCGCTGGTGGACGGGTTGAAATTCGGCTAGAGTGCCAAGACTCGCAGGCTCAAATTACTGTTAGCGATACAGGTAAAGGTATTAATCCAGACTTTCTGCCCTACGTGTTTGAATCCTTTCGTCAGGCGGATGCGACAACAACTAGGAAGTTTGGCGGACTAGGGTTGGGGTTGGCGATCGTCCGTCATCTAGTTGAACTGCATGGAGGTACTGTTCAAGTAGACAGTCCTGGAGAAGGACAGGGAGCCATCTTTAATGTCAGGTTTCCTTTGATGAAAGCACAAGGTTCTAGCGAAAAAGTCCAAGAGAACTCCTCATTTTTTACTTTTAACACCTCACCTCTGACAGGAATACGGTTACTAATTGTTGATGATGATGAAGATATCCGTGATTTTTTGGGTTTTGTTCTTGAACAGGCGGGAGCAGAGGTTTGTATTGTGACATCGGCAATAGAAGCACTGCAAGCCGTAGAGCAATCACCACCAGATATTTTGTTGAGTGACATTGGAATGCCAGATATGGATGGCTATATGCTGATTCGACAAATTCGAGCCATGCCACCCGAACAAGGTGGACAAATTTTGGCTTTAGCCATCTCGGCTTATGCTAGAGAAGTTAATCGCCAACAAGCTCTAGCCGCCGGATTTCAGCAGCACGTTGCCAAGCCAATAGACCCAGATACATTAATTGCAGTCATTCTAGATATAATCGCCAAGAGAAATTAAATTTTTAATTGGAGCAAAATAACTATGACTG
The DNA here is from genome assembly GCF_036919495.1 of Nostoc sp. Taxonomy (GTDB): domain Bacteria; phylum Cyanobacteriota; class Cyanobacteriia; order Cyanobacteriales; family Nostocaceae; genus Nostoc. The sequence goes on from NZ_JBALBZ010000008.1 coordinate 54,165, forward strand.
CTGCTGTCTTTCTAGAAAATGTCTACAAGTTTTACAACAATGTACCTGTAGTCAATGATCTGTCATTCCAAATTGAAGCGGGGGAAATATTTGCTCTACTCGGCCCGAACGGTGCGGGTAAATCAACCACAATTCGGATGCTGACTACACTAACGAAACCGTCCCAAGGACGGATAGAAGTAGGTGGATATGATGTGACAAGCCAAGCAATGTTGGCAAAACAGAGTATTGGCGTAGTCTTGCAGCAAGTAAGTGTGGATAACGATTTAAGCGTTTGGGAAAATATGGAACTGCATGGGAGGCTACATCACATTAGCAACCCACAGCGACAAAAACTGATTAATCAATGGCTAGAGTATGTTGAGTTAGCAGAAAAACGTAATGATTTGGTCAAAACCCTATCTGGGGGTATGAAACGACGATTGCAAATTGCCAGAGCTTTATTGCATCAACCGCAAATTCTGTTTTTGGATGAACCAACGGTAGGACTAGACCCCCAAACTAGGCGACGCCTCTGGGAAATTATTCGAGATTTGAATAAGCAGGGAATGACAATGCTACTAACGACCCATTATATGGATGAGGTCGAATTTTTGTGCGATGCTTTTGGTTCTACCAAGCCAGGGCGCATCGGTATTATGGATAGCGGTAAGCTAATTTCTTTAGGAACTTTACAACAGCTGCGTTCTGCTCACGGTGAAGGTTTGGTGATGAAACAATTAGGTGTATCTGAAGTGGGAAGTGATGGTGCTCGTAGTTGGGAATATCTGTTTTTCCCATCTTTGGAAGCAGCAAATATCTACTTGAATGAACAGCCCGATAAAACCGGAATGATGGTGCGTCCCTCTAATCTGGAAGATATTTTTGTGGAATTAACGGGACGCCAGTTAGATTAACCTCATCCTCCTAACTGTCGCAGCATGGCTTCTACCCTGTTGACGCCATCTGAGTCATTGCGCCGCTTGTACAAGTCACGGGCTTTCTGAAGCAAGCTGTTTGCTTGTTTGGTTTGTCGGCGCTGTTTATACATCGAACCCATTAACTCATAAGTCTGGGCGTTGTTCTTATCCAATTCGATTGCTTGTTGGTATGCCCAGCTAGCAGCATTATAGTCTCCCATGCGAGATTGCGTCACAGCCAATCCTAAATAGGCATTAACGTTGTTACGGTTCAGCTGTATCGCCCGACGGTAGCCTTCTTTTGCCCCACGCGTGTCGCCCAAATTCGCTTTGATGTAACCCACCGCGTAGTAAAAATCACTATTGTTAGGGCTGATGGCGATCGCACGACGATAAGCTGTTAATGCCGCCTGGTAATTTCCCTGTTGTGCGTATAAATAACCAATACCTGAATGAATTTTAGCATTCTTGGCATCTAGCCTAGCTGCTTGCTGATAAACTGCGATCGCACCACCATAATCGCCTGTATCCACTAACCTCCGTCCTTCTTCTAGTAGTTGCTTTAACTCTGGGTTTTTGCCTTGTGCCACTAATACCTGAGCTTGAGCCACTGAAGGTATAGTCAAGGAAAAACATCCTAATAACACCACACTCAGCACAATTGATGTTGGCTTGTACACAGTAAATTTCCTGAAATTTTAGAGGACTTTTTTCTTGTACATTAAAACAAAAATATAGACTTTTGAAAACTGTATTTCTTCGTATTAATTAAGATGTTAATAATTCATTGACTCTCTCCTTTACATTAGCGCCACATTACAGAGTTTTTACTGAATGATGAAGTGTAAGATATCAAGTTTAGATGAAGTTACTTACATATAAATCCGTAGACTAGCAAAATGACACTTTTTTTATCAGTAGTTATACGTGTCACTCATAAAAATCCAACAGTCATCTAGCTTAATTTTAGAAAGCGATACACCAATTTCACAAGATTTAAGATTCATTCTTGTTTGTTGCTTTCTTAAATAGTTTGCTGACTCTGTATCCAATTATTCACTCTTTTATACTACCCTTTAGGAAGTCGCCATCCAGGCATTTATATCCTTTTTTGGACATTACACGGTAAGATAACTTTAACAAGTTAAATGTTTTTTAAAATGCTAGATTTTAGCCAGTAGGTGAGAGTGCAAATGCGATTGCAATCTAAAATAGTATGAGAGATTGTTTATCAAGCTTGTATGAGCACAAACTAGTTTTGTATGTGTATTCTGATAAGAAATATCAACCTATATGCCATCTAGGAGGCTAACTTATGATTATAACTACTACTGATGTGATTCAAGGAGCCGTTATTGAGTCATATTTAGGCATTGTGACAGCAGAAGTAGTCTACGGTAGTAATTTTTTGCGGGATTTTTTAGCGGGTATTCGAGATATTATTGGTGGACGCACTGGTAGCTATGAGCGTCTATTTGAGCAGGGTCAACGCAAAGCATTAGAAGAATTAGAACAACGAGCACAACGTTTAGGAGCAAATGCTGTCATTGGTATTGAAATTGATACTGGCACAATCAATCTTGACCAATCAGGAGTTCTTTTGCTGATTACTGCTACAGGTACTGCTGTGAGGATGCGTTAATTTTTGATTATCCTTATTTTTGACAATCGGTACAAAATTTTCTCTTAAGTCTAATTGCCTACGCTAATTAAAGCTGGTTTCTCATAAAGGTTAATAATTAATTGTGTTTTAATTTAAAAAATTTAATGAAAATTTCTGTTCTAAAAAATTATTTAGATATTAGATATTAGATATTATATTAAAATTTATTAATATAATCTGCTTTTTATGACCAAAGATATACTTATAAAATATTTCTATTGATAGAGATAAAAGTAGATGATTTAGCTATTTAATTTTAAGCATAAACATGAATATACCTGAGATAAGCTTTGCTGAAACAGCACTGGAGAACATAAGTTATGTCATACGTAAATCGGACAGGTAATGACGTTATTCCTACTGAGTCTGTGGTAGCAGGCCGAGTAAGTGAGTATCATGATCTTGTTCGCTGGGGGCCGATTATTTCTGGTTTGTTGGTTGCTTTAGCTACTCAATTAATTTTGAGTGCTATAATTGGTGCTTTTGCCGCAGGCGCAGTTGAAGGTTCGGGTGCACCCAGAACAATTGCCCCTAACGCTGCAGGAAATGCGGGGCTTTGGTCAACTATCGCTTTACTAATTTCCCTATTTACTGGTGGTTGGGTTACAGCCCGTGCTTGTGGGCCGATGAACCGCAATACAGCTCTCCTTAACGGTGCAATTCTTTGGGCAACGACTTTAGCAGTTAGCTCATGGCTGTTAGCAAACGGAGTATCTGGTGCTTTTGGTGTTGCTGCTTCTAACGCTGGGGAAGTCATAAACCAGGTACAACAGCAAGGTGGTGTTAATGTACCACAAGCAAACATCAGTGCCCAACAAGCTCGTGATGCAGCAGCTAATTTACGTTCGGGATTGTGGTGGTTTGTGTTTGGTTCTTTGTTGGGTTTAATAGCCTCAATGATTGGAGCTGCAACTGGTGCTCGTAGTCCTCGGGCTAATAATTACAATGCTTAAATAATTGTTTGACAAACAAAATGGTATCAACTTTAACTTTAAAAGCACCTTTTTTAAGGTGCTTTTTGTTTATAGTGGTTCCTACATAGGTAAGGTACAGAAAAAATTAACCACAGATATAGATAGAACAGGAGGTTATTACTGTTGGTGTTATGTAGAGCTACTTTTAGGCTATATCCGAAATGCAAACTTTAGTACCACACTTCACCATTTCAGGTATGAACCTTCAATGCCTTGTTCACGTCGAATTTTGCCATCTTTTTCAAACCAGGCAATTACTTGATGTGCTGTCAAATCTTCAATAGCAACACCGTACTCTTGAGCAATATGCTTCAAAAGCTTAAGTGATGAAATTGTCAATCTTGTCAAAAACTTTTCTGGGGAAGACAACAAAGCCGCATCTACTTTTGCTGACTCTTCCAGGGTTAAAAATTGTGTTGATGGTTGCTGTGTTGGTACATCCATAAATGAAATGCTATCTCTTTAGTTGGGTATTGGGCATTGGGTATTAGTTATTAAAAAAAGGACAAAGGACAAATGACAAAGAATTAATGGCTAATGACGAATTTGTACCAAATAGCCACAACGATGTTCGCCATCGATAATCCAGTGGGTGCGTTCTACGGTACAATCTGATAAGACGGCTGCAAACATTTCTAATTCGTGACCACAGATGCTGGGAAAAGACTCGGCAACGTTGGAAATGGCGCAGTTATGCTCCATTAAGATAAAGCGATCGCTCTCAAAGGAGTCATTCACATCAACAGGGTAATACTCTGCCATGAACCCTTCCGCTTTTCTCAACTCTACTAAGTTAGCTACACGTTCTCGCAGTGAACCATTACCGACGCGATCGCGGTATTCTTTGGCTTTGCGCTGCCACTGTTTCTCTAAAATCGATTTAAATTGGTCGTGTCCTACCGTTTCGGCTAAGGTGTCTAGCAGCGAAACCGCAAAATTTCCGTGGCCATCACCAAAGCGATCGCTCATTGTTCGGTGCAAGCGATCGCGTCCCTGACGACTCAGTTGATAAAGATGCTGCGGACGCCCCATCCCCGCCGCCTGCACTGATGTCGAATACAAAACTAGCTCCTCCGTCTCCAAATCTTTGAGATGGCGACGAATCGCTTGGGGGGTAACGTCTAAAAGTTCAGCTAGCTCCAAAGCCGTTGCTTTTTCGTGTTTGTGCAGATATTCTAGGATATCTTGCTTGGTTGAGGACTGGTGGGTAGTCGCCATCTTATGGTTGGTGCAAGACGTTCAGCGAACGTCCCAAAAATTTATTTCAAAATTTGACTTTGACAACATTGTTGTTGTTAATTTAGCGTAAAATGAAGATAGATTAAACAACATAGCTGTTGTTTTACTCTCCACCACTATTCTAGCAGGCGTGTAACCATTCCGTAACGGGAGATGGAAATCGGTTAGCCGCAGCCCGTCTCCCATCCTAAAAGAGTTCAGAACACGAGAGATTATTACTGATGAGTGCCACTGTCAAAACCTTAGTCAACCAACCCTACAAGTACGGCTTTATTACAGATATTGAAGCCGACACTATTCCGCGTGGACTAGACGAGGACGTTGTTCGCTTGATCTCATCTAAGAAGAACGAGCCACAGTTCATGCTGGACTTTCGCCTCAGAGCTTATCGCCAGTGGCAAAAAATGACGGAACCAACTTGGCCTAATGTCAAGTATCCGCCAATAAATTATCAGGATATCATTTATTACTCAGCACCGAAACGTAAGAAAGAAAAACTAAACAGTTTGGATGAAGTCGATCCAACCCTTTTAGAAACCTTCGAGAAGTTAGGCATTTCTCTATCTGAACAGAAGCGACTGGCAAACGTCGCCGTCGATGCAATTTTCGATAGCGTTTCTGTCGCTACTACATTTAAAGAAAAGCTAGCGGAAGATGGTGTTATTTTCTGTTCGTTTTCGGAAGCGTTGCAAGAACACCCAGAACTGATTAAAAAATACTTGGGTAGCGTTGTTCCCATCGCTGACAATTATTTTGCCGCCTTGAACGCCGCTGTATTTAGCGATGGTTCTTTTGTCTATATTCCTAAAGGCGTGAAATGCCCAATGGAACTGTCTACCTACTTCCGCATCAACTCTGGTGATACGGGACAATTTGAGCGGACTTTGATTGTCGCCGAAGAAGGTAGTTATGTTTCTTACCTCGAAGGTTGCACCGCACCGATGTATGACAGCAACCAGCTGCACGCGGCCGTTGTGGAACTTGTCGCTCTGGATAACGCCGAAATTAAATATTCCACCGTCCAAAATTGGTACGCTGGAGATGCTAACGGTAAAGGCGGTATTTACAACTTTGTCACCAAGCGCGGTTTGTGTCAGGGCGTAAATTCCAAGATTTCCTGGACTCAAGTAGAAACAGGTTCGGCAATTACTTGGAAATATCCTAGCTGTGTGTTGGTGGGTGATAACTCTGTGGGTGAGTTTTA
>NZ_JBALBZ010000009.1:0-20908 GCF_036919495.1 Nostoc sp.
ATCTCAGTTGCACTCGACTTAATAAATCCTCAACATTTAAGAAACTGGTTTGCCAGTTGCTGTTACTGTACCTCATAACAGCCGTAAGTGCTGTAGTTACACGGCTACGTTGGCTGATGGGAGTCCAACCACTGGCAACTCCGTGGGAAAATAGTAGTTGTCCAGAGAATAGCAGCACTGGAACTGAATCACTCAATACTTCACCTTGGAAGAATTGGTAAGTTTTGTCAAAGGTATAGTCATCGGCAGCCATTCCCCCAATGATGGGAATATGTTCTCCCAGACTTTGTTTTAAACCTTCTAAAATTAAAACCCCATTGCTCGTTAGACTATCAGGAAAGGTAAGGCACAGTTGTGGTACAGATGCACTCTTTGCCTTTGCTTGTGCGATCGCTTGTTGAGCTGCAAGGGCTGGATTTTTGGATGGTTCTCGTCCAATACCTGCCCAAATTTCCACTTCATCGGTAGCAAATAGCATTAAGGTTAGAGAATCTTGCTGAAACTCCAGAATTGAGGAGATTTCTCCATTTGTAGTTCCACCAATCAACTCAATTCCGGGAAAAGCATCTTGGATGCGTTGCAAAATTAACGCATGGTCAAAGTCTATAGCAGTGAATAAAAGCCCAGCTTGAGGAAGGGAGCCTGCAAGAGAACGGCTACATTTTTGAAGTACTTCAGCGATCGCATTTTGAGAATCAGGATCGTCACTATGACCAACAACAACTTGAAACACAAGTACCTCATCGTAAGTTTTAATACTAGGGTGTTAACCCAATTTGGATGGGAGCAAGCAACCTACAGTTAGATTTCCCATTTACTTTAACTAAATCTCAATTCACCTGAGTTTTTATTTCCGCCTTATCTGACGATACAAAAACTGCATGAAAAATTTTGAAAGCATTTTCTACAAAATTAACTTCCTAGTAGGGAGGTACAATACAACGTAGTTCTTGCACGGCTTCAAACCGCTCAGTATGACGATTTATGTAATTCACCAAATTGCGTTGTAGCCGCGAGTGATAAAAGGGTTGGCATTGATCTTTGCAGCGCTTGCCCGTTAATTAACTCCCATGCGGGGGAAGCCTCAATGTTGGGTTGGGAGAGAAACTCGGCTAAAGGGATCTTTGCAACTGATTTCATTTTGACCATTTATAAGAGCATAGATTCTTGCCGCACCTTAATATTAAACTACTTCCAACTCAGTAATATATAGTCACTGCTAACCCTACAATCAATAAAGAGCGATCGCACTACTATCAAGTTTAAGACTTCAGCTATATATGCAAACCACTAATTCTACAAGTGCGATCGCGCTACTTAAACTACCAAAATGACGATCTTACGGCGTTATTGCTGCCTACTTTTTATAGAAAATTGTCCTTATAATGGCATGTAATATATGCGATCGCTATTTATAAACAACCCGAGGCGATCGATCATCAAAGCTAAATGCCTCAAAGAGTTGCACCTTGGGTCACGTATCGCTTAAAGTTTGGAACAACTTGTAAACAAACATGTTAGATTTATTTATTTCTACTTACATAATTTTTGTAAACCAAGATACATTAAATGGTAGTTTAGTAGCAAAGGAACCAAAAAGTATGGCTGTTAGTAGTCCTGAAGTCATCCGTCATATATTGATTGGGCTGGGATATTTAGCTCCTGAGATAGATCCTAAACCGGATCTGACTAAATTTGCTCCTTGGAAGCGCAATAACAACTCCTTAACAGATGATCCTACTGAAGAAGCGATTAAAAAGTTTCAAAAACAGTATCCACAAAAACTTGAGGTTAATGGTAACGCTGATGCCCAAACTCGAAGTGTAATGGAAGAAACAGTAATCGGACTTCAGAATAGATTGAAGTTTCACGGTTTTGCAACCAATGCCGAAATTCCAAAAGACTTGCCTTTTTATGGGCCAGCCACTTATACAGCAGTCAAAAAATTTCAGAAATCTCAGGGTTTAACTGAAAATGGCATTGCCACTATTGAACAGCGTCAAATTCTACAGCAACCTACTCTTACAAACAAGCCGCAGTCGCAGCCACAGTCACAGATTAAGCTGATAGATTTATTGGCTCAATTCAAAAAGAATCCTCAAAATCCTTCTTACATTGCAGCCCTAAATAACTTACAACAAAATCTCCCCAAAGACGTTTTGCACAAAGTTACTAACAAATGGAGGGGGACAAACGATCAAAATCCTGAGATTGTCAAGCTGACAAATCTATTCACTTATTATGATGACAACAATCAAAACCATCGTGATGCACTAACTCACTTACAAAGTCAGATCACCCCAGCTATCTATAAAGAATTTATTAATCTCTGGAATAAGAAGTAAACTAACCCTAAAAGTCAAGAGGACAAGGGGCAGGAGGCAGGGGGCAGAGGGGATAACCCTATACATAAATGTATTAGCTCTGGAACAAGGACGTATTATTTCACACGAACAGCGTGCCTCGAAATAAATGTTTCTATCCTACGCATAAATAAATTTATTTGCTCTGAATCCCTCTTGGCAGGGGAACTTAGAATCTTTCTCCCTTGCTAAAAAGCTCCCTGCTCCCCTGCCTCTTCTGGTCATGTCCCGCCTGGAACTAAAGTTCTAGGCAGGTGACGTCAGCCAACAGTCAAGCTATTCAAACTGTTCACGCCTCGACGGAGTGAAGCAGCATTTATTTTCTTAAACAGTCGATAATGTAAATAAATGTAATAAAATCCTCAGGTAGGACAAAAGCATCTATGCGTGTAATTTTGATGACCGGTAAAGGCGGCGTGGGCAAAACTTCCGTTGCTGCTGCGACTGGACTCCGTTGTGCGGAACTAGGCTATCAGACATTGGTTTTAAGTACAGATCCCGCTCATTCTCTTGCAGACAGTTTTGACATAGAACTGGGACATGCACCCCAAAAAATTCGTCCAAATCTATGGGGTGCAGAATTGGATGCGCTGCAAGAACTTGAGGGAAACTGGGGTGCGGTGAAACGTTATATTACCCAAGTTTTACAGGCAAGGGGTTTAGACGGCATACAGGCAGAAGAATTGGCAATTTTACCAGGCATGGATGAGATTTTTGGCTTGGTAAGGATGAAACGCCATTACGATGAAGGTGAGTTTGATGTTTTAATTATCGACTCAGCCCCTACAGGTACTGCACTACGCTTGCTGAGTTTACCTGAAGTCGGCGGCTGGTATATGCGCCGTTTTTACAAACCATTCCAAAACATCTCGGTAGCACTTCGCCCTCTGGTTGAACCTTTTTTTAGACCAATTGCTGGTTTTTCGTTACCAGATAAAGAGGTAATGGATGCACCCTATGAGTTTTATGAACAAATTGAAGCTCTGGAAAAAGTATTAACAGATAATACTCAAACTTCAGTGCGTCTGGTAACTAATCCTGAAAAGATGGTGATTAAAGAATCTCTGCGTGCTCATGCTTATCTGAGTTTGTATAATGTGGCAACAGATTTAATTGTGGCTAATCGAATTATTCCCCGCGAAGTGCAAGACCCATTTTTCCAACGTTGGAAGGAAAGTCAGGAGCAATATCGCCAAGAAATTCATGATAATTTCCACCCTCTACCTGTGAAAGAAGTTCCTCTATTTTCTGAGGAAATGTGCGGTTTAGCTGCCTTAGAACGCCTGAAAGAAACTCTTTATAAAGATGAAGATCCAACTCAGGTTTATTACAAAGAAACGACTATGAGAGTCGTACAAGAGCAAAACCAATACAGCTTAGAAATTTATTTACCTGGGATTCCGAAAAACCAAGTTCAACTAAGTAAAAATGGAGACGAATTAAACATTACTATTGGCAATCATCGTCGTAACTTAGTTTTACCACAAGCCTTAGCAGCACTACAACCAGGAGGGGCAAAGATGGAAGATGACTATCTTAAAATCCGCTTTGCTGACAATATAAAAGTTTAATATTGCTACGGCAATGTTTGACAAAAGGTCAAGACTAAAAAGGAAGAATTTTTGGTTCTAGCTAATACAGACGCAATTTTTTAGCGTCTGTTTCTATGATGTATGGTTGAATTTGTATAAAAGGTAAATAAATATTTTGATTAATGATTTGCCCGTAGTTTTACTGAAGACAAATTGATTAAATAAATTTCAAAATAGCTTTAGATTTAATTATGTCACTTTGCAAATTATTAATTGATTTTGCTATAAGCAATGACCTCCAACCCTGAACCAGATTTGCCCTTATGTCGTCATGAAGAAAATTTACTACGCCGCATTACAAACCGTATCCGGCGAAGCTTAGAGTTTGAAGAAATTATCACAGTGACGACGGCAGAAGTGCGATCGCTCCTAAAAACTGACCGAGTGATGATTTACAAATTTCATACCGATGGCAGTGGTCAGGTCATTGCTGAGTCAATTTATAACAATTGCTTGCCATCGCTATTGGGGCTGAATTTTCCTGCTGATGATATTCCACCCACTGCTCGTGAACTATTTATTAAATCACGGGTGCGTTCTGTTGTTAATGTTGATACTCAAGAGATTGGTCAAAGTCACCTCCATGACTTGGAAAATGGAGAAACTATATCAGAGGAGATCCGTTACCGCCCTGTAGACCCATGTCATGTTGAATATTTGACGGCAATGGGGGTAAAGTCTTCTGTAGTAGCGCCCATTATCTATCAAGATCAACTTTGGGGGCTACTAGTGTCTCATAATTCCCAAGCGCGTTTGATTTCAGAATATGAACTAGAAGCAGTACAAATGGTAGTCGAGCAGTTGTCAGTAGCGATCGCTCAAAGTACACTGCTTACTCAAGTCCGCAAAACAGGGGAACGGGAAGCGATCGTTAACCGCATTGCTACTTTACTACATTCATTACCGACAATTGTATTACAACCAGCCCTAGAAGCGGCTGTTGCTGCCTTTAATGGCGTTGGTGGCAGGCTTTGCATTAGAAATGCAGCTTTTGATTCCCATAATGGCGACATGAGCAGCTTAACACAATGTTTAATACCAGGAAACACTTGTGCCAAGCTTTATATCTGTGGACAGCAGCCTGTGATGCCAGAACAAACTATATATCCATTGATAGAGCAGTATAGCGTCTGGCAGGAACACTACAACTCTGGAAAATACGATACTTGGGCGATTTCAGATATATATCAAACTCCTAGCTTGCGAAGTTTGCAACCCGCTTTTCAAGCAATTAAAATTCGCAGCATGTTGATGATCCCACTTCAGTATCGTCAGCAATTGCTGGGCTATTTAAGTATTTTCCGCAATGAAATAGATACAGAAACGCTATGGGCGGGACAGTATGACAGCGATCAAAGGCAGCTTTACCCCCGTTTATCGTTTGAGGTTTGGCGCGAATCTAAAAAAGCACAAGCTCAAAAATGGACAGTCGAAGAAATTGATCTAGCTACAGACATCGGTAAACATTTTGCTTCAGCAATTCAGCAGTATGAACTATACCAACAAGTACAAACCTTCAATGAAAATTTAGAAAAACAAGTTAAAAGACGCACAGTTGAGTTACAACGGGCAGCTGAACAAGAACAGGCTGTGTTTAAAGTTATTGCCGAGATTCGGGAATCTCTTGACACAGATACCATTTTTCAAACAACTACTAAAGAAGTTTGCCAATTAATCAAAGCCGATCGCGTTTCAGTTTATCGTTTTGATTCTAATTGGGGTGGTGAATTTGTCGGAGATTTTGAGGCTGCTAGTCCATACTGGTCGAATGAGTCCGAACTAGGTGTTAATACAGTTTGGAATGATACGTATTTACAAGATACACAGGGAGGACGCTACCGCAACAATGAAACATTTGCGGTCGATGACATCTACAAAATGGGGTTTAATCAGTGTCATATCGACAATCTAGAACAGTTTCAAATTCACGCTTTTGTGCTTGCTCCGATTTTTGTTGGGCAAAAACTTTGGGGTTTGTTGGCAACTTATCAACACACTGGGCCTCGGCGATGGAAAGCCTCTGAAGTTAACTTTCTCAGTCAAATTGCTGGTCAAATGGGCGTAGCACTCCAGCAAGCTGATTTACTCACTCGGACACGACAACAGACGTTAATTTTGCAACAAGCAGCAGAGCAACAACGGGTATTGTTTGAAGTTGTTGCCAAAGTTAGGGAATCTCTTGATCTAGATGCAATTTTTCAGACAACTACCCAAGAAATCTGTAAATCACTACAAGCTGATCGAGTTGCAGTTTACCGCTTTCATGCTGATTGGAGTGGTGAATATATCGCCGAATTTGTGAGTGATGGTTGGGTAAAGTTAGTAAGCTCTGATACTAATACAGTTTGGCAAGATAGCTATTTGCAGGAAACCCAAGGTGGGCGATATCGTAACAATGAAACCTTTGCAGTTGATGACATCTATCAAGTGGGTCACTCTGATTGCCACGTTGCGGTTTTGGAGCAAATTCAGGCAAGGGCTTATGCGATCGCACCTATATTTATCGGGCAACAGCTATGGGGCTTATTAGCAGCTTACCAGAACTCTGCACCGCGCCATTGGGAAGCTTCGGAAATTAAGTTTATCACTCAAATTGCTAATCAGCTTGGGGTTGCACTTAAACAAGCACAATTACATAATCAAACCAAAGAGCAGACCGAAAAGCTGACTCAAGCTCTGCATGATTTAAAGCAAACTCAAACCCAACTGATCCAAACTGAGAAAATGTCCTCACTGGGTCAACTAGTAGCTGGTATTGCCCACGAAATTAATAACCCGGTAAACTTTATCTATGGCAACATCAATCATGTCAACGATTACGCCGAAGATTTACTCAGTATACTAAACCTCTATTTGCAAAGTACCCCTAATCCTAGTCTTGAGATACGCGATCGCGCCTTCGAGGTAGACTTAGAATTTCTGATCGAAGATTTGCCCAAAACTCTATCTTCCATGAAAATTGGAATTGATCGCATCCGGCAAATTGTCTTGAGTTTAAGGAATTTCTCTCGCCTTGACCAGGCAGAAATGAAGCCAGTTAATATTCACGAGGGCATTGATAGCACCTTGCTAATTTTGCAGCATCGCTTAAAAGCAAAACCAGAAAGTCCGGCGATTAAATTAGTCAAAGAATACAGCGATCTGCCCTTAGTAGAATGCTATGCTGGGCCACTGAATCAGGTATTTATGAATGTTGTAAGCAATGCGATCGATGCCCTAGAAGATTACAGAGAATCTCAATCAAATCCTGATACCAGTCAAATTATCATTTGTACTGCTTTTGGAGAGCTTGAAGGCAATATTAAGAGCGTAGTAATTCGTATTGCAGACAATGGCCCAGGAATACCAGAAGCCCTAAAAGCAAGAATCTGCGATCCATTTTTTACTACTAAGCCAGTAGGAAAAGGCACTGGCTTGGGGTTGTCAATAAGTTATCAGATTGTCGTAGATAAACACGGTGGTGTGTTTAAATGTGATTCTCAACCGGGGTTAGGTACAGAATTTTGGATTGAAATTCCGATTAAACAAATCACCAAATCGCACCATCAACTCCCGTAGCTTAGTTTGATCTACTCTAAACTCACTTCTGGAACTACTTGGAGAGCGGATGGTAGGTTTAGTTCCCATCAATGTAGTACACACATCCCTCCGGTATTTTTATATAAATGGGATGCTCCCTGTAATCCCTACAATCGATTCATTTGTAGAAACGTAATCACTTAAATTAACCGTTGGCGAATAAAATAGGAGAATCAAGAATCTTCAACTGGATCAATAGAATAATCAACAGTGTATAAGCTGTTGAAGAAATTAAACCCGTGATTAATTCTTTTTTCAGGTTATGCTCTTGAGGTTCTTTTTGAAAAATGTCTTTAGAACCGAATTGCATCAAGAGAATTCCCACAATATTAGAGAGCCAGTATCCTATAATCGAACAAGGTAAAAGTAATTTTGGGGAAAGCAAACTACATGCATACCCAAAACCATAAGCTATTGGCAAATTAAATAGTAGATCATTCCACCAACATAGTGGTGACAATAAATATCCTAATACTAAAAAGAATCCACCTCTGAGTTTTTTGAAAATGTCTTTCTTGAACTCTTTTGGAGTAAACTGTTCTAAGCCCTCCTGAGTTGTGTCTTCTGCTACATTCAACTCTTGACTGACATTTTGGACGCTTTCCATAAAAACCCATTATTTCTATCGACTTAGTGTAGTTTAATATATAAACTAAACCAAAGTCTAGTACCGCAAGGCGGAAGTCACTCATTCAAAAGTCAAAAGTCAAAATGAATACAGCGTAAGAGTTTCGTTGATTTGAAATGGATGGTTTCGTTACGCTGTACTGTCCTAGTACAGGAGGGATAACATTTAGCTTTTTGATACTGGAGGTTTTACCACTGAATAGTTTCAGCAAAATAGAAGTTTTACTCAGATGGTATTGGGCGGTGATTTATATCAAAGATACATGAGTGCGGTGTCTACCGTGTGCTACGCCTACGCATTTTATAAAATCTGAGTTTATTCTATGATATTTAAGCTAAATACAGGGATTTAAACCTAATTGAGACAATCACCGCGACTTATCGCTCAATAGGTTTCAAAATCAAACTATATCTTTTTAAATCATAGCATACAATGAAATCCAACACCGATACTGCAACAAGCAAAGCCTCCTTAGACTGGGGTAAGTCGATGTTGAGTATAAAATTTTTTATTTTACATATAGCCGGGACAGAAATTTGAATTAATAATAGCTACAATAAAATTATTGAGGCATCTTAATAGGAAAATGACAGATTTAACTCCAAATAGCACATTTTTAATAGCAGGAATTGTTTTTATAACGATTGCCATCATCGGACAATCTAAATTAGGTTTTATTGAAATTAATCCCGGTTGTTTTGGCAGATTTTTGGCTTTATTTATTGGGATTTCGAGCCTATTGTATGCTTTAGGATTATTCAATATTTCAACGGTCAGCTTTGACTTTTTAAGAACTTCTCTGCTAGAACAAGTTAAACAGAGTATAAGTTCAATAAATGAACTTTTGCAAGGATCATAATAGGTCTAGAAGATTAATTTTTGTCAGGGGCAAAATCAACCTTTTGCCCATTTTTTTATAGTTCTAATAATACGCTCCTACCAGACTGTAAATCAAACTAGTCATTACTAATAAAGTAACAATCACATAGATAAATTCTCGCTGTAATAAGAAAGTCAATAGAGAAATAAAAACACGCACAATTGGAGTAGCAATTAATAGTAAAAGTCCGAGTTGAATAATCGCGCGTAGGCGTAGCCCACCGTAGGCATCGCTACCTGATAAAACTGCTTTTACTACACCTGCTGGTGAGCGAAATTCCGATGGTTCTCCCCGAAAAAAGTGATATCCAGCAGGTTCAGCACCGTGATGAATCAAGTAGAGTATACCCCCCAGCAAAACGACAGCACTAGCTATCAAAACACCATATTTCATAAGATTACTAAGCAAATATTCCAATTGCTGCTCACTTGATGTTTTTGTCAAATTATTGTTAACATCAAGTGAGCAGCTATTAGGCAATTGTGCTACTGTGTTACTGGAAGGTATGCTGAATAAATGAGGACGATCGCTAGTACAATAGTCAGGGCTTTCACAGAAACAAAAGTAGCGATCATTGCTCCTGCGATCGCACCAATGGTTGTGGCTACTTCTAAAAACATTCCCAATCGCAAATTGGTATAGCCTTTTTTAATATAGGTAGATGCTGCACCCAAAGAAGTTGCAATTACAGATACTAGTGAAGCACCAACGGCATAGCGAATATCAACACCAAATACAGAAGTTAATAACGGAACAATTACTACTCCACCTCCTAACCCAGTTAGCGCCCCTAACAAGCCAGCGCTAAATGAACCAATCCAAATTAATAATGAAAATTCTAAAATAGTCAAATTTAATACCTCTTTTTTTTTACATGTATATCAAAATGGCAGAATATTTTTTGTATTATTGAGAACTAACCCGAACAAATTGCAAGAGATTGTAGACGCATGAGGGATCAATGCATCTACCAAGAAAGCCAGGGCTTATTTCATTCTCATCTAGCCCACCTCAGAATGAATTCTGAGTCTAATAGCAAAAGTCGTCTAAAGACGACTGAGAAAAGGTTATAGTTTGATTTTTGTCTGTGTCTGTGCGTCAGCCTAAAAAATAATCCTTTAAGCGGACATAATATTAGGGACTTCCAAGAAATAAATTATTCCAAGAAACGAACCACAGAGACAAGGCAGCGCGGTCTTGGGGGTTTCCCCCATGAGCGACTGCCGCGCAGAGAACCCAGAGAGAAGAAATAGAGAGAGTTTTTGCCTCAGTTTTGGAACATTTTTTATTTGGAAGTCCCTTACTCCTTATTTATCAACTCTCTTTCTTCAGGGAGTAAGGTAGTTTCATCCTCAGGGCGATCGCCATGTACCGATTTGGCTATAGTTCTATAGGGTTTGATAATTAGACTGACGCCAATTGTCCAACCTAATGCAACCATCGAACCCGCGAGAACGTCGCTGGGAAAATGTACCCCCAGATAGAGACGACACCACGCAATAGCTATTATGTATAAGCTACCAAAGATGAGAACTAACCAGCGTCGGGAGCTATCCCAAGTTAAAAATAGCAAAATTGCTACTATAGTTATACTCGTCATGGCATGACCACTGGGAAAGGCAAAACTATACTCAGGCGCAATGGACTGCCACAATTGTGGACGCACTCGATGCATTAATTCCTTTGCTGTGCGGTTGATGATCGTACTTCCTGCTGAGACGGTGAGTAAATAAGCTAGCGATCGCCAGCGTTTTTGAAGTAATAATATGAGTGCGATCGCACCTAATATTGGTACCGCCGTCCAAGGCTCTCCAATTCTCGCTAGCGTCACGGCTAAAACATCAAGCTGTGGGTTTGCTGTAGAATGAACTGCTAATAAAATAGGCACATCCCACGGGAAGCCAGCTTTATTTTCCCATATCTTCACTGTCAGAATTTCAAAAATCTGCAAAGGTAAGTATACTCCTATCAAGAGGAGTAAGAGCGATCGCCAACGGGCAATCAACAGGTTTTTGATAAAAGAAAGAGGCGACGGACTCTCTTTATTGGCTTTTTTCACTTTTTCTATATTAAGTTCTTGTAATCAATTAACGTAGAAGTTGTTTCTCAATGTCATCTATCAGCAGACAGTTTTAGTTACTTTGACTCCTGAACACCAAACAAATTTAATAATGTTGTTTGGAGCCAAGCATAGCGAAACTTTCACAACTTTACTGATTACAAAATATTAGTATTTTGAGAAGCTCCACAATGTTTACAATACGGCAAATATTTATAAGTCAGATTATGACAATTTTGACATTCAATGTCTTGATAATAACCACAGTGCGGGCAGTAAGTATCAAGATGTCGAATTTTCTTGGCGCAATTTACACAGCGTGATTTTTGGACTCTGCTAGCTGCCTGGACTTTAACATTAAAGACAAATTTTTGAAAAAACTGAATAATTCCAAAACCGATAATTGGAATCAGCAAGATATAAGCATAATTGATCAGGAAAAGTAAACCACCAAAAAGGGCACTAATAATATCAAAAAGGAATTTAAATATTGCCCCAATTTGAAGAAATTCAAATATTTTAACGATTAGTGGAATAAAAAAGATAACTAGCAAATGCCAGCTAATTAGTGAGATTAGTCCAAATCCTCTTCTTTGGGAAAATTTGTGAACTGATAAGGCAATGAGAATTAACGGTAGAAGAAAGAGGGACTGAAAAGCAAGCTGGATACTGGGATACCAAAATGATGCCTGCTGATAGCCTTTGTCAACTTGCCGGAATTGATTATCATCTTTAAGAAAGGCTATAAAACTAATACTTTCCGGTTTGATAAGCAGTTCATTTTTAAGAGTAGAATTTTCTTGTTTAAGAGTAGAAATTTGGCGATTATTTTGTTCTAATGTCTGTTTAGCCTTTTCAGCACTGACTTGATTAATTGATTGTTCACGGCCCTGACCTGCTATTTTTTCTAATAACGTTGAGTCATATTGGGCTTTAATAGTGCTATTGGCTTGTTCAAGCGTAATGATTTTCGCTTGTTTCCGATCAATAGTTTTGATGATTTGCTGCTTATCAGGATTGTTAATTTTATCCTTATAGTCGGCATATTGCAAACACGTTTTAGAAACTTTACCTAGATGTCCTGTTTCGGCTTGTTGATAGTTTCGTTGAAAACTGAGTTGATTATTCGGATTATCTGGTAATGAAAGTTTAACAATTTCATAGTCTTTATCTTGAGTGTTTTTTGTCCGGTAATTTTGCCACTCCGAATAACATGGATAAGCTTCGGTCGGGCTGATATGCCATCTGCTAATATCATCGAGTCCCGTAAAAACATTAATCAAGATAAAAATATCAATTAAAATAATGACAATCAAACTTACTTTATTCAGTGGTTCGTTATTGATTGTCCTTGAGTTACTAAAAAATTGGTTTAAAATTTGGCGGATTATAGCAAACATATTGTATTTTGAATAAACCCCACAAGAGTTTGATTTAATTCGACTATGCAATTTAGATGTTTTTAGTTTAACTACGAAAACATCCAAAAAATCACTGAGGCTATAAAGGTAAAATTTTTACAAAATATAAAATAATAACTACTTAATTTCAAGAAGTATGGGATTGATTGTGGTGGTTCTGATCATCAGCTTATCACTTGCTTTAATCAAACTGTGGTCAACTCAACCACGGGGCAAGGGTTCTAAGCCATACTTCAGTGACCCGAAAAACAGAAAACTGCAAAAACGTTTACTTATCTCACTTAATGGTGATGCCACAACAGCCGAACGATTACTCAAACAGCAGCGCCAGAGGCACGCGGGTCAATCGGATGCATGGTATTTGGAGAAAGTGATTTATGATTTGGAACGCGATCGCCGTTACTAAAACTCAAAACAAAAGATGGGCGACCTTTGAATACGTTGTAGGGACGCACATCTGTGCGCCCCTAGTGAAAACTATTTAGCAGTGAAGTAGGCTTCTAATGCCTCAGAACCACCAATCAATTTACCATCGATAAACACTTGGGGAACTGTTGTTGCACCTGTAACTGCTCGTAAGGAACGGGTGGTGATATCCTTACCCAAGGTAATTTCCTCGTAATTAATATTATGTTCCTTGAGCATCTCTTTGGCACGCGCACAGAAGGGACAACCGACTTTGGCAAACAGAGAAACGAGTTCGGGCTTCACTGCTTGGGGGTTGATATATCTGAGCATTGTTTCAGCATCGGATACCTTAAAGGGATCTCCTGGCTCGTCTGGCTCAATAAACATTTGGTTAATTACACCATCTCTTACGAGCATTGAGTAGCGCCACGATCGCTTCCCAAATCCCAAGTCTGATTTGTCTACCAACATCCCCATTCCTTCAGTAAATTCACCATTACCATCAGGAATGAGTGTGATATTTTCTGCTTCTTGATCCTTTGCCCATTCGTTCATTACAAAGGCATCATTGACAGAAATACAGATAATGTCATCAACTCCATTTTCTTTGAAAACCCCTGCCAATTCGTTATAACCAGGGAGGTGAGTTGATGAACAAGTCGGTGTATAAGCACCTGGTAAGGAGAAGACAACTACTGTCTTATTAGCAAACAATTGATCCGTTGTCACATCCACCCACTGGCTGCCCTGGCGTGTATGAAAAGTGACAGTAGGAACTTTTTCTCCTCGGCGATTGGGGAACATAATTTTGCTTCCTGAAGTAATCAATTCCAGTCATAACCTATCATGGGAAGACTGGTATGATATAACTATCAATCAGCTAAAAAACTTCATTAAGAAAACAGAATTCAGGAGTCAGAAGTCAGAAGTCAGAATGCTCTACCCATGTTCGCGCAGCGTCTTGCTCTTAAGGGATGGAGTAATAACCGGAAGAATATTTGAATTTCATTGCGCCTATAAGGGGCAAGGTTTTAAACTAATATTCATTACTCAGTCTGATACCAATTCATTCTGAATTCTCGTTGATAAAGGTCGCGATCGCTGCTATAAATTCAGTAGTTGATTCATAGGGTAAAACATTGCGCCCATTTATTTTTATACCTTGGCCTTGAGGCAAACAGGCGAGATAGTGAGTTAAGCGTTCGTCTGGCGTTTCTTTTTTACCTTTTTGACTAATACTTGATGCAGTCTCTCCCATAACCGCTAATGTTGGTTGCTCAATAGAGGCGATAGAACTAGTATAATCCTGTCGCCAAAATCCTGCTAAAAAAGAAAACACTGCATGACGACTAGCAGGATTTTCTGCACCTGCAACCAACGTGTTCAACCACTCAGCATCCACAGCATTCTCAGAAGCAAAAAGTTGACGAGTCGAGAAAGAATGTAAAAACTTTCGGGTGCGTGCATAGCGATAAAAAGCACTCCCAAAAGGCGAATCTAACAGATTCCAAGCAAATTTTTGCCGCCATTCTGGTGATTTATTTGTCATCAAAGCCCACGTTGGAGGCCCAGAGAGGACAAGTTTGGTAATTAAGTTTGATTGCTTTTGGACTAATGCAATCGCAACTGGTAATAAAGCACCTTGTACTACTACAATCACAGGTTTTTGCACTACTGTTTGTAAAAAGTACTGCAACTGTTCTGCCCAATCATTAGGAGTGTAAGCCAGATGAGGCATATCACTTTCGCCACACCCTAGCAAATCAGGGTTATAAATTAAATTACGCTGACCTGTATTGTCCCATTCGTGGCAAAATCGCTGCCAAAATTGCCGCGACAATCCGACGCCAATAGGATGAATTAACAGTAAAGGAATGCCTTCAGGTGTTGTGTTAGTTGGTTGATGAACTTCGTAGGCGCAACGATAATTCTGCCAACTGTAAAACTGGCTAGGATGTGCTGTCAAATTGGTTGTGTTTGTTACAGCAGATGGTTGCATAATTCTTAGTTTTAATAGTTGCTAAAAAATTATTTGTGGATGAATTAGCTGGTATCCAGCTTCTTTAAGCTTTTCATTCGATACCCAAGCATTATATGGGCGGGTACTCTTAATAGAAGTATCCCATATAACTTTGGGTAAATTATGTTTTTCAAATAGGTTATCTAGCAAATCTCGACTAGTGAGATGTGCATCATCTACCAGATTATAAATCCCTTGTAAACGACGGTGACGGGCAAATTCTATTGCACCAACAATATCATCAAGGTGAATCCAATTTGTGATATCCTCACCGCCGGGACGAGTTGTACCAGAATATCTGCTAAATATTTTCACCAGCTCTCTACCAGGGCCATAGATTCCTCCTAAGCGAAATATACAAACGCGGAGATTTTCGCTAGATGCTGATATCAGCATTTCCTCTGTTTTTCGGAGAATTTGTGCATTTGAATTAGCGGGTGCAAGCGGTGTTTCTTCATCTACCCAAACACCATTTCTGTCACCATATACGGCATAACTACCTGTGTATATTAATTGTTTTATACTCGGAACCTGCTGTAAGGATGAAACTAAAGTTTGGGCAGTTTTTAGATAAGTTTCTTCATAAAGTTCTGCACCTTTTGCACCAACGCTCAAAAGTACAACATCTTGATTGTGCAAAACTGATTTTAGACTATCTAAGTCATTACCACGGGTAACTACAACTCTTTGGGATACTGATTTTAGTGCAGGGACACGCTCAGAGGAAGTTGTGGTTACACTGACAACAAAATCCCCCTTTTCCTGCCAATATTGAGCAGCTTTATAACCAACATAACCACAACCAATGATTGCAACATTCATGACAAATTAGACACAATTAAATTACTAATCGAGAATATTTTCTCAATTAAGGGACTAGACGTAAATCAATTTAACACTCCAAAGCTAACAGTCAATAGTCAATAAGACATAATTTTTTATTTAATGACTAATAACTATTTAGCTAATTCTTTTTCGATTATGGCAACGATTTCTGGTGAATTTGGTTGGATACTACTATTAAATCTAGCTATCACTTCACCTTGTTTATTAACTAAAAATTTTTCAAAGTTCCAAGCAATAGTTCCCGTTGGCTCAACGGCTTTAGTAAGTCTTTCATAAAGTGGATGCTGCTGCGAGCCTTTAGCATGAACTTTATCGAATAGTTCAAAGGTAATACTATATTTACTCGTGCAGAATTTCACAATCTCTTCATTGCTTCCTGGTTCCTGCGCTCCAAAATCGTTACAGGGGAACCCTAAAATACGTAACCCTGCTTTCTCATACTTCTGGTTCAATTTTTCTAACCCCTCGTATTGAGAAGTATAACCGCAGTAGGATGCCACATTTACAATTAAAAGTACCTTGCCGATATACTCATTTAATTGTTTATCCTCACCGTTGATAGTCTTAACTGCGATGTCCGAAATCGTTTTACTCATCTTGAATCTGATTTATAGGGAATATTGCCAAGTTTCCCATATTACAGGTACTGTAAACCCTGTTTTTTTAAGGAAATTAGGTTTGTTAGCCCTATGATTCTATTTAATTCAGGCTGTAAGCTTGTATAAGAGTTTTGATAGATATTTCTTTTAGTGATTGATGCTGAATGGGCTAGGCGATGTTTAACGATAAGCTAAGAGGTGGAGCGTCTTAGCTCAACTGCTGCACCCAATCAATAATGATAGCGATCGCCTGTGAGTTTACCTGAGCGACAACTCTTTTGTAAATAGCTCAACCAATTCAGCATCTCAGGATAGTAACAACAGTTTCTTAAACTTTTACTAAGGTAATTTGGTTTTCTGATTTTTTAACAACTGGTCTAAAGGAATACTAATATGAACTACCAATGCATAATTAATAGATTGAACTGATTTTGCAAAATTCTCTATCCAAGCCGGAAAAGTAGGAGGTATAAAACCACTTACTTTTTCAAATTTTTACCTGATTGGCAGTTTATTATTTTAGCGATCGCAACTAAAAATACTAACTAATACCATTTCATATCATGTTCGCATAATTAGTTATGATTTCCACAGTCATTGCACCCCACACGCCAGTCGCTCATGGGGGAAAGCCCCTTGGCGCTAGCTTCTCCCTTTGGCGGAGTGGGGTTCTTCGGGTTTAATAATAAGTAATCAAGCGAACATGATATCACGGAATAGCTTACTTCTCTCAGACTTACTTAGACAAATCTAGAGACGAAATATAGCAGGATGCTTGCGAGTATTGACTAAATAATGGCACCATGAATCTGCCTGATCTGAATCAAAGTTAAAACTTAATTTCAGCAGAACTTATTTTACCTTGAGAAAATTTTATGGTTAGAGGATTAAGAGTTAGTATGCTGCTATTAGCAGTTCTGGGAAATCTGGCGTGGTCATTTAGTGCCAAGGCAAATTTTAACGGCAAACTCACCGTAGAAATTGATGGCTTGAAGAATAAACAAGGACAAGTCTGTGCCAGTATATTTGCTAACAGTAAAGGATTTCCTAGCGATCGCGATCGCAGCTTACAAAAGCAGTGTACCAAGATTACTAGCACTCCCTTACTTATTACCTTTGAGAACTTGAAAGCAGGTAGTTACGCCGTTGCTGTCTTCCACGATCAAAATAATGACGGCACTCTCAATAGAAATGTTTTTGGTATACCAAGCGAAGGCTTTGGATTTTCCAGAAACCCAGAAATTCGCACAAGAGCGGCCAAATTTAGCGAAGCAGCATTTTTAGTGGCAGGCCCGGACACTGATATCCAAATTCAATTGAAATATTTTTAGGTTTATTCTCGTGAATCGTTATGTGAATCTTCTGGTAGACTTTGTTGTTCCGGCAAACCACGCATTCGATTCATCTGAATTAAAGCATATCGTGCTGTTGCTTGTACCTCGGCATCTGGGTCTTCTAGTGCATGGTGCAACATCTGACTCATTTGACCCATCATGTCATAAACACGCGTCAGGTCACGAATCGCATTTTGCCGCACTTGTGGACTTTCATCTTGCAGTGAGATTGCTAGTCCACGATTCATTGGTTTGAGTGTGCGGATACCAATTTCTGCCAAAGCTGCCAAAATTAAGCTGCTTTCTTGAGAATCGGCATCAATCATCAGGTCAACCAGATGCTGAATTGCCCGCGAATCTCCCTGCTGACCCAAATCCCAAATAGCCCTGCGCCGCTTTGTTGGGTCAGAATTGCGTAAGTCTTGAATTAATTCCTCAACAATATTGAGTTTAGTTAGCCGAGAAGTTTTTCCTGGTAGCAGTAATTTTGTGGCGAGTGGTGGCATATCTGTTTGTGGATTAGTTACAGTCTCTGGAGAGGGTGATATCATGGGGGTTTTGTTAGCTTCACTCAAACTTTTAGTCTCTGATATTTCGGATTGCACTTGTTTCCCCTGACGAAACCACCTCAGCAGATAAACAAGTGTGCCAATACTTCCTAGAGCCGCGATGGATAATATTAACCACCAGAGAAAACCTTTATCTGGTGGTTCGGATGTTGTAATTGGTTTGGAAGTCGCAGCAACAGAGGCAACTATTGGAGAGGTGGCAATCTGATTTTTGGATATCATTGCTGCTTGCAGCCTCCCCCTAGTCACCAGACCAGCAAGACCATCTACTTTTAAACCCTTTGCTTTCTGGAATTTAGTTACAGCGATTTCTGTACTGGCGTTGTACTCTCCATCTATCACGCCACTGTAGTATCCCAACTCCTTTAATTGGGTTTGTAATCTCTGTACATCTGATTTTCGACTACCATATCTCAAAACATTCGGACTAGCAGTGACTGTTGAACTAGCTTGTGCAAGTTCTAAAGTTTCAGGTGCTAGGTTAGGTGTTGCTGTGCTTGCACGATTTGGGTAAAAACCCACGCAAGAAAAACAGGTAAATATCAAAATTGAGGAACGACATAGCCTCATATTGCAAGTTTCAGCCTGAAAGTGCTTTTGAAGTATTCTTCTTCGATACCACAATAGCTTCAAGATTACCAAATGTTAACTGTCATTTTTTCTTGGGCATTGGGAATTGGGTGTTCTCTTTCATCTCTCCCAGTCTTTTTCTTAAATTTTGAATTTTAAATTGATTTCTCTCTCATCTTACCTTTAACGAGTTAGGGTAAAATTTCTCGTTCTGATTCTCTCACTCCGAAAGTTATGGGGTTCAATTTTTTAGCAGATGCTTCTAAAACTGGTTGCTGTATATTAGCTATTTCGCCGACAGTAACTGTGTCGTTTTGCGCTGCTAAAGTATCACGTTGGTTAATGAGATAGATGCTGATTAAAGTTAAGAAAACACCGACCCACTGCAACGGACTGAGGACTTCTGAGAGGAAGAGATTGCCGAATAGTAGGGCAAAAACGGGTGTGAGGAAGGTGAGGGAACTAAGACTGGTGAGACTGCCACTAGAGGCAAAGTAGAAGAATAAACCGTAGGCGATCGCACTGCCAAATACGGTAGCATAACCCAAAGCCACTAAATCAGATGCTCCTAGATTCTCCCATTGCTGGGATTCGATAACTGATGAAACTCCCCATAGTGGCAATCCACCCAAAATCATGTGCCATCCTGTAGAGGTTACTGGGTCAGCATGTCGGCACACAAACCGAATCAACACTGTTCCCACTGCCATTGATAGGGCTGCTAAGAGCATCAACCACTCACCACTAGCAAACAAATCTTGCCAGTTACCAATTGTGATATTTGCGCCTGAGTCGAGAAAATGTAAAATCAACTCATCAGGTAAACCAATTAAACTAATGCCTGTTACACCCAAGCCCAGCCCCAGCCATCCCCAAAAACCAATGTGTTCCTGGAATAGCCACAACGATAGTAAGGCAACAGCCAAGGGTTGAGAGTCAATCATCACAGACCCTAACCCCGCACTGGTTCTAACCAATCCCTCTGCCAAAAAGCCTTGAAACAGCGTCCCATCTACGAGGGCAAATAAGGCAATCCACAGCCATGCAGCCCAACCTTTCGGCTGGGGTTTACCCATAAATGCTGCTGCAATCAGAATTAACATCCCTGCTGGTATCAGACGCACACCTGCCATGAATAGCGGTGTGGTATGGGGTATTATTCCTTTCATGGCTACCATTGCCGTCCCCCATAGAAAAAAGGGGGCAATTAAGAGAAGAGGGGCGAAGGGAAGTTTAGATGCACTGAGTTTCAGTTGCATGGGTTTGCTGATGCCTTTGTTTAACAAGCGCAAAAATTGCTTTACCCAATTTTACCGAAATTATGTAGTTTTGCGTAGGCATGGATTTATTAGACTTCTTGCAAAAAATTTTGTGGTATAGTGATGGTTTGACTAAATCCAAGAGAAATTTAGGCTTTTTGAACTTCAAAGTTATAAATCCCAGCAATTAAATGACAGCGCTCTTCTATTACGTTTCCTGCGATTGCGGTAGCGCTGACTCAAAATCCGAAAAACTTTGAAACACCGATTAAAATGTTTAATCACTACTCGACGACTCGCACTTATCGCGGTTGGATTGCTTCTGAACATTCGTTAACTTACCTCCTTTAAGTTTCTTCTGAGGTAAGTGACTATTAGTGTGTAATTTAGAAATTCCTTGTTAGCCACTGTCTTCTAAGCTTTAGGTTTCGCAGTGAAAACGAACCTTACACTCTACAAATAGCTTGTAGTCATGTTTGCGACCATAACCGTTTACAATACAACCAATTTCTTGGGTTGTTAGGTCAATTATCAATTTAGATTTAAGAGTATGCCGTTTTTGTTACCACTATAAAAGCGTTTTTACCCGTGTTTCGGACGTTCAATTTGACTCTCGAACCATAGAACTGTTCCAACTCAATGGTCTTTCTAACAAAACCATAGGTATTTTCACAATTTTAGAGGTAAAGGAGGCAGAAGGCTTAGAGATGGGCGCTGTTGAGATGAAACTCTCCTTTATATATAACGAATCTGTCTCTAGTATCGGTAGAGCCGTTCCGAC
>NZ_JBALBZ010000010.1:0-8357 GCF_036919495.1 Nostoc sp.
TCAATGTGTTTCAGTATGTTGCTCATATTTCTATGTCAAAAAAGCTCTCTGATGTTCTTTTACCACAGAACGTTACTATTTTGGAGATGTCTATTCTCTGCCTTAGCAACACGCGGTTGACTTTTAGCTCCGGCGTGTCGCTCGTGTAATCTCCGTAAAGGAACTCGAATCAGTGGCATTGTGCCTGCTTCCAATACTGAAGTTACTTTCTTTCATCCCAGACAGGACAAGTGGAGTGAGCATTTTCAGGTTGATACTCAATCTGGCAAGATTATAGGCATTACTTCCCCTGCAAAAGTCACTATCGAATATTTGCAGATGAACAGTGCTTCTCAAGTGGCAGCCCGACAATTATGGATTCGCTTGGGTTTATTTCCATAGTCACACAGCTTGATTTAATACAACTTCAGGTTTTGCGTTAAATGCAATGAGCAAGAATCGCCCATAGGAAATAGGAACTACGGGAAAATACGACTTTTACAAGACGTGAACACCGATCTAGGCGATCGCTCTGCTCTTCATACAATATCTATTAAGAATAGAAATTGTCTTTACTTGGTGTTCTGGTGGTAGCCTGCGACAAGCCACTACGCCTTTACGTTCCTGAAAAAGCCTATGCAACCTACTAATCCTAACCAATTTACAGAAAAAGCCTGGGAAGCGATCGCCCATACCCCAGATATTGTTAAACAATATCAACAACAGCAAATTGAAAGTGAACACCTGATGAAAGCGCTGCTAGAACAAGATGGTCTAGCAACTGGGATTCTCACTAAAGCGGGTGTTAACCTTCAAAAACTGCGCGATCGCACTGAACAATTTTTTCAACGTCAGCCGAAAGTATCTGGTACTAGCAGTTCTGTCTATTTAGGACGCAGCTTAGATACACTTCTAGATCGAGCAGACGGATATCGTAAAGAGTTTC
This sequence comes from Nostoc sp., assembly GCF_036919495.1. Lineage (GTDB taxonomy): Bacteria > Cyanobacteriota > Cyanobacteriia > Cyanobacteriales > Nostocaceae > Nostoc. The sequence continues at coordinate 926 of NZ_JBALBZ010000010.1, forward strand.
AAGACGAATATATTTCAATTGAACACTTATTGCTGGCTTACGCTAAAGATGACCGCTTTGGCAAAGCTTTATTCCAAGAGTTTGGTTTAGACGAAGGCAAACTCAAAAATATTATTAAACAAGTTAGAGGGAGCCAAAAAGTGACCGATCAAAATCCAGAAGGCAAATACGAAGCACTGGAAAAATACGGGCGTGACCTTACAGAAGCTGCGCGTAAAGGTCAACTCGATCCAGTGATTGGGCGAGATGATGAGATTCGTCGAACTGTGCAAATTCTCTCTCGCCGTACTAAGAATAACCCTGTGCTAATTGGTGAACCAGGTGTTGGTAAAACTGCGATCGCTGAAGGATTAGCACAACGCATTATTGCAGGTGATGTACCTCAATCTCTCAAAGACCGCAAGCTAATCTCTTTAGATATGGGTGCTTTGATTGCGGGGGCAAAATTCCGGGGTGAATTTGAAGAACGCCTGAAAGCAGTATTAAAAGAAGTTACTGAATCTGGCGGCAATATTGTTTTATTTATTGATGAAATTCACACCGTTGTTGGCGCTGGTGCAACTCAAGGCGCGATGGATGCTGGTAACTTGTTAAAACCAATGTTGGCGCGGGGCGAATTGCGTTGTATTGGGGCGACAACTCTAGATGAATACCGCAAACATATCGAAAAAGATGCGGCACTAGAAAGACGTTTCCAGCAAGTTTATGTCGATCAGCCCAGTGTAGAAGATAGTATTTCGATTCTGCGCGGGTTGAGAGAACGTTATGAAAACCACCACGGGGTGAAAATTTCTGATAGTGCTTTAGTTGCAGCAGCCGTATTGTCGAGTCGTTATATTAGCGATCGCTTCTTACCTGATAAAGCTATTGACTTGGTAGACGAAGCCGCCGCGAGATTAAAAATGGAGATTACCTCCAAACCAGAAGAACTCGACGAAATTGATCGTAAGATTTTGCAATTGGAAATGGAGAAGCTATCGCTGCAAAAAGAAAGCGATGCTGCTTCTCGTGAACGTCTAGGAAGATTGGAAAAAGAAATTGCCGATCTCAAAGAAGAACAAAAAACGCTGAATACTCAATGGCAGTCTGAAAAAGATATCATTGATAAAATTCAGTCTGTGAAAAAAGAGATTGAACGGGTTAACTTAGAGATTCAGCAAGCAGAACGCGATTATGATTTAAACCGCGCTGCGGAGTTGAAATATGGCAATTTAACCAGTTTGCACCGTCAATTGGAAACAGTAGAATCTGAATTGGCAAATGCTCAAAGAAGTGGTAAATCACTATTACGGGAAGAAGTCACAGAAGCTGATATTGCCGAAATTATTTCTAAATGGACAGGAATTCCCATCAGCAAGTTAGTGGAATCTGAAAAAGAAAAACTGCTGCATTTAGAAGATGAACTGCACCGCCGCGTAGTTGGACAAGAAGAAGCAGTCACAGCTGTAGCGGATGCAATTCAGCGATCGCGCGCTGGATTGGCTGATCCTAATCGTCCCATCGCTAGCTTTATTTTCCTTGGGCCTACAGGTGTGGGTAAAACCGAGTTGGCGAAAGCGCTGGCGGCGTATATGTTCGACAGTGAAGATGCGCTGGTGCGAATCGATATGTCGGAGTATATGGAGAAACACGCCGTCTCTCGCTTAATCGGTGCGCCTCCAGGATACGTGGGTTACGAAGAAGGCGGACAACTTACAGAAGCGATTCGTCGCCGTCCTTATTCAGTGATTCTCTTCGACGAAATCGAGAAAGCACACCCCGATGTATTTAATATCTTCTTGCAAATTCTTGATGATGGTCGCGTTACTGATGCCCAAGGTCATAAGGTGGACTTCAAGAACGCTATTATCATCATGACCAGCAACATCGGTTCGCAGTACATTCTGGATGTCGCCGGAGATAACACTCACTACGACGAAATGCGCCGTCGAGTCATGGAAGCAATGCGGAATAGCTTCCGTCCAGAGTTCCTCAACCGGATTGACGAAATCATCATCTTCCACGGTTTGGATAAGAAGGAATTGCGGCATATTGTGCTACTGCAAGTGGAAAGATTGCGGCAAAGATTGAGCGATCGCAAAATATCTCTCAAGCTCTCGGATGCTGCACTTGACTTTTTAGCGGAAGTAGGGTATGACCCAGTTTATGGGGCACGTCCACTGAAGCGGGCGATTCAGCGAGAGTTAGAAACTCAAATCGCTAAAGCCATCTTGCGCGGTGAATTTACCGATGGCAACACCATCTTTGTAGATGTGCAAAATGAGCGTCTTTCTTTTAATCGCTTACCTGCTGAGGTATTTACCAGCTAATTGAAGCTCATTTGACAAAAAAAAGCATAAAGAACCTTACCCCGCCCAATACGGTTCGGTTAGCTTGTTTACCCTGCGAAGATCCCCCCAACCCCCCTTTTAAAGCTACCGTGTATACACAAGTCGAATTACCCCCCTTAATCCCCCCGATATATTGGGGGGAAATAAGAAATCTTGTTCCCTCCCCTTTGCAAGGGGAGGGTTAGGGTGGGGTAAAACTGACGCAAAAAACCAGGTGAGTAAGCTATTTCAGACTTGTGTATACACCGTAGCTTTTAAAGGGGGGCTAATTTCCTCGTTTACCCCCTTTTTAAGGGGGTCGCCGCAGGCGGGGGGATCTTAACCGAACCGTATTGCCTCCCCGAATGCGGGGAGGGGAGCTAAAGTGTAGCTTTGGCGGGGTGGGGTTCCGGGTATTATGCTTAATTGCCCGGACATCATATTACGAATTATTTTGGCCCTTACAAAGTACTTGCCGCATTTTACGCATATTTGCAGGCAACTCAAAGTTCATTGCTTGTTGAATGAAAATTGATGGAATTGGAATAAGAGGTGTAGCTTGCACAGTATAAGCAAGCAAAGTACCATTACCGCAATCTTTTAATTCTAAATGAGCGTTAAAATCCTCAAAAGTCCCCTTTTCCATACGAAATTGGATTTGTTGCCCCAGCACTTCTACAACGTTGAGATAAATTTCAACTTGAGCCGTGAAAAAGAAAAAGGCTTTTTGTGCTGCTTGATATAGGCGCTTGACTTCCCCTTTGTGTAATATCTCGCTTTTAGTGATATCGGGAAAATATTGCACCCAACGGGGGTAATCAGTTAATTGTTGCCAGACTTGCGATCGCACCATCGGCACATACATCCAGGCTGTTACCGCGCCACCCCAGGTTTTGTGCGATCGCGTTTCTATTAAAATTTCACCCTGTACCAGCAACTTTTGCTTGTCTTGATTCCAAGCCATATCTGAACCTGCAATAATTGAGTCTGAGATATGAGACGCAGACATAATGATTTTAGTTACTCCTCAACTCATCCACCTAAATGGAGTTGAAACTACAAGCATAAAACTTGATTTAGATTCCAACTCACTAAATTTTAGTTCCAGTCTAATGCCTATCTTTCCAGAAACGGCGAGTTTTTGGTAATTATTTCAGTTATATTACTGGAAAAACTGTAGTTCTTATCACAATTAACACAATTAATATTTAAGTAAACTTTATAATAACGGTATTTATAAATTAAAAACTTAAGTTTTTAACAGCTAGAATGGCACAAACACGATCTAATATCAAGTATTTTACCCCAACGTTTGGATAGTATCTCTCGATTTTTACGTGTTATTTCTGATGAAAATGCAACTTCATCGTAATTTCATATTTTATTGTCAATATCAAGTGTAATCTCTGTTGAGTTGAGAGGAAAAGTAGGTGAGCCAATCTTCTTTAAATCGTAGATTAATCCAGATTTTCGGTATCCTTTTAGGCATTAGTGTAGCCGTCTGGGTACTGAGAGGTTTTGGTATTCTCACTTTTATTCCAGGTGGAATAATTTTGCTACTGCTACTAGGGGCGATCGCGATCGCGGTTATCAGTTACGTCCAGAGAACTTGGTGGCGTTTTTAGTCATTTGTCATTGGTCATTTGTCATTTGTCTAAGATACAAGAGTTTTTGGTATATACCGCGCCACTTCTGGGCGAAAAAAAACTAATGATATCGAACTAATTCAAACCATGTCCCAAGGGATACTCGTAGCTCTGCTGTTGGGTGGCGTGGTTTCTTTTGGACTAATAACTAATGACTAAGCCGATTTTGACTAACTACCAGAAGTATTTAATACTGAAGCAATGCCAACAATTTACTAAGGGAAATGAACATGGCAAAGTATATATGTACTGTTTGCGCTTATGAATATGACCCAGAAGTAGGCGATTCAGATAGCGATATAGCGCCGGGGACAGCCTTTGAAGATATACCAGATGATTGGGTATGTCCGACTTGCGGTGCCACCAAAGATCAATTTGAAATAGTTGAATAGTGAAGATAACCGCTAGCCTAGTAAAGTACGTGCTATTGAGAAATTTTAGAACTTGCTATCGTTACGAATCGTAGTTATTGGGGGTGGGGCAGCAGGATTTTTTGGTGCGATCGCTTGTGCTAAAGCCAATCCTGATGCCCAAGTTACATTACTCGAAGCTAGTCGCCAACCCCTAGCGAAAGTGCTAATTTCTGGTGGCGGACGCTGCAACGTTACTCACGCTTGCTTTTTGCCTGAGGAGTTGGTGCAAAATTACCCTAGAGGTGCAAAAGCTTTGCGGGGTGCTTTGACTCGGTTTGGGCCTCAAGACACAGTAGCTTGGTTTGCTGCTGCTGGAGTCTATCTAAAAACTGAAGCCGATGGCCGGATGTTTCCTGTCACCAACACTTCAGAAACCATTGTGGAATGTTTAATTAAAGCGATGGCGACATCTGGGGTAAAACTCCGTATCGGTACACACGTAACTTCAGTGACCGCAGCAGATGGGGGGTTTGATATTCTTCTGAAATCGGGAGAGCAGATTAAATGCGATCGCTTACTTCTTGCTACCGGCAGCAGCCTTGTAGGTTATAAAATTCTCAAAGAGTTAGGTCATCAAATAGAAGCACCAGTACCTTCTTTATTTACCTTCAATATTGCTGATCCTCAATTGCAAGCTCTAGCTGGAGTGAGTGTTAACCCTGTGCAATTGCGGTTATCTGGGGGTGGAAAATCCCAATTACAACAAACTGGGCCATTGCTAATTACCCACTGGGGTTTGAGTGGCCCGGCTGTTTTGAAACTTTCAGCTTGGGGTGCGAGAGTTCTGCATGAAAGCCGTTATCAAGCCACATTATTGATTAATTGGTTGCCTGATTTGCAACAAGAACAAGTGCGAGAAAAAGTTTTAGCAGTTAAAGATGAATGGGGAAAGAAAGCGATCGCATTGCATCGCGGCGTTGACTTACCCCATCGTCTCTGGCAATATATCATTGCCCGTGCAGGCATTACCACAGAAGACCGTTGGGCAGAAATATCTAATAAAACCTTAAATAAACTGGTGCAAGAACTTACTCAGGGACAATATTTAATCAATGGCAAAGGAGCCTTTAAAGAAGAATTTGTTACCTGTGGCGGTGTCAACCTCAAAGAAGTCAACTTTAAGACGATGGAAAGTAGGTTAGTTCCTGGTCTTTATTTTGCCGGAGAAATCTTAGATATTGATGGCGTTACCGGTGGGTTTAACTTCCAAAGTGCTTGGACAACCGGGTATTTAGCAGGGATAGCAATGGCGACTAGCGACTAGTCCCGTTTAGGGAGGAGCTAAGAGGCAGGGGGAAATGAATGACCCGATCAAGAACTGCTGTGGAATGAAGGGGGCAATATTAAGCGTGGTTATTGTACCCTACGGAAAGCTGGCTAGCACAACAGGTGGGGTCGAATCCCGATTCTTTTGCATCCTTCTTATACTCCCTGCTCCCTGCTCCCTGCTCCCTTGCCTCTTCTTGAACCCATTAATTTGAAATTGACTAAATAATTACTAATTCGTAATCCGTAATGGGAAAATTGTCTTGCCATTGTAGATCAATTTTGAACACACCCAACAATGAAATTCAGCGAAATTCTGTGCCAATTTGGTGATGCCGCTACCAATCATAGCCTGACTAGCAACCCAGACCATGACCCAGAAATTACAGGGGTAGCAGCTATTGATGAAGCTACTATCGGTACTCTCAGCTATGTAGAAGGGGCAAAATTTGGGTCTTTTGTCGCTAAAACCAATGCTAGTGCTTTAATTTTGCCCCAGGATGAAAAATTACAAGTGCTTGCACAAGAGAGCAGTATTGTCTGGATAGCAACCCCAGATCCGCGACTGTTGTTTGCCAAAGCGATCGCACTTTTTTACCAACCATATCGCCCCATCCCAGAAATTCATCCCACTGCTGCGATTCACTCTACGGCAAAAGTTGGTAATGATGTTTACATTGGCCCCCATGCTGTGATTCAACAAGGGGTAGAAATTGGCGATGGCGCAATTATCCATCCCAATGTGGTGATTTATCCAGATGCCAAAATAGGCGATCGCACCACCTTACATGCCAACTGTACCATCCACGAACGCACCCGTATTGGTGCAGATTGTGTGATTCACAGTGGTGCTGTCATCGGCGCAGAAGGCTTTGGTTTTGTTCCTACCCGGACTGGTTGGTTAAAAATGGAACAATCCGGCTATACAGTCTTAGAAGATGGTGTGGAAGTTGGCTGCAACAGTGCAATTGACCGCCCATCTGTTGGAGAAACACGGGTAGGTCGCAATACAGTAATTGATAACTTAGTGCAAATAGGTCATGGTTGCCAAATCGGTTCTGGCTGTGCGATCGCAGGTCAGGTTGGCATGGCAGGAGGTGTTAAACTCGGAAATCGCGTTATTTTAGCTGGACAAACAGGAATAACCAATCAAGTGAAGATTGGAGATGGGGCGATGACATCTGCTCAAACTGGAATTCACAGCGATGTTGCACCAGGAGAAGTTGTCTGCGGATCTCCAGCCCTTCCTTACAAACTATATCTGAAGGTATGTGCTGTTTATGGTCGCCTGCCAGATATGTATCAATCGCTAAAACAATTGCAACGTAAGTTCAAAGATAGCAATGATTAATAGGAACTAGTAAGTTAAAAGATAAAAGTAAAAAGAGAAGAAAGACTTAAACCGCGTCTATCTTGAAACCTGTAGTTCAACGGTTTTGAAAAGGATTTGCCCTCATCCCCCAACCTATCCCCCAGATTTGGGATTCGGGGAGCCAGAATTTAAAAGTCCCTCGGACATCTCTGAAAGAGGGATTTAGGGTGAGGGCAAAAACTAAGGTTCTCAACTTAGATGAGGCTTAATAAGTTCTGTTTTGTCTTTTTACTTTTGTCTTCTTTTGCTTTCTTGCACTTGATTGGGCAAAAGGATGAAATTAAAAGTGCGTAGACGTACCCCGTCGGAGACATAGTTTATATTAATTTACCGGAAGTTGAGTCTTTGAATTCGGAAGTTGAGCCTCTAAACTCGGAAGTTGAGTCTTTGAACTCGGAAGTTGAGCCTCTGAACTCGGAAGTTGAG
>NZ_JBALBZ010000011.1:0-5032 GCF_036919495.1 Nostoc sp.
CCGAGAGTTCAGCCTTTAATGACAGTAATCTGCTGTCTGGCTGGTTTAGTTATGTACGGGCTGGATACCGTGATTCACCAAACAACGAATCGCACGATTGTGACAAGTGCTTTCACCTTCTTGCAACGCTGCACGAATGATGAAGCCCAGCCACAGCCTGAGTGAGATTTCCTCTCTACGAGAGGCTGAACCACTACCTAATGCCACACCAGTAGTTCTTGGCTATATGTATACAAGGTATTCTAAGCTGATATGCAGCTAAATTGTATAACACGAAAACGTAAAATTATTGTAGTGTGGGCATCTTGCCCGCATCGCATATACAAATTAAATACGCAACAGCTTATGATCGTTGAAAAATCTCTTTGTTAGCAAAATGTCCAAGCGTAGTTACGCCATTCTAGGAACTGGTGCATTAGGTGGCTTTTATGGTGCAAAACTGCAAAAAGCTGGCTTAGATGTCCACTTTCTGCTGAAGAGTGATTATGAATATGTCAGTAAATCTGGTTTAGTTATTGAGTCAAAAGATGGTGATTTCACATTGACTCAAGTCAACGCCTACAATGATATAGAAAAAATGCCACAATGCGATGTGGTGGTGGTAGCACTAAAGACGACACAAAACCATTTATTGCCGCAGATGTTACCGCCACTTGTCAAGGATGATGGGGTAGTGTTGGTATTGCAAAATGGACTGGCGGTGGAAGAAGAAGTTGCCAAAATAGTTGGCAATGTCAGCATTATTGGTGGGTTGTGTTTTCTTTGTTCCAATAAAGTCCGAGCAGGACATATCCGCCACCTCGACTATGGAAAAATTATCTTAGGGGGATATACTTTTGGCTATGATCCTACTGGGATTACAGATAAGATGCGGCAAATTGCCGATGATTTTACTAATGCTGGTATCTCAATTGAATTAGTTGAAGACTTATTACTAGGGCGATGGAAAAAATTGGTGTGGAATATTCCCTATAATGGACTGTCTGTAATTCTCAACGCTAGAACAGATGAATTAATGTCCTATGTCCACACGCGCAAATTAGTTGAACAGTTGATGTATGAAGTTGTAGCAGGGTCGAAAAGTTGCGGACGCATCATTCCTGATAGCTTCATTCAAACAATGCTGGATTACACCTTGAAGATGAAGCCTTATCGTACCAGTATGAAAATTGACTACGACGAAAGGCGCCCTATGGAAGTAGAAGCAATTTTCGGGAACCCATTAAGGAAAGCGCAAGCAGCAGATGTAGATTTACCGCAGATTAGCTGTATATACCAGCAGCTAAAGTTTTTGGATGAAAAAATAAGAGTGGAAGATCGGGAAAATCCTTAATTCCTTCTGCCACTCTGCACTTTGTCATGCTCCGTTGTACTATGCCTTTGCTAACCTGAGTGTGTTTGTATTTTTGTCGTTGAAACTAGAAATGGAGAGAGCCAAAGGTGAACCGATGAGTTGAGCAACTCGAAAGGCAGACTCGATCGCTCCTTCATGCAAGCCATCTCCAAGATAAGCTCCCGCATAGTAAGTATTATTCTCTCCATTGGTTGCAACTACTTCATCTCGATATCTAAAAGACTCAGTAGTGTACAACGGAGTGTGATGTTCTTGAATGTGAATAATGCGATCGCTATATGCAGGAAACAGCGTTGATAATCGCTGGATTAGTTCTTCCGGTTCCGAAGGAATATCTAATGCATATCCCGGCATTCGCATGTGGTCAAAGCCATCCGGGTGGTACCGCTCAAAAGTCACTTCCCGATCCAAGCCCAGTTTCTTGAGTACCCGATTGACCGTTTGTCCTTCACCGCAATCCCAAACATAATGGAATTGGGCATTAAATGTATATTTTTTAGCCATCGTAAACGTGTGACCAAAGCCACCTGGATGCTCATGGGCTTCAAGGATTTGCACGGTCTTGCCATTTGCCATCAAAGCGCCAAAGACTAATGCTGATAAACCACTACCGACAATGAGATAATCCGGTTTCATAGTATGATCCCTCGATCGACGAGATATTCACAATTCGTTCGCTCTTTATGCTAATAGCCGTATTTCAAACAGGATGCGATTAAATGATGGCGATCGCATCGTAGTTAATTGTTTAATACCACTTTAGAAGACGTTGATGCTTAAGTTCTCTTTCATCAGGAATAAACACCAATTCATCAATAGGTGAACTTATAATAAAAAACATTGTGATGCCGCGATCTTCGGCATAAATTTCTCTTGATGCCGCCCGGAATGAGAGTAAATTCAGTAGAGACAAACGTATCGGTAATTTGGGGTTGCAGAGTTCCTGGAGCAACTAATTCTTCACAAGTGCAGCACAAGTTAACTGGGGTTGTATATTTGCGAAATATTGTGCATTAACATTTCTAGTATCCTAGTGTAATTCTGTAAAAACAGAACTTGCCACAGACATTGCGTTCACCTTGATAGGTTTGTCCTTGCGATCGCATTGTGGGACAATGGGCTGCTAGATACCGAGTAAAAAAATGCAGTCCCAATCTCTTCGGAAAAATCGTACTAAGAAAAAACAAGAGAAGCAATGAAGTTATATTACATCCCCACAACAAGAGCGGTACGCCCAAGGTGGCTTTTAGAAGAAATGGGAATTGCTTATGACTTAGTTCGAGTCAATATGAACATGACCAAACAACCAGAATATAAAGAACTACATCCACACAGGAAAGTACCAGTTTTGGTAGATGGATCAGTCACAATTTTTGAGTCTGCTGCAATTTGTGCTTATCTTGCAGACAAATATATCGATCTGAGATTTGCTCCACTGCCAGATAGCCCTGAGCGTGCTTATTATCATCAGTGGCTATTTTATGCCGCAGTTACCCTAGAACCACCTGTTGAGCATTATATGTTTAATGTTTTGCCAAATCTACCAGAAAAACTGCTGCCGGGCTTTGTGAGGTTGGAAACTTCAAAACAAGAATCCCAACAATGGTTTGACAGAGTTGCTGAACCTCTTAGAGAAGTATTGGTTGGCAGAAATTATTTAGTAGCTAATAGGCTAACGGCTGCTGATATTATCACCGGGGGAGTTTTGCTCTGGGCTAAAAAGTTAGGAATGCTCTTAGATAACGATCCCCTTAGTGAATATATCAATGGCTTGATGCAGCGGCCTGCTTTTATACGTGCTGACGAAGATTTTTATACCAAAATAGCTACAGTGTAGAACTGCTCTGGCTTGCTTTAGAGAGCAAAAGAGAATTATCGGAGGTTGGTTAGGAAATTGATAGTTAGTGTTGTTATTTCTAAATTACAATTTCTAGCAGGGGTCAAAGGATTTAGTAATTTTGTCTATCTTTGCTCAACGTTCAGTATTCATCCGCCATTTTCTAAAACTTGCCTCTGTAAATGTTCTTTCAAATCTAATGGTTCCGTTGGCAGGACTAATAGATGTAATGTTTTTAGGACATTTAACGGAGATTCGTCATTTAGCAGGTGTGGCACTAGCAACAATTTTATTCAACTATATTTATTGGACATTCGGTTTCTTACGCATGGGTACAACTGGAATGGTTGCACAGGCTATAGGGCGTAAAGATAACCAATCGGCAGTACTGATTGGTTTACAGCATGGAATTTTAGCACTGATATTAGGACTCGCTATCCTGATATTTCAACAACCTTTACAAATATTAGGGTTTGCGATTCTAAGTGCTACACCAGAAGTTAAAAGTTCTGGAATCGATTTCTATAATGCCTTAGTATGGGGTGCCCCAGCAACATTAATTAACTTTGTCTTGATTGGTTGGTTTCTTGGACAAGCACAAAGTAGTAAAGTCTTGTTGCTTTCAGCTATTAGTAATTGTGCAAATGTGCTACTTGATTATCTATTTATTGTTCAGTGGGGATGGGCAAGTAGAGGAGCTGGGTTAGCGACAGCCACTAGTCAGTATCTGATGCTAATGGTAGGGATTTTGCTATATTGTCAAACAATTTCATTTAAACAAATACAAGCTTTAATCGGGGAATTATTTGACCTGTCTGCTTTAAAATCAGCTTTAATTCTAAATGGGGAAATTATTATTCGGACTTTCGCTTTAATTTCGACAATGGCGATGTTTAGCAACCTCAGTTCTATGTTAGGAACTGAAATTCTGGCGGCAAATACCCTCCTGATGCAAGTGGTAAGCTTGGCAGCATATTTCATAGATGGCCTGGCATTCGCTACTGAGAGCTTGGCTGGAATTTTTCAAGGTAGTGGAAATATTACTTATTTAAAACAACTTTTACAAACTTCTGTAGTCAGTAGCTTAATTATCGGATTAATGTTTGCTACTGCATTTATTTTTGCCCCAGAATCATTGTTAAGATTGCTGACTAATCATACTGAAATTATCAATAATTTACGCTCTTATATTCCTTGGTTATTACCAGTTTTAGGTTTTGGTTCAGTCGCTTATGCGCTAGATGGTTATTTTCTAGGGTTGACTCAAGGTCATATACTTCGGCAAGCTATGCTTACAGCCACTGTAATCGGTTTTATTCCATCAGCAATTACAGCTTGGTATTTTCATAATAGTCATTTACTATGGCTATCAATGTCTTTATTTATGGCAGCAAGAACAATAACTCTGGCATTGTGCGTACCAAAATCATTGTCAAGCGTCGGCGTTAATTAATTACTTACCGTTCTTGATTAGACAACAAAATCATCTCACTGGATAAGTACACCTATTGATGACTAGATTCTCTTCCTGATGAAAGAGAATCTAGGCAGCAACGTTTTCTAAAGTGGGTTTAAAGAATTAATTAGGCTGCGATCGCTCGATTGCATCCTGTTTGAAGTAGGAATTTTAGCATTGGTTTTGACAATGAAGGTTTCGCAAAAAGGAGATGATTTATGGAATATCGGCAGTTAGGTAAACACGGCTCCTGATGAAAGAGAATCTAGGCAGCAACGTTTTCTAAAGTAGGTTTAAAGAATTAATTAGGCTGCGATCGCTCGATTGCATCCTGTTTGAAGTAGGAATTTTAGCATTGGTTTTGACAATGAAGGTTTCGCAAAAA
>NZ_JBALBZ010000012.1:0-16078 GCF_036919495.1 Nostoc sp.
CAACTCAAAAGCTATAAATGCCAACTCAAAAGCTATAAATGCCAACTCAAAAGCTATAAATGCCAACTCAAAAGCTATAAATGCCAACTCAAAAGGTATAAATGCCAACTCAAAAGCTATAAATGCCAACTCAAAAGCTATAAATGCCAACCCAAAAGCTACAAATGCCAACCCAAAAGCTATAAATGCCAACTCAAAAGCTATAAATGCCAACCCAAAAGCTATAAACGATTCGCTACGAACTTATGCAAAGCTGTACTTAGCGATCGCAATTCCGAAAAAAGAATAAAACTATCAAGATTTGGCAACTACCATAGTGATTTAGTCCCTGATCAACTGAGTAACGGTAGAATATACCTAATTTTCGTACCTTCAAAAGCCAAACTATGACGATGCATTCTACACTCAAACGTGCATTTAATAACCGCCGCGTTCTGAAAGTGATCACCGGCTTAAATAACTTCGATACCGCTAGTGTCGCCGCTACCGTTAAAGCTGCTGAATTTGGCGGTGCTACTTTTGTCGATATTGCCGCCGATTCAGCCTTAGTCCAGCTAGCTAAAAGTTTGACAAATTTACCAATTTGTGTATCGGCAGTAGAACCAGATAAATTTGTGCAAGCTGTGGCAGCTGGTGCTGATTTAATTGAAATCGGAAATTTCGATTCCTTCTATGTTCAAGGACGGCGCTTTGAGGCTCCAGAAGTGCTAGCGCTGACTAAGCAAACCCGCGCTCTCTTCCCGGAAATCACCCTATCTATCACGGTTCCCCACATCTTGGAACTACATCAACAGGTACAGCTAGCAGAAGAACTAGTGAAAGCGGGAGCGGACATTATCCAAACCGAAGGCGGCACTAGCAGTAATCCAGTTCACCCAGGAACTTTAGGATTAATTGAAAAAGCTGCCCCCACCTTGGCAGCAGCTTTTGAGATTTCCCGCGTGGTGTCAGTGCCAGTATTGTGTGCTTCCGGCATTTCTAACGTTACCGCACCATTAGCGATCGCTGCTGGTGCGGCTGGTGTTGGTGTTGGTTCCGCCATTAACCAACTCAATAGCGAAGTCGCCATGATTGCTGCCGTGCGTGGCTTGGTAGAAGCGTTAGCGACTGCAAATGCAGTAATGAAATGAGTGATGAGTTAGGAGTGATGAGTTATGAGTTGAAGAAACTTTTATTTATTCAAAACTCCCAACTTCTGTACAGACGCGATTAATCGCGTCTCTCCTAACTCCTAACTCCTAACTTCCTTCAACGCATAAATCACCTGATCTTGCTGCTGTTGTGTGAGTTCTGGGAACATAGGCAAGGATATGACTTCATGGCAAGCTTGCTCTGCTATTGGTAAGTCCCCAATTTGATAACCCAGACTTTGATAAACTGGCTGCAAATGTAAAGGGTGGGGGTAGTAAATCATTGAACTCACGCCCTGTTCTTGCAATTGACTACGCAGCCAATCTCGATATTTGGCGCTAGAACCATTTCGCCCTTCGCCTGAGATGCGAATAGTGTATTGATTCCATACCCCAATACCCCCAGGTAATTCTTGGGGCGGGATTATCCCCGGAATTTTACTGAGGAACTGGTAGTAATAGTTGGCAATATCTCGTCGGTGATCATTCCAAATATCTAAATAACGTAGCTTAATCTGCAAAATAGCCGCTTGGAGAGCATCTAAGCGGCTATTTACACCGATTTCTTCGTGTAAATATCGAATTTTACTACCATGATCCCGTAGTATTCGCAGTTTAGTGGCGATCGCTGGATCATTAGTCGTTATTGCCCCACCATCGCCACAACCACCAAGATTTTTGGTAGGGTAGAAACTAAAGCAACCAATATGTCCAATGCTTCCAAGTTTTTGATCAGCCCAAATTCCGCCTGTAGACTGAGCGCAATCTTCAATTATTGATAAATTGTAAGACTGAGCGATCGCCATCAATGATGTCATATCCACAGGTTGTCCAAATAGGTGAACCGGGATAATCGCTTTGGTTTTGGGTGTAATCGCCGCCGCTACTTGCTCCACATCCAAATTAAACGTAGTAGCGTCAATATCAACGAAAACAGGCTTTGCACCCACGGCGCTAATCACTTCCGATGTCGCAATAAAGGTGAAAGGCGTTGTAATCACTTCATCGCCTGCACCAATTTCCAAGGCTCGTAACGCTAAGTAGAGCGCATCAGTACCAGAATTACAAGCCACACATTCACTAACAGTATTATAAGCAGCAAACTGTTGCTCAAAGCCTTCGACTAAGGGGCCGCCGATATAGCGGCCAGAAGCCAGAACCTCTAAGACGGCTGCACTTACTTCTGCTTCAATGCTGGTGTATTGCTGCTTGATATCAAAGGCAGGGATGGGATTTACACTTTGGATCATGAGTTCTGATTTTATCGGGAGATACATAAGGATGCACTTCGACAGTCAATTTTTGCTTAATCAAATAGGAGCTACTAAAAGACTATCGCCCAAGATACGCATCTATTAGGGTTTTTACTTAAATCGTCGGGCGGGAAACTACCGCAGATTTAATTTACAGATAGTAGGCATACTAGGTGTTTGCCATTTTAAGGTTGTACCATTTTGAATTGATGAAAGTGATATATATCAACCAAGATCCAACACATCGGATCAAAGTTCCTCTTGTGTGGGCTGCTTTGACAAGAAAATACCAGGAGATAGAGAACTCATGCCGGATTTAATCAAGCTGGATTTTGTGGATTTAGCTATTGCTGTGGGATTGATGGCGATCGCCATTGGTTTATCTGCCTGGGAAAAATTAGGATTAGAGTTGAACTTCGCCCTTGCTACTGGGAGAACCATTTTACAACTTCTTGTATTGGGATACATTTTAGATTTCATCTTGGCTTTAGACAATGCTTGGGCAGTTTTGGCGCTATTAGCAATAATGCTGACAATTACGGCGATTGTCGCACGAAATCGCATCAGCCAAAAAATTCCTCATCTATTGCCTTTGGTATGGGGTGCAATTTTAATTAGTACCGCCCTAACAGTGCTTTACACCAACTTTTTGATCATTCAACCAGAGAGATGGTACGAACCACACTATATAATTCCCCTAGCAGGCATAGTTTTAGGTAATGCTACCAATGCAGCTGCTTTAGCAGGCGATCGCCTTGTCAGCACCATTAACTCCAGCCATCTGGAAATAGAAACCCATTTGAGCTTAGGTGCAACTCCAGAGCAAGCAGTTAGTCAGTATCGTAAAGATGCCATCAAAGCCGGATTGATTCCCACTCTCAATCAAATGATACTCATAGGTATGGTCGCAATACCAGGAATTACCACCGGACAGTTATTAGCTGGTGTTAAACCCTTGGATGCTGTATCCTACGAAATTTTGATTATGTTCATGGTTGCTTTCGCTAATTTACTGACAACAGTTTTACTAACGAGGGGATTGTGTCGTCAGTTTTTTAACTCCGCCGCACAGTTGGTGAGGTGAGCGGTTAATCTCAAGCTTCAAAGCTTCCCACTGAGCCGGGGCAAATTCTGCCTCCATCTGCAAAACTTCCCTTTGATATTCTAGGTTCATTTGCCATATTGATTTCTTTCTATTGCAGTACGTTAGACATAAGGTTGTAACGCAACGGCAGTTATGATCTAAGGAAGCCTGAGCTACACCTGCCTCCCCTACTTAAGATTTGCACCTCATTGCGGCTCTACCGCGAGTAAACTTGGATCTAGGCAAAAGTCCTAGAAAAAATACTTAAATTTGCATCTCACATTTTATTAAAAAAGTGACGGAGTTTTCAATAAAAGGTAAATTAAAATGGCATTTAGTAATTATAAAAGTATTAGCACAGTCGTTAAAAAGTTTCAAATTAAATATGTACAGTCTAACTTTATGTTGGAACTAGGATTTCCTGTTGAACAATCTTTTAAAGAAGAATTAGATTTGCTATTTACAGATGGAGTTATTGATAATTCTGAAAATGCTATTGGTGAAAATCTCATCTATCCAGTATTGAAAGAAGTATGGAAAACTTACCGAAGTAAATTAACACTTTGGAGTCACGAAACATTAGCTTACGATGAAGATTTATCAGGCGTTCCAGACTATACGGTGACACAGCGAAACCCTCTGGGTACGATTGTTTTTGATAAACCTTATTTTTTGACTGTTGAAGCTAAACAGGACAAATTTGAAGAAGGTTGGGGTCAGTGTTTAGCTGAAATGATCGCAGTGCAGCGAATTAATGATGATTTTGCCAGCGCTGTTTTTGGGATTGTTTCTAACGGCAAAATATGGGAATTTGGAAAGTTGATTGCTGATGTGTTTACTCGAAATAAAAATTTGTATGTAATTCAAGATTTAGATAAATTATTTGCGGCGGTGAATTATATTTTTCAACAATGTGAATTAAAAATACAAAAACAATAACATCATGTATTCTCCCGATGAAATTAGAGTGATTTTTTGGTTCGATAACGACCATCTCAACCCAAAACGAGTTTGACAGCCTACCAAGAATTCCACTTGGATGACGATGCGACAATCAAAGCGTTGAAGCGATAGGCTTGATAAATAGTGAGGCAAAATTTAACATCTTGCCCTATAAAATCGATATCCAGTTAGCTGCTATTTGGGATGATCGCAGAGCCATTATTTCAGTTAGTAGGCAATGTCAGTTAAATAATATGAAATACTAAATACAAATATTGCTAAGAGAACAGGAATCATTTTACTAAAGTCTATTCGTTTTTTTTGAACTATTTCTAAACAAGACATCGGAATCATCAGAGGCCAGAAGATAGTTGTTACCAAAAACATCACAACTGATAAAAATTTATCTTCTGGAGTGGAAGCAGGATGACGTAGCAAAAATATTAACCAATTGCTTAAAAAATAGCATGTCATTAACAGATAACCAATAGTTAAAGTCAGTTGTATCTGATTCACCGTGACTACTCCTGAAGTTATGCGAGCTTCACTAAACATCATTCGTACAAAGTTATAACATATACAGTTGTCATGTCATCCCGTATTTAAAATAAGCACTCCCCTCTCCCATATTGGGCTATCCATTAGTCACATCTTTCTTAACATTGCTGTAAGGCAGACAGGAAGAAACCTACAGTAAACTTTTAAAATCTCTAGCAGATGAGCAGGTAGATTGGCATGAGTGAAACTACAGAAACGATTTTCAGCAAAATCATTAGTCGGGAAATTCCCGCTGATATTGTTTATGAGGATAATTTAGCCCTGGCATTCAAAGATATCCACGCCCAAGCGCCCGTTCACATCCTCGTCATTCCCAAAAAACCCATTCCCTCACTAGCTGATGCTGAATCTCACGATCATGCTCTGTTGGGGCATCTTTTGTTAACCGCCAAACGTGTTGCAGAAGAAGCTGGACTGAAAAATGGTTATCGAGTTGTCATCAATACTGGTGATGACGGTGGTCAAACAGTCCATCACTTACATCTGCATATTTTGGGAGGACGGCAGTTAAACTGGCCTCCTGGTTGATAAAACCCGATGAATTGCGTCTAGAGACACAATTCATCACTAAAAAAAATCACTGTTTGCAACTTAGTACAGAAAACGACAAAAAGAGTATGGAATTTAATCATTCGTAGGTTGGGTAGAACGAACGCGAACAGCGTCCTGTAAGGAAGTGAAACCCAACATCAAGTCTGAATATTTCTGAACCCCTTTTAGGGTGACGTGTATTTAGCAGACGGGGGTGTAGAATCTCATTGACTTCTGATAAATTAAATGACCAATCCAAAAACCAGTAAGAATGTCATCATAGTAAAAGTAAAAACATTCAGGAGATAAGACAACGGTTTACGCACGCCCTTTAGCACGGTTAATTGAGCAATTGCAACGCTTGCCGGGAGTTGGCCCTAAATCTGCCCAACGACTGGCTTTGCATATTTTGAAGCGCCCAGAAGCAGAAGTTGAAGCTTTAGCACAAGCTCTGATTGAGGCAAAAAAACAAATAGGCTTGTGTTCTGTTTGCTTTCACTTATCTGCCGAACCAGTTTGTGAAATCTGCCGCAATTCCAACCGTGACAACAGCACTATCTGTGTTGTAGCAGATCCCCGCGATGTGATTGCGCTGGAAAAAACGCGCGAGTATAAAGGTAAATATCACGTTTTGGGTGGGGTGATTTCGCCAATTGATGGAATTGGCCCAGAACAGTTGACTATAGTGGCTTTGCAGCGCCGGGTGAATCAGCAAAAACCTCAAGAAGTAATTCTCGCAATTAGTCCGAGTGTAGAAGGGGAAACAACAACACTATATATCGGTCAGCTACTAAAACCATTTACCAAAGTGACGCGGATTGCCTTTGGTTTGCCTGTAGGTGGTGATTTGGAGTACGCCGACGAAGTGACCCTAGCAAGGGCATTGGAAGGACGTCGGGAGTTAGATTAGGCTTAAATAAACTTCCTTATTTAAAGCTAGCTTTCGCTTCTGCTCATCGCCTGACTAATTATGTTAAAATCACGTTTGCCAGCACGTAAATTTTGAGTCAGTGCCATGTGTGCAAAGGGATTTGGGCAATCTCATAACCCAAAAATCAACAAGCTAGTCTTAAAGAGAGTGACCTATTGCTATCAACCCAGTCCAGAAGCGTTAATTAAAAGCATTTGCCTCTAGTGTCGCTTGAATAAGGAAAATGATAGAGTTAAGAGCGATCGCTACGCAAAAAATCTAAATAAGATATGGCTGACCAAAAAGATAAAGCTCAAGAAAAAAACCGTCTTGAACAGCTTCAAGAAGAACAAGGCAACACGGATTCTAAACACTCAGGGGGTGCTGGCGCTTCTGGCGGCAACTCAGGTGCAGGTAAATCTGGCGCATCAAAAATTTCTGCCACTGGTACACCTGATGATATCGAAAAAGTTGACCAGGAGCAAAGTTGACTCCGACAACGAGTCAAGGTTTAACTGCGTCGGCTCTGATTTGTAACTAAACTCAACAATGGTGGATTAGACCTCTTGCAAAAGTCCCTAACACCCCACCCCCAGCCCTTTCCCGCTTGCGGGGAGGGGAGAATTTGAGGTAAGTCAAAAGCGGGGTGGGGTTCTTTTTTTGATTTATGCAAGAAGTATATTGAATTCCTGATTATTGAGTCCACCATAGCGATCGCACAAGCAGCATGATACTGATGTTATTTACAGTGCTGATGCTAAATAGTTGTGGTCAAGAATCGGCGAGGAATAAAACAGCAGTTTTAGCAGCAGCACAAAAGATTAATTCGGCTTACCCGTAATCGTGAATGCTGCCCAGTAATAAGGATGATTATAAAGATTTTTATCTGATGCCATTTTACTATTTCTATATAGTTGTGTCGCTAAATAAGTTTGAATTCGTAATTCATCAGGATGCAGATTATTCAAGATATCTTCATACCATTTTGTCAGTTCTCCAGCAGTTAGTTCTTTCAGCCATCGTGTTGCTTCCGCTAAGGCAGTAACTGCTGATTTATTGGGCTGCAATCGCCGATAAAACTCGATCATTACCAACGCACTAGCTGAAGATTCTACACTCCAGAGAGTACTCACTACATGAGGAACACCCTGACTCACAAAACCACTAACTAAACTCACATATTCGCTGCTGATAGTGTGGTTGCTAGGACTTAAATTTTCACACGCAGAGAGAGTAATAAGATTGTAATTTGCTAGATTCTGTTGGCATTCATCTAGAGTAAGTTTGTCTTCACCTGCTAATGCTAATTCTGACTTTTTAGGTTCAGCTAAATTATTAGTGACACGACCCGTAAAATGAAAGATGTTGTAATTAGCAAATAAGGCATTTTCGACAAGAGTTTTCGTAGCTTCTGACCCCTGAATTCGTTTGATATTATTAAACATCTGGCTCACAACTTCCGACTCAAGTTTGGCAAATTTGAGTGTGGGATAAGCTGCACTTTCAGGATGTTCAACACTGAGCAATAACTGATTTTGCCACTGCCAAATCTCTTCAGTTTTTATTGATAAACCTATTTGGGCACTAGGCAGATAGGTAACGCTGAAATTTGACTCCACATTCGGCAACTCTTCCGGCGATGGGTTAGAGAGATGGAAAAGGGTATGAATGGGCAATCTGGACAAGTCACGGTGAGGAATTAAAACCAGTTGGGTGATGCCTTCAAGTTCCTGTGCAATTGTGGAAATATTCAGAATTTCATACAGTTGCAACAGTTTTTGTTCCATATCAACTCGCCAAGAATGCTGGCTTTTACTTTCTTTGTCTTGAGCCGTGCTGCGATATTCTTGATATTGTTGATGCCAATCTTCTAGCCAAGTTTCAAATTCAATTAGGCGTTGCACTGCTTCGGGTAAGGGCAATTCATTTAGACGGATAGCATCTTCTCCTAAAGGGATTGCCCCAGGATCTTGCATGGGTGTAAACAGGAGGATTGGTGATGGTGCTTGGTCTTTGAGAATGAAAGTATGTAGGGCAACTGGACTAATATGCCAGTAAATAATTGCTGTTGTGGGATTGAATAGTTGTTGAATTGCGCCATAATCAGGTGAGTAAATCTGATCATTCCAGCCAGATAGCAGCCAGTTTAAACAAGCATTTTTACCTTGTTCGGCAATTTGCCAAGCTTCAACTAAATCACCGGACTCTACGGCTAAATCAACTGCTAATTGCTCAAAGCCGGCAAATTTTAAAGCTAGCTGTTTTTTACTTTCGTCTGAGCGAGTTTCTTCACTCAGCAATTGTTGCAATAAATCTGTGCCGCGTTGCAGCAATTCTTGAACTTGTGTTGTTTGTCCCAAACCCATCAGCACTTTGCTTAGAGATTGCAAAACTTCTAGGTGCAACTGGGGAAAATATTCTAGTGTGAGAGTTAATAGCGCCTGATGGTACTCAGATGCGGCTTTGCGCCAATAATCGCGGCTATTGGGATGTTTTTTGCCTCGGTCGTAGTAAGTATTACCGATCGCAACATGCAATCTACCCCAACCTTCTGGATGGGTATCTGTCCGCAGATGCTTTAACCCTTCCTCATAGCTGGCTAATTTTCCTTCATAGCCGCCCTGTTGTAAGGCGGGATTTGTCGCTGTTATCCGACTCGACAAATTCAGCAATGCCTCAGAATCTACTAAATTACCGATCGCATTTCCCCGACCAATCCAAGCTTCCCAATAATCTTGTTTAATTTGCAAAGCGTTGTCATAACAGGCGATCGCTTCGCCAAATTGTTCTAAAGAAAACAGTGCTACTGCCTGATTATACCAAGCTAAGTGGAAGTCGGGTTTAATGGCGATCGTTTGCTGATAGGAGGCGATCGCTTCTTGGTGGCGTCCTAAGTTGTCTAATGCTATACCCCGGTTGTACCAAGCTAAGTAGAAATCGCCTTGAACTGAGAGGGCTTTGTCCCAGGAGGCGATCGCTTCTGACCACCTTCCTAAATTAAACAGCACTACACCCCGGTCTATCCAGACTTCGTGATACTCTGGGTGAATTTCTAGCGCTTTGTCGTAAGATATAATCGCTTCGGCAAATTGTTCGCCTACAGCCAGTGCTATGCCTCGGTAATACCAGTTTTCCTGGTCTTCTGGTTCCAGATGTAGCGCATGGTCATAACTAGAAATAGCTTCTGGTAGCCAACCTAACTTTAACAGCGCCAAACCCCGGCTAGACCAAGCTTCTTGGTAGTCTGGTTTGATTTCTATGGCTTTGTCAAAAGAAGCGATCGCTTCTTCAAAATATCCTAATTCTCCCAGAGTTCGACCTCTGTTGTACCAAGCTTTGTAGAAGTCAGGTTTCAGTTCTGTGGCGGTTTGGTAAGATGCGATCGCTTCATCAAAACGTTCTAAATGAAACAGCGTCAAGCCTCGGTTAAACCAATATTCGGGGAATTTGGGTTGTAGTTTGATCGCTTGGTCATAAGAGGCGATCGCGCCTAATAAATCACCCGTTTTCGCTTGGCTTAGACCTTGGTAAAACCACGTTTTAGCCTGGGTAACAGGATTATCGCTACGTCGCTCAATAATACCAGAGGGATTATTGCTTTGATCTGCCAAATTAGCAGCAAGTTGCTGGACTAAATTGGTACTTTGATCCAAGCTTACCCACAACTCATCTAGGGTATAAGCCACGTTTGGCTCTAAATTCGTCAAAGTTTTATCCCAGGTTGACTCCAAGTCAGACGTTGTTAATTCAGTTTTTTCTCTAGTCGAAAGGACATTTGTTGCTGTTTTAGTTGGAGTAACTTTCTCTTCATCGCCGAACCTCAGTTGGGCTAATGAGGTGATTGAATCTTCGGCTGCGGGGAGAGGGAGATTTTCTCTGATTATGCTTTGGGTGTCTTCTGGTTCATATTCCAATACCAGTTCCTCTAAATTCTCAGTCAATTCTTCCTCAGAAGAGACATTTTCGGGTGCTAAGGTTATTGGTTCAACATCTTGCAGATCATATTCCCATAACTGCTCACCTAAGCTACGGATTAGCTCTTGACCAGGGGAAGTTGGGAGAATTTCTTCATCGGTTGTAGATTCTCCGACATTTCCCTCGTCATACTCCCATAACTGTTCGCCTAAATTGCGGATTAACTCTTGCCCAGGAGTCGCTTCTATTGCATTTCCCTCGTCATACTCCCATAACTGTTCGCCTAAGTCGCGGATCAGCGCTTGCCCAGGAGTCATTTCTACCCCATCTTGCGCCTGATTGTCCTCATACTCTATAGGTATGGGTGAGTTTTGCATCAGGCGGATGCCAATATTGTATGCAACGTCTCCAATTCTGCCAATCCCAAGTTCTCCCAGCTGCACCATCTGGGATGCTAACAGAGGATTCGGTGCAGGTGAAGCTAACAAGGTTTCGCCAAACATCACCAACCAATCTATCCAGCGTTCAGCCGGAATCCGATTTTCGAGCCGTTGCAGATACCTTAATGCCCACTGTTGTCCTCGTGCTTGATGCACGCCTTCTAACAATTGGATAAACAATTGTTCCAGATCCGCATTGGTTAGTTCTGGTATTACCCCCACCACATTGCGTCCTCTCCCACCCTTGAGAGAACGACGAGTCTGCTTACTTTCAATGAGGCGCTTTAAAAACCTTTTAAGCGACTGCGATATCCGCCTGAGCATCTGCCACACTCTTGGATTTTGTTTTTCTAGATTGTAGCCATCGTTGTGTTCAAAAAATCATCAATTACGTAAAAACCCATTAGATCCTGACAGCGCTTGCGTAGCAGATTAGCAAAAAATATCCAAAACTTCAAGAGCATAGCATTAGAACGTTACAATTACCAGATTCAACTCTTGAATTTTGAGTTTGCCAAGCTCTTAATTTTCTGTTTGCTCTGTAGTCGATTGACCAGCCGGATATAATTGGCTAATCAATGCCTGGACAAGCAGTTGGGGATCGTCTGTCTCAACCGCAAGCTGTTCAGCAATCTGCTGGCGTAAGTTTTGATCCTGCTGCAACATCACAAACAACTCTTCTAGGGTGACAGTTTGAGATTCTCCCTCTGGGAGGTTCTCTGGCTGATCTGCTGATTCTAATATTAGGGCGGTTGGCTCAGAGAGCAAACTTGTGCTAAGAGCATCCGGGCCTTCATATTCCCAAATTGGTTCGCCTTGATTGCGTGTCAATAATTGCATCCCGATACTATAGGCAACATCTCCCACTTCTCCGATGCCCAACTCACCCAGTTCCACTAATCGCGCAGCTATTTCATTATTGGGTGTAGGTGATGCCAGCAATCTGTCGCCAAAGCGCCCTAACCACTCAACCCAGCGCTCAGTTGGGATGCGATGTTCAATATTATGCAGCCACTTCCGTGCCCATGCTTCCCCTCGTGCTTGATGTACTCCTTGCAACAGTTCGTTGAAGAGAAATTCCAGATCCGTATCGCTTAAGGGTGGTGCTGGTTCTTTTTGCACATTCCCCCGATATTTTGAGGCAGTCTGTTTTCCACCAAACAACCTCTGAAAAAGCTTTTTGAGCCATTGAAATAGCCGCTTGAGCATCTGCTACACCATCGAGTATTGCTTATCCTAAAATTGTAGCGATCGCACTGGACTATGGCGTTAGTTCCGTCAATAAAATCTATAGACTGGAAATCTCTTTTTTCCTCTAGGGCATGGGGCACTTGTACTGAGCGTTGTCGTTGGCGCAGCCTCTCGTAGAGAAGTATTGGGCATCGCGCATGGGGTAAAGACTTACTGCAACTTTCCCTGTGCTCCCCGGCTCCAGCCCTGAGAATAGGGCTAGAGCCGCTTACTACAAACCTTTAATTATTCACGCTCGCTTACTTACAGGACTTACGCAAACAATAGCTGAAACCCTAATTTTACGGTTGGGGCAATTCATGAATTGCCCCTACAGGTATAGTTTTGCGTCAGTCCTAACTTAAACCAATGGTGCTTAAGAACATTGCTCAACATTGGCTCGACTGAGTATAGGCAATGTTTAATATAGGAATTACGCACTTTACAAATTCATCGTAATGTGCATTAAGCAAAATAGGTTGTTTCAGGCTTTGATTAATTATCCTTTGATCGTAAATAGACGATGCTGTAGGGGAAAAGCCATGCTCATACGTGTCAACTTAACCTAAAAGCCATGTCCCGCAAGGAACTGAAGTTCCTTGCTAATAGCGAAAGTCAATCTTTAGATGACTAAATAATCTGAAAAATCTTTAGTCTACTTGAGTAGACTTTAGCTAAAAGCCAAAGAACTTTAGTTCTAGGCGGGTGATGAAGCCAACAGTTAAGCTATTTCTAGCTTAAGTTGACACCAATGAGCTTTTTCTGTGCCCCTACGAAAGATGTGGTTTTCACTTTAAACATATTTGGTATTTATTGTCAATGCGTAAGTCCGATAATAATTTAAACTAGGCAATAGTCATATTGACTCGCACGATCATATCGTTGAAATCTTTGTCACCACCACTTGCTAAATCCTCAAAGCCAAAAACGTTATTCCCTAACAAGCGAATGTGATCTACTTTATCAGTGTTAGCTCCCAAGAATGGGAAGTAAACTGCTGGATTGTTATTTGGATTGCTATCAAGTAAAGCATCAGGTATACCATTAGCAATAATAAATGGTGCAAAGATAGAACCTGGCTGGAAAGTTCCTGTGTAACTTGCAGTACCTTGGTTATTAACTGTCAAGTCAATGCCTGCAACACGCCCACGAACTGCGGCTTCAGTATAACCAGCCTGTCCAGTGAGAATATCTGCTTTGCCATCTCCGTTGGTGTCAATGCCACCATTCTCATCAGCTACTTGATAAAAGCCGATGAAATTCTTGAAAGCTGCTTCTCTGTTGACCACAAAATCAGCTTTTACCTGACTTGTGACACCGCGCAAATCAATCACTTCTCCTTGGGGGTTTCCTTGCAGATTTGTACCCAGAGGTAATGAATCATTTGTGGACTGAATTTTGACCACCAGATTATTGAAGTCAGCAGCGTTATTACCAGAGCCATCTTTCCACCCAAGGGAAAAGTCATCATTTCCCAAGTCTGTGATCTTTTGGCTTAAAGGATTAGAAAATAGTATGTCTGTGAGTGGAGTAACTCCAGTCCGTACAGCATCAGTTGTGCTATTTTTCACCAAATAAAATCTCAAGTTATCATCGGAGTTAAATTCCAACAGATGTGTCAAATTGTTGCTATTAAACCCATTGGGAAGATTGGCAATAGCAGAGAAAATTACCTTAGCTCGGTCTAAAGCTGCTTGGGCATAACCTGCTGCGCCTGGAGCAATACCATTGATGTTACCTTGAGCATCGTCAACGGTAAACACTCCTAGTTCATTTACAAGATTAGAGCTTTGTCCGGTGAAAGTAACTTGAAGTTTTGATTTGCTACTGCTATTAGAGATTTTAAAGATATCATCCGCAATTTTTGAAAGCTTGAAGGTAGGTGCGCCATTATTGGGTTCGACAGCTAATGCAAAGCTGTCAGTGGCACTTACGCCATCATTATCTTTAGCTTGTACCTCAATTGTCAGATTGACAACATCGGCGTTAGTTGGTGTACCGCTAAATGTGCGCGTAGCCGCATCAAATTTCAGCCAGCTAGGTATATTACTACCATCTTGTAGAGTTGCTGAGTAACTCAGACTATCTCCTGCATCGATATCATTAAAGGTATTAGCATCAAAAGTAAAAGTGAAAGCTGTATCTTGTTTAGCGACTTGATCAGCGATCGCATTTTCTAAGGTAGGCGGATCATTTACGTTGTCTACCTTTAAAGCAAAATTAGCAATAACTGTTTGATCTGATGTATCAGTTGCTGCTAGTTTGATATTGAGAACACTGACATCGGCGTTAGTTGGTGTACCGCTAAATGTGCGCGTAGCCGCATCAAATTTCAGCCAGCTTGGTATATCACTACCATCTTCTAGAGTTGCTGAGTAACTCAGACTGTCTCCAGCATCGATATCATTAAAGGTATTAGCATCAAAAGTAAAACTGAAAGCTGTATCTTGTTTAGCGACTTGATCAGCGATCGCATTTTCTAAGGTAGGTGGATCATTTACGTTGTCTACCTTTAAAGCAAAATTAGCAATCACTGTTTGATTTGATGTATCGGTTGCTGTTAGTTTGATATTGAGAACACTGACATCGGCGTTAGTTGGTGTACCGCTAAATGTGCGCGTAGCTGCATCAAATTTCAGCCAGCTTGGTATATTACTACCATCTTCTAGAGTTGCTGAGTAACTCAGACTGTCTCCAGCATCGATATCATTAAAGGTATTAGCATCAAAAGTAAAACTGAAAGCTGTATCTTGTTTAGTTATTGGATCAGCGATCGCATTTTCTAAGGTAGGTGTATCATTTACACCAGTCAGGTTAATATTTAGGGTTTTGCTATCGGTAGCAGTACCATCACTAACTGTAAAGGTAAAGCTGTCTGTATTGTTGCTTGTCAGTGCTTCAATTGCACTATCAACAGGTGTGAAGGTATATGATCCCGTGCTGCTGTTGAGACTGAGTGTACCATAAGTTCCGGTTTTGGTTACAGTTGTGCCACTAACTGTACCACCAGTAATCCCGTAGGTCAGGGTTTGTTCGCTATCTGGGTCACTGGTTGCTAATGTACCAGTTTGAGCGCTAAAAGTATCATGATTAGCTGTATCAGTGTAACTGATGTCAGTGGGAGTATTCAGGGTAGGTGTATCGTTTGCATCAGTCAGGTTAATGGTGACGTTACCGGGATTGCTGGTTGCAGAACCATCACTGACGGTAACTTTTAGGTCAAACTTTGGCTGAGTTTCAAAGTCTAAATCACCACTATCATTAACTGTGATTTGTCCTGTAGTGGAGTTAATCGCAAAGGCTAATTTCCCATCTTTATTGACATCAGTGTTACCGCTTGCAATTGTCCAGTTAGATAGAGGACTACTTTCAACATCGCTACCTGCGATCGTGCCTAATACTGTACCGTTAGCACTATTCTCTAGGATACTGAAGGTAGTTGGAGTGACTACGGGTGCGTCGTTTACTGCCGCTAGGTTAAAGGAATTAGTTGCGGCTGTTATACCACCATTGCCATCGGTGACGTTGTAGCTAAGAGTTACCAACCCGTTGTAGTTGCTTGCGGGGTTAAAGGTGTAAGTTCCGTTGCTATTGTCGGTAACACTGCCATTGGTAGCAGTTAATTCAGAAACGGAAAGCGTATCATTTTCAACATCGGTGAACCCTTGTAAGAGGTTAGTGCCACTGATGGTGTAAGCGGTATCTTCTATGCCATCGCTGAGGGTGGCTGCTGGTGTTGTTAATTTGGGTGCGTCGTTTACTGCCGCTAGGTTAAAGGAATTAGTTGCGGCTGTTATGCCACCATTGCCATCGGTGACGTTGTAGTTAAGGTTAACTGTACCGTTGTAGTCGCTTGCGGGGTTAAAGGTGTAAGTTCCGTTGCTATTGTCGGTAACAGTGCCATTAGTAGCAGTTAATCCAGAAACGGAAAGGGTATCACCGTCAACATCGCTGAACCCTTGTAATAAGTCACTATTATTGATGGCATAGGCGGTATCTTCTATGCCATCGCTGAGGGTGGCTGCTGGTGTTGTTAATTTGGGTGCGTCGTTTACTGCCGCTAGGTTAAAGGAATTAGTTGCGGC
>NZ_JBALBZ010000013.1:0-29961 GCF_036919495.1 Nostoc sp.
GTTGTTTCTTTCATTAGGTGTTACTTCAACGTGAAAGCTATGCTAGTAAAGCATTATACTCTATTTTTTCCTTATATTTTGTTTAAGTCCCGCTAACCAAAGCCACGCAGCGAACCGCGCCCCTCTCCGATGCGTGGCTGGTATAGGCGTCACCGTGCCCAAAGAGATAATTTGTAAGACATAGACTTTCTGGAGCGATCGCCTTCGCTTTCGATCATTTTATCGCTTGAGTTTTCTTATGAACTACTGCGATCGCTATCTTTTCCTCTATACGAGACGCACTGTTAGGTCACTTGAATACAAGATCACATAATTTAAGCGAGGAAAGTATAAAAGCGAGTAAATTTTGTCAATACCTCCAGGTATAGAAAGAAAACTTCTCATGATTAATAAGTTTTCGAGGAATATTTATTTATACTCATGAAAAATAATAAATGCCTCCAACTGGGGGTTATTTTTTGGCAGTAATTTTAGAAAGTTAACAGATGCGATATACCCTATTTTAAGGGGCTATTAACCCTTATGCTGAAGTCGAAAGTAAAAACAACAGCTATGAAATTTGTACAAAATCCTACCCTCCGCCTTGGCTTACTGAAAGCTATGACTGTAGCAATCCTTGTGTTGGCATCCGTAATGTCCCCAGCTGTTCTAGCTAACGAGAGCGAAAAAGCGACATTCGATAGCACAACCACGCTCCAAACTATACTCACCAGCAGTCATCGCTCCGTTGCAAATCGTGACCGAGACAAGTACCGCCACCCAGCCCAGACCCTCAAATTCTTCGGTCTGCGCCCAAATATGACTGTGGTTGAATTGTGGCCAGGGGGCGGGTGGTATACCGAGATATTAGCCCCATTTCTAGCGGCAAAGGGGCAACTCATAGTTACTAACTTTGCTCCTAGCACGAGTAAACCCGCTTTGGCTTTCCAAGAGAAACTAGCAGCTCATCCAGAAGTTTTTGGTAAGGTCAAAGTAGCCCAAATCAATCCCCCAAATGAACTTACCTTAGCCCCAGACAACTCCGTGGACATGGTTGTTACCTTCCGTAATATTCACAACTGGGTCAAAGCTGGCTATGCCGAGCAAGTTTATGCTGCGGCTTACAAAGCACTCAAGCCAGGGGGCATTTTAGGGGTGGAAGAACACCGTGGCAAACCAGACATTTCTTTACAAGAGAGTATTAAAACGGGCTATATGTCAGAAGATGGGGTAATTGCTGCTGTGCAGAAAGCCGGCTTCAAATTGGTGGGCAAATCAGAGATTAACGCTAACCCAAAAGATACCAAGGACTATCCGGGCGGAGTTTGGACACTACCTCCAACCTTGAGCCAAGGTGAAAAGGATAGGCAACGCTTCCTCGCCATTGGGGAGAGCGATCGCATGACAATACGGTTCGTCAAGCCAAACTGATGATTAATGAAGAGGGCGATCGCTCCTCTATTCAAGGGAGGAAAGTATGGGAGTGATGTCTGCCAAGGGCTGTGACGCTCGTTGCGCTAAAGCGTCTCCCCTGCTTCCAAAGCTATCCATTACCCGGATCTTTCTTAACATTTGCGAGAGCGATGTCTGACGACAAGCCGCTTTGCGTCTATGCTCTCGTTTTTTCTAAACCTTATTCGTTCGTTGTTCATTCTCAATAAAAACCTAATTTTAGCGAGAAGACTCCGTAGTAGAGTTATTGTCTCTCACAACGACAACTCAAAAGGTACAATTCGCCCATATTCGACATCCTATCACTGTGGAAGATGCCTGCTACCGGAAATAAATGCTACAACAATGTGGCTTTAGGTACTGGATCATAAATGCAATGCTAGCAATGAATGGGAGAGTCAAAAGAAGCAGGGGAGCAGGGGGCTTTCTAGCAAGGGGGAAAACTGAGCTTTACGTTTGTACTCCGCCCCAGTAAGAGCGCCCTTTATCGCGGGGCAACTCTTAAGAGACGCTCTGCGAACATACCCATGTTCCCCCCTTCATTCCACGGCTTCGGGACAGGAATTGCTCCCCCTGCTAGAAAGCTCCCTGCCCCTCCGCCTCTTCGGTGACGATGTTGGGGATCTCTCGTTGGGCTATCCTTTACTTAAATTGGGCTTTAACTGGCAGATATTGAGTGGTGAAACTTGAGGCAGTTTTGCAGACTAGTTCAGTGGACGTTTGAATCGTGATACGTGAGCTATGAATCTGTTGCAATCACTCCGTCGCTATGGACAATCGGTCTGGCTGGATGGATTTGAGCGAGGCTGGATTAGTCGTGGTGAATTGCAGCAGTACATTGATAAGGATACTTTGAGAGGTGTCCGATCAAATTTCCAAAGCTTACAAGCAGCAATTCAGGAACATGAGTATGATCGCGACTTCAGTACATTGGCGCAGCAAGGGATGAGTCGGAGTGCGAGAGCGGCCTATGACTACTTAATTGTGCGAGATATACAATTAGCGGCTGACTTGCTGAAGGAAACGCATGTGCAAACACAAGGCCGAGATGGCTATACTCAGGTTAATCTGCCACCTGACACGCTGTTTGAGGCTGCAACCGCGATCGCCGCAGCTCAAAACATCTGGCAGTCAATCGGATGGAGTAATTTGTTGGTGGAAATCCCAGCCACGCAATTGATGTTGCCAGTGATTACACAATTGATTAGTGATCGGATCAATGTGAATGCAACATTGGTATTTTCTCCAAGCGTGTATGAGCAGATATTTGATAGTTATCTCAGAGGGCTGGAGAGATTGATGGGGCAAGGAGAATCGGTGAATGAGGTTGTTTGTTTCGTCAGTGTTGCTATTGGTCGTTTAGATGCAGTAATTGCTCCATTCATCCCTAACTCAGAGATATCTTTTGGCGTGATGCAAGCCAAGCTTTTGTACCAGCACTATCGAAACCTCTGCCGAAGTGAACGCCAGCGTTCGCTCCCTGGAGGGGCAAAACCACTGCGTCTG
Organism: Nostoc sp.; assembly: GCF_036919495.1. Classification (GTDB taxonomy): domain Bacteria; phylum Cyanobacteriota; class Cyanobacteriia; order Cyanobacteriales; family Nostocaceae; genus Nostoc. The sequence continues at coordinate 2,938 of NZ_JBALBZ010000013.1, forward strand.
GTGTGGGATTGCACAGATGTTTCGCCGGAATCGGCATGGCGTTATCTTCAAGCTCTAGTAGTTCCTGAAACCGTTATGCTGCTATCGCCATTAACCTTAGAAAGGTATCGTGAGGTTTCTCTACTACTCACCAGTTTTACTGATGATGAAAGTGCTGAAACGCCTCTAGCAAGGGTATTGCAAGGGATTGCTTTGGATGAATGCATTGACCAACTTTTGAGTGAAGAAATGGCGCGATCGCTCAACACATTTGATCGATTGTTAGAAGCGATCGATCAAAAGAGAAGGTGCTGAATCTTAGGTTTCGGTAGTATTTTGCTCCCGATGAGGATATTAATGCTCAATCGCCCCTAAGTCTTTAAGAGTGCTTCTTTGAGCCACTGTTAGCCCGGTTGCGCCTTGAATCTTCATGCCTTCATACAGGCGATCGACCGTCAGTGTGCTGATACAGCGTCCAGTCTGCACGTCCCAGAGTTTAATGGTGCGATCATCACTACCACTAAATAAGATTTGGCTATCGGAACTGAATATTACTGATTTGACCCAACTGGTGTGTTCGCCCAAGCTGTGGAGGCAATGCCCCGTTTGCAGATCCCACAGGCGGATGGTTTGATCGTTACTGCCGCTTGCCAGGGTTTGACCATCGGGACTTATGGCAAGCGTCCACACGGCTCCCGTATGCCCCCGCAAAGTCTGCAAGCATGCCCCGGTTTGTACGTCCCACACGCGAATCGTTTGGTCATGACTGCCACTTGCCAGTTGTTGACCACTGGGAGCAAACGCCACTGTGAAGACGGCGTTCGTATGCCCCTGCAAGATTCTCAGGCACGCTCCGGTTTGCACATTCCACAGGCGTATGGTGATATCGTAGCTGCCACTGGCTAACCATTGACCGCTCGGATCAAACGCGATCGCACGAAGACCGCTCTCATGTCCGCGTAACACCCGCAAACAATGATGCGTCTGCACATCCCACAGTTGTATGGTGCTATCTTCACTGCTGCTGGCCAAAATTTTCCCATCTGGACTAAACAGCACTGTCCAGATCGCCGCGCTATGCGCTGACCACTGGTCAAGCTGCCCGGTTTGGATATGCCACATGGCGATCGAGTCATCATGCCGACTGCTTGCCAGCGTTTGACCATCGGGACTAAAGCTTAAATTAGTTAATGACGAAATCCAACGGGTCGGGCTGGAAAACGTTTTGTAGCGGTGAAGCGGTGCCAGATCATCATCCAATTGCAACTGCCACAGATGGATTGTTTCATTCTGACAGCTACTGGCAAGCCTTTGACCATCTGCACTCAGACTCAGGGATTGAATGCCACCCGTATAGCCCCGCAACGTTTTGAGGTTTTGCCCACTCTGCAAATCCCATAGCCGCACTGTATGATCTTGACCGGCACTGATTAACCATTGACCGTCGGCACTGATGACAAGCCCGTGAACATCGTGCATGTGACTGTCGAGTACATGGATAGCTTGCTCGTCCTGGACACTCCACAGGCGCAGAGTGCCATCGCGACTGGCACTGGCTAACCAACAACCATTCGGGCTAAAGGCGAGATCCCAAACCCAATCGGTGTGTCCCCGCAGTAGCTTGACACTAGTATTGATGAAACTGGGCTTTGACGGTCGATCGTGAGAGCGATGGCGGCTCCACAGTCGAATCGATCCATCGCGGCTACCGCTCGCTAGCAGTTGACCATCCGGGCTATATTGCACACTTTGAACGCCGCTGGTATGCCCTTGTAAAACACTCAAGCAATTTCCATCGCGCACATCCCAGATCCGAATGGTTGTATCGTGACTGCTACTGGCTAGGGTTGGCTGATCGGGTGCGAAGTGGACGGCGTAAACACTCTGGGTGTGCCCCTGCAAGACACGAAGGCACTGGCCTTGCAAATTCCACAAGCGCACGGTTTTGTCTTCACTACTGCTCGCTAGTTGCTGACCATCGGGACTAAAACTCACTGACCAAACACAGTCTGTATGCTCTGTAAGCACCTGCAAGCAGCGCCCGTTCTGCACATCCCACAAGCGTACCGAACCATCAGTACTGCTGCTGGCTAACATTTTCCCATCTGGACTAAAGGCTACCGACCAGACCCAGCCTGTGTGACCGGCAAAGGTGGTGAAGAGTTGGGTTGTGGTGATGTTCCAGAGATAGATTCTGCCGCTGGAATCCCCCACTGCGATCGCTTGACCGTCTGGACTCAGGTCGATGGACATGGCAAGACTGAGTGTTTCTGAAAAGACGGATTTGGCTAAATTGGCATTCTGAAAATTGACCCCAGCTAAATCAACTTGCCGTAAGTCGGCTTGCTGCACGACGAGATCAGAAAAATCTGAGCCGCGCAAATCCACCTGAAGCTGCACCAACAGGTTGATCAGATTGCCTGCAACGTAACCTGGCTTTTTTCGCTGTTGTGTCAATAATTGCCGTGCCTGCGTCGCGATTGCTGCCACACTGCCAAAGCGAGACAGAAGCCGCTCCATCACGGGTTGCACAATTAATCGAGCTTGAATTTCTCGCACATAATCTTTCGCCTGCACTCGAATCAAGGTATGGGTTCGCAAAAAGTTAATTTGAGCAGTCTCGAACTCGGCACAAACTTGCTGCACAAATCGTTCTGTGACATATTCCATCACGACTGGCTGCAAGAAGAATAACCCATCCATTTTTTCGATGAGAGATCGCCGAAGCAGCGCGTTGATCAGATTGGGTACAGCTTTTTGGCAAGCAGGATCAATTACATTGTCTTGTATATCTGCGATCGAGACTGCCTCTCGACAAATTGCCAGCCAGAACATCACCTGCTGTTCATTCTGGGGTAAGCGATTGAACTGACGCTCCAGCAGATCGCGGATGTCGGCAAACACCGGAATCCCCTGATCGAGATACGTTAACAACTCTGTAACGCTGCTGTTAAACAAGTCCTGAGTTGCGGCTGCCACCAACTTCAGTGCTAGAGGATTACCCCCATAGTAATGGATCAAGTTCTGCCATTCGGCTTCTGAACCTGTGAATGCTCCTTTTTGGCGAAAGATGGCACGTCCATCGGCGGGTGTCAGTCCACTCAATGTCAGCGATCGCACCAGCGTATGTTCGCCTTCCATCAGCGCCATTTCTCGTGGCTTTTCTCGACTGGTGAGCAATAAACAACTTAGGTGCGGCGTTTCGCCAATGGTTCTGAGCAACTGTCCATAGCCTTCATAGCCCGATCGCCACTGCCCGACCTGCTCACTGTGCAAAATGATTTCAGCATTATCCAGCATCAATAAACACCGACGCGATCGCAGAGACTGCATCAATTTCGAGAGCTTTTCACTGAGCGTGGTGGGAAGGACGGGATCTTCTCCCTGGAGAGGCATGAGAAATTTTAATACGCTCGCTAGAAGTTCATCTAGTGGTGGCGCGTTGGCGAGCGATCGCCACACCACGCTCTCAAATTCCATCTGCATTTGCAGCGCCGCTTTGACCACAATCGTACTTTTACCAATGCCCCCAATGCCCAACACCCCAACCACGCGACAGCGCTCAGACACGACCCACTGCCACATTTGCGCCAGTTCTGCCTCGCGCCCATAAAATACCGAGGCATCCACCGCAGTGTCCCAGTCCTGTTGGAAATTTGCCCATCGGGTTTGGGACGTTTCATTTAGTGCAACAGGGGATGTAAAATCTGCTTTTGCTAATGCCAACCCAAAGGCTTGGAAGAGATGCTCCAACGACTGGCGATCAACCCCCAGTTCGCGCTTGAAAATTCGGATGAGGGTATTGAGGGAGAGTCCGGTGCGATCGCTGAGATCTTCCTGGGTGAAGTGCTTCCCCCAGGTTTCGTTTGTTTCCGCCTGCTGTTTTGCCGTTTGAAACCGCTGCCACCCCAGGGGTGATAGGATGATCCCTCGCACTCGCCCAGCAGCAGGTCGCCCCCGTCCAGATTTTGACGCATTGGAATACATAGGTAAGCTGATGGTGCAAAAGAGCAGCATGAGTCTTCCCCTCAATAGTACCGTGCGTTGTTCTGATGCCGAAGGTTTTGTTGATACAAATGCATCAGCAAATCATCTCAATTAAGAAAATCGGTTTAACCGTCCCCGAATCACTTCCAGCTGCTTGCCTCCAATGCATCACGATTAAATTGCGTTTTAAATCAGAAAACTTGAGTGGTCTGCATGGAGCGATCGCTAAAGAATGAGCATAAGCAACATTTGCTTATCAAAGTCGCCAACCTAAGCAGAAGCAATTTACTAATTTGAGGATATTAAGACTATGAGCAAGCTCACAGGTAAGGTAGCAGTCGTTACAGGCGCATCTAAGGGCATCGGTGCTGCGATCGCCAAATCACTCGCCGCCGAAGGCGCGGCCGTCGTCGTCAACTACGCCTCTAGCAAATCTGGTGCTGACAAAACGGTCAGTGAGATCACCGCAGCCGGTGGCAAGGCTGTCGCCGTGGGTGGTGATGTCTCCAAGGCTGCTGAGGCACAGGGCATCATTGACGCCGCCATCAAGCACTACGGACATCTCGATATCCTCGTCAATAACTCTGGCGTCTACGAGTTCGCTCCGATCGAGGACATCACCGAAGACAAGTTCCATAAGATATTCAACATTAACGTACTTGGTCTTCTGCTCGTAACGCAGGCAGCCGTCAAGCACCTGGGCGAAGGTGCCAGCATCATCAACATCGGCTCTGGCGTCAGCCGTATTACACCTCCAAACAGTGTGATTTATACCGGCACCAAGGGCGCTGTTGATGCCATCACGGGTGTACTCGCAAGGGAACTCGGACCGAGGCAGATCCGCGTCAACTCTCTTAACCCCGGCATCGTCGAAACCGAGGGTTCAGTAAGTGCTGGCTACATCGGCTCTGACTTCGAGAAGGCATTCATTGCTCAGACACCGCTTGGTCGCGCGGGACGACCCGGAGACATTGCCTCTATTGCCGTTTTCCTGGCATCAGACGATGCTGGCTGGCTCACCGGCGAACAACTGCTCGCTACCGGAGGCCAGCGCTAATCCATACGGGTAACTCTGTGACTTAAAGTAAAAGCTTGCCGTTGCGGCAAACAATTCCTTTAAGTCACAAACTCATGTATTGTGTTGTTCTACTTGATGGCAAAGGTATTGTTCAAGATACTGTATTTTCAACCATAGCCGCACCCAATTTATTTTAATTATGCAAAGAATTATGGGCTTCATTGAGTTTGTTGGCTGATTCTTCTAATAAACGTTGTTCAAGAGCATTTCTTGATAACAGCAGTTGGCGCTCAATACCTGTTGAGCCAATGATACATGGAAGTCCAAGAACAACTTCACTGCCAACTCCATAGTTAGAATCTGCTCTAGCCGATACTGGAAATATCTGCTTTTCATCTCGCAGGATGGTATCAACTAACTGACAAACTACTGTTGATATACCATAGCTTGTATTTCCTTTGCGTTCAAAAATGTTATAGCCTCGTTTACGAGTTAACTGCGCGTACTCTTGCTGAATTTGTTCTAGCGTTGTTCCTTGTGGTATGGGAAATTCAGTTAACAGAATTCCCCCAATAAATGCACTAGACCAAACGACAAATTGACTATCTCCATGCTCTCCAATCACATAAGCATGAATGTCTTGTTTGGCAACATTCAGTTGCTTTCCAAGTTGATATCTCAGTCTAGCAGTATCAAGAACGGTTCCCGAACCGAAAATTAGGTTTTCTGCTCTGGTGGAAGTAGCTTGAGCAATCCGCGTTAGTACATCCACTGGATTGCTAATGATAATTACGATTGAATTCGGTGCAACTCGATCCAATTCTTTGATTGTCGAACGTATAATCTCTGCATTATCGCTCAATGTATCTAATCGCGTCTGTCCAAGTTTCGGCTGCACCCCAGCAGTCACAATAATGATATCTGAATCAGCTAGGTCTTCATACTGATTTGATGGTATAATCTCCATCTCTTTAAGCAGGGGAATGCTGTCTTCGATATCCCATACTTGCCCTTCAGCTTTTGATAAGGTTCGGTCAAAAAGGACAACCCTTACACATCTACCGAGTAAAACTAAAGCATTTGCAACGTCTGCACCTACATTACCTGCACCAATAATACCGACTTTAGATATTTTACTAATCATGCTATATCTACTTGATCTTCAAGAATGAAATGTCGTTTATTTGGTAAGTCCTTGGGTCTGCAATTGCTGTATGCTTACAACTTGGAAAACAATATATTTAACCCTTCAGTCATCGTGGGATGAGTCAAAATACCATCGCGCAGAACGGTGTAGGGCATCTGAGCTTGCATCACCATCTGCACTGTTGAAATCACTTCACCTGCTTCATGACACAACAGGGAACACCCTAGAATACGACCTGTATCTGTATCCACGATCGCCTTTAGCAGTCCATCGGTTTGACCGAGCGTTCTTGCTCTAGGAACGGCTGACGCATCCACCTTCGCTACGCGGATTGTATATCCTTGTTGCTGTGCTTCAGTTTCAGTCAAACCCACATGAGCCAGTTCTGGATCGATGAACAGACAGGATGGAACCAATCGATCCAGTGTACTACGGTTGCCCCCATCAATTAAATTAGCTTTGATAATGCGATAATCATCGAGCGATATATGGGTGTATTGCGGTCCGCCATTAATATCGCCTAACGCCCAAATCCCCGGAATGTTCGTCTCCAGGCGATCGTTAACTTGAATAAATCCGCGTGTATCGGTTGCCACACCCGCAGCAGCTAAATTTAAGCTATCGGTATTGGGCGCACGACCAACGGCGACGAGCAAATGCGACCCTTGGAGGGTGATTTCACGATCGGCAACTTGGATTTGCAGGATGGTTTCATTACCAGTGCGATCAACCCTTAACACCTTCGCCTTCAGCAAGAATTCAATACCATCTTGTTCCAGTAATGTTTGAACTGCGATCGCTATATCTGGATCTTGCTGTGACAGGATTTGCTCACTTTGCCCAATGACAGTAACGCCAGAGCCAAAGCGCCGAAACATCTGGGCAAACTCCAAACCAATATAGCCACTACCAAGAACGATCAGGTGTTCAGGCAAATATTCTAGCTCCATAATCGACTCACTTGTCAAAAACTCAACTTCTGTGAGTCCAGGTATGGATGGAATTAACGGTCGTGTGCCTGTATTAATAAATAAGCGTTCGGCGGTAAGTAAGCGATTGTTCCCCTCAGTCGTCGTGACTGCGATCGTTTTGGACGCAACAAACTTTGCTTCGCCAATAATCAAGTTGTTATCCAGAGCCGTTTCTAAATTGTGCAAGTTCATTTCACGGGCAGATTGCACAACCGATCGTTTTCGTTGGATCACCTCTGCTAAATTAACGGTGGGTGTATTGGTTTTAACACCATAAGCAGCACTGTTTCGCACTGTGTTTGCCACATTGGCACTCGCTACCATAGTTTTAGTAGGAATGCAGGCAGTATTAATGCACCCACCACCAATCATATTTAAACTGCGTTCAACCAGAGCAGTTTTACGTCCGTCAGCAACCAGCGCTGGTGCAAGTGTTTTACCCGCTTTGCCGCCGCCGATAATAATATCGTCATAGTGTTGAGTGTCCACTTCCATATCCTTTGGGTTTGATCAGGTGAATACGATTTCTAGAAGGTGTTATGAATTTCAGAAAAACTGGCTGACTAAGAGGCTTTTAGCGATAACGTATTTGCCCTAGTACTGTGTCAATAAATAATTGATGGATAAATTAAGAGTAGAGACGCGATAAATCGCGTCTCTTTAACCGTCAAAATGAATTTGACAGACTACTAGCTGGGTTTCCAAAAAGTGCTAACACCCACTAGAAGATTCAACTTTTTCTACAAGCTTGCTTCATCAAGATACGGTTGTTTTTATACACCTCTAAAGTTCCAGACTGCGGGTTATCCAACGTGCCATCCCACACCCAATATTCATAAATTCCATTCCGAAACTTATACACTCGAACACCTTCTGTCGCTTTGGTAGTTCCTTTACCCAAACTTAAATTACCGTTGGGATTGGTCGCGCGATAGAGCAGTTCGCCTGAAGTATAATTCCGCCAAATATTGATGTTATAACCACCCTGGCATTTTGTACTCAGGACGATGCTAGCAGTAGAATCAGCAGAAGCTCTTAAGGAAAAATTAGCTAAGATACTGATTGGCAGAGCAAGAAGTAACGCGGATGTTTTCATAAGTGTTGTAAGATTAATGAGTTTGACATTACTCGATTGCTGCAACAACTTCATCTGTAGAAAGGACTGCATTGGCGATATACCCAAAGTTGATTAGTGCTGCCTTATAGCCATCACCCAGTTGCGGATGTCGAGGAGCAGCTGTTGCATCCTTGACGACAACGACCTGGAATCCCTGCTCGAGCAATTCGCGTAGGTGAGCTTCAACACAAAGATTTGCCAACATTCCCAGTAGAATGACTTTGCTGATGTTGCGTTTACGCAGTTGCAAAACAAGGTCGTTGGTTTGCGGCCCATAGACTTTGTGGGGACTGGCGACAATCGTCTTGCCATCCTCAATGAAGGGCTTATAGCGATCGAGCCAGTCAGCACCCGATCCCAGGAATCCATCGAGGCTCAATGCACCACGGCGATCGAACTCCTTAACCTCAAGCATCATTTGCTCTAGGTTTCCGGCAAATTTCCAACTATAGTCGGTGGGGTAGTAATAGTGAGGGGAGATAAAAACCTCGAATTCATTCTGCTTCGCGGCTTTGAAGATTCGCTCAATGTTTTCGATGGTCTTGTTATCCTTAACACTCTCACCCACCAAATCCCAGGAAACCCCTTTTTCGCTCAAGACATCGTTTTGCGGATCGATGACGACTACTGCGGTGTCATTCTTGTTGATGTTCATGGTTTTTCTCCTTGTTTGTTGATTTTCACCGTTCTCCTTCTTAAAAACCACCCGCGATATGCAGCGTTTTCCCAGTGATTCAAAAGCTGAATGCAAGTATGAAGAGATTGCTAGCGCCATCAGCCTAGTTAAAACAGGCTTTTCAAAGATTGAGGTCTGACAATCCGGGATGATTGTCAGGACGACGACCTAGTATCCAGTGGTATTTGCGATCGCTCTGGTGAATTGGCAGGTCGTTGATGCTGGCAATACGCCATCGCATGAATCCGTGTTCGTCAAACTCCCAATTTTCATTGCCATAGGAACGGAACCAATTGCCAGCATCATCATGCCATTCGTAAGCAAACCGGACAGCAATTCGGTTGTCTTGAAAAGCCCAAAGCTCTTTGATCAGACGGTATTCCAATTCTTTAAGCCACTTACATATTAAGAACTCGACGATCGCCTCACGACCAGATAGAAATTCTGAGCGGTTGCGCCAAATGCTATCCGACGTGTAAGCGAGTGATACTAGTTCAGGGTTACGTGTGTTCCAAGCATCCTCTGCTATTCTGACTTTTTGGATAGCGGATTCATTATCAAAAGGCGGCAGGGGTAGTCGATAATTTTCAGGGTTGTTCATAGTATGTAAGCGGTAGAATCGCGATTCTCGTTCCGAGAGGCAACTCTTGGAGACGCTTTGCGTAGCTTGCTTCCACGGAGTGGTACGCCAACGTCTCAGCATGGTTGGATTAAAATTACAGCAGATTTAAAGTTGGTAAAGTACACAAACTAAGTCCCAAAGCCAGGTATGAACCCTGTTTTACTTCTGATTCTGAATTCTGCTGTAAGTGCGTGCCGACCAAATTACCTCAAAAGCAGTTTAATACAGATCAATGAATACCACCCGCGATGTGCAGCGTTTCCCCAGATGCCCCCCTCACAACTGCGATTTTTCCCTCTAGTTTTTATCATGATGATTTCTTAAGATCGGGCAGCGTGAACTCCACAGTTTCGCTAGTGATTACTTTGTGCGTGGGGTCAGCTAGTTCGATCAGCACCTTGTGTACGCCAGGTTCTAGTCCGACCAGGATGATCGTTTCCCCACTGGAATCTACAAAGTGCCACGGCGCGTCGTCAACGGTGATGTGGATATGACCGATGCGCGGCGATACTTCGAGGGCACCTTTGCCAAACACTGGCAACAAACGCAAATTCTCCGTCCGGTACTGGATGAAGACGCGTCCGTGTGCTAGCGGTTCGAGAAGCGGTGGATCGACAATCAGCTTGGGTGGTGCTTCGTTTTCAATCGCAATCAACGGTGATGATCCGATAATGTCCCTAGCGCTCGGTCTGTGGCTGTTCATAGCAGGTAATTACCTGAGAGTAGTTTAAATATAACGATCCATTTGAAGGTGAAACGGCGCAAGGTTATCGCTCCAGAGAAGCCGTTAACGTTTCTTTGATGCGAGTTCCCAGACCGCAGTTACGAATGCTTTAGGATCTTCCTGGGGCAGGTTATGACCGACGTTTGGAATGACCCGATGCTGACGTTTGCCGCTAAACTTCGCTGCCGTCGATTTCCCATCGGTTGCTGGTACAACACCATCTGCGTCCCCGTCCAGCGTGATCGTCGGCACCGTAATGGTCGGTTGCGCGGCGAGTCGCTGCTCAAGTTCCTCATACATGGGATAGCCGGCAGCAAGTCCAAGGCGATGGCGGTAGGAATGAATGACGACCTCCACATAATCGGGGTTGTCGAAGGCGCTGGCGTGTTGATCGAGCGTTGCCTCGTCAAAGTGCCAGTTCGGCGAATTGCGAGTCCAGAGAATCCTTGCAATCTCACGTCTGTTAGCCGTCAGTCCGGCGCGTCCGCGCTCGGTCTGGAAATAGTATTGGTACCAGATACCAGATTCGATCGCGGGTGAAAGTGGCAGCCTTGCCTTGGCAATATCCTGGATCAAGTAGCTATTGACGGACACCAGACCTGTGCATCGTTCAGGCCAAAGAGCCGCAACAACACAAGCAGCTCGTCCACCCCAGTCATAGCCAGCAAGCACAGCACGGTTCAGCTGCAATGCATCCATTAAGGCGATCGCATCGACACCGATGGCGGCTTGCTGCCCGGAGCGTGGTGTGGCGCTGTCAAGAAAACGGGTTGATCCATGTCCCCGCAGGTAGGGAACAATCACCCGACATCCGCGTGCAGCAAGCATTGGTGCAACGTCAATGTAGCTATCGATGGAATACGGGAACCCATGCAGCAGCAACACCGGAGATCCATCGCTTGGTCCTGCTTCGTAGTAACCGATGTCGAGGACACCCGCTTTGATCTGCTTGATGGGAGTAAACCTCAATTCAGATCGTTTGGGATTGTCGAAGCTTGCGTGTGCAGTACCCATGAGTGCCATTTCTGTGAAAATGCTTCCTGCCGCCGTTAAGAGAAAGCGACGGCGGTTGTGTTTAATTGCTTTGAGCATAGGGTTGACTCTTTGGATTGATTAATGAGGCGATTGCACAAAGCACAGTCGCTTTACCCGAATGGCACTAAGATAAGCCGAAAGTCTTGTTTCACCTCGTTCCCAGCCTACAGGCTGGGAATGTATTTCGAGAGGCTCTGCCTCTCATCAAGCCTTTGGAGGCGGAGGCTCTCAGAATTAGTTCCTAGCCTGGAGGCTGGGAAGCAGTCACGGCAAGGGCTGTGTCTTAACTTAGTGCCATCCGCTTTACCCTTTTCCCCTACGCTAACTCGGTAAGCAGCAAAGCGATGGAAGAGCGTCTTTTCCCTCCCCCAAAAACATCGATCGCATCCTATTGCAGATGTTTCTTCAATTGGGCAGCAGCTTGAACAAACAGAGAGCGGACTTCTGGCAGCTCGGCTAAACCATTGAGCAGTCCAAAGTCATGAATCATGCCGTTGTACTGCACCGTTGTCACCTCTACCCCAGCTTCATCGAGCTTGCGTCCGTAGGCTGTGCCTTCGTCATGCAAAATATCGCTCTCTGCAACCACAATTAATGCTGGAGGCAAGCCTTTCAGTTGCTCAACCGTCGCTTGTAAGGGAGATGCGTAAATGTCTTTGCGCTTTTCTGGGTCAGGGATGTACAGGTCATACATCCACTTCATCGTGGGTACGGTTAGGTACCGTTTGTCGCCGAATTGATGATAAGAATTCGTTTCAAAATCGGCATCGACGATCGGCCACATCATGATTTGTAGCTTGATGTGTGGTCCTCCGTTTTCTTTCGCCTTCAAAGCAGTGACTGCTGTCATATTTCCGCCAACACTGTTGCCGACCACTGCCAAATTCTTGCCATCCACCCCAATCTCCTCACCATGCTCGGCAACCCATTTGGTCGCAGCATAAATCTCATTGATTGCCTGTGGGTACTGAGCATCTGGCGTGCGAGTGTAGTTGACAAAGACACCTGCAAACCCTGAAAGCACAACCAGATCGCGAACCATGCGCTTGTGTGTTGGATAGTCACCGAGTATCCAACCGCCGCCATGAATAAAGATGAAAACAGGTAATGTGCCTTTGACCCCTTCAGGTCGTACAATATTGAGGGTAATTGAATAACCATCAGCAGTAATCGTCTTTTGGGACTCTTCAATGCCTGAAAGGTCTACTGAAACAGAAGCCTGTGCATCTACAAGGACTTGACGTGCTTCGGGTGCAGTGAGTTTCTCCAACGGCACACCCCCTGAATTCAGCACTTTCAAAAATTCCTTTACTCCTTTGGAAAGACGTGGATCATCCGCAACTTCCAAAATTTTTGCTGCTTGCGAGTTTACTTGAGCAACCATGACATTCTCCTTTAATAAGTAGTAAACAATCTGTTGAGATGGCACTGTTAAATTAATTGATTTAACAGCCTCTTTCCCCCTGCCCCCTGCCCCCTGCGGTCTAAATGATAAGTTTTTAACCGGACACGATATAAGTGACGTTGAAAAGGTTGCCAACCTAGCGGGTCGCTGCCTCGATCGGTTCTTTCCATACCGCAGCAGCATAGAGCGAGTTCTCAAAATCGGGGGCGATATCGCCTGTGATACGTGCCTCATGATGCGCCCAGTCCTCAAAGAACAAGTCGTGACTGATGCACGATACTATTGCAGGTATGTCGCGGCGGATGCTAAATATGTCACCAATTGGCAAGCCAAAGCTGACGAAACCAGCAGGATTAAATACGTGAATGTCTTTCAGGTAAGGGGCAGTGCCAGGTACTTTTTCTAGGTATTCGCGGGCGCTACCGAAGTAAGGGTGCGTTCCCAAATAGTCGTCGCGCAGGTCTTCTGGTGGCTCGTAGCGATCGCGCCAGAGGGCAATGTACTGAGCAAAGTCGGCTAGTTCGGGACGCTTTGTTGGGTCAACGAAGTAACCAGTGCCAGCGATCACAAAATCAAACTCGAAAACATCATCATTCACCTGGATGACAATGCGATCACCCTTTTCCCGTGCCGATTTCCAAGGTGCAGATAGGTGTATGTGAAAGTTCGGGAAGGCGATCGCTCGCTCAATCGCGTTCCGTGATGGCGTGGAGCCTGCTTGACGAAAGCGCCAAGCTTGGAACCAACGGGCTGCATCGGGTAGTTGGGGATAGTTGCAGTAAGCACCAGGGTATTCCCGTATCCGAATTACTGGTAGAGATGCGATCGCCGATCGTCGTGAAAACAGGTGTACTGCCTTCGCTCCCGATTCCAGCGCCACTCCTGCTGCATCGAAAGCTGAAGCCGCCGCACCCAGCACCGCCACAGTCTTACCACGCAGTGCTTCAAAATCGATGGCATCAGCGGTATGTGCGTATAGCGTGCGTGATAAGTCAGCCAGTACTGAAGGTACGTATGGACCACCAGTGCCAGCCACGCCATTGGCGAAGATAATTTTGCGTGTAGTCTCTACCTGCGGGACACCGTTTCCCTCAAGGTGTAGGCGGAAGAAACCTGCGGCTGGCTCAATCCGCACTAACTTCGTTCGGTAACGAACCTGGATACCGAGGAATTGTCGATACCAACTGAGGTACTCAGCCCAAGTCACTCGCCCAATGCGATCGATCGCCGCGTAGGCTTCCGCACCGTGCCGCGCTTCGTACCAGGCTTGAAAGGATAATTCTGGGATGCCTAGTTCTGGACCAGGCACATTTTTCGGCGTTCGGAGCTTTTCCATCCGCGCTCGCGTCAGCCACACGCCTGCATGAGCCTCGTCATCGGCTGCATCGATCGCTGTCACACCACCGATCCCAGCACGTCGTAGCGCAAATACAAAGGTGCTACCGCTGCCGCTGCCACCTATTATAGTGACATTGTGATCGATGCCAGGGCGATCAGGCACCCAGTTTTCGGGATCGGGACCGAGCAGGCGTAGTGCCTCGCGGGCAGTAAAATCGGAATTGCTCGTTGTTGTCATGTTGATCTCCTCATATCTCGTCGCGATGGATGGAAAAATCAAAATAGCAGACAATTAAGCTGTTACTAGGTTTTTGTCGTGGGTTTGGATTCGCTAGAGCGTGTTATGAACAACTGCCAGAAGCTAGAAAAGGGTTCTTGCTTGTCAGAGCCTGTCGCACGCGATCGGCATTTTCGGGTGTCTTATTCTGCCAAAAAGCGCGCATGGGCTTCCAGAAATCACCGAGTCCCTCCTCGTAGGCATTGCCATTTTGCACAATCAGCGTCTCAATCTGCTCTGGATACTGTATTGCCAATCGATAGCCAATCGGAGCGCCATAATCCATTAAATAAAGACTATAGCGGTTTAATCCGATCGCATCGACAAAACCTGCCATCACTTCGGCAAGGCGATCGAAGGTGTAATCAAACTCATCCACCGTTGGCATGGAACTATAGCCAAAACCAGGATAATCAGGTGCAATCAGATGGAATTGATCTGCCAACGCCAGAATTAAATTGCCGAACATGTGGGACGAGGTTGGAAAGCCGTGCAATAGCAGAATCGTCGGATGATCACGAGAACCAGCTTCACGATAAAAGATATCTAAACCATCGATCGATACTGTGCGATAAGTGGTCATGCGTTTACTCTTTTGAATTCAAATCGTTCAACAGAATCAGAAATAGTTGATCTTGTTTGGTGAAAGCTTCTTGTCACTCTTTAGGAAGAGACCAGAGTTTGATGGTTTTGTCGGCACTGCTGCTGGCTATCATGTTCCCATGCGGTCTGAAAACTACTGACCGCACGCCTCGCTCATGCCCGATCAAATTCTCCAAGAGTTTGCCTTCAGGCAACCCCCATAACTTGATAGTGCTATCATTGCTACCACTAGCTAATCTCTTGCCATCGGGACTAAAAGCCACTGACCACACAACTCCATCATGTCCAATTAGGGAGTGCAACAATTTACCAGTGGGCATTTGCCAGAGTTTGACTGTCCGATCAGCACTGCCACTCGCTAAAGTCCGTCCATCAGGGCTAAAAGTCACTGAGCGCACGGCTTGTGAATGAGCATTCAGAGTTTGTAGAACAGCACCATCCATGATTCGCCAAATTTTGAGTGTGCCACTCTCATTGCCGCTAGCTAAGGTCTGCCCATCCGGACTAAAAGCAACAGTTCTTACCCACATTCCATCCAATAACTGATGGACTTGTACGCCAGTCTGCATGTTCCAGATGCGGATGGTTTTGTCAGCACTACAACTAGCTAGCCACTTTCCGTTGGGGCTGATGGCAACGGCTTCTACATCATCTGTATGGCCATCTAGGGTCCGAAGCAGTTGCCCCGTCTCTAGATTCCAGAGTTTTATCCGGTTATCCCAACTGCCACTAGCGAGCAGCTTGCTATCTGGACTGATGGCAAGGCTTACCACTGCATCGCCGTGTCCTTCTAAAGTATAAAGTAAGGTGTTACTAGGCAGATCCCAAATTTTTATTTTTTTATCGTAACTGCCACTGGCGAGGAAGCGTCCATCAGGGCTGATTGCGATCGCGTAAACCCAAGTTGAATTTCCTTGGAGAGAACGTAAGGGTTTAGTAGTTGTAACAGAGATAGTAGCAACACTAGCGTTTCGGAAGGAAGACAATAGGCTAGCACAACTGCTACTACCAACCAAGATCGTTAGGGTGCTGATTGCCAATGGTGCTGAAGATTTCCAGGTAATTTGTTTCGATCTCATAACAGGACATTCCTTGTGCGAGTGGGAGAATAATTTGACTTGCACCCACTGCGTAATGGTGTCGGAGACTAGCGGTACTATAGAGTAATTTTTTCTGGAATTTGAGATGAGAACGCTTTTCCTTTCGCTTTTTGTTGTTTATTCCGATGTTCAATCCAGCGTCCCATCAGAAATAAAAGGGTTGTCGTGACAATCCCTACTAGCCCAATCGGGGTTAAATAGCTCCAATGCTCTAACATTTTGTCCCAAACGTGCCAAGTGAGCAGGAACATAGCTAAGTAAGTCAGGGTATGTAATCGCTTCCAATTTTTTTTCAGTCTTTTGACACTCCAGTCATTAGAAGTAATTGCCAATAGGGTAAAAATTATGAAGGTAGATACACCTTGGATATAAATCCAATAGGTATTGGGATCTAAAAAATCAATGTCTCTCTTTTTCACTAAGAGGAAAGCGTGAAGCAAAGCCAAACAGAAAGCCAGAATACCGATAAGTCGTCGATATTTTAACAGCCATTTGGGAAGGTTCGCTTGTTTAGTTTGAGGAAAAATGATTCTGAGATTCGTGGGCATTAAGGTGAGAATATAAGCTCCTAAAGCTAGAAATCCCAGGCTGTTTTCTAAGGGTGCTGTATCGATTGCTGCCATGACCAATCCTCCTTAATTTTTCAATAAAAGCCCTTACAAAGGTAGGTATTTTTTATTTGGTCATTTTTTGACGATTCCAGCCGCTCAGGCGAGAACGGATTGCAGTCGTGATGTGAGAAATTGATCGATATAGTTTGCGATCGCATCCCCATCCTCTTCCAGGGCAAAATGTCCGGTATCGAGTAGATGGAACTCAACGTCTTTCAAGTCACCCTGGTAGGGATAAGCACCGTCAGCAGGAAAGATGTAGTCGTTCTTGCCCCAAACAATCAGGGTCGGAGGTTGATAGTTGCGGAAATACTCTTGCCATTGGGGATAGAGTGGTGGATTGCTGCCATAGCTATACAGCAGTGCCAGTTGAATTTCACCGTTGCCAGGGCGATCGAGGAAATGTTGATCGATAGTCCAGGTATCGGGGCTGATCGCTTCTAGATTGCGAACACCGTTGGTATATTGCCACTTCGTCGCTTCCAGGGTGACAAGATATTTGAGCTTTTCAGCATTCTCAGGCGATCGCTCTTGCCAGTATGCCTTAATTGGTTCCCAGAATTCGCGCAGACCTTCCTCGTAAGCATTGCCATTTTGAACAATCAGAGATTGCACGCGCTCTGGATATTTAGCGGCAATCCGATAGCCTATCGGTGCACCATAATCCATCACATAAAGGCTGTACTTTTTGAGATTGATCGCAGCAATGAATTTTTCCACAATCTCAGCCAAGCGATCAAACGTGTAATCAAATTCATTTACAGTTGGCATCGAACTGTTGCCGTAACCAGGGTAGTCAGGCGCAACAAGATGGAATTTATCAGCCAGGGCAGGTATGAGATTGCGGAACATATGAGAGGAAGTTGGAAAGCCGTGCAATAACAGAATCGTCGGATTATTACGAGAACCAGCTTCACGGTAGAAGATATCTAAACCATCGATCGAAACTGTGCGATATGTAGTCATGGGATTACTCCTTGTAAGTGATAAAAGTGACATGATGGCGTTTTACGACAGGTTGATCTATCTCACATCCTGACGACGGATCTGCTCCTGAAAGTAGTCCCGCCAGCTTTCGGGTAAGGCTTCAAGTTGAGCAGCACGATGCAGTAACTCTGGATTGTTTCGGTCACGAACATAAAGCTGAGTGATATCAGCAACAGTAATATTGTTGGTATCTCGACTCATCAACTCTAAAGTGTCTCCGACTCCAACTTCGCCCTCTTGCAAAACCCGAAAGTAAAATCCGGTGCGACGACTGGCGAGAAATCGTTTCACCATATCCGATCGCCCAAAGCGAATCCCTAGTTTGTAGCAGGGTAAGCGCGGTTGAGTCACCATTAGTTCCACACTACCGATTTTGAAGCGATCGCCAATGTTAATTTCCTCTTCTTTAAATCCTGTAACTGTGAAATTTTCACCAAAGATACCAAGTGTTAACTCTGTGTCAGGCAATTCACTTTGCCAATACTCATAATGCTCAAAAGGATAGACATAAACGGCTTTGTCAACTCCGCCATGAACGGTGAGATCCGCTTGTCGATCGCCATCTAAATTGAGTTCACGCACCATCACTCTCGAATTGACCGGCTCTTTGAAAATTCCAGTGCGGACGGGTTTTCCTTTCCAGGGCACTTCACGCGGCAGGCCAACATTAACAGAGATAAGCTTCATTTTTAACTCCTTTTGGATTTCAAATCTGTGCCATACCGCCATCGACAAACAACTCAATGCCGTTCACAAAGCTGCTGTCATCTGAAGCGAGAAAGACAACGGCTTTGGCAATCTCATCGGGTTTGCCGACTCGTCCCAGTGGGATGGTGCTGGCTTGGCTGTCCACGAATTCTTGCAACTGCTGGTCATTCAGTCCCAAATGATCGTAACCAGGAGTCGGAACCACACCAGGGCTAATGGCATTGACTCGGATCTTGCGTTCTCTGAGGTCGAGTATCCAATTCCGAGCAAATGATCTCACGGCGGCTTTAGTAGCGCTGTAAACACTGAAAGCTGGCGTACCTTTTATAGAAGTAATCGAAGCATTCAGGATAATAGAAGCGCCATCTGGCAACAGTGGCAGTGCCTTTTGTACGGTGAACAGCAAACCTTTGACGTTTATGTTGAATGTTTTGTCAAAGTGTTCCTCAGTGATTGCTCCAAGTGGGGCAATTTGTCCACCGCCAGCATTAGCGAAGATGATATCGAGGTGTCCTTGTTCTTGCTTAATGGTGGCAAACAGACGATCCAGGTCTGCCAGATTAGAAACATCGCTCTGCACAGCCGTAACATTTTTACCAATGCCTTCTACAGCAGCATCCAGTTCGACTTGGCGACGACCCGTGATGTAGACATAAGCACCTTCAGCAACAAACTGTTTGGCTGTGGCAAGACCGATACCACTGTTGCCACCCGTGACAAGGGCGATTTTTCCTTCTAGTTTTCTCATTATGCTAATCCTTTGATTGTTGGGTTTAAAGCGGTCAGTTACTAATGCAGACTGGAGTCAGGAGGAAGAATAGTCAGCTTAATCTCTAAGGGATATCTCCGGGCGCACCCAGAGTTTCGTCGCCAATTTCGCTAGAGACGCGCATGAATAATGCCAAGTCAGTTTTCTCATTCTCGTTTAGCGTCCCTGTTGCTTCTATTAGTTGAGCAAAGGCACTAGGCGCAGCAACAACCAACCCGCGAGCTGGTTTATCGCTAAGTGCGGCGACTACATGGATGGTGTTAGGCGGGATGAAGAAGCTTTCACCAACGCCTAGCACAACCTTGTTCTCACCTGCCCAGACAGTAAACTCTCCTTCCAGCACATAAAGTTGTTCGGAATAGCGTGTATGGCGATGGGGTGGAGTCTGTGTACCAGGAGTGAAATAGCCCTCAATCAGGTCGTATTTACCGTCAGTCGTGGTGTGATCGGCGAGGATAGTGAGGCGAGAACCAAGAAGCCAGAATGATTTTGTCATGGAATAGATGCTTCTAATGAATGAATTGTGTTACGAATGCTCAAGTTTGCGGTTCAGATAAGGCAGGCGTTCATGCCGTTTTTAGATAGACAAGTGTGACAAATTTTTAACATTAAGCTTGTTGGCAAGACTTTGCGAGGTACGCTCCGCTTTAATTAAATCTGCTGCCTTCTCAGCAATCATGATAGTGGGTACGTTCGTATTTCCCGTGGTGCTCGTGGGCATGATGGACGAAAGGCTGGCAGGCTTACGATCGGCAATTCGTTCATCAACAGCGTGAAGCTCACTGTTACTGCCAGGTCAAGCGAGCAGGCGCAACGATTCATTCCAGAGCCGATCGGCATTGTCTGGGTTCAGGGCGTAGGGGGCAACTCCGCTTATATAGCCGTTCCCGTTGGTGACGAGAGTGGCTTCGTTGCAGTCCTCGAAATAGCGTCCGCCAACGCCCTTTAGTAGCAAAGAGGTTGCCAACAGAACGGAAGTTGCCGCACCCTGCGCTATTGTCTTCTGCCGCTCAGGTGGGGTTTTAAGACCGCCCGTATGACGCTGGAGGTTGGTTGCGATCGCCCCGGGCATCAGGGCATTAGCGGTAATGCCATCCTTGAACCAGCGCGCAGTAGCACCGACAGCAAAGAGGATGCTTGCGGTCTTGGACTGTCCATACGCCAACCACGGATCATAAGGACGGAACATGAAGTGAATATCATCGAACACAATGGGCGACATCAGGTGCCCGCTAGAACTAACGGACACGATACGGGCGGCACCCTCTGCAGCGAGAGCGTCGTGTAGTCCGAGCGCTAGGGCAAAGTGTCCGAGATAGTTAGTGGCAAATTGCATCTCCCAGTCTTCGGGTGTGCGCTGTTCGGGCAGTGCCATTACCCCTGCATTATTAACGAGGATGTGCAGCGGCTCACGCCAGGCAGCAATGAACTTGGCAATTGAGTTGCGATCGCTTAAATCAAGCGGAGCAACATGAATATTCCGGTTCCCAGTAGTAGCCATAATGTCAGCCGCGACTTGCGCTCCAGCATCGGTATTACGCAGAGCTAGTGTGACGATCGCTCCAGTTTGAGCCAGTGCCCGCGCCGTTTCTACGCCGATGCCCGATGCGGCTCCCGTAACGATCGCCCGCTTGCCGGAAAGATCAATTCCTTCTACGACCTCGGCGGCGGTGGAATGTCGTCCGAATGGTGTTGTAATCAGTGCCATTGTGTATTCCTTTACAGAGATCGAGTGTTCTTGCCTAACATCGACCGATAAACGCTCAACAGGTATGATAATCTGAGATTGATCAAAGACGATCGCCCGTTTCTAAATAGATGAATACGCCGGATTTTGGACGTTAGATTTGCTGAGAACCGTTCGTGCTGTGCGACCTGCTTTAATTAAATCCGCTGCCTTCTCACCAATCATGATGGTGGGTGCGTTCGTATTTCCGGTCGTGATGGTGGGCATGATGGAGGCATCAACAACTCGCAATCCCTCAATTCCATGTACCCGTAGTTCAGGATCGACCACCGCCATTGGATCAGTACCCATTTTGCAGGTGCCAACCGGATGCCACACTGTGCTGCAATTGTTGCGGATATAAGCAACGAGTGCTTCATCACTCTGAACCTCAGCACCCGGAGCAATTTCTGCCCCCCGAAACTCATCAAAATGACTCATGTGAAACAATTGGCGTGCTAGTTTAATTGCAGCGACTAACTTTTGCACATCGGCTTCACTTTGCAGATAGTTCATCCGAATCATGGGGGTGTCTTGCGGATCAGATGAGCGCAAACTCACACTGCCACGATTTTGCAGACGGGTCAAAGAGACAACATCCGTGAACCCAAAAGCAGCAGCAGGATAGCCAAGCGGCAAGAACTGGACAGGAGCGAAGAAAAACTGTAAATCAGGTGCAATCTCTGAGTTGCCTTCGCTATGTAAGTACAGTCCAGCTTCTCCGATACTACTCGTGCTAGCAAAGTGTAGATCCTGAATTGACTGATAGACCACAGGAACCAGAATGTGATCTTGCAGGTTTTGACCCACTCCCTGCAAATCTAATACGACAGAAATCCCCAATGCCTGTAACTGTGAGGCATTGCCAATCCCGGATAGCATTAGAAGCTTAGGCGAATCGAATGCACCCGCACTTAAAATGACTTCCTTGTTGACTCCAACTTGGTGCAGCATTCCCTTGTGTAGATATTCCACGCCAACAGCGCGAGTACCCTCAAATAACAATCGAGTCACCAACACCCCAGTTGTAACGGTCAAATTAGGACGCTGGAGAATGGGCAAAAGGAAAGCAGCCGCAGCACTGTGCCGTTTACCGTCCTTGATAGTGTGTTGATAAAATCCTGCTCCTTCCTGCTGCTTGGCGTTGAAATCAGGATTGTAGTCATAGCCTGCTGCAACACACGCCTCTACAAATCGGTGAGAAATCGGAGCAGGCGCAATCAGATCGCTCACGCTCAACCCTCCATCTACACTGTGATAGGCATCAGCACCGCGCTGCTGGTGCTCGGATTTCTTGAAATAGGGCAAGACATCCTCGTAACTCCAACCGGGATTTCCTAATTCCTGCCAGCGATCGTAATCGTGAGGATTGCCTCGAACATAGAGCATGAAATTAATCGAACTGCTGCCCCCTACGACTTTGCCACGGGAACAAAGGATCTTGCGGTTGTTCAGATACGGTTCTGGTTCGGAGAAATAGCCCCAGTCCACTTCAGTGCCAATTAGATTGACGCATTCTGCTGGGATTTGGATTTCCGGTTTCGTCGCTGGATTGCCCGCTTCAAGCAACAGTACAGTGATTTCTGGGTCTTCTGTGAGACGATTGGCGACTACGCAGCCTGCTGACCCTGCACCAATTACAATGTAGTCATATTGCATCACGAAACTCTCCTTTGCTGTCTGCAACGAATTGATGGAACTAGGGATGGACAGAAGTAGCCCTACTTTCCTGCGTAGAAATAGTCCGGCTTGATCTTGCTCTTCAGACGGTCACGTATCTCGATAGAGAAACAGAGTACGGCACTGAGGGGGCGATGATGAATTGCAATATGGACAATCAGACCGTCCGGGTTCTTGGTGAGGATTGTGACGCCAGATAAGAGCTGACCGCCGAACGCTTGCGCCTCTCCGCTTTAATTAAATCTGCTGCTTTCTCACCAATCATGATGGTCGGTGCGTTCGTATTTCCCGTGGTGATTGTTGGCATGATGGAGGCATCAACAACTCGCAATCCTTCAACCCCATGTACCCGCAACTTAGGGTCTACCACTGCCATTGAGTCAATGCCCATTTTGCAAGTGCCAACCGGATGCCATACAGTGCTGCAAGTATCCCGAATGTAAGCTTCGAGTGCTGCATCACTCTGAACGTGGGAACCCGGAGCAATTTCTTTGCCACGAAACTCATCAAAGGCACTGGTTTGAAACAATTGGCGCATTAATTTAATTCCCTCAACCAGCTTCTGCACATCGGCTTGACTTTGTAGATAATTCATCCGAATGGTTGGTGGATCGTTGAGATTAGATGAACGCAAACCGACACTGCCAATATTTTGCAGATGGGTCAAATCGACTGCACCCGTAAATCCAAATGCCGCTGGAGCATAGCCAGGGGGTAAGAGCTGAATGGAACCGAATAGAAACTGTAAATCGGGTGCAACCGCTGAATTCCACTTGCTATGCAAAAATAATCCAGCTTCCCCGATACTACTGGTGCTGGCAAAGTGTAAATCCTGAGTTGCTTGGTATACCACAGGAGAGAAAATGTGGTCTTGCAGGTTTTGCCCAACACCTGGCAGATCGACGACAACAGAAATCCCTAATGTTTGTAAGTGTGCTGCATCCCCAATGCCGGATAGCATTAGCAGCTTAGGCGAATCGAACGCGCCCGCACTTAAAATCACTTCCCGCTCAACCCTGACTTGGTGCAGCATTCCCTCGTGCAGATATTCCACCCCAACGGTGCGGGTTCCCTCAAACAACAATCGAGTCACCAATGCCCCAGTCGTTATGGTCAAATTGCGACGCTGGAGAATGGGCACAAGGAACGCAGCAGCAGCACTGTGCCGTTTACCCTCCTTAATGGTGTGCTGATAGAGTCCGGCTCCTTCCTGCTGCGTACCGTTGAAATCAGGATTGTAGTCAAATCCCATTGCCACACATGCCTCTACAAATCGTTGAGAAGTTGCAGTAGGCGCAATGGGATCGGTAACGCTCAACTCCCCATCAACTCCGTGGTAAGCGGAGGCACCGCGTTGCTGGTGTTCAGATTTCTTGAAATAAGGCAAGATATCCTGGTAACTCCAACCGGGATTTCCCAACTCCTGCCAGTGGTCATAATCGTGATGATTGCCTCGGACATACATCATGAAATTAATCGAACTGCTGCCTCCCAAGACTTTGCCACGGGAACAAAAGATTTTGCGATTATTCAAGAAGGGTTCTGGTTCAGAGAAATAGCTCCAGTCCACCTCTGAGCCTAGTAGATTGACGCACTCCGCTGGGATGAAAATCTCTGGTTTCGTATCTGGGTTACCCGCTTCGAGTAGTAACACAGTTGTGTCATTGTCTTCGGTTAGACGATTGGCAACCACACAACCTGCTGACCCTGCACCGATTACAATGTAGTCATAATTAGTCATAAAGTTCTCTTCCTCTGTTATCTACAATCGATAAATGGAGTCAAGAATGAATTCATTTAAAGAGCGATTGCTGAGATACTGTTAGTTATTTGATTTACCTGCGTACCAATGGTGTATCCACCAAATGTTCTGCCAGAAACCAAACTTGCGTCTCATTGGTTCGCAGGACTTAGCTCACTAACAAATCGTTAAATTGGGATTACTTCACAGCAGTACTTGCTGCTTCAATCACTTTGGCAACTTCTTTGGGATGAGAGATAAAAGGAACATGACTGGAGTTAACTTCGGTTGTCCTAGCATTAATCCGTTTAGCCATAAATCGTTGAAGTTCAGGGTTGATGGCGCGATCGCTTTGAGTCACGAGAAACCAGGAAGGAATCGTTTTCCAAGCAATTTCATTCACTGATTGCTCAAACGCTGCGCTGGCGATCGGCTTTTGGGTTGCTGCCATCACTCGCGCCTCAGCCTTCGATACGTCTTGGGCAAAAAATTCGTGAAACTTCCCGCGATCGATATAGAGAAAGTTTTCAGCATCAGACACGATCGCCGTACTAATCGGAGGTGCTGCGTACTTTTTATTCAAATCACTCGTCTTTTCACCGACATCTGGTGCGAAAGCATTAACATAAACCAGAGCTTTCACCTGTGGATTGCCAGCCGCTGCACCCGTGATCACATTTCCACCATAGGAATGTCCAACTACTACAACGGAACCTTTTTGATTATTAATCACCCGCTTCGTCGTTGCCACATCATCAGCAAGCGAGGTGAGCGGAATCTGCACAGCAGTCACTCTGTAGCCATCCTGCTCTAACAATGGAATAACGTGTTGCCATGATGTACCGTCAGCATAAGCCCCATGAACGAGAACGATCGCAGGTTTAGAGTTGGACGCTTGAGGTAATTCCTTGGAGGTGGCTGGTGTTGGATGCATTGATATTCCAACGACAACACTTAATGCAAATAACCACAGCAACAATTTTTGAACTTTTTTCCATGTAAAAACTATCATTGTGATCCCCTCTGTATTCTTGCTAAATTGGTGAAATCTCTGGTTCTTGTTGTCGGTATAGAAGTTATGAAATACTCTCTGCCGAAATACTTATTAAGATAAGCACTAAAAACATTAATCATTTGCAGCAACAATGGCTGCCATTATCTGCTCAACAGTCCAGCGATTGGAATAGCGAATTCCATTAATAAACAAAGCGGGTGCAGCCTCCACTCCACTTCGCAGTCCACCTTCAATATCCGCATTGATAAGATTGACATACGCTCCCTTGGATAAATCCTGCAAAAATTGAGAAATATCAAGTCCTAAACGATTGGCATACTCCACTAGATAGCCATTTCCCAACTCCTGTTGATGGATAAACAGCATCTCATGCATTTGCCAAAACTGCCCTTGAGCCGCTGCTGCTTCTGCGGCTTCCGCTGCCCGTTGAGCATGTGGATGAATCTGTACCTGAGGAAAATGACGGAAGATAAAACCTAAATTGTTTTCTCCAAACGAAACCTTCAATTGCTGTTGAGCAACTTTAATCAATCGATAGACGTTGGCACTTTGAAAACATTCATAATCTCCATACATGACGAATACTACAGCAGCATTCAGTACACCTTGAATATGATCCTGGGTTGAAGGCAGAACGAATAAAGAACGATTATCACGGTCGTAAGTCATGTTTCGGTTTGTATTAAGCAAACTTAAGCCTTACAACCCAACTGCGCTAACATTGCTATGGATTCAATATAGACAATTGACCCTCTCTTGTCGTCCACTCTGGGTTGACATTTTTATACAATCGAGTGATGGATGAACCCGTCCAGCTCGTAGTGGAAGGTTGTCTCCAACTTTAGTTGGAGTCTAAAGCCAATTCTATTGGGGAAAAGGTAAAAATTCACTTCCCTTCCCTCCTTTTTCCTCACTTACAAACTGACAATCCCACGCTTAACAGCAGTAATCACAGCTTGTGTGCGATCGCTCACGCCCAGTTTGCTCAAAATCCGATTTACATGCGATTTGACGGTACTTTCACCAATAATCAAAGCAGTCCCAATTTCTTGATTACCCATTCCTTGTGCCATCAAACGCAGCACTTCCAACTCTCGTTCAGTGAGTTCTGGATTGCTCATTCGCTGCAATAATTTTGCGCCCACTTCTGGCGGAATGTATTTCTGACCATTATGAATGGCGCGAATCGCATTCAAAAGCTCGCCAAGTTTAAAATCCTTAAGCAGATAGCCTTGAGCGCCCGCCTGTAAACCGCGATAGATATCTTCATCGCCATCGTAGGTTGTGAGTACAGCGATCCGAGCCTGCTTAAATTCAGCACAAATCGCCATAATGGCTTCAACACCTCCCATTTTGGGCATTCGTAAATCCATTAGTGTGACATCAGGTTGGTGTTCTCGAAACGCGTTGATTGCCTGTTGTCCATCTTCTGCTTGAGCAATCACTGTCATCTCTGGATCGCGATTAATGATGGTTGCTAGACCCTTTCTGACTATGGCATGGTCGTCAACAATCAAAACCCGAATATTTGTTGATTGGCTCATAATTATGAATAATTAGAAATTGAGCTACTACAGGTTGCGTTTGTAACCAGTGCATTTTTAATATTCTCACTCTCGATTTACAATGACAACAATTTCTGTTCCTTGCCCAGGTTCGCTCTGAATACTCAGTTGCGCTCCAAGGTGTTCTGCTCGCTCGCTCATTCCCAGCAATCCAAATCCGCCAGATGGGATTGTAGCAACCCCAAAGCCCCGTCCATCGTCTTTAACGCGCAGAATACATTGT
>NZ_JBALBZ010000014.1:0-54904 GCF_036919495.1 Nostoc sp.
CAATCCCTTTTCTCCCGCCTTAAAATGATTATCATTCTTGAGAAAACCTGTCTCTTGTTTTTCTTGGAATAATTTATTCTTTGGAAGTCCCTTATAAAGGGGATTGAACTAGATTTCCGTTTTCCCCCCTTTATAAGGGGGGATTAAGGGGGGTAATTTGACTTGTATATACACGTAATTTTCTCAATAATTTTATCTAAACTTCATATTTTGACTAAATTCAATAAGCAAAATCCGCAATTACTTTCTCAAAAGAAGCTTTTACTTTCTCAAACCCCAGTTTGCTTTCTCATTTTGGTGTTTTCCGCAAGTAAAAGGAGCTTTGACTTACTCAAACCCCAGTTTGCTTTCTCATTTCGGTATTTTCCGCAAGTAAAAGGAGCTTTGACTTACTCAAACCCCAGTTTGCTTTCTCATTTCGGTATTTTCCGCAAGTAAAATAAGCTTTTGCTTTCTCAAAATGCCATTTGACTTACTCAAACCCCAGTTCGCTTTCTGATTTTGGTTTTTTTTGCAAATAAAATGCCATTTCGCTTTTTTAAAATGGTTGATTTATCAGAAAATGTCTGAGAAGTATTAAATATTTGTCGATTGTCCCTAACTCCCCTTAAAAAGCGTGTATACACAAGTCAAATTACCCCCCTTAATCCTCCCTTGGAAAGGGGGGAAATAAGAAATCCAGTTCCCTCCCCAATACATACGGGGAGGGTTAGGGTGGGGTAATTCGACTTGTGACTAATTAGCCCTAATAGAATTAACCAAAATGCTGAATAATTGCCTCGGCAAATTCAGAACATTTTAAGGGTTCAACTGGCGGTTCTAGCAACCGGGCTAAATCGTAGGTGACTTGACTATTTGCGATCGCATCGCTTAAACCTTTCTTAACTAAGTCTGCGGCTTCTTGCCAACCCATAAATTCCAGCATCATCACACCAGACAAAATCACTGAACCAGGATTAATCCGATCTAAACCAGCGTGTTTGGGTGCTGTACCGTGGGTGGCTTCAAAGATGGCACTAGAATCACCAATATTTGCCCCTGGCCCCATTCCCAATCCTCCAACAATCGCAGCGGCGGCATCAGACAAATAATCGCCGTTCAAGTTCATCGTCGCCAAAATCGAATACTCATCCGGTCTGGTTTGGATTTGTTGAAAAATACTGTCAGCAATTCGGTCATTCACCAAAACTTTTTCTTTCCATTTGCCATCGCCGTGGGTTGCCCAAATTGTGTTAAGAACAGTTTCAACTTCCTTGACAATTTGCGCTTTCTTCTCTTCGGTGAGACTATCAAACCCAGGATCAATCTCGTGGGCGTTTTCTTCCAAGGAAATATTCGGATTTTTTTCCTTGTTGCTCAAAATCCAAGATTCCCGTTCTGTGACAGTTTCTTGGCGAAATTCGCTGGTTGCTAATTCATAACCCCAATCGCGGAAAGCGCCTTCGGTGTACTTCATGATGTTGCCCTTATGCACCAAAGTCACTTGTTGCTTGTGTTTGGGCAATAGCAAAGCGTGTTTGATAGCGCGTCTAACTAAACGCTGGGAGCCAGTTTTGCTGATGGGTTTGATGCCAATACCAGAATCAAGAGGAATGCGTTTTTTCCCATGTTCTGGGGTGGCGGGGATCAGTTCTTCATTAAGAATTTTAATTAAGCGATCGCCGATTTCGCTACCTTGTCGCCACTCAATGCCTAAATAAATATCTTCCGTATTCTCCCGATAAACAATTACATCTAGCTTTTCGGGATTTTTGTGGGGTGAGGGCGTACCTGCATAGTAACGGCAAGGACGCACGCAGGCATACAAGTCAAAAATTTGTCGCAGCGCTACATTTAAAGAACGAATTCCCCCCCCGATGGGAGTAGTCAAAGGCCCTTTAATAGCTACACCATATTCTTCAATTGCTGTCAGAGTGTCTTGAGGTAAATACTGGTATGTGCCGTATAAATCGCAGGCTTCATCCCCAGCGTAAACCTTGAACCAACTAATTTGACGCTGGCCCTTATATGCTTTGGCTACCGCAGCATCTAGAACCTTTTGAGTAGCAGGCCAGATATCTATACCTGTACCATCGCCGCGAATAAAGGGGATAATTGGATTGTCCGGTACGATTGGTTCACCATTTTTGAAGGTGATTTTTGCTCCGGCTGCGGGGGGGGTAATCTTTTCGTACATCGTTCACACACTCCTAATCGATACGCTGCTAGTAAAAAAAACCTTATGTGGCAGGCTTGTATATTTTGCTATGTCTTTTGTTCACCAAGCCATAAGGCGCAGATTTTCCCCCTATTCCCCTTGTAC
The DNA here is from genome assembly GCF_036919495.1 of Nostoc sp. Lineage (GTDB taxonomy): Bacteria > Cyanobacteriota > Cyanobacteriia > Cyanobacteriales > Nostocaceae > Nostoc. The sequence goes on from NZ_JBALBZ010000014.1 coordinate 2,303, forward strand.
CTTATTTGGGGATTAAGTGTGGGATTCAGTGAAGCGATCGCAATTTTGTACGATCAAAAATAGTAAACTACTTTTCGCTATCAGTGCTTCACTTTGGAGGAGCTAGATAGCTTACCGCTCTTTCACTGACCGCTAAAACAAGAATGGCATGACAGACCCAATGATTTTATCAGGCCCTGCAAATGACATCGACTCCCTCCGACGACCGTTAATCGCTGGGTCTGAAAAAGTCCAACAACAGATAATCCCACAATTAGCTGAGTTGGGTAATGAGGGATTAGACGTGTTGATGGAATTTTTACTGAAACGGCGTGAGAACCCAGCTACTTGGGTTGATGGCAAAGCTTACCAAGTCCTCTACAACTCTGATGCATCTCAAGTCAAAGAATTTCTGCGCTCCTGCTTTCCTGAGGGAATTGTACCTCTAAAATCAGAGTGCGGGATTAACTACAATTCTTTGCAACAGCTACTTGCTGTTCAAGACTTCCAAGCAGCCGATCGCGTCACCATTGAAAAAATGTGTGAACTATCAGGGCCAACGGCTGTACAACGAAAATGGTTGTACTTTACTGAGGTAGAAAAGACCTCGGCTGTTGACTTGGAAACCATTAACAACCTCTGGTTAGTCCACTCGGAAGGGAAATTTGGTTTTTCAGTACAGCGAGAAATCTGGTTAAGTTTGGGTAGAAACTGGGAGAACTTCTGGCCAAAAATTGGCTGGAAAGCAGGTAATAACTGGACGCGATACCCTAACGAGTTTACCTGGGATTTGAGTGCGCCTAGAGGTCACTTACCCCTTTCTAATCAACTTCGGGGAGTAAGAGTATTTGCTTCTTTACTCTCTCACCCTGCTTGGTCGAAGAATCCAGAAAAATGATTTTGAGCCTACGTACAAATAGATTATGATCAATCCCACGAAGCGAGAATTCTACGTCATCATTGAACGGGATGAAGATGGTTATTATGTCGGAGAAGTCCCTCAGCTAAAAGCCTGTTACAGGCAGGGAGAAACAATTGATGAGTTGATGGCTAATATGAAAGAAGTAATTGAACTTTGTTTAGAAACAAAAACTGAAGAAGAAATACGAATTTATAGGTTTTTAAAAGGTGGTAATTTAATAATTCCATGAAGTTTGAGTAGGACGAAAACAAAGCGGCAAGAAATCTTTTAAAACATCAGGTTTCCTTTGAAGAAGCTAAAACTGTTTTCGACGATCCGCTCTATGTTGACTTCTACGATCCAGACCACTCTAATAATGAGGAGCGTTACCTTATTATTGGAGAATCAAGTCGGGGGCGCTTACTTATCATGTCGTATACAGATAGAGGAAATTCGATTCGTCTCATTAGTGCAAGAGAAGTAACACGATCCGAGCGAGAAGCATATAAAGAAGGGTAAGCCAGAAATGGAAGACGAACTGCGATCGGAGTATGACTTAAAAAGTTTAAGGGTCAAAAAGTTCGGCCCTGAACGAAAGAGCTTTGGTAAGACAACAATTGGTTTAGAACCTGATGTTGCAGAGGTTTTTCCTAATGCCGATGCCGTCAATGAGGCTTTAAGATTTCTGATTAGAATTGTGCAGAACAACGAAGTTTCTGCACTTACAAAGCAGCCTCACAGTTCCTCGGAGGGGGCGGACAAAAGCCCCTAGTACCTGAGTTGGAAGTGCCGCAGATCCCAAACTCAAAATATCAAATCAGATAATGGCAAACGTTCGTCTAGAAGATATTAAGCGTAGATTTAATAATGTCACCGCGATCGAGGACATTACCTTTGAAATTCCTGATGGCGAGTTTTGGGTTTTAGTGGGGCCATCGGGTTGTGGTAAATCTACAATTTTGCGAACGATCGCAGGTTTAGAAACCGCTACATCTGGCAAACTTTATATTGGCGATCGCTTGGTGAATAATATCCCAGCCAGACAACGGGATGTAGCAATGGTGTTCCAAAACTACGCTCTCTATCCTCACATGAGTGTGGCAGAAAACATCGGCTTTGGCTTGCAAATGCGGAAAGTTGACCGGAAAATCATTCAAGAACGGGTGATGAATGTGGCGCGATCGCTTTCTCTAGATCACTTGCTGGATCGCAAACCGAAACAACTTTCCGGGGGACAGCAACAACGGGTAGCATTAGGGAGAGCGATCGCTCGTGAACCACAAGTGTTTTTACTTGATGAACCTTTATCTAATTTAGATGCCCAATTGCGCGATGATACAAGGGCTGAATTGAAACAGTTACATCAAGAATTAGGCATTACAACTATTTACGTCACCCACGATCAAGTTGAAGCGATGACTTTAGCTGATAAAATTGTCGTGCTAAATCGTGGGCGGATTCAACAAATCGGCGCTCCCCAAACTATTTATGCAAGTCCTGCTAATCAGATGGTGGCAAGTTTTTTAGGTAGCCCAGCAATGAATATTTTGCCTGCAATCTATGAAAATAACGGTTTTGATGTGAGTGGACAGCTATTAACGATTCCAGCAGTTGTGAAGGAAAAATTACAGTTGCGTCAGGGAGACAGTTATGATTTGGGGATTCGTCCAGAGCATATTTTTATTAAGGAACAGCCCAGCCGCCAAGAAGCAAATGAGAGTCAACTGATTGTGGAAGTTAAGGTTGTGGAACCTTTGGGAAGGGAAACTTTGATTCGCGCTGCTTTACCTGGTTCGTCGGTGGTGTTGAATATTCAGGTGGGCGGGGATGTGCGTCTGCGTCCAGGCGATCGCCTTTCTCTACAACTCGATTTAAATCAATTGTTTGTATTTGATCCCAAAACTGGGGACAGAATATTATAAGCGCTTCGGAGTGTAAAATATAATTGTTTTGTGTGCGATCGCTGTAATTCGTGGCGAGGGATAGGTTAGCGATCGCATCCAGAATCATCACCACACCGCCGTTAATCCAATTTTTGACCGTAACTCTGACCTTGCCCTTGCGTCGTGCGATGCCTGCGGCGGGCATCGCCATCGCGGCCATTTGTTAACCCAATAGCGAAAATTTGGTGTATCTCTTGCTGAGTAAGAACTTGGCGCGTCCATGCCGATTTACTTTCACCTTTGGCCGCTACACCCCGTTGCGCCTCTTGTGACGACGGGGTTTATTTTTGGTGGTTGGTTGCGAACCTATGATTAGTTGTAAAAAAAGAGTTTAAGTAAAAATACTTAACTTTTTGAATATTAGTACTTAATATTACAATTCTTAAAAAAAGTTTCTTAAACTGCCAGAAATAATTGCCAATTTTTTATACCCAAAATCTAAGAAAATAAAAACTGCAATAGAGACTTAATGGATTCGCTGCAAAAACTTATATGACTATTAATCGACGCCATTTCTTGTTTTTACTCACATCAGGTGCGGGTGCTTTTGCATTAGATGCTTGTGCATTGGCAGAGAAATCTCCTCAGGGAAACACTGCAACACCAAATACAACAGCAAATACAACACCAAATACAACCGCCAATACAAAAGGGGCTATCCAACTACCGCCTTTACCTTACGCCTACGAAGCGCTGGAACCACACATTGATGCCAAAACGATGCAATTTCACCACGATAAACACCACGCAACTTATGTGAAAAACCTGAATGCAGCGTTAGCCAAACATCCAGAACTCAAAGGTAAAAGTGTTGAAGAACTGTTGCAGAAACTTGACTCTGTACCACAAGATATTCGCAAAACAGTACGCAATAATGGCGGTGGTCATGTGAACCACTCAATGTTCTGGCAAATTATGAAGCCGAAAGGTGGGGGAGAACCAACAGGAAATATAGCCTCCGCGATTAATCAAAATTTTGGCTCTTTTGCAGCTTTCAAAAAACAGTTTAACGAAGCTGGTGCTGGTCGTTTTGGTAGTGGTTGGGTTTGGCTAGTACATAATAAAGGTGGCAAGTTGGAAGTGGCCACTACAGCTAATCAAGATAGTCCCTTAAGTGCAGGTAAATATCCCATCTTGGGTAATGACGTATGGGAACATGCATATTATCTCAATTACCAAAATCGCCGCGCCGATTACTTAGATGCTTGGTGGAACGTGGTTAATTGGGATGAGATTAACAAGCGGTTTGCAGCAGCAACTAAACTTGCCTGAAAACAGACAATATTTTAGAGTTATAAGCCCTTAAGAACTGGCAACAGAAACAATATTCTGCTGCCATCTTTTTAGACGTAATAAGCTCATCTTCATTCATTTTTTCAAAATGATTCGCCAGAAAGCCTCTGCTCATAACTCCTCTCATCTTAAGAAGTGGCGTTACACCTATCGTACTAAATTACTTATGAAAAGCAAAAGCTATATAAGATTAAAACTTAAGCTTTTGTCATGACAACGCATAAAGCTTAAAATAATTTTCTCAAATGTGCAATTTGAATAACAACATTTTTGAGTCATTTTGATTATAAGGAGTATATTCTCGTGAAGATTGGTTGCAAATTATTCATGCTTGCTTTAACTGTTCCATTATTTCTTGGAATTTTAAATTATAAAGCACAAGCTCAAGTTACTACTAAAAAATTAGGTGTAACTGGTGATATTCCCGTTCCCGGTAATTATGATAAGGATGGTAGAACTGATATTGCAGTATGGCGGCCAAGTAATGGTACTTGGTATGTAATTAAAAGTTCTACAGGTCAAACAGTTACTAGGAAATGGGGTATAAATGGCGATATTCCCGTTACTGGCGATTATGATGGTGATAGGATAACTGATATTGCAGTATGGCGGCCAAGTAATCACACTTGGTATGTAATTAACAGTTCTACAGGTCAAGTAGTTACTAAACAATTGGGCATAGATGGCGATATTCCTGTTCCCGGCAGTTATGATAATGATGGTAAAACTGATTTTGCAGTATGGCGCCCCAGTAATGGTACTTGGTATGTAATTAACAGTTCTACAGGTCAAACAGTTACTAAAAAATGGGGTGTAAATGGCGATATTCCCATTCTCGGCGATTATGATTATGATAGTAGAACTGATTTTGCAGTATGGCGACCCAGTAATGGTACTTGGTATGTAATTAATAGTTATACGGGTCAAGTAGTTATTAGAAAATTGGGCGTAATGGGTGATGTTCCTGCCCCTGGTAAATACGATGATGATGCTAGAGCTGATTTTGCAGTATGGCGACCAAGTAATGGTACTTGGTACATAATTAACAGTTCTACAGGTAAAGTAGTTACTAGAAAATTGGGCGTAAATGGTGATATTCCTGTCCCTGCCATTTATAATTTTTCTATTAAAAGTGACTTCGCAGTATGGCGACCAAGTAATGGCACTTGGTATATTCTGAGGAATTAGTGCTAGTATTTTGTCTGATTAAGTAGGACGGCGTAAATAATTAAAGGTTTGTAGTGAAGGCTGTTTGCGTTGGCGTAGCCTCTCGTAGAGAAGCGTTCCCGTAAGTAAACCCTCACTACAAACTAATTTCAATATTTTTTACATTAGTTAATATAGGTTGAATTATTCTCATCAGCTTACTTACCCCTCTTCTGTCACTCTCCAGGAGGGCAATTTCTAGAAGCTTTATGAATCAATACAAGCTATCTTATTACAAAAACTTAATTGTTGTATTTATTATTAGGAAAAAATCTTGCCATGCCTGCGGCGGGCGGAGCTATCGCTTCGTATATAAAAGCTCTAGATTTCAGAAATATCAAAAGTTTTCGGAAAGTTGCAGAAGAGAAATAACAATAAGTTACTAAGCAACAAAAATAATATCGCACTAGAAGATTAATTACCAAGGTTTATTTGGGAATCCTATACATAGCCAATGACAATCGTCAAGATGTAAGGAGAGCCAATCTCAGGTGATGTCATCAAATAACACAAATTCTTATGCCAAACACCATCTACCACTACACTTAGTGCTTGTACTTCCCTTCGTTTTGCAAATTTTCGCCGCAGTAGGGCTAACAGGCTATTTATCTCTCCGCAACGGACAACAAGCAGTGAATGATTTAGCCAATCGATTGCAACGTGAAGTTAGCGATCGCATTGACCAGCATTTAGATAGTTACCTGAATACAGCTCGTAAGCTAGCTGAAATTAACGGAGATGCTATTGATTTAAAATTATTAAATACCCAGGATTTAGAGCAGCTAGGGCACTTTTTCTGGAAACAGATGCAGCTTTACAACGTCGGCTACATCAGCTTTGGCTCCAAAACTGGTGAATTTGCTTCTTCTGGAAAGTTTTTTGATGATGGTCGGATCACGGTTAGCGAAATTTCGCAACGACGCAATGGCGATCGCGATGAACATCTCTACAATGCTGATGCTCAAGGTAATCGCGCCAGTTTAGCGATCGCTCGTCAAATTGTCGAAGAAACGCACAATGGTAAGTTAATCTGCAACTCCATTCTGGGTGAGGGGACAGAATTTATTATTAAGATTCCAGTGTCTTAATTGCTACTATTTCAATAACAGATACGAGGAAAAGAAATTATTTTCCCCTATTCCCATCTTTACTCTCAAAGAGGCTTTTGAGTAGGTATACCAACAGCACGAGGAAAATTAGCTGGTGTGGTAGCTAGCTTACGCAAATACACACAGTGGCGGACGCTGTGACTCAGGGGTGTTGTAAATTGCTCGATTGATTCAATCGTGCCACCCAACTGCTTCACAGAATTCTGCAAAGCAGTTGTTTCATCCTCTGTCCAATTACCGCGATAAATTATGGCTAAACCTCCCTGTTTGAGCAGTGGTAAGGTATATTCTGCACAGACAGAAGCTTGACCTACAGCACGGATTAATGCAATATCGTAAGCTAATCGATGCTGCGGGTGATGGCCGATTTCTTCAGCCCTACCAACAAGAGTTTTGGCTTTGGCAAGGGCAAGTTCAGTTAATATATTGTCGATAAAAGAAATTTTTTTCCGAGTGGAATCGAGAAGATTAATTGTGCAATTAGGTACAGTAATTGCTGCTGGAACACCTGGAAAACCCGCACCTGTACCAATATCGATGAGAGCAGGGGAAGCAGGGGAGAAATTTGCCGATAAAAGAGGTACAATTCCTCGCAGAGAATCCCAGAGATGTTTTTCCCAAAACTCTTGGGGGTCAGTGATTCGAGTTAAATTGAGTTGGCGATTACCTTCTAGGATTAACTCATAAAGCCTTTGGAATTGCGCTTGCTGTTGGAGGGTTGGTTGCCAATTGAGAGTTTGCTGCCAGATTTCTGCCATCTCAGGCAATAGGTTTGTCATTTGTCATTTGTCATGAGGCATGGTTGTTCTCCTTGTACCCTTGTTCCCCTGCTATCCTTTCACACGGTTGGTAAAGGTTCTTTAACTTTGGTTTCTAGTGTTTTTGGGTCTACTGATTGTAGTTCACCGTGGTTGAGTGTCCAGCAACGATCTGCGATCGCTAACAGATCCCCAGCATCGTGTGTCACTACCAACAGCGTCCAATCTTGTTTCAGTTTCGCTAATAAATTTACCAGTTGCCGACGCATTGACCAATCTAACCCAGCTGTGGGTTCATCCAATAACAGTAAATTTGGCTGGCGAATCAATTGCACTGCCAAAGCTAAACGTCGTTGCTGACCACCACTCAAAGCATAGGGAGCGGCGGAGAGTGATAAATGCTCTAATCCCACTTCGGTTAGGGTCTGTCTGACTCGTTCTGACCCTAACTCAGGATGTCCTAAACGCAATTCTTCTAAAATTGAACCACCGCAAAAGTGACGCTCTGGAAATTGAAATACCAACCCAGCTAACTGTTGCAGCTGTTCGGCTATCAGTTCTTGTTCCCGCCAAAATAGTGTGCCGCTAGTGGGTTCGGCTAGTCCCGACAAAATTTCTAGTAAGGTACTTTTACCCGAACCACTTGCGCCAATAATCAGACCTAGCTGCTGGGGTGCTAATTCCAAGTTGATCGATTTGAGAATCGCTGTTGGGCACGCTGTCGGGTGATAATTTAGATTTCGGAGATAGAGCATTTGTTAAGATTACCAAAAAGTCAGCAAATTACTGATTAGCTACACTGAAAGCATCTGGAAAATTCAAAGAAAGGATTAACACCTTAATCTAGCAGCAAGAATCATCCACTTTTTCTCCATTGTGGCAGAGTCATCCTTAAAACTTTGGCTCTAACCAGCTTGGGAACATGAAAAAATTACCAAAGTCAACCTTTATATAAAAAAATTTTGGTTGAAGCAGAGGCAAGCTAAAATTAACCATTTTTTGCATTCTAAGTAACACATACAACTATTTCAACCGCAAATATTCTGAGGGTTAAAATGACTAAAAGGTTTTCTTCGCCTCAATTAGTAGTGTCTGCTAGACTCACTAAGCTTGCTCAGACTGCTTTTGGCGCTGCGATCGCCTTTGGCGTTGCCCCTTGGGCAATCGCACTTAATCTGTGGGTAAATCCCTCCTTGGCTGGCGATCCATTTCGCAATAGCGAACCTCATCAGATTGGCGACCAAACAGAAGCCGCTTTTAAAGCGATTTTCCAACAGGGCAATTATCCAGCAGCACAGCGTTATCTGGAACAAGCACTATCCAAAGAGCCAAATGAACCTCTAGCTTATGCCATGAGCGCATCTTTAGCATACGGAAATAAGGATTGGGCTAAACTAGATACCTACAGCCAAAAAACTCTAGAAACTGGACAAAAACTGATTTCTAGCGATCCATTGCGTGGTAATTTATACACTGCTGTTGGTCATTTTTTACAGGGAGCAGCAATTATTACCCGTGAGGGTACAGTCAACGGTGTGCCGCAAGCCTTTAGTCGGTTGCGGCAAGTTTATGAATATTTAGACAAAGCTGAAGCAATTTCTGCCAACGATCCAGAACTGAATTTAATCAAGGGTTATATGGATTTATTGTTGGCGGTTAATTTGCCATTTGCTAGCCCAGATCAGGCAATTGGACGCTTAGAACAAAATGCTTCTCCTAGCTATCTAGTAGATCGGGGTATTGCTCTTGCTTACCGAGATTTAAAACGGTATCCACAGGCGCTAGAGTATGTCAACCGGGCGATCAAAACGACATCTGATAATCCAGAAATTTTTTATCTTAAAGCCCAAATACTGAAACAACTGGGGCAAAGAGAAAAAAGCCAACAGATGATCCAGGAAGCGATCGCTAATTTTGACAAAGCACTGACTAAAAAATCCCAACTCCCAGGCGATTTAGTCAAACAAATTGAACGTGAACGCAGCAGTGCTGTTAGCCTGAAGAATCCTTAGTCCCCATTCCCCACTCCCCACTCCCTACTTTGATATGCTTATTTGCAGAAGAGTAATTGAGATACTAGACCAAAATGGAGATTCAGTTCCGCGAAATTAATCCTTTTGATATGTGGATTTGGCTGAAATTCAGCACAAATCCTTCTGCGCGTGAAAAGCAGTATGTAGAAGAAGTTTTCAATTCCTGGTTTTATCTGGGTAAATTGGGTGCATTTAATGCAGAAAATCTTCAGGTGCAGGACACTGGACTCGATATCAGCTACATGAATTATGACGAACAAGGCTATGACAAAAGCCTACTAGCACTGATGCACAACATTGGTGAGTTTGAATATGAGGGTCAGTGGGGACGTTGTTGGTTTGACTTAGGAACTAGTGATGCGATCGCATTGGATATTTTAATTAACGCCCTCACCCAGCTAAGTCAGGAATATGTCACCATTGAAGAATTGTACATCGGTGGCGAAAATCCAGATTGGCCTATTGAGGGTAGCGAAAGCCGTCCTCAGTCTATTTACGATAATTAGTTACCAAAATGAATAAAGCAGGCGAAATTCGGGTAATAGCCTTGGGGTTAATTCGGGATGGCGAACGCATATTTCTTTCTGAAGGCTACGATCCCGTAAAGCAAGAAACATTTTATCGGGCTCTAGGGGGTGGTGTTGAATTTGGTGAAACCAGCCACGCCGCCTTAGAACGAGAGTTTCAAGAGGAAATTCAGGCAGATTTAACAAATATTAAATATTTGGGTTGTATAGAAAACCTGTTTACATTTAATGGTAGGCAAGGTCATGAAATTATTCAGCTTTATCAATGTGACTTTGCTGATTCAAAATTTTATCAACTAGAAAGTTTAGTTTTTTCAGAATCACAAACTCATAAACATAGAGCGTTATGGATAGATATTTCTCGCTTGAAATGTGGGGAATTTAGATTAGTACCTGAAGTATTTTTTGAATATTTATAAAGAATATGGAAGTTTACTAAGATTACTTTGCTGTTAATTATGTTACTGCACTCAGCAAAGACACAATATACTGGTTGAGACTAACGCCTTCCCGTTCAGAAGTCTCAGCTAAACGTCGATGTAAAGATTTTGGCATCCGTAGTAGTAGTTTACCGCTATAGCTATCGTTACTACTTGGTAAAGGAATATTATCGTCGGCTTCATAAGCTGTCTCAATCCACAATTCCCGCGCCTCATTGAGATTTGCCATTGTTTCTTCAAGAGTTTCGCCTTGGGTAAGACATCCAGGAAAATCTTTAATTTGAGCTACATATCCCCTCTCTGGGTCGGGGTAAAGTGTTACAGGGTACTGAAGATTTAAATAATATTCTAAGGATGGCTTCTCAATCTGTTGGTTCTTCTGGTTCAGTATCTTCATCAATCCACTCTTCTAAATTTAATAGTTCAACTATTTGCTGTACATAAACTCCTTTAACTTTTTGCCCACCTGTTTTGGGTACAATGATGGTTTTACCTTGGGAGCCTCGGAAGCTATGATGGCTACCTTTAGACCTTTTCTCTTCAAACAACCGAAATCTTAAACCCCAGTTGTGCAAACACCTTTGTCGTCTTAATTGATCACCTCTATTTGAGACAGTTCTACAATAAAAGCAAAGACGTTGAGGTTGAATTAACCTAATGGGTGTACCTGAAACAAACCCAAAGATAACAATGCTTTCACCAAGCCTCTACGAAACTGATTTTTACGCTTGGACACAGGAACAAGCAACTTTACTTCGCAATGAGCAGTGGAGTCAGATTGATCTGCAAAATCTGATTGAGGAGATTCAATCTTTGGGTAAACAGCAACGTCAAGAACTGCGGAACCGTCTGAGTGTGTTAATTTGTCATTTACTAAAATGGCAGTACCAGTCAGGGCGTCGTAGCCGTAGCTGGTTAGCAACACTTCGTATTCAACGCTTAGATATTGCTGAACTGCTTGAAGACAATCCTAGCCTCAAACCCTACCTTGAAGAAGCACTTCGCAAAGCCTACCTTAAAGGTGTCGAATTAGCTGTTGGAGAAACAGATTTGCCCAAGCGGACTTTTCCGGTAGAGTGTCCTTACAATTTGATAGAGATTGTGGACTATGATTTCTACCCCGGTGAACCAAGCAAATTACTAGATGAATCCGAGCAGTAATTTGAAATTATGCCTACGCACTTTGCATTTTACTCAAAACGTCGCAGTGGTTGAATATCAATCAAAACGTCGGTATCTAGCAAATACATCAACTTTACTTATTCTCGCTCACGAGTTTGGGCCTCATGGCGTAACTTGCGAGCGTATGCTTGACTATCTGTTATGTCAGGTCTTGAATTGATCACACCTTCGCTCTGCCAATAAGCAACGAGTTCGGCTCCTGTCTTGGGAGGATTTGCTAAAACCTGTCTCACAGAAAGAATCCGAAGAATGTATTCAGAAAGAGGAAGGTTTAGCCGAGAAGCTTCAGTAAAAAGCTCGTTTTCTAGCTCTGGTGGCAAATCAAGATTAATACTCACTCTGGTTATCCTCTGTAGGTTTGGTTCTTAATTCATAGAAACTTGAGCAAAATTTATCAAACAACAGCCGCCTCTGGAATCGCACCCTGCATTCTCCCGAAAGCATCGATCAAATTCTGCAATTGTTGATCTGCTTTAAAAACTCCTAATCCGCGCACCGTCACTTTACCTGGAGAATACACAAAGCGCGTTTTAAGATTATCTGGTAAATTCGCTGCTAACAAGTTCCAAGCCGGTTCCTCCATCGGCGTTTCTAAAACGACGTGCTGCTTTTGTTCTGGTTTAATCCGGCTAAATCCGAGTTTTTTCGCTAGCTGTTTGAGTTCCATGACTCGCAAAAGTTGATTTGCAGGGACAGGTAAACTACCATAGCGATCGCTCCACTCAGCTGCAATCTGTTTTAATTCTGATTTAGATTTAGCTGTAGCCACTGCCCGATAAGCACTCATCTTTTGATCCAAATCGGTGATGTAATCCGCCGGAATAAACGCCGTCAGGTTGAGGTCAATCTGAGTATCCTCCACTTTCGGAATTTCTTGTCCTCGGATTTCCCGAATTGCTTCTTCTAGCATTTCCATGTATAAATCAAAACCGATGGCATCCATTTGACCGGATTGTTCTGCACCTAGCAAGTTACCCACGCCTCTGATTTCCATGTCGCGCATCGCTAGCTGATACCCAGAACCTAACTGAGTAAATTCCTGAATCGCTCGTAATCGTTGCCGTGCTGCATCAGATAATTGCCGTTGCTTTGGATAAAATAACCAAGCATGAGCTTGGATACCTGCACGTCCCACACGACCGCGTAATTGATACAATTGTGCCAATCCAAAACGATGAGCATCTTCAATTAAAATCGTGTTGACTCGCGGAATATCTAAGCCAGATTCAATAATTGTTGTACAAACGAGGATATCTGCATCGCCATTGCTGAAGGTGAGCATGGTTGATTCTAACTCGCTTTCATCCATTTGACCGTGAGCGATCGCAAACCTAGCTCCCGGTAATACTTCTCGTAAATTTGCTGTTGTTTCTTCAATTCCATCCACTCGTGGAACTACATAAAATACCTGTCCACCTCTGTCTAATTCTTGACGAATTGCAGTGCGAATACTTTCGGAATTTATCGGTGATAAATGGGTTTTAATCGGGCGTCTGGTTGGGGGTGGTGTGGTAATCAAACTCATTTCCCGAATTCCCGACAAGGACATATACAAAGTCCGGGGAATGGGAGTGGCGGAGAGGGTAAGCACGTCTACCTGAGTTTTCAGGCTTTTAATTTTTTCTTTCTGATTTACCCCAAATCGCTGTTCTTCATCCACTACCAATAGCCCTAAATCCCGGAATGTCACGCCTTTACCTAAAAGTTGGTGCGTACCAACTACTACATCTAATTCACCCGTTGCCAATCGCTTTTGAATCTCGCGGCGTTCTTCAGCAGACCGAAAGCGGTTGAGCAAACCGACATTTACCGGATAGGGTGCAAAACGTTCTTTGAGTGTATGGTAATGCTGCTGTGTTAAAATAGTCGTTGGCGCAAGGAGTGCCACTTGTTTACCGGCGGTGACTGCTTTAAAAACAGCACGAATCGCCACTTCCGTCTTTCCGAAACCGACATCGCCACAAACTAAGCGATCCATTGGGCGATCGCTTTCCATGTCGCGTTTTACATCTTGTACAGCTTTGAGTTGATCCGTCGTGGGTTGGTAGGGGAAAGAATCTTCTAATTCTTCCTGCCAAGGCATATCACCTGGAAAGCTAAAACCCTGTTGTTGCGATCGCGCTGCATACAGTTTCAACAAGTCCACCGCCAATTTTTTAATCGCTTTGCGGACTTTATTCTTGGTATTTTCCCAAGCTTTACCAGTCATCCGATTAAGTTCTGGTGCTTTATCACCTGCGGCACGAAACCGGGATAAAGCACCTACTTGATCGGCTGCGACTCTGAGTAAACCATCAGCATACTGCACCACCAAATAATCACGAGTTTCGTTATTAATCGTCAAACTTTCCAGCTTGACAAATTTACCAACACCATGATTTCTGTGAACTACATAATCGCCTGGACGCAGCTTATTGGGATCGACTTGTTTAGAAGTAGCTTTGTGACGCTTGCGGATATAGCCGGGAGTCGCCAAGGAATGCTGCCCAAAAAATTCCCGATCTGTGACAATTACTATTCGGTATGTCGGTAGGATAAAACCTTCTAGTTCGGCAAGACCAGAATATTTTAGGGTTATGGGAGTATGGTTGATTTGCAGCTTATCTATCGCTTGGTAGTCGCGGGGATTGGGGATAAACTGAGCCGGACAATCATGTTCTTGCAATAAAGAGACAGAACGCGAAGGTTGAGCAGAAAGCAGCCAGATGGAGAAATTACGAGCGCATTCTTGGCGGATGGTTTCAGCTAGTTTAGCAAACTGGTGCGGCGTGACTGGAACAGATCGGCTGGCAAGATTAATCCCATCATTTTCCTCTGACAGTTCCGATAAATATAAGGTTTTAAATTTGGCAACGTCAGCCAAACACTCATCAAAAGAACGGTGAATTTTCGGCAATGCTAGGGGAATAGATTCTTCCTCATGCCCCATTCTCCACTGTTCCTCAGCATTTTCCACCCAGCGATCGCTATGAGCATGACACTGTTCTGGCTCATCAATGGCAATCAGGGTATTTTCTGATAAGTAGTTTAGCAGGGACGCTGGTTGCTCGAAAGCCAACCCCAAAAAGCGACGACTCCCCTCCAAGAGTGATGACTTCTCAGTGCTAAGTTCTGAGTCAGAATTTAACTCATAACTTATAACTCCTAACTCCGAACTATTCTTCAGTGCCGCCATGACGATGGGAGCAAAGCTAGTGGGGGTAAGAATTAACTGGTCAACTTTATCGAGAGCAGAACGCTGGGTTGCTGGGTCAAATTCCCGGATTTGCTCGATTTCATCGCCAAACCATTCCAGCCGGACTGGAAACTCAGATGAAACTGGGTACACATCAACAATATCGCCCCGTCGGCTCCACTGCCCTTCTGTTTCCACCAGAGGTACTCGTTCGTATCCCAGAATAGTTATTTTCTCACTGAAGGCATTCAAGTCAAATTCCATCCCCCGCTTCAAGGTAAGACAGAATTGCCCAAAAGCTTCTGGTGGTGGTAAGTGTGGTTGCAGCGCCCCTTGAGTCGCCACAATCGCTAAATTTGTCCCTACCCTGCGGGAAGCCGCAGAAGCGTCTATGTCATTTGTCCTTTGTCCTTGGTTTCTTTCTAATGACAACTGACTAATAACTAATGACTCTTGATTTTTGAGCAAATCTGCCAATACCTGCATTTGCCCCCAACTCATCTCAGTTTCCGGGTCAAAAGGTTCGTAGGGAGAAGCCTCGGAGGTGGGGTAAAAATGTACTGTTTGCCATCCCATTGCCTCCAGTTGCGCGTAAACGCGTCCAGCTTCTTCCAGAGTGGCACAAACTACAAACAAATCTTTGCCCATAGCCTGCGCCAATGCCGAAGCCACCAAACCCTTGGGTAGTCGAGGAACGCCATTTAACCGCAATTCGTGTTGTCGGTTTAGCTTAGAAATAAATTCAGTGGTGAGCGGCGATCGCGCTAAGGCACGCACAATAGAAGAAAATGACATAAGTACTATTAGCGGTGGGAGTCTGTGTGGGTCGGAAAATCTTGAGGCAGTTTATGTCAACTATTTTAAAAGTGTTAACAGCCTTCTTATTCTTTCGGTGGAAGAATAATATCCGGCGATTAACAAACTTAAGAACTATAACTATTACTTTGTGTACAGTAAAAGCATTTATAGAAGCACCTTTAATACTAGATACTAGGTACTGAGCTACGTTCGCTCTGATAAGCGGCAATTCTAAACATGTCCTCCATAAATTTTGAAATTTTAATCATTTTGGTGCTAATTATTGCCAACGGCGTGTTTTCTATGTCTGAGATGGCGATTGTCTCGGCCCGGAAAGTTAGGCTACAACAGCTTGCTAATCAAGGAGATGCCAAGGCAAAGGCAGCATTGAAACTAGCTGAATCTCCAAATCATTTTCTGTCAACCGTCCAAGTGGGTATTTCGCTGATTGGTATCCTGACTGGTGCTTTTGGAGGAGCAACAATTGCCAACCGACTGGCAGTCTATGTAAAACTTGTGCCCTTATTAGCACCTTATAGTGAACCGCTATCTTTCGGAATAGTGGTTTTGATCATTACCTATTTCTCACTCATTGTTGGCGAATTGGTACCGAAGCGTTTGGCATTAAACAACCCAGAAAGGATTGCATCGATTGTAGCGATTCCGATGCAAGCCTTGGCGACGATCGCTTCTCCTGTAGTCTTTCTCTTAAGCGCTTCTACAGATTTGATCTTGCGAGTGCTGGGAATTACAGCTTCTACCGAACCGCAAGTCACCGAGGAAGAAATTAAAATTTTAATCGAGCAAGGCACTGAGGCGGGAACCTTTGAGGAAGCTGAACAGGATATGGTAGAGCGAGTCTTTCGTTTAGGCGATCGCGCTGTCAGCTACTTAATGACACCCCGTCCAGATATTGTCTGGCTAGACTTAGATGACACTACCGAAGAAAATCGCCAAAAAATGGTTGATAGTGCCTATTCTCGGTATCCAGTTTGTCAGGGGGGACTTGACAATGTGCTGGGTGTTATGCCTGTTACCGACTTATTAGCTAGAAGTTTCCGAGGAGAAGCGCTAGATTTAACAGTGGGATTGCGGCAACCCGTATTCGTGCCAGAAAGCACCCGTGGTTTGAAAGTTTTGGAATTATTCAAGCAAACGATTACTCACATGGCGCTAGTAGTCGATGAATATGGTGTGATTCAAGGATTAGTCACTCTCAACGACATCATGAGCGAAATCGTGGGTGATGTTCCTTCAACAGATGGGCAAGATCAACCACAAGCTGTGCAACGCGAAGACGGTTCCTGGCTTTTGGATGGGATGTTGCCTGTAGAGGAGTTTTTGGAACTTTTCGGTATGGAAGAGTGGAAATCCGAAGAAAGCGGCAGTTATCAAACCTTAGGTGGTTTTGTGATCACGCATTTAGGCCGTATTCCTGCCGCAGCAGATTATTTTGAATGGCAAAGTATGCGAATTGAAGTGATGGATATGGATGGTAACCGCGTTGATAAGGTGCTAGTTGTACCAAAGGGAAGTAAATCACCGGATACGGCAAAATCTGATTAGTATTGGGCATTGGGCATTGGGAATAGCGCATTGGGCATTAATAATTGTTTACTATTTCCCATTGCCATAGCCAATGCCCTATTTATGCAAATTGTCAAGTCTTTGATAGACGTTGAACGGCCTCACCTGCTAACATTTGATGGGCTTGTGCCAAAACTTGGGGGATTTTATCAGCGTGGGGATTGCGGGTGAGACATTGCCGCAAGTCTAATTCGTCTAGGCGGCCATCAGCTTTGTTGCCAGGAAACCAATGGCTGCCATTACCAAGCAGGTTGTAACGCATTTTGGCATACTCTACTAGATCGTAGGCGATCGCTAAATTTCGCAGCCACAAAATTACCCGAATATTTATCTCACCAGGGGTTTGGTTGAAAGTTGGTAGATTTGTTTCCCAGGATTTTACCCAATCTTCTCCCAAAGTAGCGATCGCTTCTTCTTCTAACCTTGCTAAAATTGGTGGCAAAATCTCTGACGCCCGATCTACTAATTCTAAAGTCTTCAGGTGTTCATCAAAATCTTCTGGTTTTGCTGCTCCCACACTCAGGGTATGTACCTCTTGATGACTCAAACAAAACAAATCATTAAATACCATTGGACTCAAAGGGGCGCAAAGATTTACTAATTTTTGCGGAGGTTCATACAACAAACCTCCTTTATTAGATGGGCTAATAATAAATACCCCCATATCGTGGCGTTTAGCTGCTTCAATTGCTGCCCAATTCCATTGATTAATGTAATACCAGTGCAGATTCACGTAATCAAATAGATTGGTATTAATTGTCTGCACAATCATATCTGTTGATCCGTGTGTAGAAAAGCCAATAAATCTAACTTTTCCCTCTGCTTGCAACTGCTGCGCTACTTCCAAACAGCCACCTGGACGAATGCTGTCATCAAACGACTCAGCATGATTGATACCATGCAACCCTAAAAGATCAACATAATCTAGCTGGAGATTTTGTAATGATTGTTCAAATGTCGCGCGAAATTCTTTCGCATCTGCCTTTGGGCTGACTTTGGTCTGAACAATTAACTTTTCGCGAGGAAACTTGGGCAATATTCTCCCTAATTGCATTTCGGAAGTACCATAACCACGAGCAGTTTCAATATGATTAATCCCAACCTCAACTGCCTTTCTAATAGTTACTTCGAGATTCGCCTGGTTATCAGCAGGAATTTCATTATTGGGAACATCTTCCCATTTGAACTGATATCTCATGCCACCGCAGGAAAACACTGGCATCTGTAATTCTGTGCGTCCAAATCGTCTATATAGCATCAGTAAATTGTGGATTGCTTGCCAACTTAAAATCTAAAAACAACAGCCATTAAAGTCTACAGTGCCACAATAATTAAGGACTTCCGAAAAATAAATTATCCAGTCGGGTGCGTTACGGTGTTATATCATGTCCGGCTAAAGACCAGGGCTATTTCATTCTCATCTAGCCCGCCTCAGAATAAATCCTGAGACTAATAGCAAAAGTCGTTTAAAGACTACTAATAAAGGGTTTTAGTCCACTTTAGTGGAGTTGGGCTATGAGCCCAGAACTTTAGTTCTGGGCGGTTTATGTCTACAACGAAATAGCCCTGGGCTAAAGCTCTTATCATTTAGAGCGTAGGGGAAAAAGGCTTTTCCGATTTTTGCACAGATTAATTCTTTGGAGACTGCGCTTGGATTAAGCAATTTCTTAATGTTTTGGCTAACAGCTGTATATGCGGCTCATTAAGTAGGCCAAGGTGAGATCCGGGAACATAATGGATATCTAATCCTCCAGCAACTACTTCGCCCCAGCCGAATTGAGGATCGTATTGTGTGCCTATAGCTTCGTCTCGGTTTTGATCCTCTGTTCGCAAGAGGATAACTCGACCAGGGTAAACCGGGAAAATATATTCACTAACGGCTTGAGTATTAGCATCTATAATCTTTAAGTGCTTGTCACTTATAGGTATATCTAATGCCGCTTCCAAGTAACGGTTATATGTATTTTGGAGCAGAGACTTACGCCAATAACTCCATCTCACAACCCTTTGCCAAAGGTAGGCTGGCCCTTGTTGAACAATATTATTTAAATGCAAGAAAACTCGCTTGAACAATGACGCGCGCCAGCTATAACCTCTACGGCAACTATCAAGTACAACTAGAATACCAACTTGTTCGCCTTGCTCTCGCAGTTGCCTAGCCATCTCGAAAGCAACTACACCCCCAAAAGAATAACCTCCCAGGAAATAAGGGCCATTGGGCTGAAGGGTCTGGATTTCTTGAATGTAGTGAGTTGCCATGTCTTCAACCCTTGTATGGAAAGGATGTTTTCCATCTAGCCCTTGTGGTTGTAGTCCATAGAATGGTTGATCTGGCCCCAAATGCCGTGCCAATTCACGGAAACACAAGACTTCTCCACCCAGTCCATGAATACAGAAAAAAGGTGGCTTGGAACCATTGGGTTGAATTTCTACCAAGGATGACCAAGTTGTTCTTGATTTGTCTAAGGTATTTACTAAAGTCTTCTTGTTTGCTGCTAAATCATCTTGGCAGATTATTTTGGCTAGAGCCTCTACAGTCCCTGACTGGAAGAGAATGGCAAGAGGCAGATTTTTATTAAATGTCTTCTCAATTTGCCAAAACAGTTTTACTGCTAATATCGAGTGTCCTCCTAGCTCAAAGAAGTTATCGTTGACGCCAATAGGCTGGACACCTAAAGTTTGTTCCCAAATCTCTGTTAGCTGACGTTCTACCTGATTGCGGGGAGCAACAAAGGTGGCTTCCGATTCTTGCCTTGATAAGTCTGGTGCTGGTAAGGCCCGGCGGTCTACCTTGCCGTTGGGAGTTAAAGGCATGGTGTCCAGCAAGACGAAAGCCGAAGGGAGCATGTACTGTGGGAGCTTTGTTAAAAGGAAACTCCGTATATCACTAATTGTAGATGCCCAGTCTTGATTTGGGATAATGTAAGCTACTAAACGTTGATCGCCAGGAACATCTTCACGGGCAATTACTACGGTTTGGAGTACATGCGGGTGCTGGGCTAATACCGTCTCAATTTCCCCTAGCTCAATGCGTATCCCACGGATTTTAACTTGATGATCTCGGCGACCGAGAATTTCTAGGGAGCCATCTGGACGATAGCAACCGCGATCGCCTGTATAATAAAGCCAATCTTGTTCGTCATTCCGATAGAGGTTTTTGACAAACCGAGAACGGTTTTCTTCTTGAGCATTTATGTAACCCAAAGTACGGAATGGCGTTCTCATAACGATTTCGCCTGGTTCACCAATGCCACACAGTTGGTTATTTGGTGTTAAAACTAGTGCTTGAGTTTCAGGGAGCGGCAATCCTACTGGCTGTATCCCTGGTGTACACTCCACAGGTATTTTGTAATAACACTTTGCCAAAGTTGTCTCTGTCGGCCCATAGAGATTGACAATTTCACCTGATTCTGGAAAAGTATCCCGCCACCGATATACCAGTGTTTCTTTGAGAGGTTCTCCAGCAAAGAATAACCAGCGTAAGTTACGAAGATAGACTCCTGACGGCACATTAGCCAACCATGATTGCGCCAGCGATGGAACTGTGTGCAGCACAGAAATTTGCTCATGTTCCAAGTAATTCAGAATTTTAGTTGGTTCCAGGTTATGCCCTTCTTCTGGCAGACACAGGGTTGCACCACTTGTCAAAGGTAAGAAGATATCTCTAAGAACTACATCAAAGGAAAGACCAGTCAATTGGGCTACTCGGTCTTGCTGACCAATTTCAAATGTCTGCCTCTGCCAGTTGAGAAAATGCGCCATCCCTTTGTGACATCCCAGCACTCCCTTGGGTATACCAGTAGTGCCAGAAGTAAAGAAAATATAAGCTGGATCATCGGCACTGATTTCAGGCAAGTTTAGTTCTTTACTGATGTCTTGGGGGGAATTTATCGCTTCTCCTGTATCTGGGTTTACACTGATGATTGTTAAAAATTTGTATATTTCTTTATCTTCTGAATGCTGACTCTCTATATATAAGATATATTTAGCTTTAGCTTCCTTTAACATGAGCAAGTGGCGATCGCTAGGAAGTTTCGGATCGAGAGTCAGTAGAACACCACCACTCAAAAGTACAGCGTTCATACTCGCAATCAGTGCAAAGCTTCGTGTCCCGAACACGGCTACAACATCTCCCCGTTGGACTCCGTAAGACAATATCACCCCCGCTAAAGCTTGAGCGCTTTTGCCTAATTCCCGATAATTCCAAGTGCGAGATCCTTGACGGAGTGCCGAATGTTCTGGGGTGCGATTTACCCAAGAGGTAAACATTGTTGTTACCAATTCGTACCGAGGTTCTGGCAAAACCGCCCTTGGTTCTGGTAGCAAAGTTCTGGCTCCTGGTGTGACAAGAGAATACAAACTAATCTGGCATTCCGTTGCAGCAACGATTTGATTTAACAAATGATGGAATTGATTCAGCATTTCCATCATCCGCTCTGAAGCAAACAGATCAGTGTTGTAGACTAAATCAAGTTGGATTCCCTGATTTTTTTCTGTCACATACAAAGTTAAGTCGAACTTAGAAGCTGTTTCTAACATCGAAACTGGTTCTATAGCCACCCCAGGTAGTTCCAGTTGGATATCCTTTAAATTGAGCATATTAAACCACACTTGAAACAGTGGGTTACGGCTGGTATCTCGCTCTGGTTGCAGTTCTTCTACCAATTTCTCGAAAGGCATATCTTGATGGGCATAAGCACCTAATGCCATCTGGCGAACTCGATTTAGCACTGAACGAAAACTAGGATTGCCAGAAAAATCAGTCCGTAAAACGACGGTATTAATAAAAAATCCGATCAACCCTTCAATTTCAGAACGGTTACGTCCAGCAATAGGAGAACCAATGAGAATATCTTCTTGCCCACTGTAGCGGTGCAAGATTGTCCCAAAGGCCGCCAGCAAGGTCATAAATAGGGTGACACCTTCCTGACGCGAGAGTTCAATGAGCGATGCACTCAGAGTCTGCGGTAGCACGAGGGATTGAGCCGCCCCCTGGTAAGTTTGCACTGGTGGCCGTGGTCGGTCGGTAGGCAATTCCAGTACAGTATTAGCGCCTGCTAACTGGGTTTTCCAGTAGTTTATTTGGCTAGAGAGGACTTCACCCGATAGCCATTGATGCTGCCAGACAGCAAAATCGGCATACTGAATGGGTAATTTTGCCAAAGGAGAAGGCTTACCGCTCAATAAGGCTTCATAAAGGGATGCTAACTGCTGCCAGAGAATGCCCATTGACCAGCCATCGGAAGCGATGTGGTGCATTACCAACAAAAGTATCTGCTCCTGTTCGTCTATCTGGAGCAAGCAAGCTCGCAACATTAAGTCAGATTCTAAGTTAAAAGGGCGTTGCGACTCTTGATTTAGTAGAGATTGTACCTGCTCCTGTGTTAGTTTAATTATTTTGAGTTCAACTGGCCGAGGCTTGCCAATAACTTGTATAGGGCTACCATCCGGTGATGTAATAAAGTTTGTTCGCAGTGCCTCGTGGTGAATAACGATCGCATTTAGTGCCTGTTGCAATATACTCGCGTTGAACTCGCCCGTTAAGCGCAGTGCATTGGAGATGATATAAGCTGGGCTGTTAGGTTCCAACTGCTCCAAAAACCATACTCGCTGCTGGGCAAAGGATAAAGGGACTGACTCGCGGTTGGCTATTAGGGGA
The DNA here is from genome assembly GCF_036919495.1 of Nostoc sp. Classification (GTDB taxonomy): domain Bacteria; phylum Cyanobacteriota; class Cyanobacteriia; order Cyanobacteriales; family Nostocaceae; genus Nostoc. The sequence continues at coordinate 24,893 of NZ_JBALBZ010000014.1, forward strand.
ATAGTCTGGTTTTGAGGATCATTTTCTTGAGTTTGGGTTTGAGCCAACGCTTGAGCTAAACTAGCGATCGTTGGATTCTCAAATAGGATTTGCAACGGCATTTCTATCTGAAAAGCTTGGCGAACCCTAGACATGACTTGCGTTGCCAGCAGTGAATGGCCTCCCAATTCAAAAAAATTGTCGTGAATACCTACTTGTTCCAAACGCAAAACTTTTACCCAGATGCTAGCTAAGACTTCTTCTGTAGCATTTTGGGCTGGGACAAAGTTAGTTGACAGACCAAGATCAGACGTATGCGGTGCAGGTAAAGCGCGGCGGTCTATTTTGCCGTTGGGGTTTAATGGCAGGTTGTCCAAAAATACAAATGAGGCAGGCACCATATATTCAGGCAACCGACCTTGTAAAAAGCGACGCAATTCAACCTGACTAGGAATTTGCTCTGGGTTGGTAACAATATATGCTGCAAGTTGCTTGTCACCAGGAACATCCTCTCTAGCTATTACTAAAGTCTGTCTTAGTGCCGGATGTTGTCCTAATATCGCTTCAATTTCTCCCAATTCAATTCGGTAGCCACGAATTTTCACTTGGTAGTCAATACGACCAAGGAACTCAATATTACCGTCTGGTAGAAAACGTGCCAAATCCCCAGTTTTGTAAAGACGTGCCCCAACTTCAGAACTAAAAGGGTTGAAAATGAACTTCTCTGTGGTTAATTCCGGACGGTTAAGATAGCCTCGCGCTAAACCAATCCCGCCAATGTGCAGTTCACCTGATTCACCAACAGGCACAGGCTGCAAATTTTCATCAAGGATGTAAATCTCTGCATTAGTAATGGGGCGACCAATGGGAGCAATGGTATAATTACTGCCGCGCTGACAAGTCCAGAAAGTGGCATCAATGGAAGCTTCTGTCGGGCCATAGCAATTATGGAAAACATTATCCAAATTCAGTTGGACAAAGAAGCGTTCTATTAGCTCGCTAGGTAAAGCTTCACCACCGCAGGTAATATGCTTAAGAAATCGGCAATTCTCAATTCCCTTCTCTTCCAGTAAGACACGCAGTATAGAAGGTACTAAGGCCAAAACAGTGATTTGCTGGTCAATAATCACCTTCACCAGGTAAGCAGTATCTTGCTGTCCACCAGGGCGGGCCAAGATCAATTGCCCCCCGAAGCACAATGGCCAGAATATTTGCCACACTGAGGGATCGAAGCTAAAAGAAATACTCAGTAAAACTTTATCTGCTTGAGTTAATCTAAAGTTTGTTTGTCGCCAGTATAGTTGATTGCAGATACCACGATGAGGGATCATTACACCCTTGGGTTGTCCTGTAGAACCAGATGTGTAGATTACATAGATCAGGTTATCAGCCGTCGTTTGATTTACAGGATTTTCTTGAGTGTTTTGGGTGTCACCTTGCCAGTTTGAGTCTAGACAAACCACTTGCGCCTGATGCGGTGGTAGGTTCTTGACCAATTTCTCTTGGGTCAACAATACTGGTGTCTGGGCATCTGATAAGATGAAGGCTAAACGCTCTGGGGGATATGCCGGATCTAAAGGCACATAAGCGCCTCCAGCTTTGAGAATACCCAGTATTCCTACGATCATCTCCAAAGAGCGCTCCAGGCAAATCCCCACAAGGACTTCAGGCCCAACTCCCAAAGTACGTAGGTAGTGCGCTAGTTGATTCGCCTGCTTATTTAACTGTTGATAAGTAAGTTGTATATCTTCAAATACTAAAGCGATCGCTTGAGGCGATCGCTCTACTTGCATCTCAAATATCTGATGGATACACAGATAATGATCAACTACTTGAGTGTTATTACATGCCTCTAGAACTTGAGTGCCGATGATGTGAGTTAAGGTATTTAACGGGATATTTTGCTTATACTCTGGAGTCTGGCTATTTCTCTGCATTTTTTATATATCAACTCCATCAACAAATGCGATTATTTTAATTTATTATTTATTGTAAATGTTTTTATAGAAAATTATCTGTGAGTCTGCATATTAATAAATGCCCTCAAGATACAAGCCTAGTAAGGCTTAAGGGCAGTCCATGCGCTAAATCGTTCTGGTTTGCACTACCCAGGCTAATTATATGTATCTTCAAACATAATTGATACTTAAAACTCTAGCTAATAAATTTTTATTAAACATACTAATTGCCAATATTTTACCAAATATTTTATTCCTAACTTAAATTTTAAAACGCGTTTAAATTTAAAAAAATGTTTGATTACATTATTGAGGTACATTTAAGGACAAGCATTTAATCTCAAGATTTTTGTTTACTTTAAAAATTCTTTTTTATATAACCCTCTATATGGTTCAAATACAATGACTGAAAAGAGTTTATCTTTTTCTACAAAATTTTGCTGAAAGAAAAAGCAATTATTACCCAATCTTCATTGTGTTTATTCAAATGTAAAAATACTGTAAAGCCAAAGAATTGATTCTCTGTAAGTAGGTAAAAATGTCTATAATGCAGATATTACAAGACTGAACAGATATCAACCACTGTTGATATTACTTTATGACCAATTCTCTAGAGATGCCCATGAAACTTACTCAAGCTCAAGCACGACAGAAATTTATGTAAATTTTTGTAACGATAATCAAATTTTTGATGCATTTTGTTATATGTTATGTCTGTAAGTTTTGTTAATCAGTAATTATGCGTAAACAAACAGACAACTTCTACGGAAAGCTGAATTAGTCATAGCTAAACATGCTACAGTAATTCCCGAAGGCATATCATTGCCTACCTAATAGAAGTAAAAATCTGCAATGAAACTGGAGTAACTCAGTTCAAATCTTACGCAGCTTAAAAATCCTTCCTAATATTTTTATCTTAGCTACTTGATTACCTGACTACTTTATTATTTACGTCAGGGATTTTATTCTGCTATTAAGTTAACACTCATTAAAAAATCTTTGTTTTGGCATCTAAAGCTCAAAATTTCCAGGCTAAACTGCATTCTATCCTGCAATAAAAGCGAGGTATCTGGGTAGTTACTGCGCTCAAGCGACTCTGAAAAATGTTTTTGATAAAGAAAGAATTTAAATTTAAAGTTAGTGCAAAGAAAAATGGTTAATTAGTAGGCTATAAAGTCCATGTTTCTTTGAAAAAAAGTATGAGATTTCCCACAGCGTTAATATAAGCTTCCATCGAATTTTAAGTACACCAAATCTTTATAACTATGAGTAATCAAAGCATTACAACAAGTAAATTCAATGAAGTACCTTTAGATTTACGTGCATCTTCATTTGCCAGGGTACGCAAGGGTTCCTGGTGGTTGAGATTAACAACATTGTTTTTAGTAGACTATACTCTTTTATCCTTGGCTTGGGTTATAGCTGGATATCAATCTTCTTATGGGCATTTTGGTTCGTATATACAGAGCCATTATTTGGCGATTCTAATAACTATTGCTATTCAAATAGGCTCATTAGCTATCGAGGGTATTTATCGAGAAGGTCAAAAACGCTATGACTATTTCAATATTATAAAATCGCTAACTTTTGCTCATGGATTAATACTCCTAGTTTGTCTTTTATATCAGCCAGTCATTGATATTACACGCCCAAGATTAATATTATTATCTTGGTTGCTAAGTATATTGTTTGTTTGTACTGGTAGATATGCTATAAATATTACACTTGAATACCTGCGTAAACAGAAAAAAATAGTTCGTTCTTCTATCTTCATTATTTGTGATTCTCAAGACCATGAACTGATAGCTAGCTTTATAAAAAAAGAAAAGCATTATATTGTATCTGGAACTGCTAAAGCTAATTCATTAGATAGATATCAGCGTCAAAAAACATTGAATCAACTTAATGAATTAGGTGTAACAGAAGTTTTTATATCTTGGGATGCTCTCAAAAATAGAATGTTTTTATGCTGGTTATTTCAAGCATCAGGCATCCAAGTACATATTTTGCCGATGGAATTAAAACCAATTTATAAAAACATAGAATTTAATAAAATAGGGGGAATGCCTTGTCTAAGTTTGGATTGTCCAATAATTACAGGGAAAGACTTTTGGATAAAGCGTACTTGTGATTTTTGCTTTGCGACTTTATTTGTAATGTTATCATTCCCTATTTATATAGCTATAGCTATAGCTATCAAACTGGACTCTCCCGGCACAGTATTTTACAAACAAACCCGTATAGGTTTACATGGGCAACAGTTTAAAGTATGGAAATTCAGAACTATGAGATCTGATGCAGAAAAATTCCAAAAAGAATTAGAAGCATTAAATGAAACGAAAGATGGGATTATCTTTAAAATTAAAGATGATCCTCGCATTACCCGTGTTGGAAAATTCCTTCGACGTTATAGCTTAGACGAATTACCCCAACTTTTTAACGTTATCCTTGGAGAAATGAGTATAGTAGGACCTCGTCCTCTACCTATTAGAGATGTAGATAAGTTTTCTGAACATCATTTTATTCGCCATGAAGTTTTACCTGGGATTACAGGCCTTTGGCAAGTCTCAGGTCGCTCGGATATTTTGGATTTTGAACAAGTGATAAATCTTGATCTTAACTACATCGAAAATTGGTCGCTTCGATTAGACTTTGAAATTCTCCTCAAAACAGTTATGGTAGTTTTGAAAAAAGAAGGTGCCTACTGAAGTCAGAAACAGAAAATAATAGCAGACAGCAATAATTATAATAAATATATTGATACAATTATTGCTGTCTCCAGTAGAGCTTCTGTTTTTCACCCATTAAATAAAGTCAGCCAAGTAAGGTTAATTAGTAATTTAAGAATGGTATAAAAGCACTTTGCAAGTAATAATTATTAGCAATACATTAGGAATCTTGGGAGGTGTATCATTAGTTTTGCAGTATTCAGTTACTAGATACAGTTTGAATGGCAATTATTAATGACTATTCTAGGCTTTGGAGCCAGTTTTGTTGATTTATCTATACTCGCCTATTTTAATTAGATTTATCGTAAGTAAGTATTGTCATGCTACTTATATTCGTAATTATGGGAAAAAATTAGTTTTTACTTTATATTCACTACTATTGATTCCTTTTTTATTTGTGATTTATCTAGCTATTAGTGCGTTCGGCGAGTTTCGTTTTTTGTAGATCAAACTTTTAAGAAAGCCAAAAAATTTTAAGATAAAATTTTACCAGTAAAGCATCCAAACAAATTTATTGAATAAATAGTTATACCTGATCTTATAATATTAATTATGAAAGTTGCGTTACTACACTTTTCCTTTGAAGACTATACCATCGAATTAGCAAACAGTCTGGTCAAATATGTTGATCTAACGCTAATTCATCCACAAAAAGTCTCAGATGTCTGTATCGATGTTATTGATCCAAGTATCCGCGTCATTAGCTTTAAAAAACCACGGATTCGCAACCTGGGCAACCTATTCTCTATGGGCGCTATGATGCATATAATCAAAGACATACAGCCAGATGTTTTACATGTCCAAGAAACTAACGATCCTTGGTACGATTGGACTTTGTTACTCAACAAGATGCCACCATTGGTGACAACTATGCACGATATATTTCGTCACCCAGGTGATAGTATGTCTGTATTCGGTTCAGAGTATACCAAGCGTATTGCTTTCTACCGTTCCCAACAATTGATTGTCCATACTCATCAACTAAAAAAGATTTTAATTGAACAATTTAGTTTACCTAAAGAGCGAATTAATATTATACCGCATGGGGAACTTGGTAGTTTGTATCAGCGCCGGAGTAATTACAAGAGTCAGCCTCGCGATCCAAATACATTACTATTTTTTGGACGCATCTGGCCCTATAAAGGATTGAAATATTTGCTTGAAGCTATGCCTTTAATTGCTGAACGTGTACCTGAAGTAAAACTGATTATTGCTGGACAAGGAGAAAGCATTAAACAGTATTTCCCTGATGGCTATAATGAGAAACGCTACGAGATTATCAATGACTTTATACCCCTTGAAGAAGTAAGTAATCTATTTCAACGAAGCGCAGTAACAGTTCTGCCATACATAGAAGCTTCTCAAAGTGGAGTAGCAGCCTTATCTTATGGAATGGGAACACCGGTTATAGCCTCTGAGGTAGGGGGATTAAGTGAGATAGTTCAGCATAAAAAAGATGGGTTATTAGTTCCTCCCTGTGATATTCGATCCTTAGCTGATGCCATAATTTGTTTATTAAGCGATCGCGACTTGCAACAAAGCATGCAAACTGCTGCACTAGCTCGTTGCCAGGAAGATTTAAATTGGTCAAATATTGCGGCTCAAACTGTAGAAGTTTATGAAAAAACCATAAAAAAGAGACATTAAAAACGCTGACTCATTACATGGCATTTAACGAACATAATAATTAGAAATTTCAGAAAAAAGTATTTGCCAAAATCAACTGATACTAGCAACCAGTGATGCCTGACTTGCTTAATATATTTTCTATATGTATACATGATGATACATATTATAAAAAATGAGAAAATTTTTAATCTCTGCTGAACAAATACTTACATTCGCTTGCTTGATGATCTACTCAGGAACTCCACTAGATGCTTTTTTAACGGATGGCTATACTGTAAAACAGGGTGATAGAATTATATTTCGACTCCTTTTTACTTTTACATATATATTTAGTCTTTTCTTGATTACTTTACGCTGGAAGAAGGTTGCTTACGTTTTTAGTAGAGATAAGTTCATTTGGATATTGATTGGACTTTGTGCTCTTTCTAGTTTTTGGTCTTTAGATCCAGACACTACTTCACGTCGCGCTATTGCTCTGGTAGGAACAAGTATTTTTGGGCTTTATTTAGCTTCACGTTACACTATAAACCAACAACTGAAGTTATGTGCATACATGCTTGGCATCACAGCAGTAATGTGTTTTGTATTTGCTATATTGATGCCAAAATATGGTTTTTCAGGCGGTCTTGATGGAAATACTTTGCGAGGAATATTCCCAACTAAGAATGTTCTTGGCAAGAGATTTGTACTTAGTGGAGCAATATTTTTCTTCCTTGCCATGACTAGTAAAGAAAATCGCTTGTTTTTATGGTTTGGCTATATTATTTCTGGATTACTTGTATTATTATCAAAATCAACAACATCTTTAGGTAATTTTATAATCATTACAGGTGCTTTTCTCATATATTATCGAATTTTAAACTTAAAGTATAAAGTAATGATACCTATTGTAACTTTTCTGCTAACACTTGGTATATCTTTCTACGTTTGGTTTATATCATATGCTGATACAATTTTAGGGTCAGTAGGTAAGGATACAACACTCACGGGACGTGCAGAATTATGGCCTGCTGTGTTGCAGATGATTGCCAAAAAACCGTGGCTGGGATATGGGTATGGAGCATTCTGGGGAGAGAAGGGTGAGTCTTCTATTATTGTACAAACCGTAGAATGGAATGCTCCTACTGCTCACAATGGTTTTTTGGATCTCTGCCTAGCGTTGGGTCTATTAGGAGTTTTGATTTTTCTAATTGGGTTAGTTATTAATTTCTTAAGAGGAATATATTTAATCCGATGGAATCAAACATCTGAAAATTTATGGCTTTTAGTTTATCTTACCTATATTATTTTTTCAAATCTAACTGAAACTACATTATTAGACCAAAATAGCCTGGAATGGATACTTTATGTATCAGCAATATTATCAAGCAAACTTTCTACACGCACAAATTTGGGCGTTGCATAATAGATCCAAATCTGTAGATATGCTTAAACACTTAGTTCGTTTACTACTTTATTCCTTGAGGTATAGAAAAATACCTGTATTTAGTTAATTTATCCCGCATTTATGCAACGCCGAAAATCGATAGGCTTACTGGAACTCAATAAAAAGCTAGGGAGCCTTTTGAATCTGCTAAAATCAAACCTTAACTTGTGATTTAGCTGATATATTAATCAAACGATAGACCAAGCATTCAAAAATTACAGCTAATGTGTCGAACTAATAGTCTCAAGATTATCACATTAAGTTCTAGCTTACTCCCACAGAGTGTTATTTTCGGTTATGAGAAACTGTCATGGCTGAAGAGAAAATTGATTATCTTCTGAGATAGAAGCCGAGGAGCAACGCAGAATGAAGAAGATCCTTGAGTGCCAATATCAAGCTCCAAAACTGTTAGAGGCTGATGATAAAATTTTGCAAAGCTAGTAGTTACTTTAAATTTCGGAAGGAACTAAATTTGTAACTTAATATAGTCTATACTATTGTCAGTATTGTCAAATCGCATCATTCTTGTCAGTTGCAGTGGTTTGTGCATTCTCTAAGTAAAGCAATTTTTAGTTTCTTGCTTAAAACCTGTACTTTTGAAGATTTATGTCAAAAAAATCTATGGAATCTAGAGAATCTATCGATTTAGACCTTAGTCGTTATTTATTGATATTAAAACGATGGTGGCTACCTGCAACTGCGATATTTGCAGGTACAGTTATGCTCAGTGCTATAGCTATACAATTTATGAAGCCATCCTATGAAGCCGAAGGAAAACTTTTATTTAGAATTCCTTCTTTTAAAGTAGTAGGCTCCAATCTTTTGCCTACTAACACTGAAGGAGGAGATGCAGGAGATTTAAAATCCCTGCTAGCAACTCAAAATCCTATAAACACTCAAGTAGAAGTTATTTCTTCACCTACTATATTACAGCGAACAATAGACAAACTAGGGCTTAAAGACCAAGAAGGTAAACCTATAGAGGTAGAGCAATTACGGAAAGCCGTGATCTTGAAAATAGTTAATGGCACAGATGTATTGCGAATTAGCTATACCAGCCATGATCCTGAACAATCAGCGGCAGTGGTCAACACAATCATGAATCTTTATTTAGAAAATGATATTTTGACAAATCGCTCTGAGGCAGCAGCAACTCGTCAATTTATGGCCAAGCAGCTTCCTAAAACTCAAGAGGCTGTTAATAATGCAGAAGTAGCCCTACGTATATTTAAACAGAAGCATCAGATAGCTGATTTATCAGAGGAGACAAAGTCAGCCGTTGCAACTATTGGAAATCTAGACAATGAGATGAATACTGTTAAGGCTCAACTGGATGAGGTAAACGCCCAAACCAATGAACTGCGCCAGAAAGTAGAGCTAAATTCTCAAGAAGCGATCGCGGTGAGTGCCCTCAGTCAATCACCCGCAGTACAGGGAGTTCTTACACAACTTCAAGATACTGACCGACAGCTAGCGATAGAGCGTAGCCGTTTTCTAGATGACAACCCCGTAATTATTAACTTAGAAGCAAAGCAATCTAGTTTAAAATCGCTCCTGCAACAGCAAATTGGTCAGACTGTTGGTAATCAAACACAAATTCCGCAGAGACTATTGCAGATTGGAGAACTCAGACAAAACCTGATCCAAAGTTTTCTACAGTCAGAAGTACAGCGCTTTGGTTTAGCTAAAAGACTCTCCTCTCTATCTAATTCCCGCTCTGCCTACGAGCAGCGAGTAAAAATCATACCCCAGTTAGCACAAAATCAGCGGGAGTTAGAACGGAAAGTTGAAGTTGCAGAATCCACATATCAAACTCTCTTAAAAAAGGTACAAGAATTACAGTTAGTTGAGAATACAAATACAGCCAGTTCGCGGATTATTACTCCGGCTTTAGTGCCAAATAAGCCAGGAACAGGCAAAAAAATTATCGTTTTATTGCTAGGAGTGATGTTCGGTTTATTTTTGGCTACTACAACTGTTCTCTTCCTAAGCATGAGAGATAGATCGTTGAAAACACTTAAGGAAGTCAGAGATGTATTTAGATATACGTTGCTGGGAATTATTCCTTTATCTGTTAAAAAAGTTCGTCGTGATTCAAATGTAGAACCAAAAATTGCTGTCAGAGATACGCCTTACTCTTTAACTAGCGAAATGTACCGAATGATTCAAGCCAATCTGAAATTCCTGAGTTCAGATAAAGTGCTCAAAACTATAGTGGTAACTAGCGCAGTTCCTAAAGAAGGCAAGTCTACAGTTTCAGCGAATTTGGCAGCAGCGATCGCTCAACTAGGGCGTAAAGTTTTACTAATTGATGCAGATATGCGAGTTCCTTCTCAGCATCATCTTTGGCAGCTAACCAATGCAGTTGGTTTAAGTGAGGTTCTTGTAGGTCAGGCTGAATTTGACGTTACTGTATCTAAGGTAATGGATAATCTTGATGTCTTAACTGCTGGGGTTAGACCTCCCAACCCACTGGCTTTGCTTGACTCGAAACGCATGGCATCATTAATTGAAAATTTTTCATCTCAACATAACTATGATTTTGTAATTATTGATGCTCCTCCCCTCCTTTTGGCAGCCGATGCTTTGACTTTAAGCCAAATGACTGACGGGATTTTGTTAGTAGCTCGACCTGGGGTAGTTGATTCTAACAGTGCTAACGCTGCTCAAGAGATGTTAGAAAGATCCAATTACAACGTATTAGGCTTAGTCGTGAATGGAATCATTGATAAAAATGAATCTAGTAGTTATTTATATCACGATCATGAATATTTTAAACCAACGAAGTTGACAAAGGAGTTTCAGCGACTTGCGAAAAAGTAAAATTTTCAAAGGTTAGGAACTACGCTAATAGATATTAATAAACCACGAGCCTAATTCATCTGGCTGAAGAGGTAGGGGAGCAAGGAGAATTGCTTGCTGGGAAAAAAATATTGAAATTACCCTGCCCCAAGGGTTTCAGAGCAAATAAACTTATGCCAAAAATTAAAAATATTTATTTTGAAACGCAATACGCAAAAAATAATGCGTCATTGTTTCAAGCCCCTGCATTTATGTACGGGGTTCTCTCTCCAGGAATAACTGCCCTTTTCCTCTTCTTTAATAGTGAGAATAGTTAGTTTAAGATGCGGAATGTAGGTTAAAACTTACAGTTCGCCCATTTTATTTTTATTATAGTTAGGAAAAATCAGGAATCTAGTTTTGATCTGGAATTGAATATAGAAAATGTATTGCTGTTTAAGTAACAGCTAGATTTAGTAGGCAATTACCTATACATTAGCCTAGCTTGATAGAAGTATTAATTATCTTCGCAAACGCTGAAACCCTGATTTTTTAACACAATTTTTCTTAGTTTCTAATAAATGAGCCAACAGTATGATGTGTTACAAAACGGGTTGTAGACAAAAAGGTTGGATAAATTAGGATTTTGCCATACAACCCAATTCCATACTCTTAACTACTACCGCATTTCGTATGCCCCTCTATCGGATCGTGAACCTTTCACACGAGGTCCGCCTAGAAAATCAGTTTTTACACTATTAAAGTTCATACCACTATTGATTGCCGGACTCGTATACTTCAGCCTAAAATCACCAACGTAGGGATTCATAAACTGTGGATCTGCAATCATATCATTAGCTCCGGAAGCAGGTATCAAGGAACTATTGGCGTTGAGGTTGTAGTCAAACCTAACGTTGTCACCACCATTTCTTAGATTTATCCGTTTCCCACGCTCAGAATAAAGGATGTTATTGAGAACATTGATATTATTTGAGTAATTAACCGAGATTTGTCCGTATTCAACTTCCCGACTTTGGTTATTCAGATAACTAGTGTTGTAGACAATATCGATATTCTCACTTTGGAATGTGTGAATGCCACCACCACCATTTTTATATGAGATGTTACTGGCAATCAAAGTACGTCCTCGATACGCACTTATTTTTGATCCTTTTTGCTTATTCATTCCACGATCAACAATAATACCATTACCGTCTTGGATCTTCCCATTACTAATCCAGGGAACCAACATTTGATTGTTGTAGACCTTGTTTCTGGTCACAAACATTTTATAGTTTTGGTTGTTGTCAGAATTCCAATTGTTGAGTAGCGAAATGCCACTACAGCCGAAAACTGAGTACCAGGCATTATTAAATACCTCGTTGTTATCTATTGTTAGATAGTCTGATTCAATAGCTGAAATGCCTCCGCCTCCACAATCATGTACCTTGTTGTTGAGAATACGTATATGGTGGGAACGACCATCTTGCCCTCCTTCTACGCTAATGCAATTTCCATTAGTCAGGGGGTTTGATTGGTTATACTTCTGACTCAGCGCATAACTACGGGACATTTTGCCATTGTTCCCTTCAACCTCAAGCCCGTTCACTTCAATATATGATGCTCCATCGTTAATCCAAACTCCATGCCATCCATTGTGCTGAAGTTTCGGTCGTTGTTCAGGGTATGCTTTATACGTAATCCATGCATTTGCCCTCCCAGAGCGTTTAATATCTATTACCGCTCCAGATGGATGTGCATTCTTGTATACCCCGTCCATAATAAGTACTGTGTCCCCAGGGTTAGTCAGGTCTGACGCTCTTTGAATTGTCCTAAAGGCAGATGAGGTAGTGCGTCCGCTATTTCTATCGTTTCCTTTACCACTGACATAGTATGTTGTGCCATATGAAATATAACTGATCAGTTTGCGGCTTGGTAGTGGCATTTCTTGATCGGTGGATGACTGACGAACATCTTTAACAAAAGACTCTGTTATTCTCTGTCCTTGAACCAGACCTGTTAATGCCCAGGGAAGTACAAGAGATGCGCTCAAACTGAGAAAACCTAAACCATGAATCATCATAGGGAAAAAATAGGGTATGTTGCAAAAACTGATTCGTCAACGGTCAGTAGCTCTAGCCTTAGTCAGTAACTCAGTATTGGATACAGTCGTGAATTGCCATTTGTAAGTTTATACACCCTTTATCAGGTTTCAACCTGAGAATTCCCACGTAGATATGCCTGAAAAACCTTTTTAGCTTGTCTTCCAAAAAATAGCAATTATATAGTAAAAGTACTGAAGGAAAATGATTCAGTATCCAAAGCTATTCCATTAATGGACACCAAGCAACTGTACAAATGGCGTCATTTCCAATTCGACATCATTGTACTGTGTATACGCGATATCTGTGGTTAAGATAGTATATCTGTTATAAATTAGTTAATTTACTTAAATAATTCTTATCATAATGAGAATGAATAAATAGGTAAAATCCTTTTACAGGTAGACTTTAAGGAATAACATATTTTAATGATTATCATTATCACAACATATCAGAGTAACTAAAACAAAGCTTGAAATAGCTTATAAATAGCAGATTAAGAATTTTCAGTGAAAACTTTAGGTCTAGAGTACTTTCAAGTGAGTAATATTATCTAAAAAGATCCGAAAATTGAGATAGAAAATACAATTTTCGAGGAAGCGATCGCTCCATGCAAGCCATTTCTGTACCCTAGTCTTATCCTGTGGCTGAGGCTGCGTAGCTTGTCCCATAGGAGTACAAGAACAGCTATTCTCTAACCTAGAAGTTTTTCTTTGGAATAAGAGACGCGTTGCATAGCTTGCTTCTCTGTAAGAGTACGGCTCTGTGCGTCATATTTAAACGCATCATTTAAGTAAATGGGCAAGAATAAATAAAACTATGTTACGTAATGTAAAATTCATTCAATTTGCTGCTACTAAGCGGCTCCAACCCTTAAAATATGGCTAAAGCCGCTTAGTACAAACCTTTAATTATTCACGCCCACTTACTTATTCTTGCTCTCAAAAGGCAGTACAAGAGTTAATTTAAAACTGCCATTATGAGTCTATGTCTATAGTTCTTTTCTATAGCAATCCAAATTAAATCGCGAAAATATACAAATATACAGAGATAGAAATACTTATTTATAAGCTTTTCAACTTTTTATCTCTCACAAATGATTAAGTAGCGCTATCTTAACTCTTAAGTATAGAGCTGTAACTTATACTTAGTGTAATTTTGGGGACGGAGAGATTTGACTAACGCCCCCAATTCACATCTGTATCTTAAACTAGAGTCCGAACAAGTTCAGAAGACTAAAGATAACACCTAGAGGCCCAGTTACAGTACCTATGGTATCGCCAGTTTTAGCTGAACCAGATCGATTGACTACTACAACGTCATTATTGCGGAGTATGGGATTAGTTTGCTCATTAATCCCAGCCGAGAAATCCACCTTTACTATACGTTTAGTGACAGAACCATTAGGGTTGAGGCGAATCAAATCAACAGCTTTACTACTAGCTCTGGCATCATTAAATCCTCCAGCAGCGAGTATCGCTTGATTTAAGGAACTATTCGGCTGAACGTCTGTTAACCCTGGTTTTTTAACTTCACCTACTACACCAACTTGAATGCGTGTAGGAGACAAAGTAGTGGTAGCTAATTGAGTGGCCTCTGCGGGGTTGATTTCAGTTGCCGTTGGAATAACTATTGTATCTCCGTCTTGCACAATAATATCTTGATTGGCGTCACCGCTCTGCAATAATTGCCAAAGATTAATATCTATAGCTTGTTCTGAGCCGGTTCTTGTAGGTCGGCGTAGCTTTAGATTACGAACATCAGCCTGTGCTGTAATTCCCCCTGCTAATTGAATTACCCGCGTCACATTTGGTAGACCAGAGGGAGAAGCAGTGCCACTATTAGTGGTTGCGCCCCCCCCTTGTGCATCCGTATTAGCTGGGGTGACAAGATATGAACCGGGACGGTTAACTTCACCAATAATTGTTACTGTGCGGGGTGTGGTTTGGCTAGCGGCAAAGTTAGATGCAAATATATTGCGGGATTCTGCCACGTTGAAGTTGGTTGCAGTTGGCACAACTATAGTGTCTCCATCCCGCAAGGTAATATCTTGTGATAACCTGCCTGTTTGGATGAGTTCCTTCAAATTAATACTGACGGTTTGCTCTGAGGAGCGTCCTAATTTACGCCGTAATTGAACTTGAGTCACATCCGCAGCCAAGGTTACTCCCTGTGCTGTTGTCAATGCGGCTAATACAGTGGGGTATTGTACACCTGGATTGTCTCCTGCGCCTCCGCTCAAGCTGAGAGTGTAAGCTCCTGGACGTGTCACCTCTCCGGCAACGAAAACATTGATAGGACGAGGCGATAACAAATTGACTGAAATCAAGGGACGTTTGAGGAAGCGAGCATATCTTCTGGCAATTTCGTCAGCAGCCTGTTCAGTTGTTAGACCGAGGACTGGCACACTGCCAATTAAAGGTAGGTTGATGGCTCCACCTGGGGGAATTTGATATTCGCCTGTATATTCAGGTACTTCAAATACATTTACACGGATGCGATCGCCGCCTCCTAATGAATAATTAGTATCTAATTGTGTTGATGTGGTTTGTGTTGGTGTTGTTGGTGGTAATGGTTGTCCCTGAGCTAAACTGGCAAATGGCACAACGGCATTGACAGCAGTTAACAAAGCCACACCCACAACTGGCTGAGTTAGGAATTTAAACAAACTTGTATTAAGCATATTTACCTGAGACTCTGAAACTACAATCAATAATGTACTGTCTAAACATTTTTATTTGGACTATACCTAAATATTCAAGTTCCCCGACACTCTTATTTTCCTCGAAAAGTGTCATTTTCCGGAGGAAATTTGTTTGTTAAATTTGAATTTTTAGTGAAGTTAATTTAAAGTTAAGCAAATTTGATATAGAAATTATAAAAAAACATTAGGGACTTTTGCAAATAAACATAGTTGCTCTAATAAATTATTTGTTAAAAAACAAGGCAGTGACGAATAAAATTTTCTTGTAAAAGTCAATTTTATGACATTTAAACTGCGGTTTAAAATTTACTATGAGTACCAAAATTATGAACAAGTTCATTCAATAAATAAAAATCACCTTAACAAGAAATCGGAATTTAATTCTTTACCGATTGGCTTCAGCAAGATGAACTCAAAAAGGCATAAAGTTTAGTTTTGCTCCTCAAGTTAACCCAAAATTTTCTATTTGGCAATAAGCAGGAACCCTAATTCAGTAAGTCATTTTTTCTTTGGATTTGTTGAATAAAAAACTCTTCTAGGGAGTAACGCGACAAGTTCATGGCAATAATTTTACCTTCCATGAGACGAAGGCTGGCGAGAAAATCATAGTAATCGTCTTGTAGCGTACCTTGCCAGGAACCATCAGGTTCAAATCTGAGAGTGGGTATCCATTTTTTAAGAATTTCCCAGTCACCACCTTGACCTTTGACATGATATGTGTTGTTTCTGCCTAAGAGTTCATTGAGGGAACCAGAGCAAATTAATTCACCTTGAGAGAGGATGGCAATGCGATCGCAAATCTGTTCTACTTCACTGAGAACGTGGCTGTTGAAAAAAATAGTCTTACCAGCAGCTTTTAGTGCCAAGATAATTTCTCGCATTTGGTAGCGTCCGACAGGATCAAGACCAGACATTGGTTCATCCAAAAAAACCAAATCTGGCTCGTTAATTAGCGCCTGTGCCATGCCAACACGCTGTAGCATTCCTTTAGAATAGCGACGCAGCAGCTTTTTACGGGCATCAGCTTGGGATAAACCCACTAATTCCAGCAGTTGAGGAATGCGTTTGCGTTGCACGCTTTGGGGAATTTGGAATAGGCCGGCTGCTAGCTGCAAAAATTCCCAGCCAGTGAGATAGTCATACAAATAGGGATTTTCCGGCAGATAGCCGATATGTTGCTTGATAGTGCGATCGCCTATTGGCTTACCCAATAATAATCCCCGTCCAGAGCTAGGGCGAATAATTCCCAGCAACAATTTTAAAAGGGTGGTTTTACCAGCACCGTTTGGCCCCAGCAACCCAAAGGTTTCACCTTTATAAACTGTTAAAGAACAGTTTTTGAGAGATACGACTTTTTGATTTAGCCAAAAACCAGTGCGATAAACTTTTCGCAACTCAGAAGTCAGGACTACTGGCGGAGTGTCCGTCGGATTAAGTTGAGAATCAGGGTCATCTGCAACAGACTTCATCTCGGTTCAATTACTAATTACCAGCTTGGCACTAATTACAAGTTACCGGATAGGCTGATAATAACCATCACTAACCTGTGTGTCAATTATCGTAAACAGATTAGCTGAATGAACACTAAAAATATTAGTCCTGGCAAGTAATTCTGGCTAGCTTTACAAAACGCCTTTAGAACTGGGAATTAGACCAGCACGGCGAGGGTCAATTTCCACCGCCAGCCGGGTTGCCCTCGCAAATGCCTTAAATGTAGCTTCAATAATGTGATGGGAATTAATGCCATCCAGTTGCCGAATGTGCAGTGTCATTTGGCTATGGTTCACAAGTGCCACAAAAAATTCGCGCACGAGTTGGGTGTCATAGGTTCCTACACGCCCAGTAGGAATTTGTAAGCCGTAACTGAGGTGAGGACGTCCAGAAAAGTCTAGCGCTACCTGAACTAAAGCTTCATCCAGTGGCGCAAGAAAATTACCAAAGCGGACAATACCTTTTCTGTCGCCTAGTGCTTGGTTAAAGGCTTGGCCCAAGGTAATACCTACATCTTCGTTGGTGTGATGGTCATCAATTTCCCAGTCTCCCTTGGCTTGGACATCTATATCAATCAGCCCGTGGGAGGCAATTTGATGCAACATGTGATCTAAAAACGGAATACCAGTTGCTGCGGTGCAAGTTCCTCTACCATCCAGATTGATGGTAACTTGCACATTGGTTTCACCAGTGGTGCGGTGAACAGTAGCAATCCGAGGGGTTTTAGTTGACTGGTCGTAGTTTGAATTAACTTGGCGATTGGTTGTTTGCATGGGGAGTGGGGAGTGGGGAATGGGGAATGGGGAATAGGGAATCGGCAAGAATAATTCTTCACTTACTCCCCACTCCCCAAATTATCTTACATTCCCATAATTTCATATCCTGCATCTACATATAGAATTTGTCCGGTAATGCCGCTAGACAAATCACTACATAAGAAAGCGGCAGCGTTACCCACTTCTAGCTGAGTTACGGTGCGTCGTAGGGGAGCCACTTCTTCTACATGATGAATCATATCCAAAATCCCACCCACTGCTGAAGATGCCAAGGTGCGGATGGGGCCTGCGGAAATGGCATTGACGCGGATATTTTGTGGCCCTAGTTCGGCGGCTAGGTAACGTACACTCATTTCTAAGCCAGCTTTGGCAATTCCCATGACATTATAGTTAGGGATTGCCCTAACACCGCCTAAATATGTGAGGGTGACGATACTACCTCCCTCTGTCATCAAAGGTTTAGCTGCACCACTTAACTGCACCAGCGAGTAGGTACTAATTTCTAAGGCGGTGTTGAAGCCAGAACGAGAAGTTTGGCTAAAATCTCCAGTCAAATCATCTTTGCTGGCAAAGGCAAGACAATGGATGAGGATATCTAGCTTTCCCCACTTTTCGCGGATTGTCTCAAAGGTAGATTGAATCTGTTCATCATTTTGGACATTACAGGGAAGAAATAAACTGGGGTTTAGGGGTTCTACCAATTCCGCAACTTTTTTCTCCATCTTGCCGCGTTCATCGGGTAGGTAGGTAATACCCAGGTTTGCTCCGGCTTTATGCAGCTGTTGGGCGATGCCCCAGGCGATCGAGCGGTTATTGGCAATACCTGTAACAAGGGCATTTTTTCCAGTCAGATTTAGCATATAAATTGTTAATGCGATCAATCATTTAGGAGCATACTAGAATCTGACGCACGTTTTGTCTTTGTTTTATACAGGATTTGCAAAAATGAATATTGGTAAGAGTGTTTGCTGCATGTAAAAATCTTGATTTTTCCTAAAGATATTCCCGAAATAACTTTATTTGTTCTTTAAAAAACCCTTTTTAATACAGCTATTGGAAGTACTTATCAACAATTTGTAGCTGAAAGGATCAACAATTATGTATCATTATAAACAAAGAGTTATGAAGAGATTAGTTTGAGTATAGGAAAGTACAGAAAGGTTGACGGTGCTTTATTCATTTTTCGGGTGTATTCTTAGGTAATCAGTTTTTGTTTTTCCGGCATTGGGTAGGGGAAGGGAGATGATCGTGACACAAGATAAAGCCCTAGCAAATGTATTTCGTCAGATGGCGACCGGGGCGTTTCCGCCAGTTGTGGAAACGTTTGAACGCAATAAAACGATCTTTTTTCCTGGCGATCCTGCCGAACGAGTTTATTTTCTTTTGAAGGGTGCTGTTAAACTTTCCAGGGTGTACGAGGCAGGAGAGGAAATAACGGTAGCGTTGCTGCGGGAAAATAGTGTTTTTGGTGTATTGTCATTGCTGACAGGAAATAAGTCGGATCGGTTTTACCATGCGGTTGCATTTACGCCTGCGGAATTACTGTCAGCACCAATTGAACAAGTGGAGCAAGCACTCAAGGAAAATCCAGAATTATCAATGTTAATGCTGCGAGGTCTGTCTTCGCGCATTTTACAGACAGAGATGATGATTGAAACTCTCGCTCACCGAGATATGGGTTCTAGGTTGGTGAGTTTTTTGCTAATTCTTTGTCGGGATTTTGGAGTTCCTTGTGCAGATGGGATCACAATTGATCTGAAGTTATCTCATCAAGCGATCGCAGAGGCAATTGGTTCAACTCGTGTTACCGTTACTAGGCTGCTAGGTGATTTGCGTGAAAAAAAGATGATTTCTATCCACAAAAAGAAAATTACTGTGCACAAACCTGTTACCTTAAGTAGGCAATTCACATAAAATCAATTGGAGAAAGGGGAATCGGCGCGTGTTCTATTTTGAAAAATGACACTAATAGCTAGAGGTAAATCTAAAATTGAGTAATTTCAGCTATTGCCAATTTCCACTTCTTTCCAGACAATGCTTAAAAGTAGTAGGCTGTATCTGGAAGGATTTCGGTAGCTAAAGATGACCACCGGATACATCCTCATCGCAGCAATTTTAATCCTGGGAGGCGTAATTGCAACCGTGGGCGATCGCATCGGCACACGAGTTGGCAAAGCCCGCCTCTCACTTTTTAACCTTCGTCCAAAAAATACTGCTGTACTAGTAACTATTTTTACGGGTGGTTTGATTTCCGCATCAACCTTAGGAATTTTATTCGCTGCCGACGAAGGCTTGCGAAAGGGAGTCTTTGAGTTAGAAGATATTCAAACAGACCTCAGACAGAAGCGGGAACAGCTAAAAACCGCAGAAACTCAAAAAAGTCAGGTAGAGAGCGAGCTAAACCAAGCAAGGATTGCCCAAACAAAAGCACAACAAGACTTGCAGGTAATTAATCAATATTTGCAGGCGGCCAATGCCAAACAACGCCAAACACAAGCTCAGTTGAACCGCACCATTAGTCAACAAGCTCAAACTCAAACTCAACTCCAACGCACACAAAGTCAGCTAGAACAAGTTGTACCTCAGTACCAAAAAGCTATAGCTGAATTGCAAAGTGTTTACAATCAGAGAAAGGAGCTACAAGCGGCAGTTGAACTACTGAAAACAGAACGTCAACGATTGTACGCTGAAGCTAAAAAAGCTATTGACGAAGCCAAAACAGCAATTGAAAAACGCGATCGCGAACTTGCTAATCGCCAAGAAGCTATAGAAGTGCGCGATCAAAAAATCTCCCAACTCGATCAATTGATTCAAAAGCGTAATGTAGAAGTTGCAGCGCGAGAGCAAGTGATTGCCACACGGGAATCACGCCTCAAAGACTTAGAAGCACAACAGGAGCAACTAGAAATGGAAGTTGCCAGGTTGGAAAAATATTATCAGTCTTACCGCGACCTGCGTCTAGGTAAGCTGGCCTTAGTTCGCGGTCAAGTTCTGGCTGCTGCTGTAATTCGTGTTACCCAACCTGCTGCTGCTCGTCAGGCAGTGATACAACTTTTACAAGAAGCCAATCGCAACGCCAACCTCGAATTAAGTGAGCCTGGGGCAAATCCTGCAAATGTAGAGCTACTGCGCTTAACCCAGGATAGGATTGACCAATTGAGCAAGCCGATTGGCGATGGTCAAGAATACGTGGTACGGATTTTCTCGGCTGGTAATTACGTCAGAGGAGAAAAGCAGATAGAATTTTTTGCCGATACAGCCCGTAATCAACTGGTTTTTTCGGGAGGCGCAGTACTGGCTACAACGACTGCTGATTCCAAAACCATGACATCTTATCAATTACAGCAGCGACTGGAAATACTGATTTCTGCTTCCCAATTTCGGGCCCGTAATGCCGGAATTGTCGAAGATGTGCAAGTAGAAGGGACTTTCTTACGCTTTGTCAGCCAATTAAGACAGTACAATCAACCATTGGAGATTAAAGCGATCGCAGCAGAGGACACTTATACAGCCGGCCCATTGAGAGTAAAATTAGTGGCAATAGTCAACGGACAAATTATTTTTAGTACTTAAAACATTATTTGCACACTGTTATTAGTAAGATTTAAACATATTGAACAGCAGTCAAAATAGTTGCTGTAATTACATTTATTCTCTACGAGATGCTACGTCAATATTTCTAATTTTTAATTTATTATGAATTTCCCTAAATTTTCACCAAGGCAACCAGTCATCTTGGGGTTTGATCCAGGTCGGGATAAGTGTGGTTTAGCGGTGATGGGACTGGATCGGCAACTATATTACCATGAGGTCGTGCTAGCAAAAGAGGCGATCGCTACCATTGAGACACTACGGCAGTTTCCTATCTCTTTGATGGTGATGGGCGACCAAACTACAGCCAAGCAGTGGAGAGAGAAATTATATCAGGAATTGACAGAACCTCTGAGTATTATTTTAGTAGATGAGCGGTATACAACCTTAGAAGCACGCGATCGCTATTGGCAAATGTTCCCGCCCAAAGGGTTAATAAAACTATTGCCACAGGGTCTACGACAGCCACCAAGACCGATAGATGACATTGTTGCCATCCTCTTAATCGAAAGGTACTTAAATCGCCTCACTGAATCAGCAGTCAGCCAATTTTAGATTTTAGATTTTTTCTCCAATCCAAAATCCAAAATTGAATAGCTCCTAACTTTTAAAGTTCCGCCCGAATAGTAAAAGCATAATCTCCTCCCGGCTCTAGCTGATAATCTTGTTGCTCCAAAAATCGACCGAGGGGTTCTTTGATTAAGGCGCGGCCTTGGGAAGGCTTGACGGCAAGTTCTCCCCGGCGAAAATGCCACTGGAAATGCCACTCAAACTCACCTGCACTCACTTCACCCTCAAGGAAGCCGTGTTGCCAGGATTGGCGGGTGATTCTGACATGGGCAATGGTTTCTGGCAGTCGTCTTTTAGCACTCACAATGCTTTATGTCAAGTGTAGAATAACAGCCGCTCACATTAGGCTGGCTTCTTATTTTATTTACCAAAATAGCTTAAATAGATAAACTGACAAAGTGAGTATTTGTAGTTGAGCAAGAATTGCACTAATCGAGGATGCTGTAAAATTTCAGTTAAAAGTGACTCAAACTTACTTAATCTCGGCGTTCCGTGTCTGTATAGCAATCCTAAATCATTCGTGATAAACAAAATCCTCAATTTTGTATGCTAAAGTCAGCGATCTGTGACTTTCGTCTATGAACACACTGGTAAGTAGTGCGGGTAATTTTTATTAAGATTTTAGGAATGACTGTATCCTAGAAACTGCATATCTGACACTCCTTTCATCAGTATATTGTGGGTTAATTGGAATTTCCTTGAAGAATTTAACTACAATTACAGCCCGATAAAGCTTAGAGGATTTAAATTGCTTTTCTTGGATATCAAAACTCATAATATTCTCTAGTGGATGTTCGATAATTTCGTTGACACGCAAACTTTTACGTTCGATAAATACCTTATTGATACTTTTATAGAAGGTACAGGTAGTTACAGGGGATGTTGCAAAAAAAGCAGTGATCGCCATCACAATCAATATAAAGATACTTAAGAAAAATAGATAATCGCGCTGATTTTGCTGCACTAATAGGGAAGTTTGCCCAGAATTGATAAAATCGTTGATTTTAGAGGTAATTTCTTGATTCTCTTGATAGCTAACATTTGATAGGAGGGCAAAATCTCGAAGTGAAGTCACAATAATAACTTGATAAGTTTTTCCCCCTTTGCTACCAGTCCTTGTAAGAATGTATGCTTCTTGAGGATCAAACATTTTGAGTTTTTCCATGCTTCCCAGCAAATTAAACCGCCTCAATTCACAATTAATTTGATTTTGGGAGAGGCGATCGCAAGTTATTCTAACTGAAGCAGACTCAAAAAATAAGCAGTAAATCAAAAAGCTTAAACAGACAG
Source organism: Nostoc sp. (assembly GCF_036919495.1). Lineage (GTDB taxonomy): Bacteria > Cyanobacteriota > Cyanobacteriia > Cyanobacteriales > Nostocaceae > Nostoc. The sequence continues at coordinate 47,919 of NZ_JBALBZ010000014.1, forward strand.
TAAAAAGGCACCACCCGATGAACCAATATCTGAGTGGTTGATGCTTTAGCTGTAATCTAGTACGAGTTTCCTCAATAATTTTCATCAGTGTTTGTGTATAGAATACTTAACCCCTAAGTAGAGTATTCCCTTGTTAATCCATTCACCGATCGCTAAGTCTAAGTACTAGGGAGGATTTATGATGAATCGCTAAACAAGCTTTGGCTAGGTGGTAGATAATTGGGGCAGAAAGCTAGAGCTAGAAGCATGGAAACCAAACAGCTAGGAAAAACTGGAATCTTTGTGAGTGCGATTGGTTTGGGTGGTATGCCCATGTCAATTTCTAATCGCCCTCCCGAATCGGAATCAATCCAAGTTATTCATCGGGCCTTGGATCTGGGTATCACATTGATTGACACTGCCGATTCATACTGCAAAGATGAGTCAGATAAGCACCACAACGAGCGACTAATTCACAAGGCGCTTACTAGTTACAAAGGCGATGTTAGCCAAGTAATTGTGGCAACGAAGGGCGGTTTGATGCGTCCCAATGGTAACTGGACAAGCAACGGCAACCCAGAACATTTACGCGAAACAATTCGAGTCAGCTTTGAGGCGTTGGGTGGTGCTAAACCCATTGATGTTTGGCAATACCATTCGCCCGATTCTAAGTACACAATCGAAGAATCCCTTGCACCTGTGAAAGAAGCAGTCGAGGCAGGTTTAATTCGATTTGTGGGAGTTTCTAACTTTTCCGTTGAACAAATTAAGCGGGCGCAGGATGTAGTGGATATTGTCTCGGTGCAAAATCAATACAGCCCTTGGCAACGACAGCCAGAAAATGACGGCGTGTTGAAGTATTGCGAACAACAAGGATTAACCTTTTTGCCTTGGAGTCCTTTTGGTGGTAGACGTCGCCATCAGGATTTACAAGATATCCCTGCGATCGCTAACTTAGCTAAAGAAAAAGGCGTGTCAGTATATAATATCGTCTTGGCGTGGTTGCGTTCCAAGTCGCCCGTTATTTTGCCAATTCCTGGTGCTAGCAAGGTTTCTAGCATTGAAGACTCAGCACAAGCTATCAATGTGAAACTATCTGATGATGAAGTGCAAAAAATTGATCAGGCAACTTAATCATTCCAAGCGATTCTCACTTCGGTGTAATACAGTCTGAACCTCATCCCCAACCCTGATGTATCGAGATGTTTAGTCTCATCCAATACTTTGGGGTTGAATATATGGTAAGAGGAAAGGCGATCGCTTCTACATTGACTCCAACGGCGGAACCTCGAAGTCATTAAATGAGGAAACATTGTAAGACGAAGCGGCTAGGGCTTTCACCAGCTTACCGTCGAGAGTCAACAAAGTAGCACCTATCTGCTGTGAAAGTGCAACATAAGAGCCATCGTAGGCAGAGATTTTATAATTTAATGCGATCGCAACTGCATCCGCCATCAAATCAGCCGTGGAGACAACACGCAAAGGGAAAGCTTTGAGACTAGCTAAATTCCCCTGAATCAAAGAAACATCGTAACTACCTGCACGAGCATACTTCCACAAAACGTTTGCACACTCAATGTAAAACAGGTCAGGTACAAAGATTTCTGTCTGGGGATAGGCAAGGTGAGCAAACAGTTGATTAACCTTAGCTGTTAGCGGATCGGGAATAAATTGCTTAACGGACACACTGGCATCCAAAACGCACCTAAGAGGAATTGTCATCTGTCCCGATCTTCTCTAATCATGGCAGTGCTGTCAGGCCATTCGATATCAGTTGGTAGTTTTTCACGGCGAAGACGGATTTCCTCTAAAAGTTTTGGCACATTCTTTCGTCTTTCTTCTTCTGTTTGCTGTGCTTCAGTTTTTAAAGCTTGTTCTAACAGAGTTATGACTTGGGCGTTAATGGAACGGTGTTCAGATGCCGCTAACTCTTGCAGTTTTGCATACAAATCATCGGGTAAATTTCTTACATAAAGGGTAGCCATCGCTTTACCTCAAAGTAGAATTTATCAAAATGATAGCATAATGCAAGCAGAAGGGGGGAGTGGGGCGATCGCCAGGCGATTTTGTACGCAATTGGCGGCAGGTGGTGGCAGCACTGCACGTTGAAGTCGGAAGTTAGCAGTTAGTCAACGACAACTCAATTAAGGGTTAAAGGTCAATCGGGAGAGCTAGTGATCGCACACTGTGGTTGCACTGCTTTTTGCATTGATGAACGTTGCAATTTCCGTTGCACCGATTAGTAAAGTAAAAATACTCATAAAGCAAACACTTGTGCTTTACTTCGCAATTTGCTAAGATTATTTCAAGCCTTATTATTAAGGTTTTCAATTTTTGTAGTTCACACAATCAGGAGATGAAGCTCATGTATTTTATCAACAATAAAGGAAAACCCTATATATGCGGATTATTACAGAAACCAGACTTAATAAAGCTTGTGAAAAGCACCCCGATGCTGAACCTAGCATACGAGCCTGGAAGAAGCTTGTAAAAGTGCAAGACTGGAATAGTTTTACTGATGTCAAAGCTACTTCTATTTTTGCGCCTGACCAAGTAAAAAACTTCGTCATTTTTGATATTGGAGGAAATAAATATAGGCTAATAACCTGCATTAACTATAAAACCAAAGTTATATATATTCGTGAGTTTCTGACTCATGCAGAATACGATAGAGACAAATGGAAGAATGACGAATGGTTTGATAGCTAGCACTAATTAGAAGCTATCAATTAGGTAAAACTAAGATTGGTGTATTACCAATCTTAGTCCTAATAATTAAGCAACTAATTCTATAATGAACAAATGTTACATCATCACACCAGTTACACAGAATTACTTACATATTTCCCCCCGCGCCCTATAAAAAATGAAGAAGATTTAGAAAAAACTCAAGCAGTTGTCGATAGTCTACTTGATAAAGGGGAACTAACGGAGTCAGAAGAAGACTATTTGAATTTACTGGGAATTTTGATTTATGAATACGAATCAAAACAGGATTTGGTTCCAGATATTTATGGAGTAGAACTGCTCAAAGTTTTAATTGGGGAATTGAATCTTAAACAAAAGGATTTAGTTCCTATTTTTAAAACGGAGTCAATTGTTTCTGATGTACTTAAAGGCAAGCGTAAATTAACGGTTGAACACATTCAAAAGCTTGCAGAATTTTTCAATCTTTCAGTTGCTGTATTCTTCCCAGAGAATCCATTAGACAGAGATTTTTTAAGTGCAACATAAGAGCCATCATAGGCGGAGATTCCATAATTTAAGGCGATCGCAACTGCATCCGCCATCAAATCAGCAGTGGAGACAACACGCAAAGGGAAAGCTTTGAGACTAGCTAAATTCCCCTGAATCAAAGAAACATTGTAACTACCTGCACGAGCGTACTTCCACAAAACGTTTGCACACTTAATGTAAAACAGGTCAGGTACAAAGATTTCTGTCTGGGGATAGGCAAGGTGAGCAAACAGTTGATTAACCTTAGCTGTTAGCGGATCGGGAATAAATTGCTTAACGGACACACTGGCATCCAAAACGCACCTAAGAGGAATTGTCATCTGTCCCGATCTTCTCTAATCATGGCAGTGCTGTCAGGCCATTCGATATCAGTTGGTAGTTTTTCACGGCGAAGACGGATTTCCTCTAAAAGTTTTGGCACATTCTTTCGTCTTTCTTCTTCTGTTTGCTGTGCTTCAGTTTTTAAAGCTTGTTCTAACAGAGTTATGACTTGGGCGTTAATGGAACGGTGTTCAGATGCCGCTAACTCTTGCAGTTTTGCATACAAATCATCGGGTAAATTTCTTACATAAAGGGTAGCCATCGCTTTACCTCAAAGTAGAATTTATCAAAATGATAGCATAATGCAAGCAAAAAGGAGAGCGATCGCAAAGCTTTTTGCTAAGGATTGAGATGCAAATATTGCTTAGAGATGTCTTACATAAAAACACTTGTATAAAATTCAGTATTTATAAGGATTTTATTTCCAATGTCCAGGCTGATAATACATATAAATTACTATATAACTCATATATGAATCGTCAGGAAATATTTGATAAAATTCAAGCTATAGTTGCTGAATATTTATCTATTGAACACGAAAATATTACTTTTGATTTTCCATTGATTGAACCAAATTCTAATTCTTCATGTCGTTATTGGGGATTTTCAATTTCTGGAGATGAATTAGTGGCAATAGAAATAATTATGGCATTGGAAGAAGAGTTTGATGTTGAAATACCTGATGAAGATGTTGAGAAACTTGCCACAGTTCAACACGCTGTTAATTATATTAACAATAAACTCCCAACATCAGAAAATGAAGTAAATAGTAAAGATATAAATAGTTGGATTGAGGATTTTAAGAAAAAACTAGATTTAACTATTGTAAATGGCAAAGAGTCTTTATCTTCAGTATTTAGTGATTATTTTAGCTCTTTAATTGAAACGCTACAGATATCTCGTAATAAAAAGTTCGTATTTCTCTTAGTTGGTCGCACAGGAGTTGGAAAGTCCAGTACTATTAACACATTAATGGGTAAAGAAGTAGCGCCAACTAGCCGTCGCAAACCTACAACAATGGATGTTAACTATCACGAAAATGAAATCAATGGAATTCATTTTACAGTTGTTGATACTCCTGGTCTATGTGATGATCATCCAGAGAAAGGAAATGATCAAAATTACTTGGAACTGATAAGATCCAAGGTAAAGCAAATTGACTTGTTATGGTTTGTTACACCTATTTATGAAACGAGAATAAGGAGTGATGAATTAAACGGAATAAAACTAATTTCAGAAGCATTGGGAGTAGAAATTTGGAAACACGCGGTTATCGTATTTACTTTTGCGGACAAGGCTGATGATTATTTAGTTGATTTGAAAGAAAGAACAGAGGATATTCAAGAAGCAATAGCAACGTATGCGGGGTATGAGATAGCTAACAATATTCCATCCGTAGCAGTAGATAATAAAAATGAAACAACTCCAGATGGAAACAAATGGCTTGGAGAACTTTATACAAAAGTATTTGTAAGGATATCTGAAAGCGGTACTATCCCTTTTTTATTAGCAACAGTCCAAAGATTGAGTAGTAATAATTCACAAAAAAGCTCTACAGAGAAAAAAGTTGAGTTTGATGCTAGGCAAAAAGAGTCTATTAAAGAAAAATTATTTAGTGTTATTCCAATTTTAAAAAATATAGGCGGAGCAATAGGTTCTGCGGTTGGAGCCGTAATTTCTATGGTTACAGAAGTCGAGGAATTTAGAGAAGTTGGAAAATGGGGAGGTGAAGCAGCAGGAGAGTACGTAGGCGAAAAAGTAGATAGTGCGATAGGTAGTACGATAAAGTTTTTTAGCGATCTATTTAGCTGGTAAAGCAAACTATTGAGCTATTTATCCACTCCAGCAAAATTAGCTATATCAAAGGGCTCTAAGCATAAATATCTATCTGATAGATTTTCTACTGCTGTTGCTGTCCAGTAAACGTTCACTCTGGTAGTCGAAATTTTTTCCGCACTTCTTGTACAGAAATAACATTACTAGCTTTGCTATCCGCTAGTCCAGCTTCAACAGTTTGCCGAACATAAATTTGGTACATCAAATCATCCCATGTGGAATTTTCTGGCAACTTGTCAATCAATTTGTGGGCTTCTTCTTTAATGTTGAGATTTTTCATCAGTAGTTAACCAAATACTGTTTGTGCATCAATTTGGATATATTGTAGATGCAAAACAGGTGTAGTACTTGATAACAACATTCATTCAACGGAGAGGGGGAGATTCGAACTCCCGGAGGTTTTAGCCTCATCCGATTTCAAGTCGGACGCAATCGACCACTCTGCCACCTCTCCAGTAAATCTGTCAAACTTGTGCTTATCCTAGTTTTAGACGCTATTCAGGCGCATTTGTTGGTTAGCACTAAACTTGACAGATCATACTATACCCTATTATCTACGCAGATTGCACTACTGGATGCGAATGTCTACGACACAATACGCGATCGCTCGTACAAAATTTCCCCCTTAGCCACCTGAAAGTCATTCCCTACCCAAACGAGGGAAACTTGCGAAACCACACCCGCCTCTAGGGTGACAATGGAAAAATTACGCAACTTCTCGCTGTCATTTTCCACAATCCTGGGGACACTAGCCGCATTTAAGTAAATTGTCCCCTCTGGACTTCTAAAGATGGGTTTGCGCTGCACCTTCTTGGTATGGCGTAAATCTCGGTGCATGTGACCAAATGTCACCAAAGGAATGGTTTTACCAGCAGTCAAGGCTTGAGAAATCGCCTCACCAAAATCTGGATCGCCAAAATCGCCGCCAATTGGATGCCAGTCTTTGCCGCAGGGGTCTTCGGGGCGATCGCCTAACCCACTAGGCCCATTGTGACCCAAAAATATAATTGTCTCGTAAGCGGCACTTTTGACTGCTTTTACGATGCGATCGGCGGATTCTTCTAAACTCGTCACACCGTAACGTTCTTGACAGATTTCCGCGAATTTCCACTCTGGGCCACCCCAGGTAAAGGGACGACCCCCCACTACAGTTAAATTCCAAGCGGGAAAATCCAACTTACCGTAACCGACATGAGACGGGCCTAATAAATCGAGTTGTTCCTGTACCCAGTTTTCCTTAGAGCGGTCATAAGGAGCCTTTTTGCGTCCCCATTCGGTGGCGGTGTACCAGGCATCGTGGTTGCCCATCACGGCTGCTTTGGGAATATCGAGAGATGCGATCGCTCTGACCACTTCCACCGATTCATTGCCAAAATCCCCAACAAACAGCACTAAGTCAACACCCAAATGCTTGAGTGCAACGCCATCTTCCACTTCCCATTGGTCGTGAATATCTCCAACTACAGCAATTTTGAGGTTTATCGATTGAGTTTTCTGACTGGTCATGCCACTTTCCTTGCCGTCTATCTCCAGGATATGAAACTCAGCCCGATTTGGACACAACCCCAAAATATCAACCGTCCACTATTTTTGGTAAAAACTACTATAATTGA
>NZ_JBALBZ010000015.1:0-55426 GCF_036919495.1 Nostoc sp.
AAACAGCAATTGCGGATTTTCATCGAAAGAGCCGAACAAATCATCTGGCTGTGCTGAAAGTAATTCTAAATCTTCTGAACTTTCTTCAAAACTGAGACTTTCTATAGCCGATAGTTCATCCACAGTCTTATCTGTGGTTTCTATCTGAATATAGGTGGATGTAGCGACATTCTCAAACAGCAATTGCGGATTTTCATCGAAAGAGCCGAACAAATCATCTGGCTGTGCTGAAAGTAATTCTAAATCTTCTGAACTTTCTTCAAAACTGAGACTTTCTATAGCCGATAGTTCATCCACAGTCTTATCTGTGGTTTCTATCTGAATATAGGTGGATGTAGCGATATCTTCAAACAGCAATTGCGGATTTTCATCGAAAGAGTTGAATGAATCAAGTTCCAGATCAACAGCAGATATCTCTGGTGGCTGATTGGTAAATTCTGGAACAAAATCTAAAGCTTCTGGTTGTTGCGATCGCTTGATAATTTCTTCCCCTAGATGCTGCGCTAACAAAGGCATTTCAGACACGGAAGGCTGTATGCGATCGTTGATTGCAGAGGAAATAGTTGAGTTACTCGGTACTAACTCATCAAAGAAATCATCTCCAGAATCTGATGATAATATCAAATCTAGCTGGTCTTGCTGCTGGAAATTGATATCAAAATCTTCTTCTATGTCAAAACTAGCTATAGGAGAAGGTATTGGCTGCTGAATGTCGGCAAAAATGTCATTACTTGCAGCAAACAAACTCTCCTCTAACGCCCTTTCCACATTTTGCTCAATTAAGGAATTGAATTCGTCCTGTTCCTCTGTGGTTTCCTGGTTCCAGAAGTTGCTCAGATCATTTTCTGATTGAGAAAACTCTGGTGCTGTTACTGGAGATGTATCAAATAAATCACCGAGTTCTGATTCGGTTGTAGGCAGTAGTGACTGTTCTTCCGTTTCAGCAAATAGGCTGTCTAGAGACAAGCCTGTTTCCTGGGGTAATTCTATGTAGTCACTAGGGGTAATTTCTTCTACCCAATTTGCATTTCTAGTTTCTAAGAATAAGTTATCAAAACTGTTTTGTTGGTTGGTGGATAGTTCCACAGAGGCGTTAGCCTCAGTTTCTGGTTGAGTTACTTCGCCTGTAGATAATAGTTCAGTATCATCTATTGCCAGCGTCAATAAATCTTCAACTACATCATTTTTGTTGACATCAGGAGGCAGGTTTGTATCACTAGTATCAATAAATTCTTGTAAATCCTGGGAAGAAGAGTCTAAATTTATATTAAGTACGTTAATGTCGCTTAACTCTAAAGTCGTAGCAGATGTTTGTTGATTTTGCGATTCTGAATTCTCTTTTTCTAGGAAATTTTCGCCAAATAATAGAGATAAATCTTCTGTCGTGGTTGTAGTTGTTGGCTGCTGCTGGTTACTTGTGTCTTCATCAAAAGAGAGGAAATCGGATAAATCGCTATTAGCATCCTCAGTGTCTGTGCTGTTGAAATCAATCCCAAAATCATCGGTGGCAGCAATATCTAAGATTTCTTCTTGATGCCAGCTTTCATCTAGTTCGGGAGTATTTCCGTCAAATAAATCGGCAAGGGTATTTAACTCAGCTATTCCTACCTCTGGCCCATTGTGGTCAAGATTGCTACTGATTGGATGTACTTCGTCATGTGTGGTAAAACTAAGACTAGTGTGAATAGTAGCGTTTAATTGTATCCCTTGTTGAACATAAGCGCGATCGCCCTTGACGTTGGCGTAGTCAGACGCTCCAAGATGAGCTAATGCTGCGCGATCGCTAGTATCCTCTTCTAGATTAAGTTCTTCACTTGTCTGAGCTAGGTTAGCTAGAACTAACGGCTCAGTGTTACCAGATAAAATTGCCTCTGACGCAGTTGATGATTCTGTCAAAGGCGCAGACTGTTCGTTAAACAAATCTGTGGTAACTTCTAGCAACTCAATTTCTGCAAAGTTCAAAAGTGCTTCTAATTGCTGACTAATTGTAATTTCAGCTTCCCTACCTTGCAGGACTAACTCTTGAGCTTGCTTGATTTCGGTAATGACAATTTTAGCTAACGTCAGATAAGTATTTTCCGGATTGCCGATCGCACTGGCTGCTGCTTGACACAAACCACACCACTTGGACAAGTTCCAAGTTTCACCAAGCCTGACTAACTGGTAACAGCATTCCTGAAGGTTTTGTCGAGTTGAAGGTGTTGTTGTTTGCTTAAACAATTGCAGCATTTCCCGCAGTCTTTGCAGCACCTGGGCTTGAAATTCGCCCCAATTGGCGGTAACTAGCGATCGCACCTCTTGGGCTGCTACTGAGAAGGATATTTCTGGAGATTCCTGATGGGTGTCTTCTGCCAAACTGGGAATATTTGGCCGCAGGAAAATTTCTGTAAGTATGGAGACATTCTCTACAGAGGTTGTCTGTTGTTCTCTTGTACTATCTACTTCATTTTTTGCTTGTTCTACAAGTAGTTCTAGATGCTGATACAGCCATTGAAAAACTGGCTCAGTTTCTGACATCAAAGTATTAGCCGCATCTTCAGAAAGACCATAAGGCCCGCTCAAATGCTCTAATAGTGATTTCAGGGTATCAGATACACCAAGAAATAAAGACTCTAACTTTTGGTCAATCTGAACCGGATTATCTTTGAGAACTTTAAAACAATCTTCCAAACGGTGAGAGGTATGCTGGATGCTAGTCAATCCAAGCATCGCCGCTCCTCCTTTGATGGAGTGAGCCGCCCGGAAGACTTCACTGATCATTTCCGGGTCGTTCAGAGTACCCTCTAAATTCAGCAAGCCCTGCTCAATAGTATTCAGGTGATCCCTGGCTTCTTCGATAAAGTAACCCAAAATCCGCTGTTGTTGTTCCGGCAGCATAGTTTTTTAGTCATTAGTCATTGGTCATTGGTCATTGGTCATTAGTCATTAGTCATTAGCAAATAAGAATTGGACTTTGGACAAATGACAATTTATCTTGTTTCTGTAGTTTCCACTCGGAAACGTTCAACGGAGGCGATCAAGTCACGGGATACACCTACTAAGTGTTGTAGGGCACCTGAAACTCGCTGTGCTTCCTGGGAAGTTTCTTGGGCGGTGAGTTCTACTGATTGCATTACATGAGCGACAGCGCGGGAAGTTTCAGTTTGTTCCACAGTGTCGCTGGTAATCGAACGTACAAGAATATCGATGCGATTCGCTACTTGAATAATGTTTTCGAGCGATCGCTTGGCTTCTTCTGCCAATTTTGTACCTTTAATTACTTGTTGTGTGCCTTCTTCCATCGCGGTCATTACAGAGCCTGTTTCGCTTTGGATTTGCATCACAATTTGTTCAATTTCCTTCAGGGATTTAGCAGATTTATCTGCTAACTGGCGCACTTCGTCTGCTACTATCGCAAACCCGCGTCCAGCTTCTCCTGCCCTTGCCGCCTCAATACTAGCATTGAGTGCCAGTAAGTTTGTTCTGGAAGCAATTTGGGAAATCAACGCCACAATTTTAGAAATTTCTTGAGAAGATTCCGCTAACCGTTTCACTTTTCGAGTGGTTTCGGCAACGGTTTCTCGAATTTCCAAAATCCCCGCCACGGTATTTTCTACTGCTTCGCCACCTTTGAGAGCGATCGTACTAGCATCACGCGCAACCGTTTCAGCTTCCCGCGCCGCCTCTGCTACCCGTTGAATCGAGTCAGTCATTACCTGTACAGAATTTAGCGTCACCGCCAACTCTTCTGCTTGGCGCAAAGCATCACTAGATAAGGCTCTAGCAAAGGTTTCAGAATTGGTTGCACCTTTTGTCACATCCTTCGCCGCCACTTTTACCTGTTGCACAATATCCCGCAAGTTTTGAATTGTCAGGTTAAAAGCATCAGCTACCGCTCCTAGTACGTCGGCTGTGACTTCAGCTTGGACTGTTAAATCTCCTCTAGCAGCTCCTTCCACATCATCTAAGAGACGAATCACCTGGCGTTGCAGGTTTTCTTTGGCTTCCTCTTGCTCATCAGCTTTCCGTTGGGCTTCACTTGTGGTTGTGAAAATTACCCGCGCCATTTCATTAAAGCCACTGGATAAATGACCCAATTCATCTTCGGAAAACACTGTGGCTTGAGCATTCAAGTTTCCTTGACGTACAGCCTCAAACTGAGCTTGGAGATCGTCAGTTGTGCGCCGAATTTGTTTGAGTGCTAGATTCCCCATGACACCTGCGGTAGCAAAACCTGCAATCCCAGCTGCAAGTGACATTGCCCAACCTGTGTTTCGTACTGATTCTCGTTGTTGGGCTGGCGAGAATGTGGTGGCGACAAAGCTAACTGTGGCTACAACCAGTGCCGAGACAATGCCTACACTTCCAGCAATTAACCATTGTTTCCTTTCTATGGAGGCATTCTCTAATGGTGCTAACCATCCTTGCTCGACGTTAACGTTGGGTTCTAGTTTCGAGACATCTGTTTGGCTAAAGACTGGAACTCCTTCATGGGAACCAGTCATTGTGAATAGTTCCTCTTCGCGATCGCTGGCTGCACTACTCGCAGAAGCGTCCACGGCTGGAGAACGTCTACTGCCACTGGTTTCTGATGGAGCAGAATTCATTGCTAGATCGCCGAAGTTAGAATCTCCTTCGAGCAGGTCAAACCCTGGAATGTTACCTAAATCATCAAATTCCTCAAAGTCATCTAAAAATTCTATATTGCTCTTAGAATTTTCTCCATTTAGTATATTGTTTGAGTCTTCATAAGAGCTTAAACCCTCTGAGCCAAAGGCAGACTCAAATGCTTCCATATCAAAATTATCATCGTCATCAAAGCTATTTTTACCGATGATTTCGCCTGATTTAAACTGCTTGTCTTTTACAGGTAGATTGCTACTAAAAGAGGAAGCATCATCAGATACATCCGGCACAAAAGCTTCTTCTGCTGCATTTTTTTTTGACTTCAACCAATCATCGTGTGCTTCGGTTTCAGGCAAATCATATTGACTCTTGTTATTTGTTGACGAACTATTTTTAAGTTCTTCTTTAACAAAAACTAAAGTTTCGTCTCCCAAACTAGATTTTGTATATTCAAAATCCCCATTACTAACTTCTGGGGACTTTGGGTCCCTCAACAAATCAGGGAAATTATTCTCGTTATTCCCAGTTTTGGAATTAGAAGATGAAGAGTTATTATTGTCAATAGCTAAATTCTTATCATCAGAATTTATCTCATTATCTGAAAACTGACTATTTACTAATGATTCTTCGGAGTTCTCTTCTGATACATCTTCCTGCCAGAAAGCAGGTAACTCTAATTCTGTTTTTTCCTCAAAATTGCTGCTATTTAATTCTTGTTCCTGTAGTTCTTCATTGAAAGCAAAAGGATCGTCACTAAAAGCTGTAGAAGAATCGGATATTTTTCCTGTTCCAATATTATCTTCAGTTGGTATATCAAATGGGCTTTTTGAAGATAGTTCTTCAACGCCATTTACAGTTTCTTGATGCTCTCCAAAAAAGTTCAAATCAAGGTTATTGCTGTCAAAATCCTCATTAGCGCCCAAATCTTCTAATTCTTGTTCGCTATCTGCGAGTGCATCAGCCATCTCTGGGGAATTGATTTGCTCTTGACTATCTAATGCATTAATCTCCCCACCAAATGACTGTAAATATTGATTGATATTCTCAATTCCATTATTAGCAAAACCAATAATTTCTTGATCGTCAGTCAAATGTAATACTTGTTGATATTCTTCTTTTGCTACATCGTACTGCTGTAAAACATAGTAGATGTGACCCCTTAACAAATGGGAATTGGGGTCATTTGGTAAATTTTGCACCACTTGGTCAACTAAAGTGGCGGCAACCTCATAATTCCTTTGAACATAGGCGGTCATCGCCTGTTGATACGTTGGCTCGTAATTATCAATACTTGCTGCCATTTCCTCCTCCAATTTCATCCTGCCCACCTAGCACTCCGTAAAATTGCCATTTGATCGAGTAGTCGCAGACACTGTTTGTTTTTAGTATTTAATAACCACTCTCCACGTAAAAAGGGAGCCATAGTATCTGGAACACTAGTTGGTGGCATGAGATTTTGGACATCCAACCAGTCCATGCCACCAATTTCTTCTACTGCTAAACCCACTATCGTGTCTTGCTCTTCAATGGCAATCACCGAAATTTCAGCTCTATCCGTGTTTAATGCACTTGTTTCACCAAGAAATTGACCCAAATCAGCTACCCAAATAACTCGACCTCGTAAATTTAGAGTACCCAAAAGTAAAGGAGAAGCATTAGGAATCGGGGTGATTCTATCAGGACTTAGTTCAATTACCTCCCGAATACCAGTTGCTTGTAGTGCAAACTCCTGATGCGAGGGAATGTAAAACCTCAAATGTAACTCACCTTCAGGACTTTCTACTTGTAATTCTGGTCGGAAATGGTCTTGACCACTGCCACTTAAAAAGTCCGGTTTGCTGACCATATTGCTTTTGTCCTTATCCTCGCAGCAGTTGTTTGACTGTTCCCACCAACTCGGTTGGTTGAAATGGTTTAGCTATGTAAGCGTCTGCACCCTGCTTCATGCCCCAATAGCGATCAAATTCTTCGCCTTTAGAAGAACACATAACCACAGGGACATTTTGGGTTTTTGGATCGGATTTTAAGCGCCTACAGACTTCGTAACCGTTCATTCGGGGCATGACAATATCCAATACCACTAAATCGGGAGGTGCTACTTGAATTGCCTCCAATGCTTCTAATCCGTCACTGGCATGGGTTACTGTTAGTCCAGTCGCTTTCAGGAGGTCTGTAATCATCTCCCTTTGCGCGATACTGTCTTCCACAATCAGAACTGTACTCATAAGTGTCTATTTACCCCCTGATGTAGACGTTCCTATTTGGAACATTCTTGAATTCCCCACAATTATTAACTGTATAAATTAATTGTATGTTCTCACTATTTTCCAGGATATTGACGTTTCACTAAGTAGCTGACTCTGTGATAACATCTTTTAAGTGATCTTTTAGTAGATCAACAAATCTTTGATCTCTTTAAGAGTATGCCCATGCCCCCTCAATTTGCTCTCTTCGTAGCGTCAGCGAATCATTGAGCGTCTTTTAGATTTTAGAATTGTTCAATCCAAAATCCAGAATCTGTAATCTAAAATTATTCTGCCCAATTCCCAATGACCTACTTTCATTGGTTGTTAATATATTTCTCTACGAGCATAAGTAACTCAGTGTCTGTAAATGGTTTTGTTAAATAATCTGTTGCCCCGACCATACTAGCTTTGACTCGATCAATAAATCCATCTTTACCAGTGAGCATGATAATCGGTGTGAGCCGAAATGCTCTTGAATGTCGCAGCATGGCGCAAACCTCGTACCCCTCCAATTCCGACATGGCAATGTCGCATAAAATTAAGTCCGGTTTGAGTTTAAAAACCAGACTCAATGCCTCTAAAGGATTGGTGAGAGCGATCGCTTCATAACCTTGTGCTTGTAAGATGGAATTTATAGTCTCACCGATGGCGATCGCATCGTCAATACATACTATCCGCCCCCTATGTTTTCCCTTCAATTCCCCGTTAACAGTGTGGGTATCTATTTTAATAGTGTCTGAATATACTAGCTGTAGCCAACTCTGTTGCACGTATGGATATATTGCCTTAGCGACTGTCAAAATGTCTCGGTTAAGATAGCGAGCCAGTTGACGCAAGGATGTTTTACCATCAGCCCAATGTTGTAGCTTACTTACGGTTGCTTCTGGTAGGGAGGATTGTAGGTGAACTTTGTCAGATAACACTGGCAATTGTTCTGGAGACTGAATATGTGGATACAACTCCTTCCACTCTTGCACCTGCTTGGTAATTTTTGTAACAAATGGAGCAATCTCGAAAGTATTTAATTGCGGGGCAAGTGCCGCACCCTGATGGAAAATGAAGTTCCCTTGGTGTAAACTCAGCAGGTCAAAGAGAGTTTCATGTACCAAGCCGCGAATGATACTACCAGCGATCTTAGGGTTGATAATATTCCGCTCCAAAAGCGCCCACAGATAGGCATACTCTGGCGCGTCGGTTGATGGTAAGGAGGCAATTTGTTTGTCGGTAAGTCGCATCTCGACTCGATAATGACGTAAATAATCACTAATTCTGGATAAACTACTCTCACCTTCTTGGCAATAGATAATTTGACCATTGAGGAAAAAGACGAACCAAGACTGTTGTTTGAGGCGATAAATGCTTGCTCCCTCTGCACCCAGTTTGTTGCTCTGGTGAGAGCTACTAGCTCTCACCCATAGTTGCCCAGTTCGTTGTCCCAACTCAATCAATTGCAGGATACTGCAAATATCAATTTCATTTAGATTTCCCTGCATTTATCTAAAAAATACTCCTTGTAATGCCGTTAATATTATTTTTAAATGGGTTTGGGCTTAAATTGGCTACAATCTGTTGCATCCAAAGGAGAACTGCTATAGATTCAGCTATAAAGTTTAATCTTTCGTAATACACTTTGGCAAAGCTAGTGTTAACACGGAAGTCATCATGACTGTCATCAGTACAAAATATAAAGGCGCGACTGACTCACTTTTATAAATATCAAGACGTAATATCTCGCGTCTATAGTTTTGTCTGTCTTGTTTTCCTAAACTTCGGTTCAGTGAGACAAGTTAACAGAATTATTTAAGGTATATCCCAAAACATAAACTTTAAGTGCATCAATAAAGGACTAACGGTGTGCTGTATTTAGCAGAAGTACAAAAACAGAAGGGTGGTTTACTCAGCGGCAGTGGCAAAACTGAACTGAAACTACTAGCTTGTCAGCGAACTGACCAGAATTGGAACCCTGTGTCAGAAGAAGTGATTGCCGCCGAGGAGGCAAGCAAATTAAATGATGGTGCTTTGGTACTGGTTGAACTGAATCCAAATCGTCAAGTACAACGGATTCAAGAAGCAGGGCGGCCATTAGTCAACATTTTGCAGAATTTTTCCCGCCAATTGGAGAAATTTAAGCTCAAGGAAGATGAAATTGATCAGTGGAAGCAATCACTGACGTTTCAGGCGCAAGAGTTGAATCGCCGTGAAATGGACATGGAAGTACGCTCTGAACAGTTGCATAATATGGAGGATGAGTTGCAACAACTGGAGCAGCAAAAACAGGAAGTTGACACATCCCGCCAGGAAATTGAACGGTTACAAACAGAAGTTGAGCGCAACCGCCTAGAATTGGAAGGCGCTTGGGAGCATTTGCGGGGTGAGCAGCGCCGCTTGGAGCAACGTCTTGCGGATTTCCAACAGGGGACGGTTTTAGATGAGGAGCAAAGTCGGGTAATGGGTGAATTACTCGATCGCTTGTCTAGTCGTGTTGCTCCCACGGAAACAGTCAGAGAACACCTCCATCTGGCCTTTGAATTGGTCGAAAAGCAGCAAGCGACTCTTACCCCGCACTGGCAAAAACTGGAGGAGCAAAAAACTGCGATCGCACAACAGCAAGAAGAAGTCGAGCGTTTGTCACAAACCTTTAGCGATCGCCAAAATGCATTGCAACAAGGACAAAATTCTCTAGTCCAGCAAACAGCCCAATTGCAGATAAATACAGCAGACCTTAGCAGCAAGCAAGAGTATGCTCGGATAATCAAAGAGCAGTTACGAAACGCCGAAGAGTTATATCAACAGATTCACTCTTTAGCTACAACTTCTGGTGGTGTAGTTCTCGGCCAGCAAGCTAATGTGGAAGCTTTGGAGAAAATGCCTTTAGAAGAACTGCAAAAGATAGTCCAAGATTTACAGTATAAGTTAGAAATAGACGCTAGCTTTGTTCACGATCAAGAACAAGAATTGAAATATAAACAAGAAGCTATAGAAGAACTGCAAAATAAATTAAATCACGCATCTGACCATGACCATATCAATTTGGAACTGGAACTAACAGATGAAAAAGACCTCTATCAGATGCTAAACTCCAGCTTGGTGGGGCAACGCCGCAATATGTTACAGCATCAAAAGTTTCTCAAGCAACACCAAGCTGTATTGCTACGGCGACAAGGACATACTGTTGTTGATGAAGAAGAGGGTAATAAAGTTAATTTAGAACCGATTCTGTTACAACTTGAAACCCAGCGACAAGAATATTCACAGGAAGTCCAAAAGCTGGAACGTGAAATTGATCAGATTCGTTCTGGTATTGAGCTAAATCAGGGAATGATTGACAATCAAACTCACGATTTGGATGAAAAGCGCCAAGAACTGAAAACGATAGAGGAAAACTTGCTATCCCTAAGAAGAACAACTGCTGAATGCTGTGGTCGAGTGAATCTTTATCAAGAAGCACTACAACCAATTCAAGATTCTTTAGATGGATTACGGCAGAAGCTACAAGGAATTAGAGAATCTTTAGAGCAATTCCAGGAAACTGGTGATTATCAAGTCCAAGCGATCGCTCAGTTGCGTCATACTCTCCAGAGTTTAATGCCTCAGCCAGAATTACTAGCGTCTTAGGGGCTTTGGTAAGATAAGGAGTTTAAGCCCCTTGTACTATACAACGTCACAGGTAATCAGTAGACATCTCCAGAAATTAGCCGAAATCCTTGGTAGGCACAATTCATGAATTGTGCCTACGCTATTTTTACCAGATGTTTAGTATATTGGACTTTGAACAAAAAGATGAATCAACAAGAAGCTAAGTATTTTGTTCCTAACTATTATTGCGCTCAACTAAAATTAGTTTATACAGCTAAAGAATACCAAGGACTTAATGCCGGAAGACATGAATATACAAACTATGACGAAGTTTTAAATAGTATTCCTAGTTTCGTAAGAAGCAATCCCGATATTTATTTACAAATTTATACGTTAGTCAAAGCTCAAGCTAATGATTTGGTAACAGAGTCTTGGGCGGGAAAAATAAAATCGGAAGAAGATAAATTTCAGCAAGAGTTTTTAATTCCAATCCTTAAAAAACTTCTAGAAGATATCAGCCTTGCTAAAAACCAAGACTATCCGTACTATGTTTGTTATAAACTCACAACTTCAAACTGGCGGTTCCATAGCGATATAATTTCAAAATATGAAATAGCTGGAATTAAAACAAACCAAGAAGCTGAAAATCTAGCTAACAAGATAGTTCAATCTCTAGCAAATAAAGTTGTTAAAGAATGGAAAGATCATGAAAGACTTCTAATACCCTTCCTTTGTGAAGCTGCATATATTTACCCCCCGGCTACGCCGTCCCCCCTTGTGAAGGGGGGACTGATTATGTGCATCTTCATACAGAATTGGTATAAAACTAATAATGTACATTGTCCCTGATAACAAAAAGACTTTAAATAACTATTTCAAACAGATCCAGTCGCCTTCTACTTGAGCGATCGCACCACCAGGAAATGGATCGGTTTGCGATCGGTTGGGCGCTATAATTAAAGCCGTTAATTTCTCGATGTGTTCAAAATTAGGTGCATCAGTCAGTATTTGCTGCAATACCTGACGCATCACGCGACGTTGCAGTGCCAATGGTGCTTTCTGCAATACCCGACGATTTAAGCGTAAGGGAAAAGCAAAGGGGGATGAGGAGGATGAGGAAGATATTTCTCCCTCATCTCCCCCACTCATCGCCCCATCTCGCAACTCCTGGGCTGCGTTTTCTAAATATTCCACTTCCGCTTGGAGAAGTTCTGCTGTTTGCGCTAAGGCTGATTCTACTTGCGGATTGAAATTTTCGCGCAAATATGGTATTAATTCTTGGCGAATCCGGTTGCGGGCATATTGCAAATCTTGATTGGTGGAATCTTCCCAAATTGGCAATTTAAACTCTTGACAAAATTGCTCTGTTTGTGAACGAGTAATTTCTAAAAGTGGACGCACTAGCATAATGCCTGTAGTTAGAGGGCGTTGCCAAGTTAGGGCTTGTAAGCCATCAGCGCCAGTACCGCGAATTAAGTTGTAGAGAAGAGTTTCGGCGCGATCGCTTGCGGTGTGTCCTGTAACTATATATTGATATTTATTTGCTTTAGCGATCGCACTTAAAGCTTCATAGCGCCAATCGCGTGCAGCAGCTTCACTATTTATAGGTTCGTTCGCTGTTTCTAAATAAAAGGATGTATCCCAAGTTTTAGCTAAGTTTTCGACGTGATGAGCATTAGCTTCGGAGTCAGAACGCCAGCGATGATCGCAGTGAGCAATACCTAAATGCCATCCCCATTTGGATTGTAAATCTAAAAGTAATTTTATTAAACACAGAGAATCCTGTCCGCCGGAGACAGCGATTAATAGACGCTGGTTGCGCTCAAATAAGTGGCGCGATCGGATGGTGCGATGGATTTTTGCGTGTAGGGGAGTCCACACCATATTTGGAATTTCTCATACTAATTCGTAATATTCGCCTCCGGCGAGAAGCAAGCTACGTAATTTTTGACAGTCAGATTCAATTTGGGCTTCCAGATTTGAGTTTGTTGCTTTATTTTAGGCAATTCTTGCAACACAAAGTAAATAATTTTGTAATTGTCTCTTATTGGCATTGTGGGTGGTGCTGTGGCTTTAGCTGAACAAATTCGCAAATGGTATCAAGAATGGCATCAATCTCATCCAGGTAAGCAATTTGATGAGTTGATTATCTCAACTATTCCTATTTCATCAATTAGTCCAGCTACTATTCCTAAGTGATCTATATTTTTAATTTTTACAATTGAAGTTGTAGACAATTTTTCTACCTCTAAAATATTTTAGATTTTAGAGAATTTATCGCGTATTTGCCCCATTTTTCAAATAAGAGATAATCAGGAGCTACACGAGCGATGTCTAACGACAAGCCGCTCCGCGTCTACGCAATTGTTATGCTTTATTTCATTAATGAATTTTGATAGCAATTCAGGTGAGAGAATCAGATCCCCGACTTATTAAAGAAGTCGGGGATCTTTTGCTAATTAGATATTAATTTTCTACTTGTTTGAGTCTTTGAAAAATTTCATCAAGTGGTGATTCAGAATCCTCAGGACAAAATTCTAAAGCAAGTCTAACTTTTCCTTTTTTCCATCCCTGAGTACTAAATTGTAAAACCTCACAATTTAATCCTTCGGTATACAAATTTACTTCGTCTGTTTCTGCCGCTCCAATATATTCCTTAATTGCTGTAATCAAATCACGGACTTTAAAAGTTTTAGCAATATTTAACTTATTAAAAGTGTCTGGTTCTATAGATACAACTTCATCATGGTTTAGTCTCTCGAATCCATCTTCCATAAAAATCTCCTGTCAATAAATCTATATTTTCCAGGCATATAACAGTTCATCCGAAATAAAATGATGATTTTATAGATTTAGTGCTAGTCAAATAAAAATTTAGTAATAATTTGATGTCCGGTAAATTAGCCTATAATTCTCGCGTTACCCCTCCCCAACCCTCCCCTTGTGAAGGGGAGGGAACCGGAAATCTCATTTCCCCCCCCAATATATCGGGGGGATTAAGGGGGGTGATACGACTTGTGTGTGTCCACCATAGTCTTACCAAGGGGAGGGTGCGCGCTAGCACGGGTGAGGTAGTTTTATTTAAACGGTTCTTAAAAGAACCAACCGTAAGAATGCAAACCTTTACCCAAAAGATTCACACCGAGATAGCAAACCCAAACTACAACAAAACCAGTGGAGGCTAAAATTGCCGGACTACGCCCTTGCCAACCGCGAGTGATTCGGGCGTGGAGATAGGCGGCGAACACTAACCAGGTAATTAATGCCCAAGTTTCTTTGGGGTCCCAACTCCAGTAGGAACCCCAAGCTTCGTTAGCCCAAACGCCACCGGCAATAATACCAATTGTCAGCAGGGGAAATCCTAGCCCGATGATGCGATAGCTGATGTTGTCAAGAGTTTCGGCAAGGCTAAGGCGCTGGGGTGAAAGGGGTTCCGAATTTTGGATTTCGGATAGCGAAGCGTTAGCGAGTCCTCGAGCGTCTTGTGGATTTTGGATTGGGGTTGTTGTAACTAAACCCAAAACTGCGGTGTTACCGTTACCGTTGCCGTTGCTAGTAGTTTCAAAACGAGCAAAGCCGTTATTTTCGGCAGAAGGGGCTGATGGTTGAGAAATTAGCTCAGATGCTTTGTTTAAGCGGTAGCCGTTGCTGCGATAGCCACCAGTACCGACTGAACTACCTTGTAGTTGGATGTTTTGACCGCGAGTCACAACTAAAAAAGCGATCGCTAATAACGAACCCACCATCAAAGCAGAATAACTCAACATCATGACGCTGACATGCATCATCAGCCAATTTGACTTTAAGGCAGGTACTAGGGGTTCTGACGCTTGCATCTGAGATGGTAGTGTCATAGTAGCAAAAGCAGCAATCAACATTGCCACAGGAGCTGTAACAACTCCTACTAAGCGGCTACGACTACTACTTTCAGCAATTAGATGGACGGTGGTAATTCCCCAAGTTAAGAAAAACAGCGATTCATAGAGATTACTTAAGGGAAAGTAACCAGCTTCTATCCATCGTGCCCCTAGTAGAGTCGCCATGCACAAATTAGCGATCGCCATCCCAGCTGTCCCCAAAACGGCTAGATAAGGCAGATTCGGAAAAGCCGCTCCTCCCCAATACACCAGCATTGTTAGGAATAATATGGCAAAGGAGGCATTGTCCAGCCAGTTCTGGAGTACAACCAAATTCATAAAGTCTTCTCTCCGTGGATGATTTAAAATATGGATTCTGACTGTTATGATCCTATATGCTTAGAGGGTCATGGGACAGAGGAAAGTTAGGAGTTAGGAGTTATAACTTATTAAGTTATGAATTAATAACTTTTAATACCATTTCCTTTTAAGGTTGCTACAGATAATATTGCTCTGAAGTAAAGCCACAGCAGACGCGAAGATTGTTGTATGGCAAGATTTTTGATAATTGAGTACAACTTCTAACTTCTCACTCCTGTACAGACGCGATTAATCGCGTCTCTAACTTCTAACTTTTCCAATTGCTGTTATCGAGAAGTCGTAGATGGTATAGCAAAACTGCTCTTATTACTTTCTGGACTAGGCAAGGGAGTCGTGTTCCTAACTTTTTTAAGTGCTATAAAAATGTCGTAAAGATTACTGCGACTGTCGCTGACGGCGGATGTCATCCCAATTGAGCGCGTTGCATCAAGCAAAGCTTGTTGATTGGGAATTAGAGTTGGTAAAGGAAAATTTTTCACAGTTCGTTCCACATCCAGGAAAAATTGACCATTTGTCGGATTTGGTTGTGTAGGAACTGTTTGTTGGAAAGGGATCGTGCTAGCTAGTGTGGTGTTGGGTTTGGGAAGAATTTTATCAGTAACGGGAGCGCCTACTACTAGAAAAGCAACATCTCCATCTAACCAGCCGTGGGTGGCAGTTAAGGTACCATAGGGTGAAACCCAGTTAACAACGGGTTGTCCTGCGACTTTTGCCTGTTGGACTTGGAACTGGTATTGATTTTTTATCACCTCATCAAGCTGTTTTATTGATGTTTCAGCTGAATTACGTAGGCTTTGCCCGCCGTAGGCATCGCTTGTCTGTACCATGAAGAGTAAACCCAGACGAAAATCATCTGGTGAACCTTGTTTTGGAGTAGTAGGAATCAGTGATAAAGAAAACTCACCTTTCATCCAACTGAGCAAATCCTTATCTAAATCGAGAGTAGTAAGAGATTTTATACCACCTCTAAGTTGTTCTGGTGCGATCGGTGAGAGGGGATTTCCTTGAGATGTTAAAACGTAATCTCCCCACAACCTCTGTAAGTTTCCCCCCGAAAGCATCATTAAGGTTTCTGCTGGTACGCGGTTTTGCATTTGCCCAGCATTATTTTCTACCGCCAGCACCCGTTGACTATTCGGGTTTAACCAAGAAATGCCCTTGAAGCGGATTCCTTCTGTCTCTAAAGTCATTGTCCCCGCTAAAGCTTGGTTATTTTGCAGTTGAGCCAAAACTTGAGCAGGTAAAGGGCGGTTTGGAGAAGCTGCGGCTATTTTGGCTGCTGTTGGCACATTGACGTAAAACTGGCCAAAAGGTTGGTAGTCGGCAATTTTCGGAAAGTTCTCAGCAAAGCCCCCTGTTGTCGCTAGGGATGTTTGATTTTTGTAAGCATCAATTGCTCGTTCTGTGGCTTTGGGACTATCAGTTATAACTAAAAAACGCCCATCTAGTAATGCTGCAAAGAAGTTTTCTCCTGCTTGTCCCTCACTTTGTTTAATGGCGATCCCTTGATAAATACGGTCAATCCATCTGCCTTGTTTAAGGGTTTTGGGTTGTGCCAAAATATTTTTGGCGATTTCTGGGTTTTTTACTGGTAATACCATTACCATCGACTGCTGATCGCTGGCAGTATCTTCATTAGTGGTAACTGGTTTGGGTGCAGCTTTACTCGCTATTGCTGGGGCAAGAATTGCGATTGTAACCTCATTGCCTACCCAAGGAGCGATATCTTTTTGGAAGTCGTAACCGTTATTAGTGAGAAAGCGATCGCGCAATTCAACTAAATTTCTGTCCAGTTCTGCTTGCGTTTCTTTTGTGCCAAACTCCCGCAATTTCTGCCACTGCTGGGGATCTGTTGTCAGAGAAACCGCAAATAGGGCATCACCAGGAATAATATTTGCACCTACTAGCAAATCGCTAGAAGCTCGTTGTCTCTGGCTTAACAACCAGTATGCTCCACTCCCTGCACCAATCAATAGCCCAGCAGCCGAGAGCGTCAGCACCAGAGACGGTTTCTTATTTTTCTTCATCGGAACAGACACAAGAGGCGGTGCCATTGAAACCTATACCTTATACTTGCAAACTTATTACTTGCTTGATTGGTCAAGTACACCAACAGGTTTGACCATTCTTTAGAACAGCTAATTATATTAAATTTTTCCACCCTAGATGTTGATGATAGTTCGGTAATCAACCTTTCCTACTCTTTCAAAAGCTGTGTTTTTAGTTCAGTTACCATTTTTAACACGCTTTGTTGAATTTCGTAGGACGTTTCCCTGAGATTAATTCCTTTGTCGGAAAGTTTTCGCAAGTAAATCTGTTATGCCAAGCAATTTGAGAATATAACTAACTCGACAAAGCTGCAACTAAAGTTCAGCTACTTGGTTTTGCTCGGTTGGGATACGCGATCGCGTCACATCAAAAATGCAGTATTTTTTGGTATAATGCGGTATAGCTTTGCTATACCGTTAGGCTTATCATTTACCTATACTTGCAACTCAAATCCAGGTAATATATCTTCTCCAGAAACAATCGTTGGCATTTGCACAACTTCTACAGCTTTCAAAAGCCGGTAAATTTCAACTTGGCGATCTTGAGGATTAATCAGCCAACCCAAACGCAGACCATTTTTAATGTATTCTTGCATTTTCTCTTGAATTGGTGTAAGGCGATCTGTCTCCGAACGCAGTTCAATCAAAAAGTCGGGTACAAGTGGCGGAAATTTTTTTCGTTGTTCTGGTGTTAAAGCTTCCCACCGCTCCAATTTTACCCAAGCCGCATCAGGGGAACGTTTTGCACCATTGGGAAGTATAAAGGTAGTTGAAGAACTAAAAACTTTCCCTAATTTCGCTTGACGATTCCAATTATTTAAGTCTGTAATTAAATCTGCTTCTCGATTTCCGCTTTCTCCTCCTACTGGTGGCATAATTATTAATTCTCCGGCGGCATTCATTTCCAGGCTTAAATCACGATTGGCAATACACAATTGATAAAATTGCTCATCGGTTAAATGAGCAATCGGTTCTAGATTTAGCACAACAGTATTCATTAAACCTTTCCTCGTGTCTTTGTTGCTAACATCAGTAGGAAATTCTTGCTTGTTGGAAAATTTATTGAGGTGTAAGTTGATTTCGTGTTAGCTTAATTGCCCATTAAATTACTCAATTCCTACATCCAACCTCACTATCCAATTTTTTCTCCCCCTGCCCTCCAAAATGATTGATTATTTTTTTAGTTGGAAGTCCCTAATTGCATAGCCCCCAAATATTTAGTTAGATAAGGCGAAAAAACTTCATAAATTAAGGTTAGTGGTTGTCCATGATGCCAAAACAAGTAATGGCGACCCCAAAAAGGCCCAGTTACATCAAAACCAGACTCTAGCGCCGATGAGTCACCATAGTAAATTCCTCGAACATCCCGATACAACTCTGTGCGGAGACGAGCTAAACTCGCCCAAATTGGTAATGAACGATTTTGCAAATACTCATCTACATGACTAGCTTCCCACCACGAGGTAGCATA
Source organism: Nostoc sp. (assembly GCF_036919495.1). Lineage (GTDB taxonomy): Bacteria > Cyanobacteriota > Cyanobacteriia > Cyanobacteriales > Nostocaceae > Nostoc. The sequence continues at coordinate 18,185 of NZ_JBALBZ010000015.1, forward strand.
GGCTAATCGTTGACCAGAAGCAGTCCGCAGCCACACTTGTCGCCGTAGTCGCGGCTCCGGAACAGCTTGGATTAAGTCAGGTGCAGCATCTAAGTCCATGCCAATCAATGACATATCAATCACATCTACTTCTACAGGCTCACCTGTAAGCAATTCTAGGTGACGTGTTGGAGAGCCGTCACCCAAAAGCATTAGCTGCCAAGCAGGTGCGAGCTGAGTATGAGGTAAACTTTTTTGAATTACTTCCTCTCCTCCTTGCCAAATCGGAGTGAGGCGATGCCAAGCTGCTGGCTGTGTTAAGTTGTTTGTCGCCGTAAAAGTAATACTCAATGCTTTTTACAAAACTTTACGTATCTCTATAAAAGCATAAAAACCTTAGCTCTACCAAGATTTAAGGGTCAACAGTCTAAGGTCTATTGACCCTTGACTATTGACCCTTGACTAATCAACAAAATATGCGGATGGCGAGACTCGAACTCGCAAGGCAAAGCCACACGCACCTCAAGCGTGCGCGTATACCAATTCCGCCACATCCGCACGGTTTCTCTAAACATAAACTATATCATAAGAAAATAATTATAGTAAGGTGATATCTAAAGTTATATTTCTCAAAAATATAAATTTCCTCAAGGCGGTATCAGACTGACAGAAATCTAGCATCTGCACAAGTGATATTAAAAAGGGTAGAGCGACTGTAGGAGGTGCGGTGCGATCGCGTACCCACCCGTTTTAGGCGATGTCTACGACGGGCTATGACGCTTGCGGACTTGCTTTGCGCGTCGCTATCGGCGTCACCAAAACCCAGTTTAGTAAGCTAGCTAAGACTTACAGCAGCAATGTTGTTAGTCTAGTAAGACTCGTAGAGGCAGCAAGCCTGCAATATGCGAGTTTGCTTAGTAATCAGGGTGGCGAATCTCCTGTGATAATTTGAAATAATGCGAAAGCGTCGTTTCAAGTTGGATTCAGAGAAAATGTCAATCTACTGGTAATGATATCGAAACTAAAAAATGAAGTTTGACAAAATATTAATTGCCAATCGGGGAGAAATCGCCCTTCGCATTCTCCGCGCCTGTGAAGAAATGGGAATTGCGACAGTCGCGGTTCATTCCACCGTTGACCGGAATGCTCTCCACGTCCAACTTGCTGATGAAGCGGTTTGCATTGGCGAACCTGCTAGCAGTAAAAGTTATTTGAATATTCCCAATATTATTGCTGCCGCACTGACCCGCAATGCGACTGCTATTCACCCAGGTTATGGCTTTTTGGCAGAAAATGCTCGGTTTGCGGAAATCTGTGCCGACCATCATATTGCTTTTATTGGCCCAACTCCAGAAGCTATAAAGCTGATGGGGGATAAATCCACTGCCAAAGAAACCATGCAAAAAGCTGGAGTTCCGACAGTACCAGGTACTGAGGGGTTAGTAGAATCCGAGGAAGAAGGATTAAAATTCGCCAAGGAAATTGGCTATCCAGTGATGATCAAAGCCACAGCCGGTGGTGGCGGACGCGGTATGCGCCTAGTTCGTTCTGAAGATGAATTTGTCAAACTTTTCTTAGCAGCCCAAGGGGAAGCAGGAGCAGCATTTGGTAATTCTGGCGTTTATATCGAAAAATTTATTGAACGTCCCCGCCACATCGAATTTCAAATTTTGGCGGATAACTACGGTAATGTCATCCACTTGGGCGAACGGGATTGCTCAATTCAGCGCCGGAATCAAAAGCTACTAGAAGAAGCACCAAGCCCGGCTCTCGACCAAGACCTGCGTGAGAAAATGGGACAAGCTGCTGTCAAAGCTGCCCAATTCATTAATTACAGTGGGGCGGGTACTATCGAGTTTCTCTTGGATAGATCGGGTAAATTCTACTTTATGGAAATGAACACCCGGATTCAAGTAGAACATCCTGTAACAGAGATGATTACTGGAATAGACTTGGTTGCCGAACAAATTCGGATTGCTCAAGGGGAAAGACTTAAGCTTACGCAAGAGCAAGTAGTCTTGCGGGGTCATGCGATCGAGTGCCGGATCAACGCTGAAGACCCAGATCATGACTTTCGCCCTTCTCCTGGACGGATTAGTGGCTATCTTCCCCCTGGAGGCCCTGGTGTTCGCATTGATTCCCACGTTTACACAGATTACCAAATCCCGCCTTACTACGATTCTTTGATCGGCAAGTTAATTGTTTGGGCCCCAGACCGACCCACTGCTATTAACCGCATGAAACGCGCACTCCGGGAATGTGCCATCACTGGACTACCTACCACAATTGGATTTCATCAAAGAATTATGGAAACTCCACAATTTTTGCAGGGTAATGTCTATACAAATTTTGTCCAGGAGATGAACGGCTAGGGAGTGGGGATGTGGGGAGTAGGAAGTAGTGGGAGATGAGGGAGATAAGGAAGATGGAGTGTAACCAATGCCCAATGCCCGATGCCCCCCATCCCCAATGCCCATGCCCCATCCCTAATTAACACGAGATAGCATAGTCAACAATCCTTGCTGACCTAGTAATATTTCTCGCACCAGACTGAAGATACCAACCCAAATAATAGGTGTAATGTCCACTCCGCCTATAGGTTGCACCAGTTTTCGCAATGGCACTAAAAATGGTTCGGTGGGCCAAGCTATTAAATTAAAGGGCAAACGATTCAGATTCACTTGCGGATACCAAGTGAGAATGATCCGAAATATAAATAAAAATGTCATCAGCCCTAATACAGGGCCAAGAATCCAAGCAGTCAGGTCAACACCAGTCATCGGTTTAAGGTAGTATCTATCGTAAAGAAAGAAAAACTTAGGCGAACTGCAAGCCGTGCTTCGCGTAGGCGTAGCCCATCGTAGACATCGCTACAAAATTTGAAGCTTTGTAAAGCACTCTCATCATCATTTTAACCAAATGCTGCCACTTCCTTCTGGAATAGAAAAGCAAACTCCCTCACAACACTTACCAAGTTTGGCAGTTCAAAGTTAGAGGCTTCTCAAGAAAGTAATACACTATTAAAATTAGGATGAAGTGTGTAAAAAAAGGTTTAGAAGTATGACGCCTTCTTTAGCAAATTTTCTTTGGAGTCTGTTATGGGGTACTGCAATTGTTGTGATACCCGTTACAGTTGGTCTAATTTTCATTAGCCAAAAAGATAAAATTCAGCGTTCATAATGCTTATGAGAGTCAAAGTGACTCTCACAACTGATTGTCTGTCAGCTATTTATAATTGCATTAAAAGCAGCAGTGTTTGCCGCTAAAAGCAGTTGTAGATTACAGACATAGGTGTTTTTATTTTTCGGTGAACAGCTTCAGAGCTTCTTTGCCAGAGGCTTTGAAGCTTCAATATATCGTGACTAATTACAGTAGTGATTTTAATTGTGACTCGCTAACATAGATTTGATATTGGGAAAACAGCAATGATAAATTTTGGGCTGAACTCAGCCAGTTTTCTGGCTCAGGTAAATTTTGGGGCAAACTCAGCCAGTATTCTAGGAATTTTCCTGGCTGTGGCTGGGGCAGCACTGTATTTTCTCCGCACTGTGCGTCCAGAATTGTCACGGGATCAAGATATCTTTTTTGCGGCAGTCGGTTTGCTCTGCGGCTTCATTCTCGTGTTTCAAGGATGGCGCTTAGACCCGATTCTACAATTTGGTCAATTGCTTTTAGTCGGCACAACTGTGTTTTTTGCAGTTGAAAGTATTCGCCTGCGGAGTATAGCGACCCAGCAAGCAAAGCGCAACACTCCGATTGTGGATGATGAGCGAGAGGTAAGCGGAAATTATTCAATGAACCGCAATCGCAAGAAGTATGGGGCTGAGATGGAGGCAGACTTAGATCCACTGCCTTACGAAGAGGAGGAGGAACGCCCCGTGCGTGCCCGGATTCGCGGTAGCAGGGATGAGATTTCCACTCGTGATAACTACTACGAGGAGCAACCCCCCCGCCGTTCAGAACGCCGTAACAGCAGCAGCACTGAAAGACAGGCTCCAGCAGATAGAACGCGGCGGCGGACTTCTGGGCGTCCTGTGAATCGCCCTTCTGAAAGCTCTGAAGAAGAAAATTGGGGTTCTTCATCTAGGCAAGTTGATGATTGGGAAAGTTCGGCAGGGGAAGCCAGAAAACCCTCTCGGCGTAATAATAATGGATCTGGGCGTCCAGAAAGCCGGGAAGATGATGTCGCTCCCAGACCAAGAAGGCGTCGTCCATCAACGGACTCAACTCCTCGAAGACCGCGCGAAGATGATGAGGCGATCCCAACTGATTATGTGCCATACAACCCGGTTGAAATACCAAATGAGGGGCGAGATAATTCGACCGATTTTGATGACGATGTTTAAAACAGTTGGGGTGACAGTAGGTTTAAAGGCGACGGAAAACAGTTGAGGTGGAAAAATTTACGCCTACATTTTGGCTCCAAAGACCAATTCATTGGAGCCTGGTTTTTGGTTTAACCAGTTTGCTTGCATCATGTGGTTATAATGATGTTTCTATAGGGCCTACTTCCCTCAACAGTCGCTACACTGAGGAGCAACCTGCTTTGAGTGGAAATGGGCGCTTTTTAGCGTTTGTATCTAATCGGAATGGTAATCAGCAGCTACTGGTTTTTGATCTAGAGAGGCAACTGTTTATTGGTACACCGGGGATAAACCGAGCGGAGACAATTGCTGAAAGTCCTAGCTTGAGCTATACCGGGCGTTATATTGCTTATCTTACTAGTGACCAAGGTAGACCAGTAGTGGCGCTTTACGATCGCGCTACACAACAGTCGCAAATCGTCACACCAACCTATCGCGGCTGGGTCAGAAAACCAAATATCAGCCCCGATGGACGTTATGTTGTTTTTGAAACCGCCAGCCGTGGTCAGTGGGATATTGAAGTCCTAGACCGGGGCCCAAATATTGAGTTAGATATTCCTAATGGTGCAACTGTAGGTTCACCTCCGTAGAAGTTAGGAGTTAGGAGTCATTCAATTTTAGATTTTGAATTTTGGATTTTGGATTGAAGGAGAAATCTAAAATCCAAAATTGGCAGAGTTAGGAGTCATGAGACTATTGACTAATGACTAATGACTAAATTATATGAAACGTGTTTTTTTTATACCTGCATTTTTATCCTTTAGTTTATTGACTGGGTGTTTTGGCTACCCTCGGCTTTTGAGTTATCCCTTTGATCCGGGGGGGCGGAGTCTCAATAGTTTAGCGTCGGAATTAAACCCCCAAATTTCTGGGAGATACATTGTTTTTATTACTGACCGACGCGGTAGCCAAGATGTTTATATGTTTGATACAGTGACTCGTGATTTGGTTGATTTGCCGGGTTTAAATTCCTTTGATGCGATCGCAACTCATCCTAGCGTTACCCAAGATGGTCGTTATGTTGTGTTTGGTGCTAGCCGTCAGGGGCGATCGGCTATTTTTCTCTATGACAGGGAAACACGTCAATCACGCAATTTGACTAATAACCTACAATCTGAAGTCCGCAACCCTACAATTAGCGCTGATGGTAGTAGGATTGCTTTTGAATCCAGTAACAACGGGCAGTGGGATATTTTAGTATATGACCGTTATGGACAGCCGTTGAATATACCTCAAGAACCACGTTGAAGAATGGGGAGTGGGGAGTGGGGAGTGGTGAAAGAAAATTCCCTATTCCCTACTCCCTACTCCCTACTTTCTTCTACTTGTTGCACAGATTCAATGAGCGATCGCACTTGTTCTGTCCCTTCTGAAGGTTCAAAGGACAAGGGAAACTTACCCCGAAGAATCATCCGCAAACCGAGGGGTGCAAGACTGAGTAATCCTCTTAAATCTTTAAAGTAATTACCGACAACTTGTAAACCAAATTGACGTTCATCAATCCAACCACCTTCTTTAACTAAATCCACCAATACTTTTCGGTGACGAATTGAGCGACTATCACTGGCTTGTTTGTGGGTGAGAATTTCTTGTTTAATTTTGGTGATTTGTTCTAATGGTGCAACCTCCATTGGACAAACTGAATCGCAGTATAAACAACGGGTACAACCCCATACGCCTTTAGTACCTTCGTTGTAGCTTGCTAAACGATTTTCGGTGTCGCTATCGCGCGAGTCTGCTACCATCCGGTAAGCTTTAGCAAGGGCATGGGGGCCAACAAAGTTTGGATCAACTTCACGGGCATTGCATTCAGAGTAACATGCACCACACATAATACAGTTACCAGTTTGATCGAGGCGCGATCGCTCTTGTGGTGTTTGCAAAAACTCTCTTTCTGGTACTTGTCGTGCTGCCGTACTCACATAAGGAGCAACTGCTTCTAGATTATTCCAGAAGCTGCTCATATCTACAACCAAATCTTTAATCACGGGCATATTCCCTAGAGGAGCGATCGTGATTTCGGGAATGGGATTTACTTTACTTTGGGATGATGCTATTTGTTGTAATCTGGCAAGTTCACTGCCAACATTTTCCTTACAAGCTAAAGCCGAACGCCCATTAATTCGCATAGCACAGCTACCACAAATTGTATTACGGCAATTTTTGCGAAACGCCAAAGTTCCATCTTGCTCCCACTTAATATGATTGAGGCAATCCAGAATTGTATTACCTGCTTGAACCTCTAAAAGGTAGGTTTGCACCACTGGGGAGGAATTTTGTTGCTGTCGAATGACCTTAAAAATTACTTCCATGACCACTAACCAAAATTTTAAAATTGCTTCACCAGCCTTAAAAATCATGATTCAAGGCTGGTAGTTGCGAAAAATGAGCTATACTTTTTTGACCTTCATTCAAAGCCTAGTGTTAATAGGCTGACCATGAAAGAGCGACTGATTCTAGTTTAACGATAACCATTCAAACTTCACTTATAGCAGTGCTGTAGCCAAGATTTGTGTCAAATTCTCACATAAAACGCTAAAAATGTAATTATAGCTTTGCATTGAATTTACCTGTTTAGGAATGTAAAGGAAAGAGCGTTTTACCTTCATCTCTGACCTAGCGATCGTATCCCAATTAAATGCATGTCAGGTTAGCGACACCTCTTAATGTCAACTTCAGTCAGAGCAACTAACTAGAAAATTCAGCAGAAGCCACCGCTTGACGGAATTTTTTGATTATATAGAAGTGTAAAAGGGTATGTTCAATATATAGTAGTGGCAATCAAGCGATAGGCAGATGTTAAGAGATTTATTCTTCCCATAGACAGACGTACAAAATTCTCTGACTGCTTTTGAGCAAAAGATAATAAACCGAGGAAAAATCCTTACCGCTTTAAAATAAAAGTTATTGTACCGGGAATCCCGGATGCGTGAGACTTTTAGATTTTTGCTTCCTCTCAATCAAGAAAATCTTGAATTTAACACATTGGTCAAAACTGCTCGTCTAAATTAGATAAATTTTTATAAAAGGCATAGAGCAATACTCACGCTAGCAATAAAGGGTTAGGAAAATCCTCAGTGCTTTTTTCAAGCTTTCAGTCCAGGAATTTAAATAAAAATTTACTAGCAACTTTAATTCAAAATTAAACAACTATTTTGCTATTATTAGTCCATGCTAGTATTTAATATAAAATTACGAAAACACAAAACAGAATCAATAGCCGTATCAGCGCGGCTACTACTGCTTTGTTAAATCGTAATGTAGAGACAAGAAAATTCGCGTCTCTACTGGCAGGACAAAAGGGCATAAGCCCATAGGACTCTATTGAAATACTATGCTTTCCTAAGCTTGAGAGGATGAGTAGAAAAAACTCTACCTTTTCATTGGGCAGAGGGGCAAGCACTAGAAGTGAAAAACCTGCATTTATTGGGATCTACGACTTATTTGGAGTAGAATTAACCCAATTTGTAAAGGTTGCTGAAAGTTACACCGCTACAGTAGCGCCAAAAGAGAAAATAATTTCATTTCTGATGGCGAATAATGGTTAAAATTGCCGTGAAATCAGCAAAATTAATTTCTATGGCAACTATGACCTCTAATTGGTTGTGGACAACCATATATAGACGTGCTTTTGGCTCCTATCGGCAGGAATTGACCCGTTACACTAGAGTCCTAAGTAGCTCTATGCAAATGCTAAAAAGCCAAATGCTGGCATGAGACTACATCGTTTTTCAGTTTGGAGAGAGTAAGGAAAATTTGAGCATAATGACTGAAACTGCAACCGCGCCATTAACCGGAAAAGCACTACTTGCTAAAGTAAAAGAACTTTCCACTTTACCACGCCGAGAAAGAGCTAAACAGTGCGGCTATTACACTGTTACTAAGAATAACCAAGTTCGTGTCAATCTCACTGATTTTTATGACGCTTTGCTATCGGCTAGAGGGATTCCTCTAAGTCCAGAAGCACCTAAAGATGGTCGTGGTCGTGAACCGACATATCGGGTTAGCGTCCATCAAAATGGTCAGATTGTGATTGGTGCTACATATACCAAAGCAATGGGCTTAAAGGCTGGAGATGAGTTTGAAATTAGGTTGGGATACAAACATATTCACCTGATTCAGCTGGGTGAAAGTGACAAAAAACTAAGCTCACAAGATATAGATTCTGACGAATCGGACGAAGATTTGGAAGACGAAGAGTAAATTTGCTGACGGTAGGGATAAGTTTCAGGTGATGATAACTTATCCTTACCCCAACAAAAACTAGTGCAGGTCGGCGGAAATAAACTTATTATTTCATTACAACCATAAAGCTCAAAATTAAAGATTTTTGACTTTTGACGTTTGACTTCCGCTTTGCGGTACTAGTAGCTCTATTTAGAAAATTTTGTCACAAGTAAAGAATACGATTAGACCCCTTGCAGAAGTCACCAATTTTAGTAGAGTCTTGATTAATCAGCAAGAAATCTATAGTGCAAGAAGTCTATCGTGTTTTTTTTGTTTAGTTTAGTAACTTACTTTGAGTCTCCTATCAACGCTTTATTGGCGTTTATGGGAAATGCACCAGCACTAGTTGTAGTGATGGCATTTTTTATTTTCTGGATAGTTTGCTGGTTGCCAGTGGCAACAGTATCAGCAATATTGGTCAATTGGCAACCCCCTAAACCTTTACAGCCAGAGCAAAAGATGCCGTTATTGGTGTCACTCTACCTATTAGCTCCCCTAATTCTCTGGGGAGTTAGTTGGCTTACCAATAAATCTTTTTCAGATTACGGCTTTGTTGGGAATCTTTCAACTCTTGGTTCTTTAGCGCTAGGTTTTGCTTTGGGAGTCGTGAGCCTAGCTATTGTATTTAGTGGGCAATTTGGGTTAGGGTGGTGTTCTTTTGAAAAGACGAATTTCAAGTTAGCGCTACCCATCTTGCTACCGATTTTCTTGATAGCGTTATTAGTTGGTGGGATAGAAGAGTTAGTTTTTCGCGGTTTCGTGTTTACTGAATTAGCGCAGGATTATCCAGTTTGGGTAGCAGCAGCAATTTCTAGCTTGATATTTGCTTTGCTACACCTAGTTTGGGAGCAACGTGAAACCGCACCTCAACTCCCTGGATTGTGGCTGATGGGAATGGTGCTAGTGTTAGCACGCTTTGCCTCTAGCAACAATTTGGGTTTAGCTTGGGGATTGCATGCGGGATGGATATGGGCGATCGCTACAATAGACACAGCAGAACTGATTACTTATACAGGTAAAGTCTCTGATTGGTTCACAGGTAAGAATAAAAAACCCCTAGCTGGTTTGGCAGGAATTCTTTGTGTATTCGGAACTGGAGTGATTATCTGGCTTTTCTCTAGGTATTTTTAACTTCGCTTTAGGCTGCAATATTTGAGCATAGTTAAAGTGAAAATAGGGCGCGTGAGACGCCCACCCGATTAATTAATTTTTGTGGGATGGGCGTCTTGTCGATTAGAGATTCGTTACCTAATCCCTAATACTTAACCTCCAAAGCCAGGAATTAAACGCTTGAGGGCGCGATCGGTAACGTCGCTGTATCGCAGTTCTCCACAGAGAATCTTACCCATGATTTTGGCACCGGAGGGATGCTTAACACCAACTTTGTAGCCAATAGCAGGAAAGCGATAGAATGCTCCAGCTAATTTTTGTGCCCAAGCCATCTCAGTACCCCATTCTTCGTTAATAGCTTCAGTATATTTTTCTAAAGCGTTGGTATCACCAGAAAGGGCGTCATTAATAGCTCCTGCTGCAATCAAACCGCTAAAAATTGACGGACGAATACCTTCTGCTGTCATGGGATAAACTACACAAGCAGCTTCCCCAGCCAAAACTGCATTTTGAGTATGCAATTTTTGCTTTCCATTCCACAAGCAAAGGGGATAACCATACTGCTTGCTAGTTTTGATATCTAGATCAAAAGATCGCGCGTACTCATCTAAAATCTTTTTAAAATCTTGGGGTTGACCACCAACAAATGTACCGATACCAATAGAATAACCATCCGCCTTCGGGAAGTTCCAAATGTAGCCATTTTTCACCAAGCCCAACTCAAGGTGAATTGTAGATTTGTCTTTGACAGTTGCAGAAACTTCTGCTTCTAAAGCTGCTGCTAAACTGCGTTTACGGTCTTTGAAGCCTAGCCATTTTGCCATTGGCCCTTTAGCACCATCAGCCGCGATTAAGTAGCGACCTGTAACCGGCCCATTGGTTGTGTAAATTTGCCAATAGTCACTTTTAAATTCAATACTCGTTACTTCAGTATTATCTCGGAGTTCAGCCCCTTGCTTCTGCGCCTGCTGCACTAGGAAATGGTCAAAAATATCTCGTCGCACCATCCAGACTGGTTCTTCTGTGGCGATTTTTGCTTCCACTGGATCGCCCAATTTCCAGGTAAAGCGAAAGGAGTCGGCTTTTACAGAAATTGCAGGGCTAAAATCAAAGTCAAACCATTGAGCGATCGCTGGAGATACCCCACCGCCACAAGGTTTATATCTTGGTAGAGATTCTTTTTCTAACACTAATACTGAGCGGCCCTGTTTAGCTAAATGATATGCAGCTGTTCCACCAGATGGCCCAGCACCGACGATGATGCAGTCGTACATAAGGCTGAATTTTTGCTCCTGAATTAATTTATTTTCTATTGAGATACTCAATCAATTTTTATTAAATACCTAAGAAATGATAAAGGCTGAAGAATTTATCCATCATCCTTCAGCCTTTATGCTTCAGACATTAAACTTTAAACAGTCGTGATGTCTTTTTCTTTTTCTGCCAAGAGTGAGTCTATTTTGGCAGTGTACTCGTTTGTCAGTTTTTGCAAGCTATCTTGTTGGTCTTTTGATTCATCTTTGGAGATTTCAGAGGCTTTCTCCTGTTTGCGAATCGCGTCTATGGCATCGCGGCGGATGTTGCGAATAGCAACACGACCTTCTTCAGCATATTTAGATGCCATTTTGACAAATTCTTTACGGCGATCGCTGGTTAAAGGCGGAATATTCAGCCGAATTACAGAACCATCGTTGCTGGGGGTTAAACCCACATCTGAGAGGGAAATCGCCTTCTCAACGATGTTTAGGGTATTACGCTCATAAGGCTGAATCAGAATTGTTGAGGCATCTGGCGTGCTAATATTTGCCAGTGATTTTATGGGCGTGGGCGAACCGTAATAGTCCACTAATACCTTATCTAATAAACTCGCATTGGCGCGACCAGTGCGAATCGTGTTAAAAGCTCGTTGAGTTGAATCAACAGAACTTTGCATTTTACTTTTCGCGTCAGCTAATATCACAAGAACCTCCCACAAGGGTACCGATGGATTCTCCCAAGACGGCTCGGTGGATGTTACCTCGCACCGTTAAGTCAAATACCAGAATTGGGATATTATTTTCTTTACACAAGGCGATCGCAGTACTATCCATCACCCGCAAATCTTTCGCTAAAACATGCGCGTAGGTAAGGCTATTGTAACGCTTGGCGTCAGGATAAATGTGAGGATCGGCATCATACACTCCATCTACTTTGGTGGCTTTAAAAATCACTTCTGCATCAATTTCTGCGGCTCTTAATGCCGCAGTAGTATCCGTAGTAAAGAAGGGATTTCCAGAACCAGCACCAAAAATTACCACCCGTCCTTTTTCAAGATGGCGGATGGCACGACGACGGATATACGGTTCTGCTAATTCTTGCATAGCGATCGCAGTTTGCACCCGCGTCTGTACTCCTATGCGTTCTAGTGAATCTTGCAACGTCATGGCATTCATTACCGTGGCAATCATCCCAATATAGTCAGCGGTTGCCCTGTCCATCCCCGCCGACGCTGCTTTGACGCCACGAAAAATATTGCCGCCGCCAACAACTATGGCAATTTGAGTGCCAGTGGCTATCACCTCTGCTAATTCTTGTGCTATGCCTTTGACCACTTCGGGATCAATACCATAGCCCATGTTGCCCATTAAGGCTTCACCGCTCAGTTTGAGTAAAACCCGTCGGTAATTCGTTCCCATGAAGTTCCGCTTTATCAAAAAAGTTGCAATTGCCTCCAATTTAAGATAGCAGTTACAGGGACTATCTATGTCTAGTTACGCCAAATCAATGTAGTACCTATTGCTTCTGTTTGTGGTATATCTATTTCTTCACCAAGAAACAGAGAAGCGATCGCAGTTCTTAAATAATCCTCTCCCGCTGATAATGGGTCTTGGGGATGGTCGTCAATTTTACCTTTGTAGCGTACTATACCATTACTATCTATTAAAAATGCCATTGGTGTTTTTATAGCACCAAAACTGCGCGTTACATCTTGCGTCGAGTCCCACAGGTAAGGAAAATTCAAATCGTGACGCTGGGCAAAAGCTTTCATATTTTCAAAGCTTGGCCTAGTGACGTGATTACCATCACTGCCATTCATACCAATTAATGTGAAGCCTTTGGGGGCAAATTCGGCTTGAATGTTTTTTAACCTGTCTATATACCACTCTACATAAGGGCAGTGGTTACACATGGAAATAACGCCCACTGCTCGGAACTTCTCAAGATAACGCCTGAGATGGTGTACTTGATCGTCAATTCCTGGCAGTTCAAAATCAGGTGCATAGCTCCCAATGGGAGTATCGATTGTTTCTAGTAGATTCATGATTTCTGGCTCGCAGAACTAGGAACAAGAAAAATATTGTTAAACTCAGCGTCAGTTTCCAGTTGCAAACCACTCCTTAGCCGATGCCTCATCTTCGACAATGTTATATACCAAATTTGCGATCGTAAATTGTGAAACTACTGAATCTAGCATTGATGCTAATTCTCTCACATCTAAAAATAGCAAAGATATTACTCACATTATTGTAGAAGTTATGACTTCTAATACTGACATAATCTAAGTTGTGAGTAAATTACCTCTATCAACAACACGAAAATCTATGCTGGATAAAACTATCAGCATAAAAGTTTTCGTGGTGTCTGTCTAAGCTATCACTAAAGTAAAGGATTTACTTTGAAAATTTGATAAATTTTATTCAAATTCACAACAATTTTACTTGCGTCTTCCTGCTGAAAGGCTTTTACCCTTGTATTCATCAAATTTTTATGACAACCTCAAGTTCAAAAACAGCACTTAACTCTACAAAAACCTGGATTTGGCAAGATTTCCCTATCTGCTATCAAACCCAAGGAACCACTGGGCCAGCTGTTGTTCTGGTACATGGATTTGGCGCTTCTTGGTGGCATTGGCAAAAGAATATTCCCGTATTAGCACAAAGTTGCCGTGTTTATGCGATCGATTTAATTGGTTTTGGTGCTTCTGCAAAACCTCAACCTGGAGAAAAAATTGCCTACACATTAGAAACCTGGGGACAGCAGGTAGCAGATTTTTGTCGTGAAGTAGTGGGTGAGCCAGCTTTTTTAGTCGGAAATTCTATTGGCTGTATTGTAGCCATGCAAGCAGCAGTAAGCAACCCAGATATTGCCTTGGGAGTTGCTTTGCTCAACTGTTCTTTACGGCTGTTGCACGATCGCAAACGGGTAACTTTACCTTTATCTCGTCGTTACGGAGCGCCTCTACTGCAACGCCTGTTATCTATCAAACCAGTTGGCGATTTCTTTTTCAATCAACTCGCCAAACCGAAAACGGTGCGGAAAATTTTGTTGCAAGCTTATGCAAATGCTGAGATGGTGACAGATGAGTTGGTAGATATTCTCACTTCACCAGCAAGCGATCCGGGGGCTGGGGCTGTGTTTTTGGCTTTTACTTCTTATTCTACAGGGCCATTACCAGAAGACCTTTTGCCATTGTTACAGTGTCCGGCGATTATCTTGTGGGGAACAGCCGATCCGTGGGAACCAATTAAATTAGGGAGAGAATTAGCTAACTTTGGGCAAGTAGAAAAGTTTATTCCTTTAGAGGGAGTGGGGCATTGTCCGCAGGATGAAGCGCCGGAGTTAGTCAATCCAATTTTACTCGATTGGATTTTGGAGCGATCGCGGTAATAGACTTGGCTCAATTTTAATGTAATGGAAAGATTAGTAACTCAAAACTAACTGACTTAAAAAGTAGGCAAGGGCTGCACTACCCAAAGGAACTGTCAAATTGTCAATACCTAAAAATGAAACAGCTTCTAAAGCAGTAGCTATAACTGCTACTAATATTGATACTGCCCAAGTTTGCCAACTGTTTCCTTGAGTTCCAACTAAAATCAAACTACTGACGATATAGCTAACGAGCATCATAGTTAGGGAGCCTTCCCAACTTTTTTCTGTCCCAAAAACTTTATATTTATGTTTACCAAAACGTTGCCCAATTAAGGCTGCTAGTCCATCTCCCCAAGTCATCACCAAAATTCCTAGTGCTGCGTACTGGGGTTGTTGCAAGTACCAGAACCAGGCAACTAAAATACCGAAACTGACAGAGTAAAAAAATGTTCCTAAGCTTTGCCGTCCAACGCTATTAATACCAGGAAGAATGGGTAATCGGTAGGATAATAAGGTGATTGCACTCGCTAAAATAGAAGCTGTAATCCCTACGCTGGCGGGAATATCTAACCACCAAGCTATTAAAATCACATTACCAGTGCCAATATGAACTATCTTCCGCACGATTTCTGGCTTGTCGGCAAAGCGGTTTACCACCCCTGCAATCAGAAGGATGAGTAACACCCAAATTGCAGCGATCGCAATTTGCAGCCAGAAAACCGGAATTGAGGTGAAGTCAGAAAATGTAATTAGCAAAGATGCAAAAAAATGAAAAGTTTTACCTCTGTTACTAATTTATAAGATTTGGGTAGCTGCAATGAAATTATTATTTATTTGGCTGATTCGGGGCTACCGAATGTTTATCTCGCCGTTGTTTCTCCCGACTTGTCGCTTTCAACCAACTTGTTCGATGTATGCTATTGAAGCTATTGAACGATTTGGAGTGTTGCGTGGTAGCTGGATGGCAACTCGGCGGATTTTGCGCTGTCATCCGTTTCATCCAGGTGGTTACGATCCAGTGCCGGAGGTGGTGGAGAAGGTTAAGGAGGAGTAGTTTTGTGCAAATGGTGGGGAATTGAGGGGTGGAGTTTAAACGCAGAGGGGCGCAAAGGGAAGCGCAGAGGGACGCGGAGGATGAGAAGGGCGGTAAATTATTAAAGGATGTGTTCGTGGGATAGATAGCTATTTGGGGAGATGTCAACAGATGAGGTTGTCATCTAGCGTGGGAAGGTTGAATAATTTAATTTAGATCTACCATGATTAATCCGACTGCGATTTCTATACCTGAACCACAAATTCCTACTCCTGGGCCGAGTCCGCTACCTAGCCCCAATCCTGGGCCGAATCCGCTACCTAGTCCCGAGCCTGTACCGGGGCCAGCGATTCCTCAACCGTTACCTGGGCCTGTACCAGAACCAGTACCTGCTCCCATTCCTCAGACGGTTCCAGGGCCGATTCCCCAAACCATACCAGAACCTGTTTAGATTAACTTGGTAATGTAATCTAAAATCCCAAATCTAAAATCCAAAATGCTAAGAGCCGGAATTGTCGGACTTCCCAACGTCGGAAAATCTACTTTATTTAATGCTGTAGTTGCTAATGCCAAAGCAGAAGCAGCTAATTTCCCTTTTTGCACGATTGAACCGAATGTCGGCGTTGTCGCAGTACCGGATGAACGGTTAAATGTTCTTGCTAAGATTGCCAGTTCGGCACAAATCATCCCGGCGCGGGTTGAATTTGTCGATATAGCTGGTTTAGTTAAAGGTGCTAGTCAGGGTGAGGGACTAGGGAATCAATTTCTGTCCCACATCCGGGAAGTTGATGCGATCGTCCATGTGGTACGTTGTTTTGAAAATGACGATATTATCCACGTTGCTGGTTCTGTTGATCCAGCGCGAGATATTGAAATCATTAATATAGAACTGGGTTTATCAGATTTAGCACAAATTGAGCGGCGAATTGACCGCACTCGCAAACAAGCTCGTACCAGCAAAGATGCACAGTTTGAAGTCTCAGTCTTAGAAAAATTAGCTGCGGCTTTAAATGAAGGTAAATCGGTGCGTCAGGTAAGCTTGAATGAAGAAGAAACAGAAATTATTAAAGGTTTAGAACTGCTCACTTATAAACCGATTATCTACGCCGCCAATGTATCTGAGGATGAGTTGGCAACTGGTAATCATTTTGTGGAAACAGTGCGGCAAATTGCATCGACAGAAAATGCTCAAGTTGTGATAGTTTCGGCCCAAGTTGAAGCTGAATTAGTGGAATTACCAGAGTCAGATAAAGCTGATTTCCTCGCATCTTTAGGTGTGGAAGAAGGCGGTTTGAAATCGTTGATTCGAGCAACTTATATGCTTCTAGGCTTGCGGACATATTTCACTTGTGGCCCTAAAGAAACCCGCGCTTGGACAATTAATGCCGGAATGTCTGCACCTCAAGCTGCTGGTGTAATCCACAGTGATTTTGAGCGGGGATTTATTCGCGCCGAAACTGTTGCTTATAAAGATTTGGTAACAA
Source organism: Nostoc sp. (assembly GCF_036919495.1). Classification (GTDB taxonomy): domain Bacteria; phylum Cyanobacteriota; class Cyanobacteriia; order Cyanobacteriales; family Nostocaceae; genus Nostoc. The sequence continues at coordinate 35,011 of NZ_JBALBZ010000015.1, forward strand.
CTGGTTCGATGAATGCTGCGAAGGAAAAAGGGTTGGTTCGCAGTGAAGGGAAAGAGTATGTTGTGCAGGAAGGGGATGTAATGTTGTTCCGATTTAATGTGTAGGGGTAATTAATCAGTGACCGTTATCGATAAGATAATGGTCAACTTACACTAGGTTGCGTAGGCTTTGCCCGCCGTAGGCATCGCACTCTAAACGTTGACAAAATGCTCAATAGATGCATCTGCTTTTAAGGAAGTTGCTAGGCGATCGCAAATAAAGCTACAAGGGAACGTTGACACCCGCTAATAAAACGTGTATCTTCAATGTATATACGTTAGAAAAATTTTTAAAAGTGTTTCACTCCGAAAATCTAAAGTTCGGGCGTGTAGATCGCTAAGAAAATTTTTGGAGATAGGTATGACCGCAGTTGTTGCTAAATGGGGAAATAGTTTAGCTATTCGGATTCCAAGAGCGGTAGCTGAACAAGCACATGTAACCGAAGGGACAGCTATAGACCTTAGTGTGGAAGGTAATAATATTATAATTACACCACAAAAAAGAAAAAAGTATACTCTTGATGAGTTGCTTGAAGGCATGACTCCCGATCAATTCCATTCGGAATTTGAAACTGGAAACGCTGTGGGGAATGAAGATTGGTAGTTAATCCATACTTTCCCAAAAGAGGAGATATTATCAAATTAGAATTTGGAGCTACACAGCAGTTTACGGTTGATTCAATTCAGCGTACATTTGCCCTCTACACATCAGGAATGTCATTTGATGACATTGCTAGGACAATGAACAATGAACTACAACAGCAAGGGCGGGAGCAAATGGGCTACCGCCCTGTTCTTGTTATATCTCCACTTAAATACAATCGAATCGCTTCTTTAGTTTTAGCGTGTCCTATAACTAGCAAGGCAAAAGGGCTTAATTTTGAAGTTCCACTTGTTGAAGGAATGCAAACAAAAGGAGTTGTGTTATCCGACCAAATTAAAACACTCGATTGGAAAGCAAGAAAGGTAAAATTTGTTGAAAGTGTTTCACAAGATTTAATAGAAGAAGTACAGGCAAAGCTCGAGACATTAATTTTATAAAACTAATTTTATTTGAATTTAGAAGTGCGATCGCACCCCAATACGGTTCGGATAAGCAGGGGGAGGAGGAGAGACAATCTAAAATCTAAAATCTAAAATCTAAAATTGTTTGACTCACGATAGTACTTTCTGTAAAGAAAGCAATAATTCGTTGACAGTATAGGGCTTTGGCAAAAACGTATTGACACCAATGTTAGTTAATGAACTGAGCTTCTTCTCAGACATAAGTCCACTGCTGGCAATAATTCTGGCTTGGGGATTGATTTTTCGCAGGGTACGGATGGCAGTTAAACCATCTAACGAAGGCAGCATAAGATCCATTAGTACAGCACTAATTTTGTCCCTATTTTTAGCGTACAGCGCGATCGCCTCAATGCCATCACTGGCAACTAAGATTTTATAATTGTGAGTTTCTAGTGATGTTCTGGTAATCTCAAGAATTGCAACTTCGTCATCCACAACCAAAATTAATTCTCCATGTCCTCTCTGCGGTGGCAATTCTTCTGGAGTGAGTGTTTCCATTCCTTCGACTGCTGGTAAGTAAACCTTAAAGCTAGTGCCACTTCCCACTTCGCTATACACGTCCACAAAACCTCCGTGGCTTTTAACTATCCCCAGCACGGTGGAAAGTCCTAAACCAGTGCCTTGTCCCACATCTTTTGTGGTAAAGAATGGCTCGAAAATTCTATCTAAGATTTCTCTAGGAATCCCACTTCCTGTATCGGAGACAGTAATCACTGTGTAAGGCCCCTCTTTGGCTTCCAGGTTCATCCGGGCATAATTTTCGTCAATTAACAGATTCTCAGCAGAGATACTCAAACTACCGCCATTGGGCATAGCATCGCGGGCGTTAACGCAGAGGTTCATCAGCACTTGATGCAGTTGGGTGCTATCTCCAGAAAGCATCCACAAATCCTGCGGTACATCGGTGCTAATTTCTATGGATTTGGGAAATGTCTCTTTGAGAATCTTGCCAAGTTCCACAATTATATGTCTGAGTTGCAAAGTGATTCGCTTCCCTTCTACACCCCGCGCAAAGGATAGCACCTGTTTGACTAAATCAGCACCGCGTCTAGCGTTAATTTCCAAAATTTCTAGTAGATGACGAGTTCGCTCATCTGCATTAGGAAATTTGAGCGGTAATAATTGCGCTCCTGCCAAAATCGGTGTCAAGATATTGTTGAGGTCGTGAGCAATGCCACTAGCTAAAGTGCCAATACTTTCTAGGCGTTGGGCGCGAAACAATTGGGCTTCTAAGTGTTTTTTCTCGGTAATATCTGTGTCAACTGTGAGAATAGATTTGGGTTTCCCTTGTTCGTTGCACACCAAACTCCAGCGACTAGCAACAAGGATTTCCTTGTCAGTTTTAGTAAGTTTAGTTAACTCGCCCTGCCACTTTCCTTTACTAAGAACTTGTAAAAGAGCCGCTTCGATTTCTGGTGAAGGTTCGTCATACAAAAGCTCAGTGGCATTTTTGCCCCAAGCTTCTGCCGCTTTCCAACCGTAAAGTGTTTCTGCACCTTTGTTCCAGAAGATAATTTGATTGTTTAAATCTCGCAGGCAAATGGCATCTGTGGTGACATCAAGTAATGCTGCTTGTTCGCGGATTTTTTCTTCTGCCAATTTGCGATCGCGTAGCGCAGCTTGCTGTTCGCGCAGTGCGGCTTGTCGTTCGCTAATATCAATACTGGCGCATGTCACGCCAACAACTTCTTGCGACTCATTCCGCAATGGCTCAACTGTCAAATCGTAATATCGAGTTGTATCTTTGATTGTTATTGATACTTCCTCTCGCGTTCCTATGCCAGTGGTTAACACTCCGCGTTTAATTGTGGTGAGATGTTGAGCATCTTCAACTGGGATAATATCTAAATCTTGTTTGCCCAACATTTCTTCAACCGTCAATCCATAGGAAGGATTGTAAACCCAGGTATAGCGTAACCCGCAATCTTGGTTGTAGACAAAAATGGGAGAATTTTTTAGGGCCACCCGAAATCGTTCTTCACTCTGTCGCAGTGCGTTGTCGGCCCGTTGCCGTTCAATAGCATAACGCATTGAGCGCACCAGCAAATCGCCAGTTACTTGCCCTTTCACCAAATAATCTTGCGCTCCTTCTTGCATTGCTCTAATTGCTAGGGTTTCATCGTTTATACCCGTTAGCACAATTATCGGGGTGGCTTTTGCTTGATGGTGAGCAATGACAAAGGTTTCCAGTCCCTGGCTATCTGGCAGCGAGAGGTCTAACAAAATTACATCAAAAAGTTCCTTAGCTAAGTAGTTGAGTGCTTCGGAAAGTCGCTCAACGGGCGACAAATCAACTACAACTGTAGTAACTTCTTTTAAAAACTCTTGTAATAAAAATACATCACCAGGATTATCTTCTACTAATAAGACTTTAATATTTTTACCTGCCATTTCCACTACTCCGGTGGCAGTTTTACGATCGCAAACCAAAAATTTTCTATTGATTGTACAATTTTAACGAATTGATCGAAATCTACGGGCTTTGTTATATAACAGTTTGCACATAAATTATAGGCTTTGAGGATGTCTTCTTCAGCTTGGGAAGTAGTCAAAATTACTACAGGAATTCGCTTGAGGTTTTCATCTCCTTTAATTTCTGCTAGTACTTCTCGCCCATCTTTTTTGGGGAGATTTAAATCAAGTAGCACAATATCTGGATGGGCTGCTTTGACATATTTTTCCTGCTTTCGCAAGAATGCCATTGCCTCTACACCATCTTCGACCACATTCAAGTGAATGGAGATTTTGCTATCTTCCAAGGCGATGCGTGTGAGTTGGGCATCGCCTGGATTATCCTCTACCAACAAAACCTCAATAGGCATAATCGCTTTTATGGTGTCCACAATTGCTTACTTGCTCTATCTGGAATTGTGAAGTAGAAAGTCGAGCCTTGACCCGGTTTTGACTCAACCCAGATCCGACCGCCGTGGCGTTCTATAATTTTCTTACAAATTGCCAGACCAATTCCAGTACCCGGATACTTATCTCTACCGTGTAATCGCTGAAAAATTATAAAAATACGTTCAGCATACTGGGATTCCAAACCAATACCATTATCGCGTACCCAGAATAACCATTCATCTACCGACGGGATAACATTTAAACTTTCCCCATTTGGATTTGCATCTGGCTTCCCTACTCCGATGTGAATTCGTGGCTGCTGATGACGGCAAAATTTGATCGCATTGCCAATCAGGTTTTGAAATACTTGTATCAATTGGGTAGCATCAGCCATTACTTCAGGTAGAGAATCGTGAGTGACAATTGCTTTACTATCTGCGATCGCAATTTCAAGATTAGCGATCGCCTGCTCTAAGACAATACTACAATTTACGGACATAAAGGGCTGTCCACGGGTGCTGACGCGAGAATAATTCAACAAATCATTTATCAGCGTCTGCATCCGCCTGGCCCCATCTACTGCATAGTTGATAAACTGATCGGCATTAGCATCAAGTTGACTTTTGTATCTTCGCTCTAGTAGTTGTAAATAACTCGTTACCATCCGTAATGGCTCTTGCAAGTCATGGGAAGCCACATAAGCAAATTGTTCCAATTCCGCATTAGAACGAGCGAGTTCATGACTTTGCTGGGTTTCTTTTTCTAATAGTTGCGCTTGAGATAAAGCAATCCCAATTTGATTACCTAGTTGCTTTAACAACTCCGTCTCAAAGTTATTCCACTCTCGAGGTGCAGCACACTGATGAGCCAGCAATAAGCCCCAAATGCTGTCCCTGACGAGAATTGGCACTACGAGGTTAGCCCTGACAGCAAACTGCTGAAGAAATTCTCGATGGCATGGTTGAATGTGAGCAGCTTGAATGTCTTCCATCGCACTGACTCTGCCCTGGCGATATCTTTCTATGTATTCTTCCTTAAAACAGGGGTCAAAAATATTTTTTCCCAGAATTACCGGCCAACCGGGTAGCACCGCCTCTTGCACTACTGTTCCCGAACCATCAGGCCACAGTTGAAAAATTAAAACTCGGTCAGCTTGTAGTAGTTTTTGTACTTCTGTTACCGTGGTTTGGAGGATTTCGTCTATTTGTAATGATTCTCGAATTTTCAGAGTGATTTCAGCAAATAATTGCGATCGCAAATTCTGCCACTTTAATTCCTCATCTGCCTGCTTGCGATCTGTTATATCTGTATAAGAACCCACCATCCGCACTATATCACCCGATGCGTCCCAAAGTGCCTGTCCTCGATCTAGAATCCATTTATAGCTGCCGTCTTGGCATTGGACTCGATATTCACAGACGTAAAACGGTATTTTCTTGGCAAAGTGGTCTTGGAAGGCTTGAAGTACCCAATCTCGCTCATCGGGGTGGATTAGTTTTGTCCATTCATCCCAACCGTTGGAAACTTCGCGGTCTTTATAACCGAGCATTTCTTTCCAGCGAGTTGAGAAGAACACTTCATTAGTCTTGAGGTTCCAATCCCAAATACCATCATTATTACCATTTAATGCTAATTGCCAACGTTCTTCACTCTCTCGTAGTGCTTCTGCTGTTCGTCGTCGTTCAGTAATGTCTTGGAAATAAACAGATAAGCCGTCTTTTGCAGGATAAGCGTGGACTTGAAGCCAGCAGTTTAGTGGCTGATAAAACTCCTCAAATTCCACACTCACCTGTTCTAACATTGCCCTGTGATACTCATGATAGAATGTTGTGTCTATGAGTTCTGGAAATACCTCCCAGATGCTTTGACCTAATAATTCATTCTGGGTTTTTTGCAACAGTAGTTCTGCTTGACCATTAATGTAGGTGAATCGCCACTTTTTATCTAAGGCAAAAAACGCATCACTGATGCTTTCTAGCATATTAGCAATGCGGATTCTGGCCGATTCTGACTCGACGTGTGCTGCTTGCTCATACGCCACGAGCTTCTCGGTAATTTGAGATACTTCAGTTACATGACGCCTGAGTTCTAATTGGTCGATTACCAAGCGACTTAGAGCTACAAGCGCTTCCACTTGTTTTTGGCTCAATTCTTTTGGGGCTTGGTCAATTACACACAGAGTTCCCAGCATATCTCCCTTGGGAGTAATTAGGGGTACACCTGCATAAAACCGTATATATGGATAGCCAGTTACTACCGCATTATTTGCTAATGTTTCATCAGCTAGGGTGTCAGGAACCACCACAACATTACGCCGCTCTTGGCAAAGGTAAGATAACCCAACACACCGGGGCATTTCTGATACATCTAAACCTACTTTTGCCTTAAACCATTGGCGGTTTTCATCAATGAAATTTACCAAAGAGATGGAAGTACCACAAATAAATGCCGCTAACTGAGCAAGATTGTCATAAGCTTCTTCGGGTTCGGTGTCAAGAATTTGATACTGGTGGAGGGCTTCTAGCCGCGCCATTTCTGTATCAATTTGTCCAGCGTTCATTAACTTTTATTAATCAATTTAAATGTAATATTCAGTCATCAGGGTGGCTATCTCAAGAATAGCTTAACCTCTTGTAATAATTCTTAGTCTTTTCCCCGCCTCTGGCTGTTCAGGAAAGCCTGTTAAATTCTGTCAAAATGCTAAATTCGCATTATTAAAGTGATTTTTAGTAGCAAGCATTCCCTGTACACGCCGCAAAATTATTGCTTAGGCGTAGCCTGTTGTACATATCGCGCTGATTCTAGTGTAAACAAATTTAGTTTGTATGAGGAGATTTAATTGTTGCAGACTATCTACTAATCATTAAAACCTCACCTTGTCCTCACAGACATCGCTCTCCTTAAGGGACTTCCAAGAAATAAATTATTCCAAGAAACGAACCACAGAGACAAGGCAGCGCGGTCTTGGGGGTTTCCCCCATGAGCGACTGCCGCGCAGAGAACGCAGAGAGAAGAAATAGAGAGAGTTTTTGCCTCAGTTTTGGAACATTTTTTTATTTGGAAGTCCCTAACAAGGCTACGTTGTACACACACAAGTCTCTTAACCTGCAATGCCATTGTATCGAGTGACAATGCCATTGTATCGACTGATAATGCCATTGTATTGACTAGCAACACCATTGTATTGACTGGCAACGCCATTGTATTGACTAGCAATGCCATTGTATCGACTGGCAACGCCATTGTATCGACTGACAATGCTATCTATTTCTCTCATTTCCATGCTCTACATGAGAATAAGGAAAGCGTCATCAAGCTAGCTTTTTAGGACTTGTGTGTACACTGTAGCCTTACTAAGGAGAGAGACAGGTTTTGCCAAGTAAAATCAGGGTGAGGTTTCTTTGGGTTATTCGATAAACCGTGAATTACGTTACCTTGACAGCACTACTATTACACCTCTACCAAAACTATTTCTCGCAGCTTGGCAATTACATCACTTAAATTACCCGTGTTCATGCGGTAACTCAAAGGATGGGCAATCAACCGCGCCGTACTTTCATAGAGAGTAGCAATTTCAATCAAACCATTTTCGCGCAAAGTCCGCCCTGTAGAAACCAAATCCACGATCGCTTCTGACATTCCCGTAATCGGGCCTAGTTCAACTGAACCATACAACGGCACTATTTCCACAGGTAAATCTAGACTGTGGAAATATTCACGAGCGCAATTTACATATTTTGAAGCAACTCTACCATGCGGAGGTAAATCTAAAGGCGATCGGTAAGAACTGGATGCCTTTACCGCCACCGACATCCGACAATGCCCAAACTGCAAATCCACCAAGTGGGCAACTTGCGGCTGCTTTTCTCGCAGCACATCATAACCAACAACACCCAGTTGTGCCTGACCATATTCCACATAAACAGGCACATCCTGCGCCCGCACCAACAAAGCTTTTGCGACTCCCTTAGTATCAGGAATTTGAAGTTGGCGAGTTCCAGAATCTAAAAAAGCACTAAAATCTAACCCGACAGATTGTAGCAGGCGGATGCTATTTTTAAGGAGTTCCCCTTTTGGCAATGCAACAGTCAGCATTCTTTTTTTAATATCCTTGGCGTTCTGGCAGTTGAATAATATTGAGAATATCTCTATATGCTTACCACAAGCAGCATGAGAATTTTATTAGTTGATGATGAAGTTGAACTAACTGAACCCTTGAGTCGTTTATTAACTCGTGAGGGTTACACTGTCGATGCCGCTTACGATGGCACAAGTGGCAACGAACATGCACAAACAGGTAGCTATGACCTACTAATTTTAGATTGGATGCTGCCAGGAAAAACGGGGTTAGAAATTTGTCAGCAATTGCGACGCCAAGGCAAAACTACTCCCGTGCTGTTTCTCACAGCCAAAGATACTCTAGATGACCGCGTACAAGGTTTAGATGCTGGTGCTGATGACTATTTGGTTAAACCTTTTGAACTGCGAGAGTTACTAGCCAGAGTCCGGGCTTTATTGCGTCGTTCCGGTTCCCAAACCTATGAAACCACCACCGGACGTTTAACCGTCGCTGATTTAGAACTCGATTGTGAAAATCAAGTAGCCTATCGCCAAGGAAGAATAATTGAGCTATCGCAAAAAGAAGGCCAGTTACTACAATATTTTATGGAACACACTGGGCAACTAATGACTCATGCCCAGATTATGGAAAATTTATGGCAAGAAGAAGAACAACCCAGTAGTAATGTAATTGCCGCATTAATTCGTTTGCTACGCCGTAAGATTGAGGTAGGTAAAGAAACTACACTGATTCACACAGTCTATGGCAAAGGCTACCGTTTCGGTGCTTCCTCAGTGGAGTCAGTTTAACCGCCTGTTTTCAATACAATCATCTTGAAAAAATATTAGTGCAAATTAAAGACGCAACAGCTTACACTTGAATGCTAAGAGAGGGTTTTTATTTAAATTAGTCAAAGCCTTAGTGGTATTTATCCCTGAAAATAGGGGTTTTCCTAGCCTGGCACTTGCTCGATTTATGCAAGGGCTTTTTTCTGTAGGGCTGAAATTAGTGGGTGACGAGGGATTTGAACCCGCAACCAATAGATTAAGAGTCTACTGCTCTACCGTTGAGCTAGTCACCCGCACGAATAATAATCATAGCAGACTTCTGACAATTTAGCTAGTACCGTGCCAAAAAACTAATTAAAGGGGAATCTGATAGTGAAGGTGGTTTGACCGGCTCCAGTCTCTACATAAATTGAGCCGCCTAAATGTCTGACCATTTTCTGCACTAATGCCAATTCCAGTCCAGTGCCGCTATGTTTCCAAGGATCGTGTTTGGAAAGGTGATAGAAAGGCTCAAATATCCGTGACAGTTCGTTGCTGGTAAGCTCTAGTCCCGAATTGCTAATATTAAGCTCTACTGCGTCCGTTATCAAGTGAGCAGAAACTGTGACAGACTCACCTGCTGGGGTATATTTGCAGACATGGTTGAGTAGTTCGGTGATAATTCTCTCCATATCTGTGATATCTGTCTCTAAAAGCGGGAGTGTGGGATCAATACTCAGGTTTAACTGCTGTCGCTGGCAACTGGTAAGGTCTCGAAAAGACTCAATAATGGGGTTAAGCCAGCTTTGTAAGTCAATGGCAATCAAAGTTGGGGGATCGGGTTCGGCTTCTAGATATGTAAGTGTGAGTAGGTCGTTAATTAACTTGCTTTCTCGCGCACACTCGTTATGCAGAATCTGCAAGAGTTGTGGAACTATTTCTATCTCTAATATTTCTGCTGGTGTCAGGACACTTTCGAGGGTTTGGACTGCAAGGCTGATGCTAGTTATTGGTGTCCGCAGTTCTTGGGATAGGTTTCTGAGAAATTGGTTTTTAAGCCGATCGCTTTTTTCTAGTTCTTTTACCTGTGCCTGGTTTTGTTGGTAAAGTTGGGCTTGACGAATAGCGATCGCACATTCACTTGCAACCTGCTGCACTAACTCGATTTCAAATTCATCAAATGCCTCTTGTGTCGGTCTTGTCAACCAAATGTTTCCTAAAATCCCTTGAGTATCGAAAATTGGACAAGCCATCTGGGACATAACCAATAGGTTTGGTTGCCATCCTGGGACAATTTCTAAAAATTGCAAAGGTTGTTTTTGCAATAAGGGCTGATAAACTTCAAGTCGGTCTGCAATCTGTTTAGTCAATCCTTGACACCGAGGTAGGTTAATGCTGTACTCGTAGGTAATAGTAACCAGAGTTTGACAGGTGTTATAGAGTTCGATTTGACAACGGTCAAGGTTGAGTAACTCTGCTAATTCTTGGGTGAGTGTCTGCAATACCTGACTTTCATCCAGACTATCGCGGATTTGTTCTGTCATGCGTCGCACCAAGGCTTGAAAGTTTCGCACCTGCTGCAACTGATTTTTTTGCTTCTGTTTTTGCAACTCCAACTTTGCTTTGAGATCCTTGAACTGCTGACGAAGTTCTGCCTGTCTGGCAGCAATGCCAATTTGAATTGCCAACTGTTTGAGTAAATCAGTTTCTGTTTGCTGCCATTGACGCGATTGGTGGCAATGCTGGGCAATCAATAGCCCCCACATATCTTGCTCTTTGAAAATCGGCACGGCTAGATTGGCTCTCACCTGCAAAGATGCCAGAAAATCTATATGGTAAGGATGCAAACCATCAGCATAAATATCCTCGACAACTTGAATGCAACCTCGCTCGTAGTGTTCTGGATGTTTGCCACTGAAGCAGGGATCGGTAATATTTTTTCCCAACAGGGGATCAGTCACAGTTGATTCGGCAATGATTACCCCACTGCCATCAGCCTTGAAGCGATAAATAAGGACGCGATCGCAATTCAAAAATTGCCGCAGTTCAATTGTTGTCTGATGCAGAATTGTCTCAAATTCTAGAGATTGATGAATCCGTCCGGCGATCGCTTCTAGCAGTTGTTCCCGTTCAACCTGGAGTCCAACTGCCTGTTCTGCTTGCTTCACAGGAGTAATATTTCTACTAGTACCAATCAGTCGATAAATCCTGGAGTTAGCATCCCTTAACGGCGTGAGAGTCGTACTCCACCAAGTCTGAACCCCCTGGAATTGCAAACATTGTTCGTAAGAAATAGTTTTGCCAAATAGCACACATTCAGCATAATGTTGACGCACCTTAGCAGCATCGATGGGAGAGAGAATATCCTCTGGTTTTTTACCCCGGAGATCATCTGAGCGAATGCCTATCCACTGCTCATGAGTAGGATTAAGTGCCACATACCGAAAATCTCCGTCCTCCAAAACATCAACTACAAATATTGATGCTTGCACAGAATCGTACATGCTCAGTATAAACTGCTCACTACTGCTTTTCTCATCTACTTCTGTGCCGAAGAGAATCTGAGGTGGTGATAATTTTGTCAACTCCATAGTTGATTCCGTTGGATTTATAGTCATGCGAGAGTCCCTGTCTGGTATTACTGACTCTTCTAGGCGCTCTCTTGTCGTTACGCTTATATTAAATGCACTTCAGCGCCTATAGCAAAGTATTGTCAGCTATTGCTCATCGAAATTTGGATCTTTCTCTACTTCTTGTCAGAAATCTAGGAAAGCTAATAAAAGTCAGCTTAACAAATCCTGCTTTTTGAAGGCGAAAATACATTTGCAGGTTAGGGCAAACTTATTGAAGTTGATTTTTAACAGTTTTTCAAGATTGTTGCATATAGCTAATTGCAAACCTCATTATATATCAATTAAATTTATAATTCTTAATATAGGGAATAGGGACTGGGGGAATTCACAATCGCAATTTATGAGCATTCATTCCGGTGAAGATACCAACTAGCAGCCAAGTGATGGCTAATCCCATGACTTCGCCTAAGAATAGCTGCATCAGGCGATGTAAGATCATCCCGACAGCAGAACCCACGGGGACAGCAACAGCCCAACTTGCCGAAGAGACAAATATCCATCGCCACGGCATAGGCTGGGGAATTGCCAACCACTGTGCCAATCCAATGCCTAAGCCGCCAAGCGCACCAGAAACCGCCCCAGACAGGATTCTCATGGGAAGAATTTGAGTGCTAGGTACTATCCAACCCACCGCACCAATACCGATAGCGGTGATGATAGTCCAACCCAAAAGACTTGACAAAATCCACCTGATACAATAAATAGGTTCTTTGAGAAGGCAACCTTGAGGAATTGCGATCGCAATTCCACCGATAGCCGCCTCTACCACTCCAATATCTGGTTTATCGCCAACTTCAATAAAGAGTAAACTTAATAAAAAACCGCCAAAAGTAGCGAAAGTCCACAGCAATATAAAGCCAAATCTAGTATTTTCCGAGGCGAATGGCATTAAAGTTTCTTTGGTTGTAATAGTCTGACAGTTTTAGCATTAAACAGATCAAAAAAACCTTTGCGTCGCTGTTGGGGTGATTCGGGTACAATGTAACCCCAGAGACTCTCCCAGTAAAAAAAGGAGATACCGTCAAAATTGCGATCGCGTACAACCTGAACTTGTTCTCTAATTTGTGCCATTTTCACAGGATTACGCACCGTTCCCGTTGATATACCAATACCTACAGGAATTAGACTTTGAGCCAATTTTATCGATGATTGTTCCAGTTGAGCGATAAAAGAGTTTTTATCATTTCGATACACCTGTAAAATTAACTCATTAACTAAACCTTTTTTTACCCAATTTTCCCAATCTTGCAAATAGTATTTGTAGGCAAAAGCTTGATAGTTAGGAGACAGAGATATTCTAACTTTAGGTTTTACTGCCTTGACAGCTTGATAGATTTCTGCCATAAAATCAGTAATTTTGTCTGCCCGCCACCGCATCCATTCTGAGTTAAAAGGATCAGTTGGGGGACTTTTGCCTTGATGCTCTTTCTGGTAGAGTTCAATAGTGAAGCGATCGTAGCCAAACTGTACTGGCATCCCAAAATGATCGTCAAGCTGAATACCATCCACATCGTAATCTCTGACTACTTCTAAAATTAGCCCTTGGATAAATTCTTGCACTTGCGGATGTAGGGGATTCAACCAAGCCACCTTACTTACCAAAACATTATCGATTTCTTCTGGTGGAGCATCTTGGGTAGACTTTATACCTTCTTGCCCAATTGTCAACCAGTCGGGATAACGCCTTGCTAATTGTGAATAATGCGGCGTCATAAACCCGTATTCAAACCAGGGAATGACTCTTAAATCTTTATTATTGGCAAGTGTTACTATCTTTGCTAAAACATCCTGTCCACCGTGCATGAAGTTGAGCAAAGGTTGAGTTTCCGAACCTGTAGTCATTTTAGCTACAGCACTCTTATAAAAAGTATGTCCTCGGTTCCAAACTACAGGATAAATTGTATTAAAGTTGAGAGTCGATAATTGGTTGATAGCACGGTTAATACCCCAAGGAATAAATAGTACACCACTAGCAACATTAGTGAGCCAAACGCCGCGGATTTCTGTAGTTAATGGACTTATGTTTTGGGAATAAACTGGCAGCGAAGAGACTGAAGAGACTGAAGAGAGCGAAAAAATTGTTAAAATGGCTACTAATCCCAAACATATTAAGTAAGAAACATAACGGCGAGCAACCCGGTTCATTTGTAAGCGTGACCTAGTGCGATCGGAATATATATAACTACAAAAAAAAGTTGTAATCCTCCGGATGATGTAAAGGAATGATGATTCAAAATTCAGGAGTCAGAACTCAGGAGTTAGAGGTCAGAATAATTAAAATAATACGGAGCTAATTTTGGTCATGAATCTACTTAAGGATACCAGAACCTGATAAATTATGACTCCAAACTCTTAATTTTTGTAGAGACGCGATTAATCGCGTCTCTACTCCTAACTCCTAACTTTTTAAAATCTTTCCACACCTTCAAATTGTTTGAGTGCCGATGCATTCGCTGCTTCACCACAAGTTCGTGGTGTGGGGAATATCTTTTCAGGATTTGCTAAACCTTTAGGATTAAAAACTTGCCGCACCCACTGCATAGTTTCTAAATCAACTTGGCTAAACATCTGTGGCATATAGCACTTTTTCTCTGCACCAATCCCATGTTCGCCAGAAATACTACCACCAACTTGGACACAAAGTTTAAGAATTTTCCCACCCATTTCTTCTACTTGCTCTAATGCTCCATGCACAGAATTATCATAAAGAATTAGCGGATGAAGATTGCCATCGCCAGCATGAAATACATTAGCAACCCGATAACCATATTGTTCACTTAAAGTCTTAATCTCGTGCAGAACATAAGGCAACTGAGTCCGAGGAATTACACCATCTTGTACATAATAATCTGGGCTTAAATGCCCAGCCGCAGCAAAAGCGGCTTTGCGCCCTTTCCATAATTTCAATCTGGTTTCTGGGTCAGTAGCAGAAGTGACATTTCGTGCCCCATTCTTTTTACAAATTTCAATAACTCGTTGCTTATTTCCTGCAACTTCCACTTCTAAACCGTCAATTTCTATTAGCAAAATGGCAGTAGCATCGCGGGGATAACAATTAGTTGCTACAACATCTTCAACTGCATTGATGCTGAAGTTATCCATCATTTCCATACCACCAGGAATAATTCCGGCGCTGATGATGTCAGAAACAGTTGCTCCCGCAGCTTCAATGCTAGTAAAATCTGCCAACAGCACACAAATTGATTCTGCACTTTTGAGAATTCGCAAAGTAATTTCTGTGGCAATTCCTAATGTGCCTTCGGAACCAACAAACACACCTGTTAAATCATAACCAGGCATTTCTGGGATTTGTCCGCCTAAATCAATAATTTCTCCTTCTGGCGTGACAATTTTTAATCCTAAAACGTGGTTAGTAGTAACACCGTATTTGAGACAATGTACGCCACCAGAATTTTCGGCAATATTGCCCCCGATAGAGCAGATAATTTGGCTAGAAGGGTCAGGAGCGTAGTAAAAACCAGCACCACTGACAGCTTGTGTTACCCAACTATTAATCACCCCTGGTTGGACAACTGTCCGTTGATTTTCCAAATCAATGCTGAGGATTTGCCGCATTAAGGAAGTGACAATTAAAACAGAATCTTTTAATGGTAAAGCGCCGCCAGATAGACCAGTACCAGAACCGCGTGCTATGAAGGGGATAGAATATTGGTTGCATATCTTTACAATTTCTGCAACTTGTTCTGTAGTTCTGGGTAACACCACCACAGCCGGACGTTGGCGGTAACCAGTTAAACCATCGCATTCATAGGTAATGAGTTCTTCACGGCGTTGCACCACACCATTTTTGCCAAGGACAGCCTCGAATGCTTTGAGAATGGGTTTCCAGTTGCGTTGTTTTTTATCTTGGGTAAGCATAGTTTTTTAAAGTTCAAGGTAGATGTTGCAGGCTGGTTAATATAGCTGTAATTACTATTGTTGCAAGAATAGCAGTCAAAAGTACGTAAAAGCGATCGCACTCATTTTCAGCTAGCATGAATTTCTGCAAGCCAATGATGTCCGGGGTGACACACAGTTATTGCTTGTTTAAGCCAAACTTGACGTTCTTTATCTAGTAAGCTGCATATACGATAAAAATCATCTTCGTCTTTAGACCTGGGATTCTTAGCTTTATATAAGAGTACAATTTCTGGAGTAAGGAACGGTATACCAATATCAGAACGTAAAATAATCATTGATAATGGACGTGCAATATCAAGATTTCTGCGAAATCTCCACTCCCTTTGTGAACACTCATCCAAAAGAATCTCTAGTTCTGATAATAAGTTATTTTTAGTATGAGCATGAATCTCATGTATTGGTAACTCTAGCCATTCGTTTTCATTCCAAGGCTGCATTTTTCCATTAACAACATTAGTAAATTTCCAGTCAAATAAATATTCTCTCAGCCTGTTCTGGTCTTTCCTAAATATTGCAATTTCTATATCTTTATGCACCCTAGTTACATCTCCTATAAAAAGGTCTATTGCCCATCCACCCGCTACAAACCAGGGTTGTCTGAAATCATTTAGTAGCCCAGAAAATTTCATAAGTTCTGAGAAATATTCCATTGATGACTACTCCTCAGAATTTTTCAGTATTAAATATTGATTCAATGCACCCTCCTATCCCCAATCTAGTAACCTAGAAATAATGCTCTCAAATACTGGATAAAATCATGGTTCAGCAAGTTCTAATCAATGATGATGATTACTATGTGCCAGATGCCAACCAGCTAGTCACTGAAGATGATACACCTGTAGACAATTTTGCTTCTGCCAAACAACAACGCCTTTTAGTGAGTTCTCTTTACAGTTCTCTACAAAGCCAGACTTTTTTAGCTGAAGCTAATGTGGGCATTTAGGGACTTCCAAATAAAAAAATGTTCCAAAACTGAGGCAAAAACTCTCTCTATTTCTTCTCTCTGCGTTCTCTGCGCGGCAGTCGCTCATGGGGGAAACCCCCAAGACCGCGCTGCCTTGTCTCTGTGGTTCGTTTCTTGGAATATATTTCTTGGAAGTCCCTTACTACACAGACCTTCAGCCCCCCATTGTACCTGATGTCTTTCTCAGCTTGGATGTGCAAGTACCTGAAAAATGGTGGGAAAAACAAAATCGTTGTTATATGGTTTGGCGTTTTGGCAAACCTCCAGAAGTTGTCCTAGAAATTGTCTCTAATAAAGAAGGTGATGAACTGGGCAAAAAACTGAAAATTTATGAACAAATACGGGCTAGCTACTACATCGTATATGACCAGAATCAGCAATTAGGAGAAAAAATCCTGCGCGTTTATGAACTTAGGGGAACACGCTACTTTGAAACTTCAGAAATTTGGTTAGAACAAGTTGGTTTAGGTGTAACTCTGTGGGAAGGTGAATTTGAAGGCAGACAGGATCATTGGTTACGCTGGTGTTACCAAGATGGCAATGTTTTATCGACTGGAGATGAACGAGCTTCCCAAGCCGAACAACGCACCCAATTACTAGCAGATAGACTACGGGCTATGGGCGTAGATACCGACACTCTTTAGGACACGCACTGTAAAGACGCAAAAAATATTTGCGTCTTTGCATGAGCAAAAAAAATCTCACTAAATTGTGCGACTTATAAACTCATTTATACGCCGCCAAACCTTCTCTAATAAATCAGGATCATTGGCATCAAACCATTCAATTTTTGGATATGCTCGAAACCAAGTGCGTTGTCGTTTGGCAAATTGTCGCGTATGCAAAATTGTTAATTCTTTCGCCTCATCTAAGGAAATATCCCCAGCCAAATATTGCTTAATTTCTTGATAGCCCAAAGTATTCAACAAAGACAAATCAGCGCCATATTTTTGACAAAGATACTCCACTTCAGCGACCAAACCATTTGCTATCATTTGCTCAGTACGCAGTTGAATACGAGCAAGCAACTTTTCGACATCGCAATCTAAACCAATTTGCAAAATCGGATAATTTGGTGGATTCTCCCCTTGCTGTTCTGAAATGGGATATCCAGTAACATAATATACTTCTAAGGCTCTTAAAGTTCGCACAGAATCATTGCCATGAATTTTTCGTGCTGCAACTGGGTCAACTTGTTGTAACATTGCGTAGAGTTGTGGTTGACCGAGAGATTCAAGTTGCGATCGCAATTCCATCTGTGGCGCAACTCTCGGAATTTTCATCCCTTGGACAATGGAACGTATATATAAACCAGTGCCACCAACTAAAAACAGTGGTGTAACACCAACAGAAGCAATTAAGGCTTGTGTTTGCTCCTGATAGTCTGCTACTGTCATGATATCTGCTGGATTGCAGATATCTATTAAATAGTGTGGCACCAATTTTTGTTCAGCTACAGTTGGTTTTGCCGTTCCAATATCAAACTCACGATAAACTTGACGAGAATCAGCACTGAGAATTACAGAACCAAACCGCATTGCCAAAGCCAAAGCCAAACCCGATTTACCCGTTGCCGTCGCCCCACAAATCACGATTAATTTAGTCATTAGTCATTAGTCATTAACCTATTCTCCCCCTGCTCCCCTTGCCTCCCCTGCCCCTGCCCTCTTATACGGTAGTGCAACCCCAGTATAAACTTCTCTTGAAAATGCCCTACAGACGCCAGCAAGGCTTTTGTGTTACAATTTTGGAGTGTTTTTACTTTTATTTGCCTTTAGGCGATTTCAACCCCACGCATCAGGAGAGTTTACATGACGAGCAGTTACAGTGCCGATCAGATTCAAGTTCTGGAAGGTCTGGAAGCCGTCCGCAAAAGACCAGGAATGTACATTGGTACCACTGGGCCGCGAGGACTCCACCATTTAGTTTACGAGGTGGTGGACAATTCAATCGATGAGGCTTTGGCAGGTCATTGCACTCATATAGAGGTGGATATCAACGCTGATGGTTCAGTAACTGTAACAGATGATGGTCGCGGTATTCCCGTTGATACTCACTCGCGCACCGGAAAATCGGCTTTGGAAACCGTGATGACGGTACTGCACGCTGGTGGTAAGTTTGGCGGCGGTGGCTACAAAGTTTCTGGAGGATTACACGGGGTTGGTATTTCTGTTGTTAATGCCCTATCTGAGGTTGTAGAAGTTACAGTTTGGCGAGATAAAAAAGTTCATCTCCAACGCTATGAACGCGGTATCCCGGTTACCGAACTGCAAACAAAGCCTTACAAAGAAGCTAGAACTGGAACTTCTGTCACCTTTAAG
Organism: Nostoc sp.; assembly: GCF_036919495.1. GTDB lineage: Bacteria > Cyanobacteriota > Cyanobacteriia > Cyanobacteriales > Nostocaceae > Nostoc. Next base: position 53,621 of record NZ_JBALBZ010000015.1, read on the forward strand.
CCAGATACTCAAATCTTTACAACTAGCATTGAGTTTGATTACATCACTTTATCAGGTCGCCTACGGGAATTGGCTTATCTGAATGCAGGTGTCAAAATTACCTTTACTGACCACCGTTTAGAACTACTAAAAAGCGATACACCAAAAGTAGAATCCTACAATTACAAGGGTGGCATTAAAGAATATATCGCTTACATGAACCGCGAGAAGCAGCCACTGCATGAAGAAATTATCTATGTGCAGGGGGAACGCAATAACGTACAAGTGGAAGTTTCCTTGCAATGGTGTACTGATGCTTATACGGATAATGTTCTAGGTTTTGCTAACAATATTCGCACCGTGGATGGTGGTACACACTTAGAAGGGTTGAAGGCGGTTCTGACTCGGACATTAAATGCGATCGCTCGCAAGCGCAATAAAATTAAAGAGAATGAACCTAACCTCAGTGGCGAACACGTTCGCGAAGGTTTGACAGCCGTAATTTCCGTTAAAGTCCCAGATCCAGAATTTGAAGGACAAACTAAAACCAAACTCGGTAACACTGAAGTTCGAGGGATTGTCGATTCTTTGGTAGGAGAAGTCCTCACCGAGTACCTAGAATTTCACCCGGCGATCGCAGACTCAATTTTAGATAAAGCCATCCAAGCTTTCAAAGCCGCAGAAGCAGCGCGTCATGCGCGGGAATTAGTTCGGCGCAAATCAGTACTGGAATCTTCGCCATTACCTGGTAAATTGGCAGATTGTAGTTCTCGCGATCCTAGCGAATCCGAGATATTCATCGTGGAAGGGGATTCAGCCGGTGGGAGTGCCAAACAAGGACGCGATCGCCGCACTCAAGCTATCTTGCCTCTACGTGGTAAAATTCTCAACATTGAAAAAACTGACGATGCCAAAATTTATAAAAATAACGAAGTTCAATCGTTAATTACAGCCCTCGGTTTAGGTGTCAAAGGTGATGAATTCGATTCCACCCAATTGCGTTATCACCGCATAGTCATTATGACCGATGCTGACGTAGATGGGGCGCACATTCGGACTTTGTTGTTAACATTCTTCTATCGATATCAACGAGCGCTGATCGAACAAGGCTTTATTTATATTGCTTGTCCCCCACTGTTTAAAGTAGAACGGGGACGTAATCATGAGTACTGCTATAGCGATCGCGAAAAAGATCAAGTGATCGCCAAATTCCCTGCTAACGCCAACTACACCATCCAACGCTTCAAAGGTTTGGGTGAAATGATGCCACAACAACTCTGGGACACCACAATGAACCCAGAAACCCGCAAAATGAAGCAAGTCGAAATTGAGGACGCTGCCGAAGCCGATCGCATCTTCACAATTTTAATGGGCGATCGCGTTGCTCCCAGACGGGAATTCATCGAAACCTATGGTTCTAAACTCAACTTTACCGATTTAGATATTTAATATCGATTCTCTGGCACGACTCCAATAATTTGTAACATTGGTAATGGGTGAAAACGTATCACCCATTACCTTTTTTATATCCAAAACTGCTATAAAAACTATTTCTTTCGGTGGATGTCAAACTACGAAACATTCAAATCTTTTGCATTAATATTTTTCAGACTACAAACTATGTCGTTAGATGAGTGACTATATCCATAAATTCATTAGATATTGTCAATAATTCCTTATTTAACTGGATTTTAGACAAAGCTATGAAAGTGAGCAAAGGCATAGTAGAAATATTGGTATCGGCTCAATAATCAGGGGTAGGCAGTTATTCAGTCTGCCACGACCAACCAAACAGATTAGGAGCAGTCTTGTTGCGAATTATTTGGG
>NZ_JBALBZ010000016.1:0-1394 GCF_036919495.1 Nostoc sp.
GGTTCTTCAGTACTTGTTATGCCAAACTATTAAGATATAGGCATCAAACAATGTCAAAAAATGTGTCAATAATCTGCTAAAAGTACTATAAAGATTGACATACAAAGAATATTTCTTGTTAACTGTAAATAGAACTCCAACTATTTTTATATAAATTTACAGCCATGACTAGCAAAAGAGATATTAAAATTCTAACAAAACTTCTTGATTTAGGAGATATAAAAGTTATATCACATCGCCTTCACGATGGGATTGGAATTATTTTACAAACCGAATCAAAAAAATTATATAGTATTTGCCCCAGGTGTGGCACAAAAAGTCAGAAATTACATCAAAATCATCGGCATATTGTTAAAGACTTACCTTTTGGAGATCGTCCAGTATTTTTAGAAATTAATAGGCGTCAATTCAAATGTGAAATATGTAAAAAACCGTTTAGTGAAAATTTAGATTTTGTCAGGAAGAAAAGAACTTATACAAAGCGGCTTGCACAGAAAACAATACAAGAAGTTTTAGAAAACGATATTCACACTGTAGCTTCAAAAGGAATAGTCACAACAGAAGAGATAGAAGGTATGTTAAAAGACGCATCGGAACAATTATCAAATTCAAAACCTTTAAAATTAAAAAGACTTGGAATTGATGAGATAGCTCTAGTTAAAGGAAAAGGAAATTATTGTGCAGTCCTAATAGATTTGGATACATCCAAACTGATTGCTATTTTAAGTGGACGGACTCAAGAAATAATAAAGGAAACTCTTATAGGGTGGGGAACTGAAGTCTTAGAGCAAATAGAGGAAGTCAGTATAGATTTATGGAAAGGTTATAAAAACTTAGTGATAGAATTAATGCCTGAAGCTCAAGTAGTTGCAGATCGATTTCACGTTATGGTTCAGATAAATAAGGAATTAGATACACAGAGAAAAAAAGAAAAACGAAATGCACAAGAGTTAATAAAAAAAGCAAGGACATCAAAAGAAAAACTCAAACAGGAGCAAATACTAGAAGGATTAAATAAAAGTAAATATGTTTTACTTAAAAATGAGTCAGATTTAAACGAAGAGCAAAACAATAAACTTATTCAGGTAAAAGCTGTGTCTCCTAGTCTAAAATTAATGCATGAGTTGAAAGAGAAACTTAGAAGAGTTTTTAATAAAACGAATGATTGGTATCCGGCAGTCTTTAAACTGGGTATATGGCTATCAAAAGCTAAAAAATATTTCCCCAATAGTAACAATACTTTTATCCGATGGTTTGATGAAATAGTAGCTTACTTTGATAATAGGACAACAAGTGGTGCCGTTGAAGGCATCAATAACAAACTCAAGCTAATTAAGCGTTCAGCTTATGGATTCAGAAACTTTAATAATTTTAGAGTAAGATGCTTATTAAAT
>NZ_JBALBZ010000017.1:0-36717 GCF_036919495.1 Nostoc sp.
AAAAATGGGAGGCTTTAACTCAGACTCAACAAGAAGAAGAATTTTCCCCTCTAGCACCTGATTTTGTAGTCGAATTGCGTTCTAGTAGTGATTCTTTCAAAAAACTCAGAGAAAAGATGCAAGAGTATATTAACAATGGCGTTCGTTTAGGTTGGTTGCTTGATCCGAAGAATAAAATAGTAGAAATTTTTCGTTTAGAGAAACAGATAGAAATATTAAAATCTCCTACAACTGTATTTGGTGAAGATGTTTTACCTGGGTTTGAATTGAATTTAAATAAAGTATGGTGAAAAGTGCAAATTCAACCTTTTATTAATTTCCGTTATCGAAAACCCTTGTAGAGAGTTAGTACTGCTAACTCTCTACAAGGGTTTTTCACTCTTATATTGCAAAAATCGGAAAACCCTCTTTCCCCCCCAGCAAGAACTGCCCCCTGCCCCTATTTCACCTTGGCGCGGAAGCGAATAAAGCCATAAGAATTAGCTGGAGTCCTAGATCCATTTTCTGAAGGTAGATTTGACAAATCTGGACTCCGCGTGATACTCACTACCACAGCCCCATTAGTGTTACTACCACAGGATAATGGTATGCCTGATTCATTAGCTGTATAAAACTGTCCGCGATCGCCATCTTGTGCATTGGTAAGATAAGCCGTAGGAGTGCTAGAACCAAGCCCAAGAGCAATACCTTGATCTGCTCCTGGTAAGCCGCCATCACTAGGAGTCATACCATTAAAAGCAGTAGGAAGAAAAGTAGTATTGGTAGGTATTAAGTCACAAATTTGCACACTAGTAAGATCACCCTGTCCATTAGAAAGGAAATAGATGGTGTATTCTAACTCATCTCCTGGCTTGACTGTCCCACCGTTGATCAATCCGCGCAAGTAACCACTAGGCCATGAGTTACTGCTATCATCATCAAGGTCATTAGGAGATGCTACGTAGTTAGCAGCGTTAGTAGAAACGTCGCTACGACCATCCACAATATTGGTTAAATCCTGGTTATTAATGCGGGTAATCCGTTTAACTAAAATTAGCTTAGGTTGACCTCCTAACGTCACTGGGTAATCTTCCACCTTTCCAACTCCCTGTGAACCTGTTGGGCTGGGTGTTGCAACTGTAGTAGTCGTAAACCGGAAACGAGCAAAGCTACTACCAAAGGTTGCATTGCTGGTTACGGTAAAGGTTAAAGTATTGTTCCCGGCATTGAGTGGAACATTATTAACTGTTGCAGGTGTGCCTAAGGTACTGAACGATCGCTGGATATATTGAGCTTGCGCTGACGTAGGTTGAAGTACTAATGTCGCACCGATCAGCCCCCAACCAAAAATATTAAAATCTTGCCATAAATTCTTCATTAGTAAATCACCATAAGAGAACCTTTAAATAATGCTGTTCACCTTAACCATAATCATCACTGAGGGCTGATTAATCTCAAATAAATCTTCAGTCTTTAGCTTACCCAAAATCATCGATAATCTACTATCTATATTCAGATTTACTGCGGCGATCGCTTTTAAATAGTGAAAAAAAGATTTGATTTTAAATTTAATTAATCCTGGCTATAAATTGACGATTTGTATAGACGTTGCATTGCAAAATCTCTACATTATGGGTATAAACATCACATCCCTAAATTTGTAGGGTTATTTTTGTCCCATTTGATGGGATTATTAATGATGTATTCTCGAATTCGGTCTAAAGAAACATCAGCGCGAATGATGTGGTCATAAAATCGAGGTTGCCAAGCAAAATCTTCATAACTATTTTCTCGATACCAACGGGTAACGGCAGATTTATACGATCGTGCGATCGCACTTAATGAACATGGTTTTGGGGATATTTCGGACATGAATTGACGCTGGGTAACGTCGCATAAAGTTTCCTGTTGAATTCTGTCGCGTTGTCTTCTACAAATAACCGTTTTATATTTCACGCTTTTGCATCGCCGTTGTTGCCGCTTTGAGTTTATTCACCAAAGTTTTCATTGCAGATTCCTGTGGCTGGCGTGGCGGAATCTTTTGTTGTCCAAAGCCATCAAACAATTCGTTGAGTTTGACGCTGATACCCAAATATGCACCTCCCGCAGAACGTGTTCCTGAAAAATCCCGATCGTCAACTTTACCAAACACATATCCAGCCGAAACGCGCAGGTTAGGTGTGAGGTAGTAGCCTGTTTCTACAACAAACCCTGTTTCGCTGTAGCTAGACTGACTAATTACACGAGCCTCACCCACCAAATCCCAGCTATATCCCAAACGATAGGTAGCTCGTAATTGGGCCAGATTTACTGTGCTAGTACCAGCTAAATCATTGGCTATGTAAGAAGTACTGTTACGCAAAGCATACTTACCGTAGAATTCCCATTGCCAGTTAGGAGCGTAAATCGCTTCTAAAGCAAAGGTATGGTCTTGGGAACCTGTACCACTTCCTAAGAGGATGGTGTCAGGAATGGTTGATGGATTTTGCCGATATTCATAACGCAATAAGGCATTAAATTTATCGCTATTGGGGTCGCGGTAAGCTAAACCCAGCTTTAAGTTAGCAGTATCTCCCAATCCTGAAAGCTTTTGATTGGAAAAACCAGCTTGTTGATAACGTACTAAAGCTGTCAGAGCCGGAGAAATTTTACCAGTAACACCTGCGCTAATTACTGTATTACCACCACTAGAAGAAGAACGATGTTCATAACGGGCGCTGGCTTGAAACTGTGGATTATCAGAGTATTCCAACCCAACGCTGTAACTATCGCCACCATCAAATCCGATCACAGATGCTGATTGACCAAAAGCGAAGGGTTGGGCATATTGTTGGCCTGCTCCAGTCCGTCCGAAGAAGTTGCCAAATACGTGTTCGTAAGCAACATTCAGCCGCAATCCCGAAGCAATAGTCCAACGATTATTTAGACCAATTGCTCCTTGAGTAGTCATTTCATTTGCACCACCCAAAATTGAGTAACGACCGGTCAAAGTAGTATCTGATCCGAGTTTGTGTTCACCGTTGACACTTAAGCTGGTGATGGAATTACCCGAATATTGACCGCTAGTGTAAAACTGTTGGGCCAGACTAATATTCACACCAGGAATTGCTGCCCAATTTAACCCGAAAATAGTCCGGTCTGGGTAAACAGGATCTTTTTGGGAAGATAAACTTAGTTCATTTTGCGCCTGAAAAGTCAGGTTCTTCGCAATGGGAACTGAAAAACGCGATCGCAGTTGATCAGAAGTACTACTTAGGGCACTGTCAGGGATGCGGTCTTCCCGATGACGATGAATCCAATCCAGATCAATAGTAGCTTTACCCAAACGTTGTTGAATCCCGGCGGAAATCGTTGTCAGCGAATTATCAACTTTGCTCCCAGGTATCGCTTCAGAACGAGGTGTAAACAGTTCTTCAAAGGTATCTAGGGGTTGGGGAGCAATGCCAAAATTGTCTTCGTGGTCATATTGCACTCTAACGTTAGTGGTTGAGGCCAATTTAGCTGTAACCTGCGCTCCATAGCGGGTTTGTCCTGGGACAAAGCTGACAGTGGCATTATTGGCAAAACCTGTATCAGCAAAGCGATAATAAGCACGACCTTGAATTCCATTAGTAATCTGTCCCTCAGCTTCCAGCCGGTAAGCGTCACCGCTAACCTTTCCCACAACATCAGAATCATTAGTGGAATGGGCATATTCTGCGATTAAATTACCCTGATTACCCAAAGAAATCAGCGCATCTGCACCGTAGAGTTGAAACTCACGCACTCCCTGACTTTCTTGAACGTAAGTTGCTCCGATCCAGCTTTCTTGGTTCAGCTTACGGGAAAGGTTATATTGCAAACGACCAGCATAGATATTGCTATCAGAGTTTTGGCTATCGTATTGATAGGTAACAACAATCCGGCGTACCAATACTTGTCCGACTTGATCAATATCAGTACGGAGGATGGGTTCGCGGAATAATAAAGTACCGCGATCGTAGTCGATTTCGTAGTCTGGGCCTCGGTTAAGCTGTTTTCGGTCTAGTACAGTCCCAGGACGATTGAGTTCTTCTAACTCGATAAAGACATTTTCGCTACCTGGCTGTAGTATTCTGCGAGAGAGGAAGTAATAACCACTAGTGCCATCAGGAGCAATGGTATCCCGTTGAAACCCTTCTAAATGGTTGCCATACAAACCTGTAATTTGTAAGTTCCCTAAATTGTAGTTAGCCTTAAAACCGTGGAGTTGACGGGTGATAGAAGTAAATTGCTGCGATCGCCGCGCAAATTCTTCTGTATTGTAGTCACCCCACATGGCATAATCAGGGGAAGATCCGGGTATACCAGTTGATCGCTCCAAACGCAGATATACACTGTCAATGGAAGGAGTGACGACATCAACTTTCGAGCTATCGCCATAGACAGGATAATTTTGCTCACTGGATTGGTAAGTTCTAAACAGACGATTATTACAATCACAATCTTCATTGAGGCTACGAGAACTGTTATATGCGCCTGTAAATAACCATTCCCCGATCGCACCAGTGGCAAATACTGCTGAGTGGAAATCTAATTGCGTTCCATTGTTTTTGTCAGGAGGAAGGAAATCACGGAAACTGCCATAATAATTTGTACCTCTAGCACCCAAACGTAAATCTACTACCCCTGTCACCAAACTCGGGCGCAGTGCCGTTTCAAATTGTAGTTGGGTAAAGGCTTCTAAATTATTAACGATCGCCCGAATTCGGACAGTTTCGGCTTTGAGTTGCGATCGTAACGTAGCTGTAAATTGTCCCCTTTTCGCCTCCACTTGAAATCCGGGTTCATCGGGTTTAAAGTCTTTCTCGACAAACTCCCCAGCAGTAGGTATCAAAGTAATAACAGCATCACGATTAGAGCGATTGCCATTTGCATCGATCAGTTGACCCCGAATTGTCGCTGTGGAACGTCCATCTGCTGGGATGCGAGACTCAACTGTTTCTAAGGTTAGTTGCTGTGGCGCTCCCCGGACTGCGACTTGCACCGTTACAGGGGGTTCTTTTCTTCCAACTACTTGTGCAGAGATGGTATTTTTACCTTCTTTTAACGAAACACCATACCATGTCTGCGTTATTAAATTGGTGGTGGCATCACTTTCCGTGCGTCCCACCAAAGAAGAATCTACCAAAACGCCATTCACCCGCAATTCCACCTGACTTCCAACGGTAAATTGCACAGTGACTGTGGTAGCTTGTACATCTACAACGCTGTCTGCCGTCGGAGTCAAAATTTTGATTGCTGTGGAAATGGCGGGAGTGGGGGACACGGGAAGATTTTTATTCACTCCTTGTCCGTTCTCTACTCCCGCTATTTTGCTTAAGCCTCTAGGCAAACCTACGGAACTTGCTGGTTGAAATGGTTGTATTTGCCTTGGAGAAGCTTGCAACTGTATTTCGGCGTCTTTACCTCCATCATTCTTGTCCTTGATTCCGGCTATTTTGCGTAATCCTTTGGGTAAATCTACGGTGACTGCTGGTTGAAATGGTTGTATTTCCGTTTCACTTAGCTGAACATCTGGAATTGAAGTATCAGTAGTTGGTGGGGAAAGAAATTTGTGAGATGGAAGCTGCTTGGAACTTTTCAGATCATCTGAAAAAACCAAAGCCGAACCTAACTTCCTGGCACTGTTCCCTTGTATAGAAAGAAGAGAATTTAAAGCCTCTCCCCTGCTCCCTGCTCCCTGCTCCCTTACCTCTTCTTCAACACCCTTATCTACTTGCGAAGGAGAATCAGAGAAAAAGAGGTTTTCACTTACAGGTTCTGCTTTGACTATTGTAGGGTACAAAATAAGGCTGAGAGCTACTCCCGGCATCGCCCCCATCAACCTCAAGTTAAATGTATTTACATAGTGCAGTCTAGGTTTCATTTCTTGACTGGCTCCTGGAAGGTAGGGGTAACTGCGAAATTCATACGTACCAAGCCACCAGGCTCTAAACGCACTAGACGAGATTGGCTATTACGTTCACGGAATTTGTTATTGGGAGCCAAAGTATAACCAGGAAGACTGCTGAGGTCTAGTACACCCGTATGGTTTCCTGGTAAGACATTGGCTAATGAAAACAAACCATTCGGATCTGTTGTAATACGGTTTCCATCCTCCAGAAAAATCACCGCATTTGGGACTCCAGGCTCACCACGCTGTTGTTCACCGTCAAAGTTTTTATCAACAAACACGCGACCGATGATTGTGCCACAATCAGAAACGATTCCTGGACGAATTTTTAACTGGTGCGTTGCTGGCCCATCCTTAGTGCTAAAACCGTTGTCAGTTCGGCGGGCATTAGCGATCGCACTATTACGACCTGTTCCCCGCAAAGCATCCGCTGTTAGTTGAGCCGCGTAAGCAATATTTAAGACTTTCTCTGTAGGAATTGTTACATCTGTGCGGAATGTCAGCGTGTTTCCATTGCCTTCTGAGGTGATAGCGATCGCTTGACCATCCAACTCTCCCCGCACAGATTTAGGCAAGAACTGGAATCCTAAAGGTAAGTTGTCGGTGACAACTAAATTATTCAAACCAGCATCAGCGAGATTTTTTACTGAGAGGCGGTAAATCACTGTGTCTCCAGGTTCAGCAGTAGCGCGATCGCCCGTTTTGATAATCTGCACCTGATTGGGTTGACACAAATTTGTACTGAAATCAAAGCCAAAGAAGTTCAGTGCTTGCGTTTCAGCATTGTTAACTACAACAACCGTATTCTCGATCCTTGTCTCACCTTGAACACCAATTGGCTGACCATCTAAAGAAGTAGCGACATACCGCACGAGATTATTACCTTCAGTGCCAGTGCTAGCAATGATTTCAATCTTGATGCGTCGTTGTTTAAAGATGGAATTTGCTGGTGGATTGACTACAAAAATGTAGCTTCTACCTGGATTAGTTTGACCCTTATTGGGATCGAGGAGGAAATTGTAGACACCGGCAGGAGTATTCGTAATAAAATAGGGATTACTATTCTCGATATTTGGCGATTTGCCACCGGGAACGTTGTTATTAGGAATATCAGGCAACTCTGTTCGAGTTAGAGGAATTAAGTTTCCCAATTCTGTCCCTGTTGGATCGCTGGGATTAGGTTCGTATAGACCAACTGAAAAACCTGTATAGTCAGGTAAAAGTTCGCCACCGCAACCTAAAATCCGCCCTAATGGGTCAACTAATGGGTTAAAACTAACATTAAGCTGATTAGAACTTCCTTGATATTTATAATTACTAGCAGGGTCTGTATAAGTATAAGCAGCTTGATTTATTAATGGCACAGACGCAGCCAGATTGTTAGTCGGTTGCGCGATCGCTGGTATAGGTATAGTAGTATGCAAAACACTTGCCAGAAGAGCAGTAGCCGTTAACCTTTGATACCAGCTACTGCTAGAAGTAATTTGGTTTTTGTTTTGAGGACGGCTCACTGAACATATCTCCTCTGGAGTGCCACTTTTCTTGTTAATAAAAGCACTTGTTTATCTATCGAAGATCCCTCCGATTCTCCTTATAAAGCAGGGCTATTTCATTCCCTTTACCCCCTTATAAAGGGGGTCGCCAGAGGCGGGGGGATCTTATGCGTATAGGTGTGAATCAGCGCACTTGGGTTTGATAAGTTGCCTTAACTGTTGTCTTTGCTGCAACTAACGGAACTTGCAAACGGATATGGGTGTAAACATTCGCTGGTGCTGGTTTTGTTTCCACTTTGCCGTCAGGAAGAGTAACTTTTACAGTAGGATTTTCGACAAAGCTGCGCCCGCCATCAATGCTGTAAGTAGCTTTAGTATTATTAGTTGCAACTACAGATTTCAATACGTACACCATTCCTTTAGGAATAGGTTGATTGAGAACCAAATTCTTCACTGGCCGATCGCTTGTATTCTCACCGCTCAAGGTATAGCGAAGCACATCTCCTGGTTGCACCACAGCTTGACCTTTCAAAGGTTGCCATGTCTTGCTTTGCTTACCTTGTTGATCCTGTGCCACCACTTGCTTTTCTGCCTCTAAGCGCAACTGTAACTGCCCTTGAGGTTTGACATTTTGAGCGATCGCGCTTGTAGAATGCCATAGAGAAGCCACTCCCGGCACTTGACTGACAAATGGAACGGTAGCAATAAGTGCGATCGCTCCTAAACCTGCAAAAGAAAGACGCTTCATATAAATAACCTCAAAAAACTTTCACAATGTCGATTGTTGATTTATCTTTCCCTGTTTTCGCAGGGGAATAATCAGTTTGTAGTTAGCGATTTAAAACTAAAGCGCTAACTACAAACACAGATGTGCTAACCCCTCTTTACAAAGAGGGGTGAAATCAAACTATTTAGTTAACCTTGCGTTGGAAGGTAAATGTTCTTAGAACACCAGGTGCAATCTGTCCGGTAGGAGTATTTACATACTTTGTGACATCACTATTTACCGTGGTTCCAGTTTGATCGACGCCAGGGTTACTAGCTGGATTACCAGTGAAGAACTCGATAGTTGAAGCCCCAGAATCTTTAGCTGAACCAACAATGTTGCTAGTATCAATTTGAGTGTTGTTGTCGTTGTCTAGCGCCCAGTTGTTGGGGGTTTGCGTACCATCTTCAGTAATCACAACTTTGTTAGCATTCAAAATCACGTTACCGGTTCCAGCTTGAGCATCAGAAATATTTTTGTATTGAATTTGGTACTCAATAATGTTGCCTGTAGCAGGGTTCTTCGGAGTGATACTGAATGTGCCATCAGTCCCTTGCACTGCTGGGCCAGTTCCTTGTAAAACTCGTGACACTTTCACCATCTGTAAGAAGCCAGTGTAGACGCGATCGATGGAGATGTTGTACGTTGTTTCAGTATTTTTATCCCATGCACCATTACTATCAGCATCAATGAAGGCAACAATGGGTACTAGGAAGCCCTTACCGATATCAGTCGATAGTTGCGTACCAGCTGGTAGGTCAACTTCTAGACCATAATTAACACTGGCACCAGCAGCAAGACCTAAGACTTTAACTGGTGCATTAACTGTTGTAAAAACACCATTAGTACTATCGTAAGTATAAACAGCAGATTGATTGTTATAGCTAACAGTCACCTTTGTACCATTTGGCAAATCTGTGAAAGTTGTTGGTGCGGTTGGCACTATTGTGATGTCGTTAGTGGCAGTACCGTTGTTCTTAATTGTGTTAGTGAAGCCAACTGATTGTGGGTCAAGTGTACTACCAGGTGCTGTGTTAAGAGGAACAAAGGCAGATTTGTTGGTGAAGTCGTCGTTGTTCCCCGATGGGCCCGTTGCATCAGGTGCATTATTCGGCCCATTTAAAACTGAGTTTGGTACGGCGGCTGAAATGGTATAACGGTTGACATTTCCTATAACAGAATTAGCACCTTGGTTGTTATTGCCCGTATCAACATTGGCGGGAGTAGTAGCATAATAGCCAGCGTCAGGTGTAGTAGGAAAGGCTCCAGTAGTAGGGTTGATGTTATCTGGGTTTTGGTCACCTGAATCGTCGAAGAGTAGGGGGCTAGCTGGATCGCCAGCAGTTGTACCGAACACTTGAGCGATGTTGTTAATATCGGTCGGAGCCGATGTAACACCAGTAGTCTTCACTTGCACAGTAAAGCCTGTAAAGGTTGTTCCAGTAGCAACGGAAGAAATAACGCTAGGATTATTAATGAAACCAACCCGTCTAACTACATTACCCGTTACTTGAGTAGGGTCAGTTTTCCACAAAGCAGCATTAGCATTTGTAGTTGCAGGATCTTCGCCAGCGTAAACTACTGTCCACCCTGGAGGAGCAGTTGGGGTACCATTAAGAGTTGTCGATGCTGGAAGTGCATCAGAAACTAAGATGCGAGAAACTGGATTACCATCTACATTGATACTTGTACCAGCTAAAGCTGCGGGTGTTAGCCCAGTATTGGTTACGTCGTTGCTCTCAACTCGCAAGCTTAAACCATAAGTCAGCACATCATCATTGAGTACGGAAGCATTACCAGCGTTGTAGCCTGTCCGAGTTTTGAGTATTGTGGCTAGAGCAACGGTTTTAACAGTGTTGCCCACTTGAGTTTGCTGGGTAATACTAGCTTCTCGTGTACCATTAATTGGTGCGCCAGCAACTTCTCCAGGACTTCCATCAGCGTTATCTACAGTATAAACGTCACCACCATCGGGACTCCGCAGTTGGTTTTGGGCATCACCAGGAGTATTACCAAGGGTAACTTTAATTATGTCACCCGATTTAGCGCCAGTCTGTACAGTCACTGGCACACGCACCAACACAGTACCACTAACCGGAATTGAGGGTGTATCTACACCACCGGCTGTTACGTTTGTCCAACTTGTACCACCATCAGTACTGTATTGCAGTGTGCCACTAGCTGGTGTTGCCCCATTTTTATCAGCAGGAAGTACACCAGAGACTGTACCAGGCCCAATTGTTGTTGCTTGGTTGGGAATATGGAATTTGGTGGGGTCGTTACCTACGTTTGTTATGGTGTAGGTGTAAGTTAGTAAATCGTTAACTCCAGCAGTGCCACCATTGTTATCTGTGACTCCAGACGCGCTGACAGTGATACCAGCAACCTCTGCTACAGTCAATATAACAGTGTTAGAGGTCGAATTTATGCTTGTCCCTGGCGCGTTGGGATCTTCGTAGGTAGCAGTCGCGGTGTTACTGATAGATTGACCAGCAGCTGTACCGTCAGCTAATACAGGTGCAATAAATTGGAAAAGGCTACTACTTAATAATGCTGTTGCTACTAGAGACTGATAGCGCTGGCGCTGCTTGTTCAGAGATTTGTTTCGGTTTACCATAAAAGTAGTTTGTTTATTTGCTGAACTTGATATCTTGGGTTTTGAAACAGGATAAAGTTCGGCAATTCCTTAAAGAATTACCGATTAGACGAGCCAAAACGTTGATGTTTCGGAGATGTCTAACTTGAGGAGTTAACTTATTGACACTCCTGAAAAACTAGATTGAGACAATAGGCAGCAAAGTTATTGCCTACTTGTTTTACGCTTACCGTTGATTATCAAAGCTAGCGATCGCAAATATGGGTAACTTAACTACTGTGTTTTGCTGAATCGTCGATGTAAATATAAATGTAGCTTTTGTAGCAAAAAAAAACTTCCGTAAAAATAAGTAATTTATTAAGCCATGATTTAGTGCATCAAAGCTGAAAAGTCAACTTCATTTTGGCAGCACACATAGCAAATCTAGGGGTGTAATCAGACATTAAAAAGACTAAAACTTATATATAGAAATGCTTTTGAGTCTTTGTTGTCATCTATGTTTACTACCGTGGTAGAGTCATTTAAATAAAAAATAGAAGGTTATTTTAAGTGATATAGATCACTCAAAATTGAGTAATAATTTCAATAAATGCAAATTTATCATATATAAAATGCAATTTAATCATATCAACTATAAGTGTTAAAACTGAGTACCTTGAGCTATCATCTAATTTTTTTAACAATTCTAATCTACGTGTAAATACTAAATATAACGTTTACGTATATAAAAATTTTACATAAATACTTTTTTTCAATACTAGCAATACCCGATAATTTTAGTCGGGTATGTTTGACTGGTATTTTTGCTCGTGTTAGTATCAGGCAAGAGCAGACAGACAAACGCAGAAAGACAAACAGGGAAAGCTAGTTTATGACTCAGGCAATCAAAACCCAAACCCAAACCCAAACCAGCACTGCCTACTTTAAAGCCTTGAAGTGTAAGGAATGTGGTGCGGAATATGAACTCAAAGCCAGTAATGTTTGTGAGTTATGTTTTGGCCCTTTAGAAGTCAAGTATGACTACAGCGCCCTCCGTCTGAGTGTCACTCGTGAAACAATTCAAGCCGGGCCCAATTCAATTTGGCGCTATCGTCCCTTTTTGCCTGTTGCAACTGACAATGTTATAGATGTGGGAACGGGTATGACTCCCTTGGTTCGTTCTCACCGCCTTGCCCGTCGCCTGGGTCTAAATAAGCTTTATATAAAAAATGATGCCGTTAATATGCCCACCCTTAGCTTTAAGGATCGGGTAGTTTCAGTTGCTCTATCGAGGGCGCGAGAGTTGGGTTTCACTACCGTTTCTTGCGCTAGCACGGGTAACTTGGCAAATTCTACAGCTGCGATCGCAGCTCATGCCGGTTTAGACTGCTGTGTATTCATCCCCGCAGATTTAGAAGCTGGTAAAATTATCGGTAGCCTGATCTACAGTCCCACCTTGATGGCTGTCAAGGGCAACTACGATCAAGTCAATCGTCTCTGTTCAGAAGTTGCTAATACACATGGCTGGGGTTTTGTCAATATCAATCTGCGTCCTTATTACTCTGAAGGTTCCAAGACGCTAGGTTTTGAAGTTGCGGAACAACTAGGCTGGGAACTACCAGATCATGTTGTTGCTCCCTTAGCTTCTGGTTCACTCTTTACAAAAATTTATAAAGGTTTCCAAGAATTTATCGAAGTTGGTTTGGTAGAAAACAAGAGCGTCCGTTTCAGTGGCGCTCAAGCTGAAGGTTGTTCACCTATCGCCCAAGCTTTTAAAGAAGGACGCGACTTTATTAAGCCAGTAAAACCGAATACAATTGCTAAATCGCTAGCGATAGGTAATCCAGCAGACGGCATTTATGCTGTGGAGTTAGCTAAGAAAACTGGTGGTAACATTGAATCAGTTAATGATGCAGAAATTATTGATGGCATCAAGCTGCTGGCAGAAACCGAAGGCATCTTCACAGAAACAGCCGGTGGTACAACTGTGGCCGTGCTGAAAAAACTTGTAGAAGCTGGCAAAATTGATCCAGATGAAACCACCGTGATTTACATTACCGGCAATGGTCTGAAAACTCAAGAAGCAATCCAAGGCTACGTTGGCGAACCCTTGACTATTGATGCTAAACTAGATAGTTTTGAACGTGCGCTAGAGCGATCGCGTACTCTGGATCGCTTGGAATGGCAACAAGTCCTCGTTTAATTATGAGTTAGGAGTTATGAGTTTTTTATCCATAACTCCTAACTCCGCACTCCGCACTCCTCACTTTTCAACTTTTCACTCTGTACTCCTATGGCTGTAACAGTTTTAGTTCCTACGACTCTTCAGAATTTGACTAATAATCAAGCTACTCTCGAATCTAGCGGTAGCACCATTGCTGAATTATTAGACTCTTTAGAACAAAGCTTTCCTGGGATTAAATCGCGGTTGTGCGATGAAGAAGGAAAGCTACGTCGATTTGTAAATTTTTACGTCGATAGCGAAGATATCCGCTATTTAGATGGTATTAACACAGCACTGAAAGATGGCGATGAAGTAAGTATTGTCCCTGCTGTCGCCGGTGGTTAATACTATTTATCCCGTCTTTTCTTTGGCTTGCTAGTTGGAAAAATCGCTTTAATACAAGTTCTGAACGTAAAAATCCTTCTAGTTATTTTATTGAATTTAACATCTAATCAATCTGCCATAGGCTAGAGCCTATGGCAGATTGATTTTCTATTTTTGTATTCGGCTATACTAAAGGAATTTTATATCAGGTTTCAGGATATTTGCACACATACTATGGGAAGATGCCCCATGAATAAATAATGAGTAAATTGATTCGGGATGTTGTTATGCACTGGATTTATATAGAGGTTTGGTTCACCGCCAAACCTTATTTTTATATCTATTTAAAATGCGGCATGGTGTATAGGAAATTGAGTATAGAGGATTGAAAAAGAAATTTCATTGGTTTGTGTGGTCAATTGGCTATAAGTATTTGTCAATATTTAAGTTTAATAATATTTATGTGCAAACTGAATTAAAAAAGAAAAGTACTCCGTAGAATGCCAACGGTAACGGAGTCACTATCTGGTGTGTGACCAGGCTCCATAATATGAATTATTCCTGGTGTAATGCTGATGTTATCTGTTAGCTGAAAACGATAAAATGCCTCAATTTGAGTGGTTGTACCTGGTTGTCCACCTGCACGTCCTAAACCAGTATTGATAAAATCAGGAACATTATTCCCTACAGGTAAGTTGCTACTGGTAATTTTAGGAGGTTGACCGACATAAATTCCCCCCAAATTTCCTTTAGCAAATAAATCAGGAAAATTCAGAAACACCATATAATTTGTCGTCTCTACATTTCCCGATTGCCCAGGAATATAAGATTTAGTATAACCACCCCATGCACCTGCGCTAATGCGGGGAGAAATTTGCCAAGTTAAAGTCGCACCCACAGCGTTAGTTTGCAGTGGTGCTGATTTTCCAGTAGTAGTATTAACTGTAGTTAAGCATTCATCGCCAACAAAGGTTAACAAACAACCATCCGAAGAGTAATTGTTAACGTAATACAAACTTAAATCTAGAGTATCGGTTGGTGTTAGCAGCAATTGCACACCTGTAGTTGTGTTGCCATCAAATAAACCGCTACCTTTCCCAGGATTTCCTGGTTGATAACTAGTATAAATTGCCTGCAAACTAGCGCGTTTAGCAAATTGCCAATCAATAGCTATACCACCATGACCATATCCCATATTTAAAATTGGGTTTCTTTGGGCAAAATAAGACAATGGACCTGTTGCAGCACTTTCTACCCGATTGGGGCCTCGGAAAGCAGCTGGCATACTTACGCCTTCTGTTCCCACCATTACTGCTAATTTATCTGTCACCAGCCAATGAAAATTGAGGTCACTTACAATCAAGCTATCTGTAGGAAATTCGTAGCCAAGAAAAACATCATTTCGAGAAACACTATTAGTAAATCTAGGCGAGGTTTTTCCTTTACCATCTAAAAGACCTGTAAATAAATAACTACGGGGAGTGATTTGACTAGTTAAATATAGTTGCGCCAGGGACATGACATTAGTGTTCGTCCCTGCATCATCTGTATCTTTTTGTCCATCTCTAGGATTCACATCACCACGATTGCTAGTCCGTCCTTGAATACCAACTATTAGTAGTCCACTAAGTTTGGTTGTTGTTGAGAATTGGTTGGCTTCGATTTCGGCGGTTTTGGCTTCTAAACTATCGACACGACCCCGCAAAGTTGCTAATTCAGGGGTAAATTCTGACTGCAATTTTTGTAATATTGCTAAATCTTCGCGGGTGACTAAATCGCTGGTGGCTGTAGTGATTAATTCGTTGACTCTATCTAAACAAGCATTCACTCCGGCGGCGAATTCATACCGAGTTAAGGCGCGATTACCGCGATAGCTGCTATCTGGATAGCCAGCTATACAACCATAGCGTTCTACCAAAGACTGTAATGCTTGGGATGCCCAATCGTTAGGTTGTACATCCTTGAGTTGAGAAACCGATGTAACTTGCGCCATCGGATTTACTGGGGAGAGGGAAGAAGAATTTAAATCTATACTTTCCTGCGCCTGAGTAGTTCCTGTGTAATCTTGTGCTAGTGCTTTTTGTGCAACTCCATTTACTCCCACAATTAGTAACCATGCGAGCATCCAGATTTTGCTATGACTGTGGCTTATAAGTATACCTTTCAACTTTTTAAACTCTGCTCACATACTTAAGTGAAAAGTGTATTCGCAATCATCAAGCATTCACATGGGAAATTTACGTATTTTGTCCCAAATTAGACTTAATCCTTCTGGGCAACTTCTGAAAGGACGAGTATAACAGGGTATTAGGTATTGGGGAATGGGGAGTAGGAAGTAGGGAGTAGGGAGTAGGGGAGAAGTTGCATTAAGTATTTCCCCTCTGCTTCTTGTGCCTCTTGTGCTTCTTGTGTCTAATGTCCAAAATATCCACTGGATTGATTGAAAACTAATATGCAAAATCGCTCACGCAAGCTGACGCCAAAAACCTCTAAAGAAAATAAACCTCATGCAGGTATGGTGAA
Organism: Nostoc sp.; assembly: GCF_036919495.1. Taxonomy (GTDB): domain Bacteria; phylum Cyanobacteriota; class Cyanobacteriia; order Cyanobacteriales; family Nostocaceae; genus Nostoc. The sequence goes on from NZ_JBALBZ010000017.1 coordinate 15,799, forward strand.
ACGCATCGTTAAAAAACGCCAGAAAAAGCTAAAACGGGGAAGTTGGTTGTCGTCAATGCTAGCGATGTCTACGACGGGCTACGCCTACGCAATTCTCTTCATTAGTGCTAGTCTAATTATGGCTTTTGCCTGGATTAGTGTTCTTTTCATCTTCAATCCAGATCAAGTAAGCTGGCTTAATAAAATTTTACCTGCATGGGTACAAATCCCTCTTGGTAATCACGAACGCCCCCAAACTCTTAAACAAATTCAACTTGATTTGAGTCGAAAAAACCAAATATTTGGGGAAACTCTGCCTTTAAATCAAAATACGAAAAACTCATTTTTATTGCCAGTTTTTCAACAGCGTGCTAATTGTCAATCTGATTGTGAAGAACTGGTAGAACTCAGGGTTTATGAACGCTCAGAAGAGTTAGAGTTTAAATCTCAGTCAGAAAATTACTACTATCTAGGAACTCAATTACCTGTAACTGGGCCAGATGAATCTTTTGTAATTTCTTCGCTTGATGGGACATCAGAACTCCAGGATATCAGCATTCCCCTACCTTTAACTGAAGTGCAACGGTTTGAAGGTGCGACACCATCACCAGGGGTTTGGTTTGATTTGCACGGTCAACGCCAACAAGGAACTGCTGCAATCCGCTACGGTTATGTCGTCTACTACAATCCAGAACGCAGGAATTTACTACAAATGCTGTCTTGGACTAGTCCTAATGGACAATTGCCCAAATGGCGGCAGGTAACTGGTGATGGTACAAAAGAGTTAGTTCTCGATCAAACTATAGGTTTTGAACCGCACTTTCAAGTTTACCAAGTCAAGCCTCTAAAGTTATTCCTCAAACCAATTCAATTGGAGGCGATTACCCTCGAATCACCAGCCCTTAAGGATTCTGCATACCAAAATGCTTTGTCAATTGCCCGTAGTGGACTGTGGACACCAGCCTGGGAATGGTTGAAATTTATCAAGAAACAGCACAAAGGAGTTTTGCCAGAGGCGGCGCAAGCGCAAATGGATTTGATTCGCTTGCATTCTCAACTTACTAAAACGCAAGCCGAGAAAATTTGGGCAAGTCCTAGTCAAGAAGTGCTGGCAGATTTGATTGATGGTCGCTGGGGGAAAGCTTTACAGGTGTTTGAAGCATCGCCACATAACACCCAAGAAATTGCTACCCTACTCAAAACTGATGAAAAACGGTTGTGGAATCGCATGGCGGCGGCGTTGCGGGTGAACCCAAATAGACTAGAGGTGCAAGCTTGGTTCGCCTTGATTTTAAAAGTTCAGCAGGGAGAAGGACATGCTAATTCCTGGTTAAAGGCGCAACCAAAAATTACAAAAGATAATCTTGCCTATATTCAAGGTCTGTTAGCCAGACTTAATAGTGAGGGTACATCGCAAATATCCTCTACTCACCCTAGTCAAATTGTTGGTACAGTCCAACCAATCACTCAAGTTACCAACACCGACTGGCTACAACCAAATTCCTCAGCAGATTTGAAACTCACAGATAATCAAGTTTGGTATCAGGTGGAGGTAAGTGCATTTCATGACGGTAAACGCTGGCTAAATTCACCTTTTGAGAATTTAAACCCACCCAAAACTGACACTGCCAAATTTTTATGGAAAACTTTGGGAATTAGTTCTGACCCTGAAATTCAAGTTGTGGTCTGGTTGCCAAATGGAGAACAACAAATTACTATAGCCGCTATCAAAGCGGTGCAACTACGAGATAAAGTTTTGCGTCTATTAGCTGCTGGCCCAAAAATCCTAGAGAATCAAAACCATGTTCTCCAACCCAAACCTTTAGCCTTAACAAATGCAGCACTGGAATGGGTACAACCATCTCCCATCACTCTCCAACAACTCCATCAACAAAATCCCCAAGGGGTGAAAGTAATCTTATCGAGTGTGTGGAAATCTTTACAGCAATCTGATGAAGTTCCGGGTGGTGCTATTCCTAGTTTTGAGCAGATGCAGGAAAAGTTGGGTGATTGGCCGGTTCAAGTAATTGATTTAACAAATAATGCTCAACCAGAAATAATACTGACTATTTCAGCAGGTGCAATAGCATCTTTGAATCAGCCTACACCTGAAAGTCAGGGGGAAAACCCAAAGCAAGGCCGTGACCGGACTATAATTTTGTCTGATAGCAATAAAGTCATTTACACTGATTTTACAGGAAATGACTTACAAAGATTATCTGCGATCGCCAAGCTTTCAGGGGTGCAATCCTTAGCTTTATTAGTAGAAAATGCTCATAACTACAGTTTGAGGCGCTGGTCAGAGAAAAATCAGCGCTTTGAATAGCATGCCCCTTACTCAAATCTACCCCTCACTTAAATTTAGATTAGAGAGGGGAAAAGCGTAGGCGTAGCCCGTCGTAGACATCGCTATCTCCAAAATTGAATTATTCTTTTTGGTTGGTTTCGGCTAGACGTTGCTGCTTCAGGTTTTCTAACTGCTCTAACAGAGAGTCTACTTCTGCTTGTAAATGCATCAACTTAGCTTGCTGATCGTCTTGATAATAAGACTTAGTTAACTTACTGACCCAGTTAGCGTGGGACTCGCGATCGGAAACACTAGGTAAACAAGTAGGCATCGCTAATTAAATCCAAAACTTAACTCACACCATTAGAAATATTATAATATTGCTTTTTTAAGCTTTATTAAAATATTGTGTATTTTCAATCAATTACTCTAATGGATTTTAGGTTCAATCATAAGAGACGGCGATCATAATGGCTGTGTTCCTGAGAAAACATTGCCCGAAGTGTGCAAAGCTTCCGTCCACTCAATGGTACTTAGCAATACTTAATTGATAGCCTGGCAATTCTAGTTGTATTAATTATTCTTGCTGTTACTGAGTAATTTACGTAAAAAATTCTCTGTAAATTATATTAAATTACGCCAAATAAGGTAAAGCACTTGCCGTCCGTGTAAAGTCTTTCTACCACTTGCCTACGGTACACTCTGCGAATGTAGAAGCAAGCTAGCAAGAGTGCCTTTGTCAGGACAAGGATAAAACTACCGCAAAAGAAAGGTAGGCTACTACGTATTTAAACTAAAAACATGGATAATTTAAAGTATTAGAATATACATAAATTTATTCACGGAGCGCCTGTAAAAAATGTGGCTTTTTGCAAAGTAGGAATAAGTGTTTCAGAGAGTTATTACGTAAGTCCCACAGATTTGTCTATCATTTTTCACTCCGTCAGCATCCCCAGTTCGCCGTGGCGGTTATGATAAACTCACAGTCGTAAAATAAAAATGGCAAAATCAAACGCCTGCACCACAAAAAATAATATTCTTAAATAATATTCTTTTGGAATTAGGGGACTCTTAACTAGAAACTGGTAAAGAAAAATTCGTTTTCTTCCTCTTCCCGATTCTGCCCTTCCCTATGCGAGCCTTTCTAAATATCCAATCCTTTACATTAAAAAATTTTAAATCCCGTGACTTTGAGCCTGTCTATTGCTAAATCTCATCGCCAACCCTGGCCCGGACTGATAGAAGCCTATCGCGAATACTTGCCTGTCAGCGAAAAAACTCCGATTGTCACTCTGTTGGAGGGTAACACACCTCTAATACCAGCACCTGCGATCGCAGAACGCATTGGCAGACAAGTGCGGGTTTTTGTAAAATATGACGGTCTGAATCCCACCGGCAGCTTCAAAGACCGAGGGATGACTATGGCAATTTCCAAGGCTAAGGAAGCTGGCGCAAAAGCAGTAATTTGTGCCAGCACGGGCAACACCTCAGCCGCCGCCGCCGCTTATGCAAGGCGTGGGGGCATGAATGCCTTTGTGCTGATTCCCGACGGTTATGTGGCACTGGGCAAATTAGCCCAAGCTTTACTGTACGGTGCAGAAGTATTGGCAATTAAAGGGAATTTTGACCAAGCCTTAGAAATTGTCCGCGAGATGGCTGAAAGCTATCCGGTGACTTTGGTAAATTCGGTCAATCCCTACCGCCTAGAAGGGCAGAAAACAGCAGCCTTTGAAATCGTCGATGCATTGGGTGATGCGCCAGACTGGTTGTGTATCCCCGTGGGCAATGCGGGAAATATCACAGCATATTGGATGGGATTTTGTCAATATCATCAAGATGGAAAGTGCGATCGCTTACCCCGAATGATGGGATTCCAAGCCGCAGGTGCAGCCCCCTTAGTGACCGGTCAGCCAGTAGCAAATCCCGAAACCTTAGCGACAGCAATTCGGATTGGTAACCCAGCGAGTTGGGAATTAGCTATTGCAGCGCAAACCGCAAGTCAGGGAAATTTTCACGCCGTTACCGATGCCGAAATTCTCGACGCTTATCGACTTTTGGCAGCATCAGAAGGTATCTTCTGCGAACCGGCTAGCGCCGCTTCTGTAGCCGGATTGTTGCAGGTGAAAGACCAAGTTCCTACAGGGGCGACAGTAGTTTGTGTCCTCACCGGTAATGGTCTAAAAGACCCAGATACAGCCATTAAACACAATCACAGTCAATTTAAACAGGGTATTGCAGCAAAATTGGGTGCAGTAGCCGAAGCAATGGGATTTTAAGCATGGAACTCAAAGCGATCGTAATAGCTAATTGAAAAATTGCGTAGCTAAACCCCATCAAAGGTATCATAGCCAGGATTTTTCAGTCTAGAGAGTATCAAAATAATCCTAGATAATTTTCAAACACTAGTTGATCATCTTGTAATGACCGAAACACACTCATAATACAAGCCTCTAAATTTATTTATGGGGATTATTAATTTTGAATCTTGAATTTTGAATTCGGAGCGAAGCGACGTGACTCATTCTACTGATATTGCCACTTTAGCCCGGTGGATGGCAGCTGACTTTAGCAATCAAGAACAAGCTTTTGAAAATCCGCCTTTTTATGCCCACATTCGCGTGTGTATTCGTCCCCTTCCGTTGGAATTGTTCTCAGGAGTAAGTTTGTTTCTCGAACAAGCTTATGATTTTATGCTCAATCAACCCTACCGGATGCGGGTAATGAAGTTGATTCCGGCAGAAAACCACATTGTTATTGAACACTATACGGTTAAAGAAGAACAAAAATTTTACGGCGCATCTCGCGATCCCGAACGTTTAAAAGTTTTATCCATTGACCAATTGGAAAAAATGTCAGGTTGCAACATGGTTGTAGAGTGGACAGGTAACAGCTTTAAAGGCAGGGTTGAACCTGGAAAATGCTGCATTGTAGTTCGTGACGGCAAAAATACTTATCTGGATAACGAATTTGAGATTGACGCTCAAGAATTTTTCAGCCTTGATCGCGGAAGAGATTTAGACACCGATGAACGTCTCTGGGGTTCTATCGCCGGTCCATTTCACTTTGTCCGATGGGGTAGTTTTGCCGATGAAGTCAAGGTGTAAGAAGTGAGGTGTGAGGAATTAAAACTCATAACTCATAATTGCTATGGTCAACCTATAATCAGGACTCTCTAGCGATCGCATAAAGACTACCATCTTACTATCTCTACCTAAAAAACTTTAGATTTTGTTCATGATGTCCATCTAGCGATCGCCTAAAGACTACCAGAAACTCTAGTTAAGCCACTATCTCTACGTCAGAATCCTATGCTATTATGGGTTAACTAGCGCCCTATGGCTACTAAAATATCTTATAAATATTAAAGTAGTTCAAGGAATTGTGCTGTGGCGGCATAGCCAAGTGGTAAGGCAGAGGTCTGCAAAACCTCCACCAAGAGTTCGAGTCTCTTTGCCGCCTTCCAAGAAATATAAGCACTACAGGGTTTTCAAGCCCTTTTTTATTGGGCGTTAAAGGCTTGTTTTCAAAGCCTTCAAAGATTTTTGGGGTTATTTTGGGTAGTTTGGGTAAAGAACTGGGGTAAAAATGTAAGGTAGAGGTTTTTACCCCAATAAGTAAAACTGGGGTAAAACTGGGGTAAAGGTCTTTACCCCAGTTAATAACCCTTATGGAATCTCAAAAATCTCAAAGTATTGCCCGTCGGGGTTCAGTGCAGATTAAGAACTCTAACGGCAGTCTCCAATTAGTTTTTTCTCATCCTATTATTACGCCCACTGGAGAGCTAAAAACCAAGCGTTTCTATCTTTCAACAAGGCACGATGATACACCTTTTGGAAGACATCAAGCATCGGCTTTGGCGACAAAAATCCAGAGAGATATTGACTATGGAGAGTTTGATGCCAGTTTAGTTAAGTACAAACCAGCAGCATCATTAAGCACCGTTACCCCAATTACCCCAATTACACCTTCACCTAAACCCCAACCAGACTTAGGAGAATTATGGGAAAAATACGCTGAGTTTAAAAAACCACAGGTTAGTCCTTCTACTTATGCGGTTGACTACCGCAAGTATCGCAATCACATTGCTAACTTACCAACTAAAACTTTAGATGATGCGATCGCAATTCGAGACTATTTAGTTGCACATCTCAGTGCTAATGCAGCTAAACGTACTTTGACAAATATAAATGCTTGCTGTGATTGGGCACTCAAGAGTCAGCTAATTGAATCAAATCCCTTCCCAAGTATGGCAAAAGATATCCAAATACCGAAGTCAGAATCGGCAGAATATGAAATTAATCCCTTTAGTAAGGAAGAACGAGATAGCATAATTCAAGCATTTGAGGAGAGCAAACTCTACAGCTACTATGCTCCTTGTTCATTAACTCTTAGTACTTGTGTAAATAATACAAGGACGCGATCGCGCTTTATTGGTGTCTGTCTCTATGCCGCTGCCAGGATTAATGCGATCTGCACTCATTTACACACCCAAACTATTCGCGAGTTATCATCGCGAATAATACTCGCTTCTTTCCCTCTTTTTGCAAAATTGGGATGCTCCCTCCAAAACTAACTTCTCTTTTTTGAGAGTTTTCAGTAATTCTCTTGCAACTTGTTTGACTTCTTGTTCTTCTTGCCTAGTGAGTTTAATTTCTAGTTTAGTCAGTAAGTCAAAAATTGCTAATTCTTCTTCAATCAGATTTTGCGCGATCGCTCTTTTATCTTCAACATCCAATTCTTGAGCAAAGTTAATCAAATCATTGAAGAATATCTGGACGTTACATGAGTCAGCATTGTATTCTGCTATCATCTGCTGGAATTTGTCTAAGTAGGTAGGCAGGAAAATTTAGAACTATGTAACGAAAACTTAAGGGACTTCCAAATAAAAAAATGTTCCAAAACTGAGGCAAAAACTCTCTCTATTTCTTCTCTCTGCGTTCTCTGCGCGGCAGTCGCTCATGGGGGAAACCCCCAAGACCGCGCTGCCTTGTCTCTGTGGTTCGTTTCTTGGAATAATTTATTTCTTGGAAGTCCCTAACCAGAGTCCTTAGAGTTAAATTTAAAACGTTGTGTACTTCCCAAAGTCCTTCTAGACCAAGCTTTTCCCATTTATGTAAAACTTCTCTGACTGTTTGTGGAGTCCAGTTAAAATGAGCAGCTATTTTTTCAACGTACCAGCCATGTGCATTTAGCCTGATCATCTCTGCTCGATCTTTGACTTTCTGTGGTGCATCCGCAGTTCTTAGATTTAATAAAGTTTTATCCTGATCGCGAGTCAGGAATACCCTTAAACGAGCGCCCATATCTTAGTCACCTCGGTAGATGCATTCTCCGTATTTACTTATCTTTACATACTTTGGTTTTTTCACGCCAACTTACTTAGCTGCTTTGGGCAACAAGTTCTCTATCACAGCATAACTGTATGGAACTGATTTCATTGTTGTACGATCAATGGCATCTAAATTTAGTATTCTCAATCTTCTTTGGATTATGTTTGTAATTTACACTATCTGTATGATTGCTAAATTCAAGCTTTATATTATAAGTCAATAGTTTCCAATTTCAGCATTTAATTCATTTTGGCGACTGAGGTATATATTCTTTCTTAACAAAATTATTTTTTTACCAACTATTTGGGAGAATAGTAGTAATTATTACAATTCCTACAACTGAATGAGATTAGGTTTAGTGGGAATCTTGATTGAGCTATTTATTTGTCAGCCGATCATAAAACTAAAATGAGTGTTTTCTTCTCAGATGAGGCGATCGCTAGGTTAATTCAGGAAGATGTTCCTTACCTAGATTTGACAACCTACGGGCTTGGCATTGGCAAGCAACCTGGTGAAATCGAGTTTTCTACCCGTCATTCAATGACCATTTGCGCTACTGAAGAAGCAGCCAGAGTATTAAAATATTGTGGTGCCGAAGTTCATTATCAAGTCGAAAGTGGTACAGTCTGCCAGGAGAAGCAATTAGTTCTTCAAGCTAGTGGCACTGCTCAAGCTTTGCACAGTGGCTGGAGAGTTGCTTTAAATTTGATGGAATACGCCTCCGGCATTGCTTCGCGTACAAGAGTATTAGTAGATACTGCTTCATCAGTAAATCAGTCTGTTTCTATTGTGACTACTCGTAAATGTTTTCCAGGTACTAGAGCGCTTTCCATCAAAGCAGTTCTAGCAGGCGGGGGTTTTTTTCATCGCTTAGGATTATCTGAAACAGTTCTGATCTTTAACCAACACCTGATATTCATGGGAGGTATAGGTGGGTTAATTGAGCGCATGAATGAACTGCGACGACAGTTTCCAGAACAACATATTTGCGTTGAAGTAGATACACCAAAAGATGCTTGGATGGCTGCTCAAGCAGGTGTAGATTTAATTCAGTTTGATAAAATTCCCCTACCAGACCTTGAGCCTCTAGTTTTGAAATTGAAGCAGCAGTATCCAAACTTAAAACTAGCAGCAGCTGGTGGTATTACCTCTGAAAATATAAAGGATTATGCTAGCACTGGTGTAGATATTTTAGTGACAAGTTCACCGTACTTTGGTAAACCGTGCGATATTGCAGTCAAAATGACGATGGCGCAGTAGGCATTTTTAATTTAGTTTGATACTTAAAATTGCAGTTGTTAAAACGCAGGAGTTGAGCCAGAAAGAACAGCGCTTATGCAACACTTAAAACGGAAGTAAATGGGCGTTTTGCGAAGCTCTTAAACAGTTGATGAAATAGAGCGATATAGCCATCTATCGCTCTATTCACTGCATCAGGACTTGTAGCATTTATTTGGTTTATTGGTTGTATACACGGAGTAGTCTAGCCGCTCTATGGTTTTGCTTCAACTATAGTGTCGGGATAACTACAACCCTTCCTCATAACTCGGACAGTTTTCCAATTTACAGGTGAGTCTCACTTATCAAGAGTTTATTAGCTTGATAGTTACCTATTTATAAGGTAAATAACGACAGCTTAGTTTCTATACAATATTAAGCCGAACTATTTTAAAAAGAAATAAAAATTAATTTTGTTCGTGTTTGATTACTATATTAGTTGGTATTTTACTCAATAAGTTGGTATTATCTTCATTAGATTACACAGATACACTTATCCATTTGGAAAAACGCAAATCTAACAAGAGGTTTGCGAATAACTTTAGCGTCAGGATTTATTAGTTTTTAATAACTCATATTAAAAACTAGCTATTTAGTAGTGTTTGGTAAGGAGTTGAAGGTTTAACGATAGAACCGTTTTTATTTTTTCCTAACAGAATCTATTGTCAAATTGCTCAGTTTTGGCGATAACGATACTAATTTTTGGTGAGCAAAAAGCTTTCAGCTAAACAATCTAGTTTTTTCAATATTCAATAGTAAACGGAGAAATGTTTTATGCGTTTTACCCGCACGATACCCATTGCGTCTTTAATGCTATCGATACTGGTTTTATGGCAGCCTACTTTAGCTGACTCAAGAAGTAGTCTTCCCTCAGAGAAAGAAGAAAAAACACCTTCTGTTTGGGATAAAAATAAGTGTCTTGGAGGTGATTCGCAAAGTTTTCGCTTGGGTGGAGAACTCAATAATCCAGCCACTTATAACTTGCAAAAACTGCAAAATTTACAAGATGCTTTAAAAAAACAAAATCCAGCATTAGTTACTGAAATCACTGTGAGCTTTCAAACCGGCTCAGGGCCACGAACAGAAACATACTATGGAATCCCCCTATGGGAATTGATTAATAATCCGAAAGCCGGAGGTGGTCTAAAACCTGGGAATTCTGGGGTGAATAGTAAAAACTCTTTTCTGAGGCAATATGTTCTAGTTGACGCCACAGATTGCTATGGTGCAGTCGTAGCTATTGGTGAAATTCAACCTAACTTTGAAGGGAAAACAGTGCTAGTTGCATTTGCAAAAAAAGGTAATGATGGTAAAATCGTGCCTTTAACAGACGAAGGATTTGCTCGTTTAGTAGTTCCAGGTGACAAAGCTGGAGGTCGTTACGTTAGTAATGTGACAAATATCGTCATATTATCTGCTCCTCCTTCTCCTTTGAAACCAAAATATTTCTGATATAGAGACTAAGGTTGTCAATTTCAATAATATCAGCAATAACTTCTGGAGACATTTGTAAATCTATTGAGTATGACTGGTGTAAAACAAGTTTTACACCCACCATGTCTTCAATAATTAACAAAGCCCAATACAGTTTGGATAAGCTGTTGAGGCAGGGGAGGGAAAAGAGTTATTGAGCAATAATTCTTTTTCAAGAACTGCTCAGTAACTGCTTGCCTCAATTGATAGCTTTACTTAACCAAGGATTGTAAGTAAGAAAGCCAACATTTGTCTATATAAAGTAATTGACATTTATCCAACTAAGTTGGTAACGTGAACCTTGAGGATAAAATACTCAAAAACTTGAAGATTTTAGCGAACAGATGAAAAAATATTTTTTGACAGGTTCTTTGGCAGCTTGTGCCTTTAGTGTTCTGATACCAAACCAAGCTTTTGCAGCTAATCTCAACTTATATGGCGCAGGTAGTTTAAGAAATGCACTAACGGAAGTCAGCCAAGACTTCACCCAAGAAACAGGAATAGGAACGAATACAGTATTTGGGCCATCAGGGATTAGAGAGCAAGCAATAGAAACAGAACTACAACTGGGACAGCCTACTGCTGATGTCTTTGCTAGTGCAGATATTGGAAATCCCCAAAAACTCTACATTAAGGGGTTGAGCAGTCAGCCAGTGGAATTTACTCAAAACCAGATTGTAGCAGTGTTTTCCTCTAAGTATTCTCAGACACAAATTACACCAAATCAGGTGTTAGATTACTTACTAAATCCCAACATCAAGTTGGGAATTGCAACACCTATATTAGATCCTCTTGGAGACTACACTCAACAGATATTTACTCAAGCTAATTCAAAAAACCCTGGTAGTTTTGATACCCTCAATAGTAAAGCCTTGCAATTAACAGGTGGAACGAATTCCCCAATAGTCCCATCAGGACAGGACAGCTTAGTATATTTTCTTGACAAAACTCAGCAAGCAGATGTTTTCTTAAGTTACTATACTGGCGCGATCGCATCGCAAAAAATTGATCCGAGCCTGCAAGTGGTTAGGCTACCAGATTATTTGTCTGTTGCAGCACCATTCGGTTTAACAGTTATCAAAAATGCTGACCCAAATGCACAGAAACTAGCAGATTATATTTTGTCAGAGAAAGGACAGCAAATTTTGCACAAGTATGGCTTTATTAGCCCCACCAAATCAGTACCCGAACCCAACTATATTTGGGGACTATTACTAGCTGCGGCTATGGGTTTAGCACTCAAGAAAAAATTGGCAGAGCCAAAGCAAAAGATACAAGTTTAAAAATTTGGATAAACTGAATCAAAATTGCAGCGATCGGAAAATGATTGTTGGCAGTGGCAATCATTTGTATAGCCCTTACTACGAGTGAATCATTCTAGAAAAATGAATGATAATTAGCTTATGTACCAATAATTATCAGAATGCACCAAAATAATTAAGTAGGCATATTACTAAAAACAGTTTTGAATGAATGTTCTGCCTAGCTTTAACTGTCCATTTTACTATTCCACTATCGACTTTTTCAGCATCTTCTAGTACCAGTCTGATATCTAAGTTCTTCTGTAAGGCTGAAGATATCTCACTAAATGAGGATAATCCAACAATCTCATAGTTGTTAGTATTAATCAGTTCTGAATTATCTCATAACTAGGGAAGATCAAAATATGGAAGTTAGCGCTCGTAATTCCTTAAAAGGAACTATTAAGAAAATTCACGCAGGAGCAGTCAACTCTGAGGTCATATTAGAAATTGTGCCTGGGGTGGAGGTAACTGCAATTATTACCAAGGAGTCAGTAGAGCATCTCCAACTTCAAGAGGGAAAACAAGCGATCGCTGTGATTAAAGCTTCAGATGTCATAATTGCTACAGAATAGCTCGAAATGAGTAGATAAGTTGTGGCGATCCGCTTATAGAGCGATCGCTACAATTATTCAACTATTTACGAATTTTCCGAGCAAGAACGGCTACCACACACCAGACAAGAAGGATCGTGATAAGAATGTCGTTTGGCAAATTCCATTCGCATCAAGTCAATTGTCAGCAGTTGTGACAATAGGGGTTGACTAAACTTAGTAATCAGCTTTATTACCTCTAATGCACTAAGACAAGCTAGTGTCCCAGAAACAGCACCGAGAACCGCGAACCCACGCCGATTCCAATCTGGCTTTTCTGGGAACAAGCATGATAGACAAGGAGTGACGCCAGGAATAATCGTCGTCAGATAAGCTTCCATTCCGTCCATTGCAGCTTCCACCATTGGTTTTTGCCAGCGCACGCAAGCTTCATTGAGCAAGTTCCGCTCTGTGAAATTGTGGGCGCAATCAACAGCTATATCAGCAGATTGCACTAAAGAGTCTACATTCTCCTTTGTAACGTAATCATGAACTGCTTCCACCCGAATATCAGGATTAATAGCTTGCAGAGTTTCTCTGGCTTTGAATACTCTTGGCTTACCTACCCAATCATTTGTCATCAGAACCTGACGATTCATATCATCTAGCCGTAAGTCACCACCCCGAACTAGAATTAGCCGCCCAACACCTGCTACTGCCAAATAAAGTGCTGATGTACCGCCTAATCCCCCTACACCTGTAACCAAAACCGTTGCAGACTTCAAGCGCTTTTGTCCTGCTTCTCCAAAATTGGGAAGCATCATTTGGCGTTGATAGCGTTCTAACTCACTGGGTGTTAAGTTCATCGCTTTTTAATTCTTTATCAGTCGTAAAATTTACCACCTAGTTGGTAGCAAGTATTGTAGTTGTCTATACATTTTCCTAATTTAGTACCTATAAAGTTGGTATTTGTTCCAGGCACTATTAAGGGAGCTATGTGCAAATATAGCGATGTCTACGACGGGCTATGACGCTCTCTACGAGACGCTAAAAGCGAACGCGGACTCGCTACCGCTGCACTAACGTAATTGGTAATTAAAGAACGGGTACAAGCAAGCCCCCACTAATTTTTTAATGGAGAGTTCAAGTTACCACTGATTGCAATTACGAATTATTTTGACAAGGCTGGTTGAGAATTCAACGCACTACTCAAACCATTAAATGTGGAACAGCTTATAAGAGGTAAGCACTAAAAAAAGTGAAATACTACTGCCTTGGTTAATACCAAATTTTCGCCTATTCACCTGTTTGACTAAGCTTCATCATCTGATGTTTCTTCAATCTCGATTTCCCAAGGTTCTCCTTTATAATCTGGTGAAAAAAGGTGAATTTTGGCTTTGTTGGAAAACTGCTTCAGCTTTTTGATGAGTTGGGGAATAGCATCGACTATATGCAGATAACTTTCTATGTCATAACAGATAATGAGTAACATCAGAGGACTAGTATTTATCTTGAAATACCAGTGACAATTTGATAGTAAAACTCGCATAACTGGGCCGCAGGCTTGAAAAAATCGCCTGCAAGTAGCTTCTTCTAATTGCCTGTAGAATAACTCATTAAGTATAGGCGCTCCAGTTGGAGGCAAATCATCTGCGGGAAGGGGGAATTTATTCATAGTAAATAACTAGGATTGGGAATTATTAGTCAAAAAATACAATGCTCCTGCGTGTTTTCATCACGCCATCTTTGAATAGATGGCGCAACAAGCACTTTTGTTGTTGCACCCAAAGTCAGGAAGTCATAGTAAATGTTCTTGTTTTTGTATTACAAGCCATTGCAGTTCTAACCACAAACGCGGATCTGTCTGCTTTACCTTCGACATGGGATCTCGCAGCAGATGTGTAGCATTTAGGCAGATAACTTCAACTAATCCCGCATATTCTGCTACTTCCCTAAGTATAGATATCTGAGCTTTGACAGCAACAATCAGATTGTCAGGGCAATAAATTGTGAAGTATGGCAGAAAGTGAATACGAGGTCTTCCCCAATAAGACTCGATGAGTTTAACATGACAGTGTTTTAGCAATTCCTCGACTTGTGGAAAAGAATGAGCAATAACCGTTTTAAATTCTTTGACTAGCTCTTGTTCATACCAACTTGTGTTCATAGTTATAACTTTCATCCTGAAAGTAACAATTGGGAATTTTGAATTGTGATTTAGTTTTCCTACTAATCATTGATAACTCAGCACTTACCAGCCTTGGCACGAAGATTTTTTTGGGTATTGTTCTGTATTAATGCTTAACCTTTGTTTCCTGCTCTAAAAACAGGTTGCCAATATCAAATAAAAGCTGCATAGTACCTCGATAGCCAACTTTGGTGAACTGAGTGTGATCTAAACGGTCAAAAATGGGAATACCTTGACGATAAAGAGGAATTTTTAAGCGTTGAGCGATCGCCACTCCATGAGAGTTGGTAATTAGTAAATCAGACCCAACCGCCAGTTGCTCAAAGTCTTCCAAATCACCGATAGTGACGCTCTTAATCGGAAGTTTTTCTAACAGAGGAAAGCGTGTCGTTGTCACTGCTGCGTGAATCTCAACTCCTAGCGATCGCAAAAAAGAAACTGTTGACCAAAGTAAATCTGGTTCCAAGGCCAAAGAAACTCGCTTGCAACCAAAGTAAAAGTGATTCTCCAACATCACATATTGTAATTGACGGCGTTGACGGCGGTATTTCTGTGGTACGCTGACACCACTGATATCCGCCAAAGCTTGCAGGAATTTATCTACTGCTGCTAGTCCCGTCAATTCACCAAATACCTCATAAGGTATATTGAATCTCTGCTCCAAAATTTGCGCCGCACCGCGCATACTATCACCTAGTGCCAAAGTGAATACAGAACTGCCAAGCGATCGCAACTGTGCTGCATTTGTGCCATTAGCTGTTATGGCACTAGAAGAATCTTCTATATGACAATCTAGTACACCAGAAAGGTCAGGTACAACAATAGGTACGAGTCCAAAAGAGGTGACAATCTCTTTGATTTCCTGTACATCCCCTGGTGTAAAGGCAGAACTCGCTAAAATAGTGATTTGTGTGGGGCAGGGGTCTTGTTTAGAGCCTTTTTGGGGAATTTCCCTGACTATACTCTCAACTGCGCCAGCAAAGCCATCCTGTAATGTACCTTTGAAATCCGGTGTAGAGACAAGCACAATTGGTAAATAATCCAGTTCTGGGTGACGGTGGCGAATCTCTTTAACAAAGCGTCCCATATCATCACCTCTGGTTTCCACCAGTCCAGTGCTACAAAGACCGATAATTTCTGGTTTGGATCTCTGCACCAAAGTCAAGATTGCTTGTTCAACTCTTTCCTCGCCCCCCAAAATGGTTGCAACTTCTGTCATCGCCGTACTAGAAAGAGGAATCGCCTGACGGAAATGCTGTACTAATACCGCCTTAGTCAAAGCAGTACAGCCTTGAGAACCGTGTAATAAAGGCATGATTCCCTTCAACCCCAAAAAGGCTAAAACTGCACCCAGAGTTTGGCTTTGCTTCAGAGGATTAACTGCAACAGATGTACTCGTAACGCTAATAATCGCCATTAGATTTCCTCCTCTGAAGAAGATAAGGGGGATGAGGAAGTAATTTCTCCCCCTGCTTCCCCTACTCCCTCATCCTCTGACCACGGGGCTGGCTGGTATACTTGTTCCCACACAGGGTTGTAAAAAGCGGCATACAGTTCTCGTGCTACTTCTAAAATTCCTATATAGCCTGCATAAGGATGATTGCGTTCTTGATTAATATCTAGGAATGGAATTCTAGCAGTGAGAGAGGTGTCTTGATGGCGTTTATCAGCAATTAACATATCAGCTTGATTTTCGTTAATTATCTGTAAAATTTCTTCAGGACTATTTTGCTCTAGAATTATGCCATGTTGACCCAGCAAACTTTTGACTCTAATTCTATCCTCCTCAATATTATTCTTAGTCAGAATAGCAATAACTTCCATCCCCAATTTCTTAGCAGCAAAGATAATCAACCAACTCTTGAAACTTCCAATCGAAAGGATAATGCGCTTACCTTGCAATCGGGTAATATACAGAGCGAGTTTTTCATCTATTGCAGCAGTCTCTTCTGCAATTAGTTTTTCTGTACGTTCCTGCAAATCAGGGTTATCCAACTTTGCGGCAATATTTCTTAAACACTGATTGATTGACTCTATGCCATAAATAGACTCTTCAATATAGGGAATGCCATATTTTTTCTCCATACCTTTTGCTACGTTGATTAGTGCTTTGGAGGAGAGTATGACGTTAAGTTTAGCGCGATGGGCATAGCAAACTTCTTTGTAGATAGCATCGCCTGTAATTTTTGCCAAAACTCTGATACCTAATTTCTCCAATAACGGTAGAACATTCCATATTGCACCTGCGATATTATGTTCACCAATTAGGTTGATGTCATAAGGTGTACTAGTGTCTGGTTCAGTTGTTCCAATAACGTGTTCTAGCAACGCTTCACCAGCAACACGATTGCCCAAATTTTGGTTCCCAATAAAGCCAGGACAATGTACAGGGATAGTAGGTATTCCTGTTTTTTCGGTAGCATCTTTGCAAACTCCTTCGATATCATCTCCAATCAGGGCGGTGATGCAAGTGGAGTAAACAAATACCGCCATCGGTTTGTAGCGTCTTGCTAATTCTAAAATACCTTTGTACAGCTTTTTGGCTCCACCGAAGATGATATCGTTCTCATCGATGTCGCTGGTAAAGCGTATTTTGTACAGCATTGAACCAGAAGAGAGACTGCTGTAACTTCCCCAAATACTGGCAGCACAGCCACTTGGCCCGTGAACTACATGAGCAGCATCGGTGATTGGTACTAGGGTAATCATTGCACTATCAAAAGCGCAACTCCCTTGAGTAGTTCCAGGTTGGGGTAATTGTGTGGAGGACTTTTTTTTATGCAGTTTCTGCTGAGGAGCATCTTCAGAATTGGAGTCACTGAGCGAATCGTTAATTTTTCCTGGGGTGGGATTCATTTGTTTGGTGACAATAGGTAGAAGTTATTAGGTGTTAAGTGAATTTTAAAAGGCTTTGATATGATTTTCATTTATTAACCGTGTATCTAAAGGATGGAATAAAAGGGAATGAGAAAAATAGTTTCCCATTCCCTAAAACATAAACACCAACTAGGTTAGAGAAGGAGAAAACAACAACACGAACTAGACTATTAAAGTATTAATGTTGCTGTCTAGACCTGAATAGATTAGTGTTAGCACGGTGAATTGGAAACAAACAGAAGTTAAGATTGGCTATTGGATTACCTCCATTTTAAAGGATTGATGAAAGGGTGGGCTATTTTTGCCCACCTAATATTTACTCTGTATTTAGCACCGGAGTGTGAACAAGAACCTTAATTCTTCTAGCTACCGGAAACTATTTCTACGTTTCCTTTTTTCACTGCTTCTAGTGCTTCGCCTTGAGCGTCTTCTAGCTTTTTCGCAGCATCTGCTTGGCTAATCATTTTTGCAGCATTTTCTTCACTTTCAAGGATGCCGAACTCAATCAACAAATCTTCTAGCTCGTCCATCTCGATGGGTGTGGGAACTGTAAGATTTGTATTGCCGATAATCTTGTCCGCTAATGTGCGGTATTCATTAGCTTGTTTACTGTCAGGTGCATACTCATTCACTGTCATCCGGCGCAATTCGGCGTGTTGCACGATATTGTCACGCGGGACGAAGTGAATCATGTGGGTATTCAATCTGGCTGCTAGGGTGCTAATCAGTTCATCTTCCCGGTCAGTTTGACGGCTGTTACAAATCAGCCCACCTAAACGTACACCACCAGTATGAGCATATTTGAGAACCCCACGAGCAATGTTGTTGGCAGCAAACATCGCCATCATTTCACCGGAGGTAACGATGTAGATTTCTTGGGCTTTACCTTCACGAATTGGCATAGCAAAACCACCACACACAACGTCGCCCAATACGTCGTAGGATACGAAATCTACGTCTGAATAAGCGCCGTTTTCTTCAAGGAAGTTAATGGCGGTGATGATACCCCGACCGGCGCAACCTACACCCGGTTCTGGCCCGCCTGATTCTACGCATCTGATATCCCGGAAGCCAGTGATTACCACTTCTTCGAGTTCGATATCTTCTACAGCACCCCGTTCAGCAGCTAAGTGCAACACGGTAGTTTGGGCTTTACAGTGCAGAATCAATCGGGTAGAGTCAGCTTTGGGGTCACAACCTACAATCAAGATGCGTTGACCCTTTTCGGCCATAGAAGCGAGAGTATTTTGGGAGGTAGTAGATTTCCCAATACCGCCTTTACCGTAGAAAGCAATTTGTCTAATTTTGCCGTCGGACATGATGATTGATCCTGTAATTGTTTGTTTGCTGGGTCTGTCGGTTTATGAGGCATTGGTACTGTGTGCCTACCGAAGGCGTTGGCACTTTGTGCCTACCGGAGGTACTCGCGCTGTAAAATTACAGCAGTGACCTTATGTAGAACGTCGTTGGAGGTGCTCGTTCTACAGCAAAAAGAGTCTGAGGAAAGAACATATTCAAGTTTTAGTCAGTTTTCGTGGGCCATTAGTCATTGTTTTTTCTGACTAATGGCTAGAGCAATAAGACATCACTCAAGGAATATTGCCCTGATTACCATCCGCTCACTCAAATTATTTCTCTAGCGGTAGTAATACCAATTGGAAAAAAGAAAGCTACAGATTCCAAGCCGGAAACTCAAATTGAAATCCAAATTACGAATTGAGCATTATCTATCAGTTGTTGTAATCACAAAGAAGGTTGCTCATACCTAAAGAGTGGTTGCAGCAGGATTTAAATTTACGCCAAGTTTCCCTAAATCACACAACCAACCATTGCAATCCACTCTAAACAGTCGCTACAACTTCCCCAATTTTGCTGATATCGTAACCGCCAAGAATTTCAAATTGGGAGTGAACCATCCGATGTCCCAAAGTACTGAGCAACTGCTGTACTGGTGCTTCTTCTAAATATTCCTTAAGAATCACCAAATCATATCGTGACCGATGTAAAGGGATAAATCCCAGCCCAAAGGCGGTAGCTACAGATGCCGTACTTATACCTGCATCGGCAACTCCTCTGACTACAGCTTGAGCAACATCTTGGTGAGTTTTGAGTATATTGTCAAAGCCCTGAACAGCATCGAACGGTATCTGCTCTTTTTGGAGTGTTTGTTCCAAAAGCATCCGACTACCAGAACCGATTTCGCGGTTAACAATAGTCGCTCCCCCAGCAACTAAGTCACTAACTGTTCTAATTCCCATTGGATTGCCAGACTTCAACAAAAGTCCCTCCTCCCACACACCAAGGGTAATCAGAACTGCTTCCCTCCCAGCCAGAACATCTCGAACAAAGGGAGTATTATACTCACCAGTTTCAGGATCGTACAGATGCATCCCAGCGATGTGCGCCTCACCTCTGCATAGACTGTGCAATGCAGCCATGCTGTTGGCGAAGTTATATTGGACTCGCAGTTGAGGATGCCAGCGTTCGGTGGCTCTTGCCCATAGTGAAATTACAGGGGCACAACCAGCAATCACAACGGTGTTGTGAAGTGTGTCGAGATTATCGTCTAAAAGACGGACTCGAACTTTATTTGTACCTGTTTGACTACTGCCTTCACCATCAGCCGGAATCATATCTTGGCGAAAAGCATCCTTACCAATCAAGGGATAAGCTATCCATTGTCCTCCCACACGAGCCACACTAACTCGTAGTTGCTGACCATTCGGAACAGGTTTGGCAAGAACGGCTTCAATTTCAGGTAAATCCCGCTCTAACCAGAATAGATCCTCTACTTGACAGCCAAGCGCTTTGGCCAAGCGAAGTGTTATGGCAACTGAGGGAGCATATAGCCCCGACTCTACACCACTAATAGTCTGACGAGTCACACTAGCGATGTTAGCCAAATCTTGTTGGCTCATGCCTAAGCGAGTTCTAATCGACTTCAAGTTATTACGGAGGTCACTATCCTGCTTCATTGGCTTTGTCTCTTGGTTTCAAAAAGCCGTAGCGGATTTAAATATTGCATCTGCCAAGGCGAAAGTCTGGTCTAGGAGTTTATATCATTCTCTTTGACGAGTTTTTGTGCTTTCGCTGTCTTGATTCCCCATATAAAAAGACTATCACAGAAATTGCCAGTTTGCTTGCCAAGCGCAAATTATTTTTGCGGATGGTTACTTTTTACCTGCTATTTTGGCTCAAAAGCCCCAAATTTCGATAAACAGAGCATTTGTCTAGCAGGAAATTTATACCAATTAAATTGGTATAAAGTAGTATTCAATACAGTTTTAGAGATTAGTTTCAGCTTTGATGCTTGATAGGCGAGTAATGCAAGCCGTAGAAAACATACTACTAACCAATGAGAGTTCTTTGGGGTAAATCTTACCCTGACAAATTAGTGCTGTAGTAGAACAAAAAAACCTACTCAAAGAAGTAGCAGAATACCTGGGGCTAGTCGAGGTTGTTTGGTTAAATGCCAATAATTTGATGCGTACTCCACTCTCAAATCTCAAATCTCAAGCAAACTTATCCCAGTTGTGGTTAAATTTGTTGTCGATTGTCATTCAAGAACAATAATCTAGTAACTGTACGTTCGCTCATTTTTGAAGGCAAGAGGAATTAATGCCTTACTGTGTAAGGTTTCAAGGTGATTGTGGAGATCCTAAAACCATCACCG
>NZ_JBALBZ010000018.1:0-9493 GCF_036919495.1 Nostoc sp.
TCAAAAAGGAAAATTGTATTTTCAACATCAGATGACGACACAAAATTTGCATGAACTTTTCTGAGTGGTTTTCCCACAAAGTCAACACCCTAGCTGTTGACTGGTGGTGTGTTTGGTATAGGGCAGATCGTGGATTTGTTCTTTATCACCGATATGGTTAACAACTACGAACACAAGCTGAGATTAAAAGCGGGTGTATCTCCCTTCGGTGTGCCGTTAAATCAAGCCGTGGTTGCCTCTCAAGTCCACCACCCAACAGGCAACCAACTGATGATTAAACTGATCGAAGCGGCAGAAAGCAAAGGTGGTATTTTAACTGTCACTCAAGGCGTAAAGTTTACCGGAGCTAGCTTTGCTGAAGTTGAAGCTACTCTCAATGAAATGTACAAATCAGGTTATGTAAAAATAGATAACGACCCTAATACTGGAGCCGTTATCTACCATTTCCACGAACTTTAAATTGTCCTTTGTCATTTGTCTTTTGTTAAAAAAACCAATGACTAATGACCAATGACTAATTTATACCTAACCACTTTTGACCGCCTAAGCGCTGAACTAAGCCATATACCAACAAATCGAGGGTAATTTTGCGCTCATCAATTAAGAATGACTCAAAAGTGCTAGGTTTTTTGCCTTCATTACAGGAAAATCCCTTTTTCCCTTGAATATCTTCTTCTGGGAAATACAGATTAAACTGACGCAGACCAGTTTCTTTCCAACTGCCGATAATTTGCCAGCATTCTTCGGCGGATTCAAAGCCAGTTATTGGCACTTTCTGCTTGGCAAAAGACACCTGTAAATCTTTCACGCCTTGTTGAGCGATCGCTTTTTGTAAAGCTGGCAAGTAGTCTTGCTCAATGAACTCGACAAATGGCTTATCTTCAACAGATGGGGCTTTTTCCTTTTTGGCGGCTTTAGCTGCGGCTGCGGGTTTTTCTCCTGTTGCGGCTGCGGCTGCGGGTTTTTCTCGCTTGGGTGATGCAGCAGCTGGTTTAGCAGCATTAGGGTTATCTTCGGGGTTTGCAGCTTTCGGATCTGGCGTGTTAGCAGTAGGAAGGTCTGTTGCTTCGGGTGAGTCTGTACTAGGAGCGTGTTCTTCAGCCACACTAGGAGCTTGCTTGTCAACTGTGCTGGGAGCTACTTCTCCCGCTTGATTGTGATTGGTTGGGTCTGCCATTGCTCAGGTCAATCCTTTAATCTAGCTTTTGGAGCGATCGCTCACCTTGATGTATCGGGTATTTTTATTTTGACATACTAATGCAGCAGGGCAAAAATAACTGTGCAGTCTGGAAAATTAAGCCAGGGGCTAACGCTCAGGGTAAAATAGCTACTGCCGTTAGACTCACCCAATCCTTCCTTGAGAGCTACTTTAAGGTAGCCTTGTTCCACTGTCGCCCATAGATTAGGAGCAGAAGTCTTGCTCTTGGTTAGCAGCTTCGTTTGGCATACCTAAATCCCTGACAATACACATTTAAGTTTAGTATTCCCAAGTTTTCATGCTATCTAACAATTAAAGTGGCGTAATCCAATAAGTAATGCCCTGGACAATTTGTTTATTAAAACCAAATAGAGGTAAATTCTCTTCACTTAAACCCACATAAGTCCAATGTGGAACATCATGTTGTACAGTTTGAAACCAACCATTTTGATTAAGAGCTTTTCTTTGTTCTTTACTACTTACGTGTAAATCAATTGCTAATCCCCAAAGATGTTGTGAAGTTCCAGGAGGTGCAACTAAACCGAGAACTTTTGTTTCTTTGCCCTGTTGAACTTTTGCCAAAACTTGATTGTTAGCATATTTTTGCCAAAATCTTAAATTCGTGTTGAAAGTACGAGTACAATCGCCAGAACCATAACCAGATTTTAGTGGTATCTGTTGCTGGATTCGCGCTTTATTTAAAGCATTAGCCGCCGATTTTTGTAAATAACAATCCTTAGTGCCATCAACATGACCCATTGTTAAACTACCTTGAAACTCTTGGGTTTCTTGCTCATTAGCAAAAATATCTTTTTGCGGTAGTTTAATTTCGACATCTTGATTTACAAAGACTGCGCCATAGTTTCGCAGCAAAATATATTCATAAGTACCAGGCTGGGGAACTTTGGGTAATTTCCTAGCGATCGCAGATAAGAAACGCTGTTGAGCATTTAATTTAGGATCGGGAACAAATGCTTCTGATGTTGTCTTTTTAGAGGTATCTGTACAAGGTAACGAATCAGTAATCAAGCATCCGTTTAATGGTTGAGCGGTTATAGCAACTTTATAGTGGGTAATCTCATTACTAGCTACTAATACAAAAATCATCAAAATAACTATACTGATGAAAGTTGCTTGTTTGATTTCTCTAGTAATATTTTTTCTCTTTTTAATGGTGAGCTTCATTTGTAAAAAAATGCTGAGTTGGTTCAAAAATAAAATCAATAAATTTCTTAGTATATATATTCTTAATAATTAAAAATAAGAATAATTTATTGGTATTAAACTGTAGTTGGATGCATGTTTAATATCTACCAGTAATAATTAAATTGGTGCTGATGGCTAAATATGTGAACAATAGTTGTGATAAATAACCCGGAAATTTGTCACAAATTTTAAAAACATTATATTTTTGACTTCTTGCTCAAGTTAAAAAAAGAAACTTGTCTTTAATTTAGTACTAGTAAATTTGATAACTTTTTTATCAGAAAGTTACATCCATGAAACCACTGGAACAGTTAAAATTGAAAAGAACTCTCAGCTTGTTGATCCTGTAAGTATGACCATGCACAATTCCGTTGAATTCCAAGACGCTTTTGATGTCATAGTCGTCGGTGCAGGTCACTCCGGTTGCGAAGCAGCTCTCGCCTCTGCACGCCTCGGTTGTCGTACCCTGCTATTGACGCTCAACTTGGATAGAATCGCTTGGCAACCTTGTAACCCAGCAGTGGGTGGCCCGGCCAAATCTCAGTTGACTCATGAGGTAGATGCACTCGGCGGAGAAATTGGTAAAGTAGCAGACCGCACCTACCTACAAAAACGTATCCTCAACTCTTCACGGGGGCCTGCTGTTTGGGCATTACGCGCCCAGACAGACAAGCGCGAATATGCAGCAGTGATGAAGAATATTGTCGAGAACCAAGAAAACTTGACAATGCGCGAAAGTATGACAACAGACTTAGTGCTGGGCGCTAACGGTGAAGTCATCGGCGTTGAAACTTATTTTGGTGTCGGGTTCCAATGTAAAGCAGTCATCTTGACGACTGGCACTTTCCTGGGCGGTAAAATTTGGGTTGGCAACAAATCAATGCCAGCCGGACGCGCTGGGGAATTTGCGGCTGAAGGATTGACACAAACCCTAAATCGCTTGGGATTTGAAACTGGAAGACTCAAAACTGGAACTCCAGCGCGGGTAGACAAGCGATCGGTAGATTATAGTAAAATGCTCATCCAGCCAGGGGATGAAGATGTACGCTGGTTTAGCTTTGATCCGGAGGCGTGGGTAGAACGGGAACAAATGCCTTGCTATATCACCCGCACAACTGCCGAAACCCATCGCCTAATTCAAGAAAATTTGCACCTGTCGCCAGTTTATGGCGGTTGGGTGGAAGCGAAAGGGCCGCGTTATTGTCCCAGTATTGAAGATAAAATTGTCCGCTTTGCCGATAAGGAAAGCCATCAAATCTTTATTGAACCAGAAGGACGGGATATACCCGAACTTTATATCCAAGGGTTTTCCACAGGGTTACCAGAAAATTTGCAACTGCAAATGTTACGGACTCTCCCCGGTTTGGAAAAATGTGTGATGCTGCGTCCGGCCTATGCTGTGGAATATGACTATTTACCTGCAACTCAGTGTTACCCCACACTGATGACCAAGAAGATTGCTGGACTGTTTTGTGCTGGGCAGATTAACGGCACTACAGGTTATGAAGAAGCCGCAGCTCAAGGGCTGGTGGCGGGAATTAACGCAGCTCGATTTGTTCGCTCTCAAGAAATGATTGTCTTTGCCCGCGAGCAAAGTTACATTGGGACGCTAGTTGATGACTTGTGTACAAAAGACCTGCGCGAACCTTATCGGATGCTTACCAGTAGGTCTGAGTACCGATTGATATTGCGTTCTGACAATGCCGACCAACGTTTGACACCCTTGGGACGGGAAATTGGTTTAATTGACGATCGCCGTTGGGATCTGTTTACCCAAAAGCAAGCAAATATTACCACAGAAAAACAAAGATTGCAAGCCACACGAGTCAAAGAACATGATGAAATAGGAATAGCGATCGCATCTAATACCCAGCAATTAATTAAAGGTTCAATTACCCTCAACGACTTGCTGCGCCGTCCCGGATTCCATTATGTTGACCTCGACAGATTCGCCCTTGGAAACGCCAATCTCAACCGCGCTGAGAAAGAAGGCGCAGAAATTGACATCAAGTATTCTGGCTATCTCGCTAGGCAACAAAATCAGATTGACCAAATTGCCCGCCAAGCGCACCGCCAGTTACCTGCTGATTTGGATTACACAACAATTGATACCCTTTCCAAAGAAGCACGGGAAAAGCTAACTCACGTAAAACCACTCACTCTTGGTCAAGCTGCACGTATCGGTGGTGTAAACCCAGCCGATGTTAACGCTTTATTATTATATTTAGAATTGCGTAGAACTAAGAGCCAGCCGGAGTTTCCAGCATTAGCTTAACACAAGCTTGATAAAGACTGAGTATAGTAGTAGGGAGGGAAACTGGTATGATAGATGACATAAATATTAGTAGTGGCATCATCAACAATCCCCAGATTAAAGTTGACTTTAATACCAACGCTCAACCAACTCGTCTCAATCAGACGGCAGATTGGATATTTTATCTGTAATCCTAATTCCCAGGCAGTAGGCGCGGCGTTTCCTCGTCCTAGCAACAACCCAGAAAGTCTATGTTACAAGAAGCCAGCACCCGTCTCATAGTACCGGAACCATCAGAAGACTTAATCGCCAACGAGCCTTGGTCGATAGAAAACTATGCTGATGGTTTAATGGATGAACTCTTTGCCGATATCGACTCCATTCTGGATGTTAGTAGTAATCTACTTTCTCAAACCGTTAGGCACAGTAGGCAGAAGAAATCGAACCAGTTTGTTGCTGGAGTTTCTCCCCAACCTCAACGCCAGTCACCTCAAGAAAACGTGGTGCAAACTGTTATGACGATGCCGCAGATTATCTTACCGAACACGGTAAACCAACCAGTGCAGTCAGTTGCTCAAGATAACCACAAACACTTGAGTACCTTTGTATTTAACACCGCCACCGTAAAAAGAGTTAGTCGAAAGCGTCAGAAAAGTAGTCATAATTTGGGCAAACTGCTGATGGTGGGAACAACTTTAGGCGTGGCGATCGCTGGTACTATCTACTTGGTACAGTCTGGAGTCGTATATCTATTAAATAACAACTTGACCGTGCCAGGTGTTCTAGTGCCGCAACCGCAGTCACAGTTACCAACAAAAGTAGAAATAGAGGCAGATTTGGTTGACTACATGCTGCAATCGCTGGCAGTTATAGATAAGCAAGGAGAAACTCCCAATCAAAAATCTGTCAGTTCAGGATTTTCCAGTCAGGCAAATATTAACCAAATAGGCTTTGGTAACAGGCAAACAACTGGTAATCTACCATCACTTCCACTTCTAGCTAACAACACACCACCAGCCCCCAACCGTTCTGGAAGCGTTGTTGAGCGCATCTACGTTCCCGTTTATCAAGCGCCGTCGCCAATGCGCTACGCACTGCCGGCTATTCCCGGTAGTCCTACACTTTTACCACGAGTTGCGAGTGCGTTACAAGAATCTCAACCGAATGTTGTGAAAAGTGCTCTGAATACAGTGCGACAAGCCGCCAAACCTGTAACCGTCAACATGTTAGCTGCGGCTGTAAGAGCCGAACTTAAACCTGTAACTGCGAAAACTGCACCGATTACCGTGCGGCAAACACCCAGCCCTCTGCCTGCATTACCAGTAGTTCCATTACGCGCAGCACTTGCCCCAGAGTCAGAACCAACTATTACCCAGGAACAAGTATATCCGGCAGTTGCGATCGCAGATGCTCCGAGTAATACCTTAGAAGGATTACTAGAGTTAGGTAATAAATCTGCCGCTTTGTTTAAAATTGATGGCGTGACTCGCCGCATTAATATGGGTGAAAGTATCGGCGAAAGCGGTTGGACATTAGTCGATGTGAGTAATGGTGAAGCTGTTATCCGCCGTAATGGCGAAGTGCGATCAATTTACGCAGGGCAGAAATTATAATAACCTGTTTAAACCTCTCTAACTTCGCTTGATAGACAACAGTGGTCTTTATCATTATTTCTGAGGGAGCAAATCTTTATTTTCCTCTTGACGGCGAGTGCGAAAACCTTGTCTTCCATTAACTTGGTCAAAGAGGACATCGTATTTATCAAAAAATGCGATGCCAGTATTTACAGATATAGGAAGTTCTGCCTGTGGTGAGATACTTAAATTCCAGCGATTAAATCCATCGCGGGTTCCTGGTGTCAGGCTGTAATCAAAAATGCCATTAATTGCTACTTTTAAAGCATTTGTTGAGCGCAATACTCCTGGTTTGAGTTTACCTGCTGTGGAAGCTGACTTAAATTCAGTCAAACCATTAATAGTTCCACTATCAGCAATCATTGTGCCATTACAAGAATTTTTAGCAGTACTTCCAGCAAGAGTTAAACAAACTTTGCTCAATCGAGAGTCCCATCTGTTCCCAGGTACACCATTAATTTCGCTTTGTTGACTCCAAGCAGCCATTTTGAAATCTGCTTGATTATCAGCAGTTAAACCGAGAATTAAACTGCCATTCTTGTTACTACCACCATTTCCAATCACGATAAATCCATTACTCAAATTGCCTGGTAATTTTCTCAACGGATTATAGGGAAGTGACTTTTCAAAATAGTTGACACCGATAATACCGGAAAATGGCACACCATTCTTTGCTGAACAATTAGGCTTTTGGGCAGTACATTGGCGGCTAGTAACAATCTGTACCGGAACGGGTTCTGCGGCGGGAAGCAAACCAAATCGGATGTTAGTATAAACTAATTCTCCCTCCAGGATAGTACCATCACTTAATACCTCCTTGATATTTTGTCCCGTTCTGCGGATAGGGGCATTACCTAAAAACTCTTTGGGAACTCGCAGCCCTGCTGAACCAGTATCTAATAAGATACGCCTTGGTTGACCACCTGCGATCGCCATTTCTAAAAAATAGCCACGAACCCGTTGACCGAGAGAAGGTTTTGTGTATAGAGGTAGGGATATGGTATCAAAACTTGGCTTGCGGGGTATATTTTGAGAGATATCACGCAACGCTGAATTTGGGAAAAGAGCCGCAAATGCTGACTGTCGTTGTGCTGCTGGTTCAGGCGCAATATCCCAAAGACTTTCGTAGTAGAAAAAGCCGATACCCAAACCGCGTTGTTGCGCTGCTTGCACCTGGGATTGGATTTGTGGTAAGGCAACTGGGCGATTTCGTAACCCCGTCGTAATACCGATACCAGTTGGGATAACTTGTTTTGTTTCTAAAATTTCTGGGCGGTTAATTTGAGCGATAAAACTTTCTAAATCATTACGGTATACTTGCATAACTAACTCATCGACAATACCCAACCGTACCCAGTTGAGCCAGTCTTGCAGTTGCAGCTTGTAGGCGAAATCATAATAATTAGGAGCAACTGAGAAAATAGCATTCGGTTTTATAGCTTTCACAGTTTGCTGGAGGTCTACCATGAATGCGCTGATTTTATCTGCCCGCCATTTTATCCATGCTTGGGCTTGGGGATTGGGCGGGGGAGGATTGCCAGTTTCTTGAGTATATAGACTAATTGTGTATTTATCGTAACCAAAATCCACAGGTAAACTCGTATGGTCGTCAAATTGAACGCCATCAGCATCGTATTGAGTAATGACTTCCATCACGAGTCCGGTGATAAACTTTTGCACTTCCGGGTGAAACGGATTCAACCACGCTACTTCACCCGCAGCACTAATTGAAGTTTGAGTCCCATCCCGCTTTTGTGTCAGCCAATCTGGATGCTGGGATGCGAGTTCCGAACTGAGGGGAACCATGAAACCAAATTCAAACCAAGGTATTACTAGTAAGCCTTCTCTGCGGGCTTGGCTGATAATGTCTGCAATTACATCTTGTCCATCTGTTCCCTTGAAGAAGAAGGGAATACCCATTTTTTTCATGATGGCGCTAGGGTAATATGTATAGCCATCGTTCCACACTACTGGATAAACAGTGTTAAAGTTTAACTGCCGCAGTTGACTCATGGCTGTAAGCACCTGCGAGCGATTTCGGAAAACGCTAAAATCATTACCACTCAGCCACACCCCCCGAATTTCTTGACGAGGTTGAGGAGGTAGTTGGGCAACAGCAGGGGCAAAAGTGTTGAGTAGTAATACCACAACGAATGATATCAGACATAATAATGGCAGCAGACGCTTCCTTAAAAGCCACCAACCTTGATGAATGAGGCGACTAGGCGCAATACCAGACACTTTACGTAGCTTGCTGCGACATAGGAGTAAGCCTCTACGCACAGGCTTAAATAGTAAGTTAGTTAAAGTAGCATTAATTTCTATGCTTTTTTCCCAGAACTGAGTTGCCATTACTTCTGCTTACTAAATGAGATTAATTGGTTATATTTCCTTCCATATCAACATTAAATTGCTGCACGAGGAAAACTGATACAGTAATTTAGCTGCAAGATAGTTGACGCAGTTATCTGGTTAGTAGTGCCAAGTATAAATGTTTCAAATGTAACCTGTAATATATTTTCCCTGCTTTCATACCAATTTGAAAAATGATTGCGACAAATGGACAGAGAAAACCCAGATACACTAAGCGGTTTCCAATCCAAAATCTAAAATCCACAATCCAAAATGGTATCACGCCTATGCCTGGTAAATTTTTTGCATAACACCATTCCTCTTATTAGAATTAAGTCACAATGATAATAGGCAATCATAGAGGGTGCTGTTATGTTTCGTCTAACTCAAACTGTTCGGAACTTGTTCATTCGGATTCAAGGCTTGTTTGGTGTTTTATTCCAAAGTGTTTCCAATTTTTTCGGAAATTTCTTTGGTTTTTTTGGCAACCTGTTTGGATTCAATAGCTCTGGTTATTTCTTGGAATCTAATCAGGAGCAAGGTATAAAACAAGCTTCTGCAAAAGAGCAAATTGAAACGAATCAGGATAACACTCCTAAAATTTCCGCCGCTACTACCCGCCGTCGTCCTAATGCCAAAATTGACGACTACTTTCTCAATATGGCTCGTGATGTGAAAAAGAACTAACAAAAGCCATAAATTACAGGGCGATTTTAGTGCAGCAATCTTTCTGTTAAGGTAAGATCATCTCAATTAAGCTAATCGGCATTTAAATTGCAACATAGCCACTATTACCCTTGTTTTTTATCTTTCGATGCCATTTAATAACTAACTCACCCTGATTTAATA
>NZ_JBALBZ010000019.1:0-4929 GCF_036919495.1 Nostoc sp.
TTTATTCATTAACCACCAATTCTCATTCGATATTTTTTCCCATCTATTCTGTATGAAGAAATATCATCTAAAAACACCCAAAGTCAACACCCTAGGTTCAGAGTCATTTACATATACAGTACCTGAAAAAGCTGCGGTAACATTCAAGTGGCGTTCCTAATAAATAAGGATTAGATCGGTATTGAGCCTATAGCCGTGTGAAAACCCACATTCTGAGTCGGAAAACTCTTTCAATGGTGTTGGCTTAATAACGCTACAAACTTATGAAATCTTGTACTTAGTGCCCGTTTCTGGTTTTTTTACAGCTTAATTCTTTAAAGGAGCCAATTATCAACTATGTCAGTGCAAACATATACCGTACAACCAGGAGACACGCTATCAAAGATAGCCGAAAAAGTTTATGGAGATGGCAATAGGTGGCAGCTTATTTATGAAGCGAATCGCAATGTAATTGGAGATAATCCCGAACAGATTCAAGTTGAAATGGTACTTGTTATTCCCGGGCAATCTGATAATGGGGGCGGTGGTGCTAACATTTGGCAGCTTCAAGATAGTTGGATTGGAAATCAGTTCATCAACGGAAATGAAAAAGGTGACAAATGGAGTTTTTTCGACCAGGATGACCCAACCCACGGTTATGTAAAATACGGGAAGTGGGACGAACTCATCAACATTGTCGATGGAAACAAAATTAAAATCGACGTTGAATCGGAGGGCTACAACCCTGAAGAAAAACGTCAAAGAAAGGCAATCCGCATTTATACAGATAAAAAGTATAATGGAGGGCTGTTCATTATCGATTTAGACCACATACCTGAAGGAATGGCGGTATGGCCAGCAATATGGCTAGTTGGAACTGGAGCTACATGGCCTGAGAAAGGAGAAATCGACATCATCGAAGGAGTCAACTCGACACCCTCTGCGAACAACAGCAACCAGTCAACATTGCACACCAGAAACGGATGTGTCCAGAACATCCCAAATATTTTGAATCCCGACTGCAACGCCAACAACGCTTTCACGGGATGTGGCATCATGGGACCCGAAAACTCTTTCGGCCACGGATTCAACGAGAACGGTGGCGGAGCATACGCTTGCGAGTGGGTTTACGACCAGACAATCAAAATTTGGTTTTGGAAGCGTGCTGACATCCCTGCGAATGTGCTTGGAGATTCACCTGACCCGAATACATGGGGAAACCCTTACGTCAGCTTCAATTCGTGTCCCGGATATTTCAAAGACATGGAGATGGTCATCAATACGACCTTGTGCGGAGACTGGGCGGGTAATGTTTTCCCTGGAGGATTAGGAGAATGTGGTGGCTACCTTTGGGACACAAAAAATAATCCCAAATTACGAGACGCATATTTCCTCATCCGAAGTGTAAGAATCTTCACGTAAAAAACAAACTAATCGTTTGATTCAATCGGTCTCAGAGTTTTTCGTTCACACAACATAACTTCTTAGAGTAGAAGGAATTTCAAATGGTAATCCTGTAATTGCTACGGTTTTGCTGCTTCCAACGACACCCAAAGTACAGTGAAAAACTTTATTAAGAGAAGAAACTAATGGCTGATAACAACAAAACTCTTGTTGCCTATTTCCAGAGCTGGTCTGAAAAGTGGAGCGACGATCCCAAAAAACTGCAACTGGCTAACATAGCGCCTTATGTAAATATGGTGATTGTGTCTTTCCTAAAACCAGATGCAACCTACGAGGGTGGCAATAAACTATCAGGTACAGGGCTTGATTTCAGTGTAGACGGTGTGGTGGTAAAAGACGCGATCGCCTATCTCAAAAGCAAAAATCCTAACACAAAGGTGTTAGTGGCAGTAGGTGGAGCTACTTATCAGAATTTTGCGGCTTTAAATACTAAGGCGATCGCAGATGTGGTCAAAGATTTTGGATTTGATGGTGTAGATATTGACTACGAACCTTTTAATAACGGTCAGTGTTCATCTACAAACGGTCAAGTTACCTGCACAACAGATGATGAATACCGTCGGATTGTCAACGAAATTCGCCAAGCACTACCCAGACCATACTTAGTCACCGTAGCAGCTTGGAGTGTTGGTGCTTATGGTGAAGGGCAATGGACAGATGCTAAACCGAAAGCTGCCCTAACAGGTTTGTTGCTCAACTTGTTGCGATCGCCTGAAGCTGGGTACATTGACCAACTCAACGTCATGTCCTACGATGCAAGCCCTGAATATGACCCAAAAGTTGCCCTAACTGCTTATCAGAATTATTTCAAGGGGAACATTGTTATGGGTGTTGAAGTACCACCAGAAGGATGGGGCGGACATGTTTATACCATACCGGAAGTTCGTAATTTGGCACAGGCGGTTGTTGACTCGAACGCGGCTGGAATGATGCTATGGAGTTTACAAAAGCAGCCAGAAGGAACGCCAACTGACACCAGTCCAAACGCTCAAATTATGGCACAAGCGATATGTCAAACTTTGTCACTCGGTAATTGTGAGCAACCACTTTTTCAACTCTAAGTTCTCTACAAAGATGGCAATTTATAGCATTTAATTTACGATGCTAATCCCAATGTCATCGAACCCGACCCTAACTAAAAGGCATCTCTGTGAAACCCGCCCGTACAGAAGTCAGGAGATAGGTGGTTGTGTTCAACTCATTTGAGAATCGCTATATGTTAAGCATCTAGAAAGACGGATATAGCGATTAATACTTTGAAGTAGTTGTTTGGAGTTCATTTATGTCTTGTACACTCGGTAATTCATATATTGTCAAGTCGGGAGACACGCTTTTTATCATTTCCCAACAACAATTAGGTGATGGTGAACGCTGGCATGAGATTCTCAAACCAGATGGCATCCCATTTACAGATGGGGATGCTTCTAATTTGCAAGTGGGTCAAGAAATATGCATTCCAGGGTCTACTCCTTTACCTCCTCCCTCCGGGAAGCAAATAAATTTAGAAGCCAGATTTTACAGTATGGAGGAAACGAATTGCCATCTACCTGCCTCCGGCGTGCATGGGGTAACATTGCAAGCAGCACTTGCTCTTCAATTGCAATCACAATGCCAAGGTGAAAGCGTTGGACGTTTACAGTGTGCAGTAGACCCAAATGTGATTCCCCTGTTAACAAATTTTACCTTGGTGCTTTGGGATGGTAGGCAAGTTCCTGCCGCTGCCCTAGATATCGGTACGGCAATTATCGGTCAAAAGATTGACATTTTTGTTGATAGCGTTGAAGAAGCAATCAATCTAGGTGTCCAGTCTGTTACAGCAATTTTGTAATTTAATTTTTGGAGTTGATTTATGTCTTGTACAATCGGTAGTTCATATATTGTTAAGTCTGGAGACACGCTTTTTGTTATTGCCCAACAACAATTAGGTGATGGCAACCGTTGGTATGAACTCAAAAAACCAGATGGCACTTCCTTAACAGACGCGGATGTGGCAAATTTACAGATAGGTCAAGAAATCTGCATTCCTAACGGGTCTGTCACTCCACCACCACCACCCCTTCCCCCAACGGGCGGTTTCGCAGGTATTGTATCGCAGCAAACCTTCGAGGCTCTATTCCCAAACCGAAATGGTTTTTACTCCTACAACGGTCTAGTGACCGCCACGCAGAAATACCCAAGCTTCTGCAATGAAGGATCGGACGAAGAATGCAGACGTGAGGCGGCTGCCTTCCTAGCAAATGTTGCCCAAGAGACGGGTTTTTTACAATACATTGAGGAACTGAACACAGCAGTATGGGGTAGCTATTGCGATTCTACAACCTATCCGTGTGTGCCGGGTAAAACCTATCACGGTCGCGGACCGATCCAGTTGTCGTGGAACTACAACTATGCTACATGTGGGGCGGCTCTTGGTATTGATCTGCTCAATAACCCTGATTTGGTCTCAACAGATAGCGCTATTTCCTTCATGACCGCCCTGTGGTTCTGGATGACATCGTGCCACAATGCTATCCGCAACCCCGGTTTCGGCATGACAATCTCCATCATCAATGGTGGCATCGAATGTGGACCGAATGCGTCCCCACAAGGCAGACAAGAAGCCCAAAATCGAATCAATTTTTATCTGGATTTTTGCCAGAGGTTGGGAGTTTCACCGGGCGAAAATCTTTCCTGCTAGGTCGTCAAACATTTTTCTTATGGGAGTTATAACCATGTGCAACCAGTGCGACCACATCGTTTGTTTACCTAAAATGCTACCTCGCAACCAATGGGTAGCTGCCGCTCAAATTGCAGCCAAGATTAACCCAGTCAATCATCCACCAATCGAACGCTTGATGCTAGTGATGCCAGGGTTCATTCCAGAACCAGAGCATATTGCAGTTTTAACTACAAAATACTGGGGAGCGGGTGGAGTGTATTTGACCGTAGGCTTTCTAGATGATGCTCCCGCTGATTTGAGAGGGCGTATCCTATGGCACATGAATGCTTGGAGTGCGACGGCGAATGTTCAGTTCGTGGAAACCAATACAGATCCACAAGTGCGGATTGCTCGAACACAAGGAAGCGGATATTGGTCATACCTGGGAACAGATATTCTTTCTATTTCTGCCGACCAACCGACGATGAATCTTGACTCGTTCACTATGGATACGCCCGACTCAGAGTTTTACCGAGTAGTGCGCCATGAAACTGGACACACACTGGGCTTTCCACATGAGCACATGCGGAGAGAATTAGTAGATCGTATTGATCCAGATAAAGCAATTCCTTTCTTTGCACAAAACTAGGGGTGGTCCTCAGACCAGGTTCGTCAACAGGTTTTAACACCGATCGAAGAATCATCGCTGTTGGGCACTCCCCATGCCGATTCTAACTCCATCATGTGTTACCAGCTAGGGTGTTGACTTTGGGTGTTTTTAGATGATATTTCTTCATACAGAATAGATGGGAAAAAATATCGAATGAGAATTGGTGGTTAATGAATAA
>NZ_JBALBZ010000020.1:0-60775 GCF_036919495.1 Nostoc sp.
ATCAGGTCGAGGTGGACGTTGATTGCGATCGCCTGGATTGGGAGGATTAGCAGGAACTCCCAATGCATTCTTTAACTGTTGTTCACTAACTCCTAGCTTTACCGCCGCCGCTTTCAAATCAGGTCGAGGTGGACGTTGATTGCGATCGCCTGGATTGGGAGGATTAGCAGGAACTCCCAATGCATTCTTTAACTGTTGTTCACTAACTCCTAACTTTGCCGCCGCCGCCTTCAAATCAGGTCGAGGTGGTCGCCCCTGTGGATTCGGTGGTTGGTTGGGCGGTAGTTGCGCCTGTGCAATTTGAGAAAATTTACTAGCGGCATTTGCTTGATTGAGTGAAATAAAACCAAATGTGCCAACCAGAACCGGAATCGCTGTTACAACTAGTACTCGACGAATATTCATAAAAATCAACCTTCAAAAGGTAGTGTGTTGATATTTCTAATTAAGCCACCTTAAAATTACAGTCCACATGCTTTCTGAATTACAGTTTTGTAATTTAAGCAGAAAGGTAATGAATCTAGAATGAAGCAATATATGAACTAATAAATACTTGTGAACGTTCTATTTGTCGAAGATGAAGCAAAAATTGCTAACTTTGTCCGGGCCGGATTGAAAGAGCAGGGATTTGTTGTAGACTACTGTGACAACGGTGATGAAGGATATCTGCGAGCATTAGAAAATGAATATGATGCGATCGTACTCGACATTATGGTGCCGGGAAAGGATGGACTATCAATTCTGAAACTCTTGCGGCAGAAAGGTCGAAATGCCCCAGTGATTTTGTTGACGGCTCGGAATGAACTAAACGATCGCTTGGAAGGACTAAATTTAGGGGCCGATGATTACATTGCTAAACCGTTTTTTGTGGAAGAGTTAGCGGCTCGAATTCATGCCGTTGTCCGCCGGAGTGGGAGCGAGCGCCAAAATCTGCTTTGCGTAGGCCCTATCAAACTCGATCGCATCACTAGGGAAGTCACTTGCGATCGCCAAGCCATAGAACTCACCAGCCGCGAGTTTAATCTTCTGGAGTATCTCATGCGCTCTCCCGGAAGAGTTTTCACCCGTACCCAAATCTTAGAACACGTTTGGGGCTACGACTTTAACCCTAACACCAACGTTGTGGATGTTTGTATTCAGCGAATTCGTAAAAAAATTGACCCCATCGATCAAGCAGTCTGGATTGAAAGCATTCGAGGGGTTGGATACCGATTTCGCAAGCCAGATTCTAGCTCATGAAACTCCCTTCGTTTCGCCTCCGAATTGCCCTGTTGTCTGCGGCTCTAGCTGGAAGCACATTAGTCGGCTTTGGCGCAATCTCCTGGTTTCAGATTTACAATGCGAAAATTAGCCGTCTTGATGCAGAACTTTTAAATTACTTGATGCGGGCAACTCCAAACTTGCCTCCCCGCGGGGAACCTCCGGAATTTCTGGACAAAGAAAGCCGACGCTCACAATGGCAATTTTACGAAGATTCATTATCATATTCCTTCGGAAGCAATACAAAAACCCCCATTGCCCTACTGGTGCTTGATCCAAACAACAACATACTTTATCAATCCAATTCCCTATCTACCGACGTTGAGGTAAATCGTTTGCTGCTTAAGCGTCTTCAGTTGATACCTATACCACCACGCCCGCAGAGACAACCACCGCCACCCCCCAATATAAACCCATCTGTTCAGCCACCACCTTTTCTTCGTCCCCGCCCAACTCAATTTGTCACTGAGCAAACAAAAACAGCAGCTTGGCGGATTGGGGCAGCTAAATTTCCTAATGTTCAGGTTGCCATTGCTGTTAATATGCAAGCCGTCAATCAAGAAATGGCAACGATTCAAAATATCTTTCTGATTTCAATTCCGGGAGCGCTTTTGCTGGTTGCGATCGGTGCATGGTTGGTTTCTGGTAGTGCTTTGCGTCCCATCCGGCAATTAACAGATATTATTCAACAGGTAACCGTCAAAGGACTAGATCAACGGATTCCAATTGGGACAACTGATGTGGAATTTGTCGAACTGATTCAAGTATTTAACCAAATGTTGGAACGCTTGGAACGGAGTTTTACCCAAGCTTCTCGTTTTAGTGGTGATGCGGCTCATGAACTGAAAACCCCACTGACTATTTTGCAAGGCGAACTAGAACGAACGCTGCAACAGGTTGATCCTGGAAGTGAAGTGCAACAGCGCTTAAGTAACTTGTTGGATGAGGTGCGCCGCCTGAGTGGAATTATGCGGAAACTCTTGCTGCTATCTCTAGCAGATGCGGGAAAAATGAGTTTGTATTTGGTTGAGGTGGATATGTCTGAGTTACTGATGGAGATGTTAGAAGATGTGGAAATGTTAGCTCCCCACTTGAGTGTACAAACTGATTTCACTGACGGGCTACGGGTACAGGGCGATCGCGATCTTCTCATTCAAGTTTTGCAAAACCTATTCAGTAATGCCATCAAATACAATCTCGCCAACGGCTGGATACAAATTCGCGCTCATCAAATTCAAACAACTCTCTACGTTACCATTGCCAATGCATCCAAAGATATTCCTCTGAGCGATGCCTCCGGCGCACATGAACGTGAACGCGATCGCATTTTTGACCGCTTTTATCGCGGCGATCCGGCTCGAACCCGCAACATAGAAGGCATCGGACTGGGACTGGGCCTAGCTCGTGAAATTGCCCGCGCCCATCATGGCAACCTTACTCTTGACTCAACATCTTTTGGTCAAACAGCATTTACCCTCACCTTACCGATGAAGTTAGAAAATTGAGCGATCGCTAGACCATGCCCAATTCTTAGAGTGAAGTTTGATAATCTTTATAAGGATAATCTTTATAAGCCGTTGGGAAGAATCCCTAGTGATATGAACCGAGAGAAAATCTGTCTGATCAGCTCGATTTTGGGTTGCGAGTGCGATCTTTCAGCTACCCTGAAATTGAATATATAAAAGAGCAATTTTCAAATGACCATTTACTTTTATAAGGTTTGGCAGCCTTATGGCTGTTTTTCTAACTTTTCTCCCCACGAAATCCATATCCAAGGTAGTTACTGGCCAACGGTTGAGCATTATTATCAAGCTCAAAAGTTTGTTGGCAGCACAGATGCGGGAATTATACCACTCATCCATGCTGCCGCAACCCCAGAAGAAGCTGCCGCGTTGGGAAGATGTAGCACTCGCCAACTCCGTCGAGACTGGGATTTGGTCAAAACTGAAATTATGCGAGAAGCTGTCCTCAAAAAGTTTATCACTCATATTGATATTAGAGAAGTTCTCTTGAAGACAGGCGATGAAGTTTTGGTTGAAAACTCCCCAACCGATTCTTTTTGGGGCTGTGGTGCTAATAGAGCCGGTCAAAACTATCTCGGTAAAACCCTCATGAGTGTGCGTGAAGAAATCCGTAACTTATTATCTTTAACGGTAATTTACGAATAATTTAATCAAGATATAGCGATCCTAAATGAGTTGTGAAAATCGAGAGGCTCAGATCCCCGACTTCTTTAAAAAGTCGGGGATCTTGTTGTTCACGAATGATTTAGGACTGCTATAGTTACATTCAACATAAAATCAGTAATTCCACGGAGAATAGTAAAATTCCCCAGCCCAAAATCTTTGAAACAGTTGCCAAGAATTTAGTTATTTCTTTGAAAAAATTTTAATTAATTGCATTGATGAGTAAAAAGAGGGAAAAATATTTTAATTTAACGTAGTTTTTTCAGTAAATAAATTAAGTAAAATTACTGAAATAGTTTAATCATTGTGAATATAAAATTAATAGGTGTTAATGATTAAGATTTTTTTAACTTTAGCTTTGAAAGGGTGTTTTTAAAGTATCTAATGATACAAATAAATAGTTTGATATCTCCCTAAATCCACTTTAGAAGGGTTCGAGAGAACAAGCAAAATATCTGATCCTTTTCAAATATCCTCTAAATCCATTTTCAAAAATATTTGCAACAGATGTACGCCCAGAGCAAACGCATTTGTAGCAGGAATTTTTGGAAATGGCATGAAAATCAAGGCATTGTTAAGTTTAAAATTCCGATCGATGACAATTATAAAAAAAATTATACTTCAGTCATGGTGTATATAGGCAATGACATTTCTCGATAAACCAAAAGGGTTGCAGCAAAGCTTAGACCAAGAAACTTTACTACACCAGATGATAAACCAGATCAGGCGATCGCTTGACCTGCAAGAGATATTAACGACTACCGTTAGCCAGGTGCGTTTATTTTTGGGTGCAGATCGGGTAAAAGTGTATCGTTTTGATAGCGATGGTAGTGGTGAAGTCATTGCTGAATCTATCCATGAGCAACGTCTGCCGTCCTTATTGGGGCAGCGCTTCCCAGCTGATGATATTCCACAAGAAGCTAGGGAGATGTTTCTCTTAGCACAGCAACGTTCCATTGTGGATGTGGCAAATGGAAAGATCGGGTTATCGCCTCTACAGTCAAAAGAAATTGGCAAACGTCTTGAAACTAATATCCACTATCGGCAGGTAGACCCGTGCCATATTCAATACTTAAAGGCAATGGGTGTGCAGTCTTCGTTGATAGTACCAATTTTAGATTGCGATCCACAAGAACAATCGGCAAAGCCTAAATTGTGGGGATTGTTGGTATCTCACCAAAGTGAACCGCGAAAGATTTTGAAGCGAGAACTAAAAGTCTTGCAGCAAGTAGCTGACCAAGTTGCGATCGCGATCGCTCAAAGTAATCTACTCACCGCAGCCCGCGCCAAGCAAGAGCGAGAAGCTAGTATTAACCGAGTTACCACACTATTACATAAACTGCCGACAATCCAATTGCAGGGGGCGCTAGAAGAAGTTATTACTGCCTTCAATGGAACAGGTGGCAGACTTTACATTGAACACAGTCAGGAACTATACACCTGGGGCGATCAACCGACACTCTCCTACGAGTTAGATAACAGTATTATCGAACAGCATCCCATCTGGCAAAACTGGATGGCTGAGTCTAAACAAGGTAATATTTGGGCAACAACTGACCTGTATAAAGAACCACATTTGCGAGTTTTGGCTTTAGCATTCCGTTCTACTCAAATTCGCGGACTTCTGGTGATTCCCCTACATTACCGCGAAAAATTTATCGGTGTATTAAGCATCTTTCGCTGTGAATTTGAAACGGAAATCTTGTGGGCGGGACGATGTGAACAAAATCGGCGGCAACTATTACCACAGCTTTCCTTTGAGCTTTGGCGAGAGCAAAAAAAGGGGCAATCAGTTGAGTGGAAACCAGAAGACATCTCATTAGCGCAAGCCTTG
The DNA here is from genome assembly GCF_036919495.1 of Nostoc sp. Lineage (GTDB taxonomy): Bacteria > Cyanobacteriota > Cyanobacteriia > Cyanobacteriales > Nostocaceae > Nostoc. Next base: position 5,281 of record NZ_JBALBZ010000020.1, read on the forward strand.
TACGATCATTTCTCAATGGCAATTCAGCAGCAACAGATGTTTAAACAGGTACAAACCCTGAATGCCAACCTAGAACTGCGGGTGCAAGAGCAAACTTATGAACTCGAAAAATCATTACTATTTACCAAAGTACTCAAGCAAGTCACAGAGCATATTCGCCGCACATTAGACTTGCAGACAACTCTGCAATCCATCGTTCGAGAAGTCCGGGCCCTGCTAAACTCAGACCGGGTGGTGATTTTTGAACTTAAGAGGAAATCGGTGATTGTCGAAGAGATTAATGGCAATTGGCAGTCAGTTTTGGGAATAAATGCCCCAGCCGATTGCTTTCCTGATGAGTATAGTTTTCTATATAGTCTGGGCAGAGTCCGGGCAATTAACAACGTTTTGACAGCTTCTTTACATGATTGTCATCGAGAGTTTTTGCAGAGTCTGCAAGTGCAAGCAACCTTAATAGTTCCGATTAATATAGGTCTGGAAGTATGGGGGTTACTAATAGTCCATGAGTGTGAGGCTCCCAGAGATTGGCAGAATGGAGAAATTGATTTATTGCAACAGCTAGGAGATCAGGCTGCGATCGCTATTCAACAAGCACAACTCTACGAACAAACTTGTAATGCAGAAACTGAAGCTAGAAACCAAGCCGCCCAGTTAGAGCATACCCTACATGAACTCCAAGAAACACAGACAAGATTGATTCACACCGAAAAAATGTCCGGCTTAGGACAGTTGGTGGCGGGTGTCGCCCACGAAATCAACAACCCTGTAAACTTTATCTACGCTAACCTCTGCCACGCCAATGATTACACCAGACAACTACTAGAAATTTTACGTCTCTACCAGTTACACTATCCCCACCCTCATAGTGAAATTAGCGCCGCTATCAAAGCGATGGATTTTGAATTTTTGGTAGAAGACCTCCCGAAAATCATGACTTCAATGCAAGTAGGAAGCGATCGCATCCGTTCAATAGTGCTGTCGTTACGCAGTTTTTCTCGCTTGGATGAGGCTGAAAACAAGCGTGTTGACTTGCATGAAGGCATTGACAACACCTTATTGATTCTGCAACATCGGCTCAAAGGTAATGGTGAATTCCCTGGCATTGAGATCATTAAAGACTATGGCAACATACCACGGGTGGAATGCTATGCCGGTCAAATGAATCAGGTATTCATGAATATTATCAGCAATGCTATAGATGCGCTAGAAATGGAGAATGGGAGTAGGAGGGACAAGAAGAATACCCAATACCCAATGCCCACTATCCACATTTCCACTAGAGTCTCAGGAGACGACTCTCGTCTATTAATTCGTATTAGCGACAATGGAGCTGGGATGACTGAAGAGGTTAAAAAGCGGATTTTTGATCCGTTTTACACTACCAAACCTGTGGGTAAGGGTACAGGACTAGGATTGGCAATCAGCTATCAAATAATTGTCGAAAAACATAGTGGAATAATGGAGTGCATTTCAGAACCTGGCAAAGGTACAGAGTTCTGGATTGAAATTCCCGTCACGCCTCTATCCACAATAGATCGCTAAAGCTAGAGGAATCGTTAAAACAATTCGCAATGACGCTCCTACGTCGCTAACGCAATTACGTTTTGTGACGGGGATTTAGACACCGACACAAAACGCGCTGCTTGATAGAAGCAGGGGACTTAACCCCCAAACTTTGTTAACAATTCAAAATTCAAAATTAAAGACATTTCAGACGGAGATTTAAACCCTGACTGAGACAAATGACCAATGACTAAAGTAAAGTTTAGTTGCAAAAAAAATCCTTTCTATCCAGAAGTGATAATTTAATAATAGAAGCTAATAAAGCTTCCCTTGGCAGATAATAACAGCTGCATTTGAAATGTAATAAGAGGTAAAAGACGCTGTTTAACTTAAATCTGTATCGTCAAAATACAACAACACCCAAGGCAAAAACTGCTATTTCCTCAAAAATGGAAGATTAGGGGGCGCTGTAACTAGTTTTTATAACTTGTTTACACAAGCGATGAAAGTTGGTACATCCCTGGCTATGATAAATAATGACAGGAAATAGTTCAGCGAGTAGAGGTTTGGGTGTTGTTGTGTTTAAAGAGAAGTCTGAGATAGGGACTCCTCTTAGTGTAAGATTATACGAAGTTAAATAGTGAAAAATAGTTTAAATAGCGCCTTATGTCAATTATTGCGCTCAGAGCGTGGTATCTACAGGATTACGAGCCGATTCCAGAACTGGAAAAACGTCCGCCAGACATTCGCTTAAGTAAAAAAAGCCTGCTGAGATCAGCCTTACGAGCCGACTTTTTAGAAGAAAGCGACGAAGTTAGGAAATCAACTTGGTTTGGACGCTATCTGGAAGGAGAAAATATTGAATTTTATATTGAAGGTAGTGGTGGCTATTGCGTTGCCAACATTGACTTAATTAGTCATGAAATTTATTTTACTAAACAGGCGCTGTTGGCTCAGTTAGAACCAACGATTTTTTTATCGTATCAAACAGAGTATGCCGCAGCCACAAATGTTTTAAGAGAAGAACTGCGAAAAAGTTTGGACAGTTTAAACAAGCGATCGCGCCTTCCCCTAACATTAGTAGAATCCTCTCGCCCCAGTGATGCGACTGTACGAATTAACCGCACGATCATGCGAAAAATCCGTAAGAGTTTGTTATTTATCGCTGACACCACACCCATTGCTAGTATTGATGGTAAAGAAACTCCCCAAGTAATTCCTAGCCCGAATGTCTGTATTGAGATTGGCTATGCTATCCAAAGTAAGCGGTCTGAACAGATTTTACTAGCCCAGATGCAACGCCCAGACTTTGAAGGGCAATTTCCCTTCGACTTACCGACACAGCAAATTTTGCAATTCCAAGACACCACAGAACTAAATAAAATCCTCACAGAAACGCTTCAAAATCAGCTAGCACGATTTAAATTGTTTTATTGAGCAATTTATAAAAACCTCCTTGAATGAGTATTTAAAATAAGCGAACAGGTTTATTTTGCAGCTTAGAAGTAATGGAATTAACTCGATCAACCACAGAAATCATATATTTATAATCTGGTACTTGTCCATTGGGTATATAACCTACTTCTTCAGCTAAACCTGAAGGCGCATCGCTCATTACTTTACGAATGAACTCTTGACGGTTACGTTCAACATTAGGCCCAATCAAGACCACACCCAAGGGCACATAGTGAGGATCTTTAAATAAAATGCGGAATTGGGTTGAACCCAACTGTGAACCGTAGAGACTCAATTCAGCCTCCGAGACAGCACAGGCGATCGCTTTTCCCTCAGCGACCAATTCCAACGCGGCTTTGGGCGTAGGTGCAAATAGAATTTGTGCTATTGTTGTACCAAAAAGATTGTAAAGGGGGAAATAATATCCTGTTGCTGAACCTAACTGACCTAAAGCGATTGTTTGACCTTGTAGTTGTTTTAAGTCAGATATTGGATTGTCTTTGCGAACAACAAAGATTGAACGCAAATTACTAATACCTATTAAAGGAAACAGAGGAACATATTGGTGACGTGCGATCGCGATCGCTGCTAAACCTGGTGGAGCAAATATTAACGACCAAGCACGAGCCTCAAGGCGCTCAATCGCTTTGTTTTCATTAAAAGCAGGCTCTAGCTGAATTAATGTTTTTGTCTTCTCGCCCAAGTAATTATTAAATTTGGCATATTGCTTAATTATTTGTTCGCCTCCACCATAGTTGATAACACCAATAGTTAATGTGCCCTCAAAGTCCCGTGGTGATTGACAAGCGGCAAATGTCAAACCTAGCAGATTAAACAGAAAAAAACGACGAGGAAATCGCAAAAACATTACTAATTATGCTTCAGGGAATAGCTTGGTCAAGACTAATTTAGATAGGTTTGATTACTGTCTAAATTAGTTATATTACGACAAAACATTAATATTTATTTAAATTTTGTAAGATTATTTCTAACAGGTATAAATAAATATTAGATAAACTCAGATACTGTCTTAGTTGGTTAGGTTATGTTAAACAACATTACGTTAAAAAACTTAAAAATAGGTGCTAAATTTAACTTAATTTTAGTATTAGTTTTCATTATCAGTATTTTGGGTAGTGGCGTTGCCTTATCCAGTGTACTTCAGAGAAGGGCGCAAAATGAAGTGGTTTCCCAAGCGGAGATTCTTATCCAAATGGTAAACGCGGTTCGAAACTATACACAACATCATATAGTTCCCCTATTGGAACCGAGAGTAGAATTAAACTCAACGTTCACGCCTGAAGTAATACCAACTTTTTCCGCTAAAGAGGTTTTTGAAAATTTTCGTAAAGACTCGCAATATAGCAACTTTTTTCATAAAGATGCAACACTTAATCCAACTAATTTAGCAGATAAAGCCGATAATTTTGAAACTCAACTTGTAGAGCGTTTTCGCAACGAACCCAATACTCTAGAAATTACCGGCTTTCGCACCTTGTCAGAAGGCGAAGTATTTTATATTGCACAACCACTTAAGATTACACAGCAGGAATGTCTGCGGTGTCATTCTACACCAGCTCAGGCTCCTAAAAGTCAGTTGGCAGCTTATGGTTCTGAAAATGGTTTTGGCTGGCAGCTAAATGATATTGTTTCTGCCCAAATAGTCTCTGTTCCTTCTGAAGAGATTTTTGCCAATGCCAAACGGACTTGGATATGGATAATGGGACTTTTAATTGCGATCTTTGCGATCGTAGTTTTCGTAATTAACTTTTTAATCAAAAAATATGTGATTAAACGCATCAGAAAAATAGAAAAAATAGCTCAAAAAGTTAGCATTGGTGATATGAATGCTGATTTTGAAGAAAGCTCTAAAGATGAAATTGGCGGATTAGCAGAAGCATTTAATCGGATGAAATCTAGCTTAAAAATAGCTATGGAAATGCTGAATAACCAGAGCTAATAATTCGTAATACTCGCCTCCGGCGAGAAGCAAGCTACGTAATTTATGGAGATAAAAACGCAATGGTTAAAAAATTAAGAAAGTAGGCGTTGCTGAAATTGCAAAGCTTTTTGAGGTTCGGGAATTTGTGATGCTAAAACATTCACAAATTCTGCACGAGAACTTTGCCCAGAAGACCTAACAGCTTTTTGGACTAAGAACCTAGCTATTGGCCCAATTAAATCAGCCAATTCTCGTTCGCACTGATGCACAAAGCTATCGCTGATTACTTGAGGTTCTTGGTTTGGTAAATTATTTGGCTTAAATTCAGATTTAACAGTAAGTTCCTGTAGTGAAGTACGTTTATCTAGTAAAAACCTTGTTTTATTCTTAAAATCAATTTGTTGATTTCCTCGAAGATGAACGCCCAATTGACTAATTAATTCTTCACAGTTGGGCGCTGATGCTGCAACTTGTCGTAGTAATCTTGAGGCAACGGGGCCGACAAATTCCAAAAGAATGGTTTCCAAGCGACTGTAATTTTCCGGTGACAGAATAGAAGTATGCGGATATTTGATTGAGTTTTTTTGAGAAAGTGAAGTTTCAGGCGGTTGTGTAAAAAATGATTCTTGAAGTGATGGCGCTTCTATTTTAGTATCGAGATGCTTAAGCACTTGTAGAACTTCAGCCGCAGACTGATAGCGCTGTTTGAAGTGGTGTAGCACCATCTTAGACAGCACAGATGCCAACCCAGAACTAACGTTAGCTTGATGCTGCCAAGAAATTTCTCCAGTATCTGGGTCTTCCTCAAAGTTTATCGGATTTAACCCCGTCAGCGATTGAATAGCAATAATGCCCAAGGAATAAATATCGCTGTTGGGGCGCGGCTTACCTTGACCCTGTTCTGTAGACATATATCCTGGGGTGCCAATGGCAATAGTAGCCTCCGTGCGCCCTGGAAGTGTAAGCAGTTGAGTTTGGACTTGTTTGACTGCGCCAAAGTCAATTAGCACTAATTGGCCATCTTGTCGCCGCCTAATTATATTGTCCGGCTTGATATCTCGATGGATAACGTTGCGGCTGTGAATAAATTGCAAAATAGCCAACATCTGTTGGAGAAGTTGAATTACTTTCTCTTCTGTCCAAGCTTGATTGGGAGACAGTTCTGCTTTTAGAGTATGCCCTTCAATGAACTCTTGCACCAAGAAGAACTCTTGGTTGTGTTCAAAATAAGCTAAAAGCCGAGGTATCTGGTCATGATTACCCAGTTGTTCTAGTGTTTCTCCCTCACTGGTAAATAGCCGTCTGGCAGTTTCGAGAAATTCAGGGCTACGAGTGATGGGCTTAAGGTGTTTGACAACGCATTTCGGGAATCCTGGTCGGTGGGTGTCTTGTGCTATGTAGGTTTGACCGAATCCACCTTTACCTAAGACCTGGAGAACTTGGTAACGTCCGTCTAATAATTGTCCTAACATTGTGTCACAAGCCTTAAGTCCTCAAATTAATCTTGGCACAACTACCAGCTTTAGTAAGGTTTCTTGAGATAGAAAGTAAGTAGGTAGTGCTGAGATTTGAAGAGTTTTGAGGATTGTACTAAAAGTTCATGACTCCTTAAACTCCAGTTCGGCTTGCTACCATATTATTATTGAAGCTTTAATGATTCCTCAGAAATCGGCAGTGCGGCAACTTTTGAAGTACTTGCTGGTTGAGAGATGAGGGCAACTTCTCCCTGTACAGACCACGATAGTAAAGTTTCATAAATTTTGCCTTTTGAATAACTGAACAATGCCAAGAACTTATCAGAAGTTGATTGAAGAGTTATGCAAGAGCTACAGGAACTGGTTAAAGGATTAGGCGTCTACACTGAAGAGTCATTGGGGATTGGGCATTGGTGATTCTCTTTGTCCCGTTGTCCCCCTTACTTCCAACCTCCCGTATGCTTACCCTTTTCATTCGGGGGTTACGTGGTTAACAATGGGTTGAATGTTTTTTAAATAATTCAACTCTTATGGCTAGAACACCAAATGAATATTCCGTATACCTCCTACTGGAAAGCGGCCACCGAGAAGAAGTACGTTTTCCTACTATTCAAGAGTTTCAGAAGTGGTATAGCGGCGAACTTGTGCCAAAATCTGCTTCAAATGACTTTATTAGCGTGCCGATCAAAAATATTCAAGGGGAATATATGGTAGTAAGACCTTCCCGAGTTGTGGCAATCCGGGTAGAACCCGTTTTTAGTTCTAGTGTTGAAAGATTCAACTAAATGATGAGAAAAACCTTTGCTTTGCTTTCCTTAAGTCTGGGAATTGCTTTTGTAAACCCTCTCTGGTCGGCTGTTGCTCAGGTTCCTAACTTCCTGCCGTTACCAGTACCCATAGCTCCTGATCTTCCACCTCAGCCAGTACCGATTACTCCTGAGATAACGCCACCGCTAAAACCAATTGCTATCGAACCCGATTGTAGGTTCCAGCAGACTTGCTTGGGTTGGGATGAGCAAATTTGGGGTCAAAGGGGTAAGATAGGCGTTGGCGCTTCGCCCACCGGAGGCGATCGCAACGCGCTGTTGGCTTCCATTGATAACAGTCTGGTTTATCTAACAAAAAGTGAGGCGATCGCAGCATATCAAAATTATCCGATGAAGGAAATTACCCTTGATCGTGTCCGCCGAAGTTTGCTACGCTTCCGCCAACTGGTTATCAGTTCTAAGTCAGCAGCGCAATTACAAGCTGCTGTCAGCCGAGAGTTTGTCTTTTACCAGTCTGTAGGTAACGATGGCAAAGGTACTGTTAAGTTCACTGCTTACTACGAACCTGTTTACACCGCCAGCCGTGTCAGGACTGCAATATATAAATATCCTCTTTATCGGCTACCACCTAATTTTAGCCAATGGCGCAAACCCCACCCAAAACGAATTGATTTGGAAGGGAAGGATGGTTTAAAAGGGAATAAGAGCAAATTACACGGTTTAGAACTGCTTTGGTTCCGCGATCGCTTAGACGCATACATGGTACATATCCAAGGTTCTGCCCAAATTAAGTTAACTAATGGCAAAACAACGTCAGTTGGCTATGCAGGTGGAACTGATTACCCTTGGACTAGTATCGGCAAAGAACTAGCCAAAGATGGGAAACTTCCACTATCAGGATTGACAATGCCACGGATGATTAGTTACTTCCGACAAAAGCCTCAGGAGTTGAGTAATTATCTACCACGCTGGGAACGATTTATTTTCTTCCAAGAAACAGGCGGTAGACCCGCTACTGGCAGTATTCATGTGCCAGTAACAGCAGAACGTTCCATTGCTACAGATAAGTCTCTCATGCCACCGGGAGCGCTAGCTCTGATTTATAACTCATTTCCCTATCCTGCTGGTGGTGGCAAACTAGAGAGGCGTACTGTCAGCCGCTTTGTGCTTGACCAAGATACAGGAAGCGCCATCAAAGGCCCAGGCAGGGTAGATTATTTCATGGGGTCTGGTAAACTAGCAGGCGATCGCGCTGGCATCACAGGCGGTAATGGTTCACTATATTATTTGCTGCTTAAAGAATAAAGTTAGGAGTACAGACGCGATTAATCGCGTCTGTACAAGAGTTAGGAGTTATTAATTCAAAACTCATCACTCCTCACTCCTCACTCCTCACTTTTTTTAGTACGGCGGATAAGCAAAATCATCTTCATCAGCATAAACATAAGAGTTGGAAACTCCTGCCATCGCCAATTTAGGCGTTTCTGATTTTACAGGTTCCTTCCCAAAATCTTTGTATTCTTCAAAAGTTTTGCAAATCATTCTAGACTCAAGAGAATCGGAAGCAATTAAGTATTCTGTTAAAGTCCCTACCGTGGGATGTTTGTAGTCTACAGTTGAAGCTACTAGAACTGTATTTGGTTCAATACCTCTTTCTTCACATTCAATTATCGGACAAAAAATGCCGTGAGCGTGGAACAATGGCCCTTTTGGTGTTAAGGGTTGCTTGCGGTAAACAGCATAAGCTTTTTCTAGTTCAGCGACGAATCCACTAACTACTTTGCCTTGTTGATATTCGCAATAGGTTTTGCTGAAACTCGCTCCAGCGGCACCATTAAGAGTTAGTTGTAGTGGTGATTCATGTAAAAACTTTTTATTCTCTCCCACTAGAAAAATTAAATAGCGAGTAAAGGTTTTAAATTTAAGTTTATCGGCTAAAAAAGCATCATAATTCTCTTTGAGCGTACCCAGTTTTAAACCACTTTCCCGATCTTTGACAGACAATGGCCCCCGACGCACTATAACCACGCGTGGAGTAGTGGAAATAAAGACCGTTTCGACTCCAGAGCTAAATTCATGCTCCACTTGCTGCCAATTATCATCTGGCACAAAGCCGACAGCATTGGCATTATCCAGCTTAATTGCCAAACCGTGGGATTGCATACCATCTGTGCCATATCGAGGATTAATCATCTGACACCAGGGAAGGACTTGAGAAGGCGGTGCATTAAATTTATCGTCTTCAAAGTCGAAATTAGCAGATGCTTTCATCGTTTTAGGCTATCAAAGTGTTTTCTTGAACAAGTTTATCGACAGGACGCTGAGGAAAGGGGAGCCAGTTATGTGCTGTGGTTTCCAAAGTTTAGGATACTCAAACTGGCATAGTAGTTTTTCCAGAGTAAGACAGAATCAATCTATGTTGCAATCCCTGTTTCGTTTTTTAACAACAGATTATCACTTTGGCATATCCTTGTTTACGTCCAATTTTCTGCTAGTTTCGGGCGATAATCCGATAAAATCACTCAATCAGGACTTACGCAAAAATTGTCAAAAAGCTTAATTTATCGTCAGGGTAAGCGCATCTAAAATGGGATTGACAAAACATACATTTAATGAGTTAACCATAGAATAGGGATTTAGGGTTCAGTTGATTTCTACAGGCTAATAGCGATGTCTACGACGGGCTACGCCTGCGCCTAATTTATTATCAATAAGCGGGATTTAATGCGATTATTTAGGTCTTTATTGAGATTAGAGCTTTGTTTTTGACAAGATGCGCTTACCCTATTTTAGAGATTTTAGAGAGACTGGGTTTTCAGGTTTTAATGCTTCTTTATAAAACCTGAATTTTAGTACCACAGTATAAGGGGAGCGGTAGAACTAAATTTCTTAGCGAATTCCTAGGGCGTGTCATCAATTGAGCCAAATGACAGAAGCAGCCAGATAATATTTGGTAAGTCACGCCAAGGAATGCCTGCTCGGTAATGATATAACACTGCTTCGACAAACAATCGATTATTTGCCGCTCTTAAAGCCTCTGAAGGTTATCTAAGGGACTTCCAGAAAATAAACTATTCCATCAAGAGCAATGATTATCATTCTCAAAAATATTGTCTCTTGTTTTTCTTGGAATAATTTATTCTTTGGAAGTCCCCTGTGTACTATCACATACAAATTTGTTTCTATACTTACTCAGTATTCTTGAATTAGCATTCTTGTTATTCTTTTATATTTTGCGCTCTTTATTTATCTTTTACGGGTGTCTACTGTTGGTGCAAGATATGAGTCTATAGAATTTTGTGAGGCAAAATAAAACCCTCCTTTGGCAGCCTACTCGTCTCGTTGAATGAGAACCGCATCTCAAAATAGCGTTGCCTAACTGGGGCATTAGTGGCGTTGAACCAAGATAGGGTGTAAAAATAATGTAAAGTAGCAAGCTTGATACAGTCGGTACGCGCTACCTGTAATTCTACTTACGTGCTATACTATACATTGAGAAAAATAATCATACAACTGTATATTTTTGCCTTATCATCAATAATATACATCTTAAAGCCCTATTAGTACATAGTAGCTAATTAATGATGATTGCATTTACACCCTATAGCTTAGTCCAGCTATCTCCATCTCTATTTTGTAGCAAAAGTAGTATTTTACCTCCTGGAAGATATAGGAATGCATAATGAACCATGTGTGATAAATTTTTCATTGATACTGAATCAATACATATTTCGTCTGACGAAGTAGTTGTGGAAACTGCTAATCGGACTTGGTTAGATCAACCCGAACATCCGGGGATGGGTTATTCCCTTACTCAAAAGATTATTGATGCAGACACCTTAGCTAAAACTCGAAAGCTTTTAAATAATGCAATAGTATGTGCTTGGTACACAGTGAAGTCGGAGCGCAGACCACCAGCTCTAACCCCTACACGTTGGGTATGGCGACTTGCAGGTTTTTACCATTTGTGCCATTCCACACCCAAACTGATGGAGGAAGCGCAAGAGCGATTCGCTTCAGCAGATCGTCATAGTTTGGCACAGTGGGCTGTACAGAAAGCCAGAGAAGAGGCAGGTCATGACCTACTCGCTTTACGGGATATTGAGTCGATGGGATATAGAGCCGAAGCTGTTGTGCAAGCACTTGTTCCTCCGGCTGCAAAGGCGTTGCTGGATTACTTCACCCAGAGCGTTCAGGGATCAGATCCAATTGATTGCGTGGGCTATTCTTATACAGCAGAACGTTTAGGGATATGTATAGGGATGGGTTACATCCAGAGTGTGGAAGCACTGCTACCACCAGGTATCACAGCTACCCGTTGCCTGCGCGCGCACAGTGCTGTTAGCACTGAGGTAGAACACGTAAAAGAAACGCTTGCAATGATTGCTGGTCTTACTTCTGAAGAACGTGTTCGCGTGGCGAAAGCTTGTTATCAAGCAGCCTTGTTGCGCTTCAGCCCACCTGAGGAACCTTATATATCAGATGAGGAGATTCAGAATGTGTTAAAACCGCTAAAAGCTTAGAAATTATCTAACAGCCAAGCGCAACTTTTTTAAGACAACTGAGAAAGTGTACAAATTAGCACAGTTAAAAAAAAGATAATGGAAACAGCAACAGCAAAAATTACAGCCGTTGAGCAGCAATCTTTAAGTTCTTGTAATTCTGCTATCGAGCAGCAATCTTTCAGCCCTTATAATTCTGCTAGCAGCTTCAGCGAGAGCAACTTAGAGACTTTAGATGACATAGAGTTGGAGTTGGAAAGAATCATGTTTGAGGAATTCGCAAAAGGATTAGCAAGCGATATCCCTATGGGTGATTTCTAGTTTCGGCTTATCTACATACTTTAGTAATAAGGCTTGAGTTACTAGTTGATATCCCTCAATTGTTTAGCTTCTACTAAGGGTTTGAAGAAGCTCAGATGCTAGTTAAATTCAAATACCGTAACAGTTAAACAATTAGGGATTGACACTTTTGAGCAGAGAAAACCTCCTGTCTACTGACCTGACGTTTTAAACATTTATTGCTGTAGGTTCCTCCAAGCGGTGAAATCTTTACTGGTTTTATATAACTCCTTGCCGAGGCTGTTTTTCCTAAGCAATTGCCCCCAACCCTTTTAGAGTAGCAATAGTCGCAGTAGTTAAACCCGTAACCCCCCTAATATTCATTCCTTCATAAAATTTCTTAGCTTTCAAAGTTTTCAAGCACTTGCCCGTGTTGATATCCCAAAGTCGAATTGTCTCATCAGCGCCACTACTAGCCAGAGTTTGATTATCTGGGCTAAAAGCGATTGACCAGACCCAAGCTGAATGTCCATGTAACGTTCTTTTGCATTCACCAGTATCAACGTCCCATAACTTAATTGTGTAATCGGGACTGCTACTAGCTATAATCTGACCATTTCGACTAAAGACGACTGCTTTAACGATACCATTTGCACAAACCTGGAAAGTTTGGAGGCAAGCACCAGTACTAACACTCCACAACCTGATTGTTCCGTCATAGCTGGCGCTTGCCAGCAATTTACCATTCGGGCTAAAAGCAATTGACCAAACCCAATTCGTATGCCCTTCTAACGTTCCTTTACACTCACCAGTGCTAACATCCCACAACTTGACTGTCTGATCCCAAGCACCACTGGCTACTGTCTTCCCTTGAGGACAAAAGGCAACTGACTGGATTGCAGCACGATGCCCCTGGAAAGTTTGTAAGGCTTGTCCCCTATTGACATCCCACAACTTCACCGTACAGTCGTGACTGCCACTTGCTAAAGTTTGACCATCAGGGCTGTAAGCAACTGACCATACTAGAGCATGATGTCCCAGTAAAGTTTGTAAGGCTTGACCCGTATTGACATCCCACAACTTTACTGTTCTATCGTCACTGCCACTTACCAATGTTTGCCCTTTTGGACAAAACGCAACTGATCGAACCGCAGCACTATGCCCCTGGAAAATTTGCAAAGTTTTACTCGTATTAACATCCCATAACCTCACTGTCTGATCGTGACTACTGCTTGCTAATGTCTGACCATCCGGACTGTAAGCTATTGACCAAACTTGGCTAGTATAACCACTGAGAGTTTTGAGACATTGACCAGTATTAATGTTCCATAGCTTCACTGTTTGGTCTTCACCGCCACTGGCGAGAAGATCCCCTTTCACACTAAAGACGACAGAGCATACCCAACCCGAATGTCCTTGAAGGGTTTTTAGACATTGCCCAGTGCTAAAGCTCCATAGCTTCACTGTGTGGTCGAAACTGCCACTAGCAATGATATTGCCTTGAGGATTAATGGCAACTGACCAGACCGCAGCATGATGCCCTTCTAGAGTTTTAATGCATTCACCAGTGTCAAAGTCCCATAACTTTACTGTCTGGTCATCACTGCTACTGGCTATTGTCTGACCGTCTGGACTGATAATGATTGATCGTATTCCATCATCATGCCCCTGTAGAGTTTTGATACATTCGCCAGTGCTGACATCCCACAATCTAATTGTGTCGTCATCACTACCGCTCACTAGCGTCTGACCATCCGGATGGAAGACCGCAGAAATTACCCAACTTGTATGTCCCCGGAAAATTCTGAGACATTCAGTGGTACTAACACTCCATAGTCTTATTGTATGGTCATTACTGCCACTTACTAGCATATTACCATCTGGACTAAAGGCTACCGACCAAACCTCACTATTATTGTGTTCCGAAAAGGTTTGCAGGCATTGACCTGTAATGACATCCCACAATTTCACAGTAGAATCAGCACTCCCGCTAGCAAGGGTTCTACCGTCAGAATTGAAGGCAAGTGATACAACCCAGTTGGTATGACCCTTGCAGTTGAGGATCTGTTTGCCATCCGCAGTATTTCGTAAGCAAATCTCACCATTGCTATCCCCCGTAGCCAAAAGTTTGCCGTCGGGGCTAAAGGCTACGGACAAAATACCACCGAAGGCTTCAGCAAAGACAGACTTAGCTAGATCAGCGTTTTGGAAATTTACATCGTGCAATTTCACATTCCGCAAGTCTGCTTGCCAAACCGTTAGTTCAGAAAAATCATGACCCCTTAAATCTATCTGTAGTTGACAAAGCAAATTAAGAATATTTCCACCTGTGTACCCTAGTTCTTGCGGCGATTCTTCCTGTAGCTTTACTAAAATTTTAGCTAGTCGATTTTCAATGCCTTTTTTACTTCTCAATATAGTGAGCAGCTCATCAAGAACCGGTTTGAGGATGAGGCGGATTTGAGCTTCTCTTATATAGTCTTTCGCACTCGCCTTGATCAGAGCGTGGCATCTAAAAAGTTCAATATTCTCAGTTGTAATCTCTTCACAGACTTGCTCTATGAATACCTGAGTTACATACTCTATGACTACAGGTTGTAGGGTGAAAGTTATTGCATTTTTCTCAACTAGCGATCGCCTTACCAGAGATTCCACAGCCTCCATTAGTTTTGCTTGCGGTACTTGTGATATAATATCGTCTCGCAATTCTGGAAGCCCCATTGGCTCACGATTAATCGCTAGCCAATACATTATTTCCTTTTCTAAATCTGACAAACGCTCAAATTGCTGCTCTAAGATATCGCGAATGTCTCCAAAAACAGCTGTGTCTTGTTGCAAAAATCCAGTCACATTACCATCAAAAACATCTTTAATGGTTGTGGCAACTATCTTTAAGGCTAATGGATTGCCTGCATAACGTTCAATCATTACTTTCCATTCATCCTCTGCCGCAGATAGCCCCTTGAGTTTTAAGATTTCTTGCCCTTCTGCCACTTTCAACCCACTCAGTGACAATGAGCGGACAGGTAGTGTTTGTCCTTCCAATAATGCCACTTCTTTTGGTTTTTCACGACTAGTCAGCACTAAACAGCTTTGGTGAGTTGCTTCTCCTACCCGTCTTAAAAGCTCACCATATTCCTCATATCCTTCTCGATAAAGTCCGGCTCGACTCCCACTGCGGAGAATTGACTCTGCATTATCAAGGATCACCAAACAGCGAGAATTTTGTAAATAATAGAGTAGCCGCGATACCCTCTCACTAAAGCTTTCTGGTAAATTACCTTCTGTTTCTTGTTCGTCAGATAGAAATTGGATTAGGTTACTTAGAATAATTTTAACAGGCGGTGCTTCTCGTAGCGATCGCCAGATTACATACTCAAAGTTTTCCTGAATCTGTTGAGCAAATTTTACAGATAGGGTTGTTTTCCCAATCCCTCCTATTCCCAATAATGCGACTAATTGACAGTGTTCATTAATAATCCATTGCTCTAGGGTATTAAGTTCTTCTGTACGTCCATAAAAAACTGAGTTAAAGATAGCTTCTCCCCAATCTAGACGAGTATTTGAGCTTGAATAGTCGCCTTTTTCTATTTTTAACTTAAAAGCTAAAAAAAGCCTCTCAATAGTCTGTTTGTCAACTCCTCCTTCCCGATTCAATACTTTCGAGATAGTAGCGGAATATAATCCCGATCGCGCACTCATTTCTTCAAGAGTATACCTGTTTCCAAAATTTTCCCTTGCTTCTGACTGATGCTTTGCTTCCTTAATTTTTTGTAACCCCTTGTTAGTAAGTGCAACGCCACGCTTGCGTCTCCAATTCTGTAAAGTCATGTATTAACTCACTGTTGGTGTAATTACCTTTGATTAAAAGGAATTATCTACGAGGTTGCTATAGATATGAAGTGATAGCCATAACAAACTAATAATCTTATGTTGCAGAGGATTTAAAACAGGTATATTACCAAAATATTCACTGATGAAAGCCACTTTTGGCAATCTACTCGTCTCGGGAATTCAACACCGCTTGCTCAACAGACAATCTGGCTTGTGGCACATTGATTGCTGACATCATCTTTTCAGCCGAAAGCTTCTTGGACTTGGGTAATGGTAGATTAATTCCGTGTGCTATTATTTATTTTATACTTTAGTTTTTCAGTAATAGACTTGGGATGCAAAGCTTAAGTTCAATCTAAAAATCCTGATTTTCACTGGTAAAGATATTTCGGAATTGGCAAGCTTGATAAATAAAGTTTGTATATATCTAGCCTATCAATCAATGAATAAAACTGCTGCACTTAAATTTCCTCGTTTCGCAACCTCCAGTAAAAAAAGGGCGCTTAAGCGAATTACCTTAAACTTGACATCAGATGAAGCTCAGAACCTTGAAAAGTATTGTGAACAGACAGGCAGACCTGCAATAGATGTAATTCGGGAACTTATTCAAGCCTTGCCTTGACTTGACTTTTCATGCCAAGTCTGAAAGCCCCAGTCCAGAAGAGCCAAGGCTAAAGTAGAAGGGGTTGCAGATTTGGATAAAGGTTTTTGAATTTACTCTAACAAAAATAATTCAACGCAGGTAATCATAGATTAGACTCTCACGATCTGGATGTTTGCTATTTAAATTCTGCTATCTGTTGCGAAAATACTAAAAAACAAGGGTTATAAATTATTCTCTGAGGGAAGTTACGACAGAATCAGGATACTGTATACTGTCCGACACCTGTGCTGTAGGAAGGGAGGTAAGTCCACAACGAGGGCGAAAGTCTAAGTTTAGCCACTCTCCCATGATTACAGAAGCTCAGACTACCCTTCGGGAACGACAAAACCGAACAGCCGTAGGCAAAGCCTGAGTAGTTACCTCCAATTCAACCAGATTCTAATGCTTATATCTTGAGAATGAACCAAAGTTAAATGGTTCGCAAATCTACTTTTATTTTATCACTGGCAAAGCTCGAATCAGTTCTCGAATCACATCCGTTGCTGGTCTGCCTGTTTGTTCGCAATACTTTTCAAGGTTCTTGGCTTCATTTGATGCCAGGTTTATAGTGATTCGTTTGACGGCCCATTTTTTGTTCATGCTGAAACAGATAAATCGTGTAATCATACCTTCAAACCCTGATTTTACCTTCCCAACTGGAAAGTAACCTAAATTTGGGATATGCCGAGATACCTTTTCAAGAGGACAAGTTGTAATTGAAGAAGGCAGTTCTTGCTGGAGGAGCAAATCATCCAGGGATTTGCAGAGAGGATGATGCTAATTGATAGCTTACTATTATGACATGTAGTTAATTCTAGATGCTCCAGATTTTGCCGCTTCTTAATTTAATTGTCAAGCAGCTTTCCTCACCTTGATAATCTAGGCTACCTTGGCAGAATGCCTATTTCTATTATTTTGATTAAATTTTTAATTAAAGCTTAATTGCAATCAACTTAGTATTAATAATACTGAAGAAGGCCTTAACCTAAATTTGTACTAACTTTAACTTAACCTTTGCTTACGCTGTATGTCTTAGTAAGAAGATTATGTAGTAACTATAGTAAAATACAGTATTCCCATCGGAATTTAGATGTATTACTACCATTAATCCAAATTTAAAAGCCAAATTGGAGGTTCTTACAAGTTGCTGTTTACTGCATTAAGGATCGTAGATTCATGAAACTGCAACTCACCCAATTACATATACTCTGAGTCAAATTAACTGGAGTGTAGACCCATGAAATAAATGCATAGATGATGCAAGCATCATAGAAAATCAGGTGTCTACGTCTACAGCATAAAATTTGCATATTTTCTGTGGAGTTTTCTTAACTTACTTGAGGAGTACAAATGCTTGAGGCTATCGCTGTTGCTTGGTTATTACTGTTTTTTGGCGATTTTTTATCTACATTCTTTTACCACGTACCCGAGCATGTTTTTGGTAGCCTACATTTAAAAACGCACCACTCTTGGAAGAAGGACTTTCGCCACTACGCTATTTTGACTTTTAATCCCCAAGTTCTTTTAGATGGTATCTTAGGAGCTTTGCCTTATGTACTTATAGCAGTAGTCTTGTGGCCTTTTTCTCCCATCGGCGTTATCTCTGGATTACTGCTTGGTCAGTTTCATGTATGGTGGAGACACATAAGTGTACTAGGTTGGCAAACTTCAAAGCCTGTCAATATTTTATGCCAAATTCTATTTATTACTACTCCTGAAAGACACTGGTTGCACCATCACAAAACTAATTTGGGTTTCGGTGATATTTTTACGTTCTTTGAGCAACCTGCACAAATGTGGTTACGCTGGCTTCGGCTACTTAGACTTCGTTTTCGCTACTCTCGCATCTAACTGAAGCTAGCGCTTACCTAAAAACTTTTTAAAATTAGCAAAAAAGGCTGCGATCGCAGCTTTTTTTGTAGACTATTTATTTATTTTTTGCTAGACAGAAGATTATTCCAACCTCAGAAAAGCTGATTCCCAATTTAGGAGTAGTCGCAACAAAAGACACCAATTAACCATAGCTTTTAATCTATGCCTTTATAAAATTGTGAAAGCTTTATTTATAGTTTGTCTATAACTCATCAAAAAGTAAGCGATTTCAGTAGACGCAAGGACGCCTCTGGTACGGAATTTAAATATATTTGCTAATGCTCAACTTTGTTGTTATGTCGCCCATCTTTTTGGGAAAACTAGTCTTAATTAGTAAATTATTATATCCCTAGATTATTATGACAATTTCTCTCTTTTTTGGAGATGCCGGGCGTAGCTTCCTTATCCGAAGGGGTATGGATAGCTACGGTGAAGTAAGCAGGAGGCAGAGGGCAGAAGGCAGAGGGTTGCAATACAGTTTAGGCTGCTTTTCTATAGGAGAGGCTGCGCGATCGCAACTGGTAAAAACTAAGAAACTGCCTGTCTTTGGAAACTTAGTCCCAGAGGTAGCAGATAAAATTAATAACCTGGTTGGCTTGAATGCAGCCAATTTACAACTTGCTACTTATGAGGTGTTTCATGTCCGCAGTTAATCTCAGAAAGATGCTCAACAAAAAAGAGTTGCCATCTCTACTTCATAACTTAATTTACCAGTTTAACATTGCGATTGATGTTGAACTAGTAGACGGCACGAAACTGATTAGCATTGGGGAGCAAACTGCAAAAAACCGATATCCAATCGAGGTGTCAGGAGAAATCATCGGTTGGGTTGTTGGGGGAGAACAGGCAACTCTACTTGCGACTTTGCTCTCCTTTCTGGCAAAGCAGGAAGCTGAGAAGAAAGTACTCGCCAAAGAATTGCTAAAGCGATACCAGGAAATTGATTTGTTTGATGATATCTCGACTCAACTCACAACAAGTTTAGATACGCGACAGATTGCCCAACTTGTGCTTCAAGAATTGAGTCAATTAATTGAATCATCTGCGGGGATGATTCTGCTTTTGAGTCCAGATGCAACTGCGTTTGAAATCATTGCTGAATTTGGAGTGTTTTTTGACCACAGTCAGCCGGAACCGGGTAAGGGAATTATTGGCAACATTGTGCAATCTAACCGGGCAGAACTAATCAATGATGTGCAAGCCGATCCTCGCTTAGAGGGGCAAAAAAACATTAGTGCAATGATTTGTGTACCGTTGCGAGCCAAGGAGCGAGTACTGGGAGCGATCGCCATTGGAGCGCCCAAAACGAACTCATACAAGGCAGAACACCTGAAACTTGTGAGTATCTTTGCCTCTCAAAGTGCGATCGCTATTGACAAAGCTGTGCTTTACGAGCAAAGTACTCAAGCAGCCCTCCAGGCAAAAGCCCAAACACAGAAGCTTCAGCAAGCTCTCCATGAGTTGCAATTGGCCCAAACTAAATTGATCCAAAGCGAAAAAATGTCCAGTCTAGGGCAACTCATTGCCGGAGTTGCCCACGAAATCAACAACCCGGTTAACTTTATTTACGGCAATTTAAGGTATGTTGCCGAATACGCCCAAGACTTGTTGCACCTATTGGAAAAGTATCAGAAATTCCTACCTGTTGCTCCTCCAGAACTGGAATCAGAGTTAGACAACATAGACCTAGAATTTATCATGCAGGATCTCCCCAAACTGTTAGATTCGATGAAACTGGGCACAAGTCGCATTGTAGAAATTGTCCAATCCCTGAAAAATTTCTCCCGCCATGACGAAGCCGACATGAAAGCCGTGAACATCCACGATGGTATTGATGGAACCTTAATGATTCTTCATCATCGCCTGAAAGCAGATGTTCATCGTCCGGCAATTGAAATCGTTAAAGACTATGCAAAACTTCCTCTAATTGAATGCTACCCCGGACAGTTGAATCAGGTATTTATGAACATCCTGGCAAATGCCATTGATGCTTTAGAAGAAGATATGGAAAATTCCGGATTCAGAAGTAGCCCCCAGTCCCCAATCTCCAATCCCCAAATCACTATTCGTACCAAAGTCCTTGATCAACAGTGGGTTGTGATTCGTATCGCTGACAATGGCCCAGGCATGAAGGAGGAGGTAATTCGCCGCATTTACGATCCCTTCTTCACCACGAAAGATATTGGTAAGGGAACCGGGTTAGGTATGGCAATCAGCTACCAAATTGTTGTAGACAAACATAGGGGAATGCTCAAATGTCGTTCTCAACCGGGTGAAGGAACAGAATTCTGGATTCAGATTCCGTTAAATTGTGCATTGGTGGATGCTACTGAAGAACAGAGTAGCGCCTCTGTCTCGCAAACTTATACAACAGAATTATCCCAGACTCCCGATACCGATGGCTTCATTCCATCAACAACTTCAATGCTCAAACCGACGGATTTGTTGATTCGGCATACTCAATTGATCCAGCGACTCTCACAGCACAATCCAAATGTGGAAGGTGCATCACCCGATCAAATTTACCAGATGTTCCAACGCCACCCAATTTCATTAAGACTTTACGCCACTTTGTTGTCTTGGTTCTGTTGTTCTAACCCTACCCAAATACGCCATTAAAATAAACCTCAATCATGTTTAACCAACTTGATGAATACAACAGTCAGCTATTTGAACAATGTCCTGTTGGGCAAAGATGTCTACTGCAAACTCAGGGATATAGTGTAATTGAAGCCTCCGATCCGCAAGAATGCATTTATAAAGCCCTGTCAGCCAAACCTGACACGATCATCATCGATTATATCTTCTCTAAAGAAGCCGATTTGGTGAAAACCCTACGGTTTGAGAAAGAGTTGGAAAATGTATTTTTTATTATGCTATCAGAACAGTAATCGTTGAGGCTGGGGATTTTTTGCATCAACTTATACTTTAAGTGGGGCGAGTAATTTCATACAAATCTTGGGTGCGCGTATACCAGTTAGCCGACAAGCGACCAATCGCGTGCAACTTTGCGACATCAATTGTGTTTTGTGGTGTAAGTAAATCGTCCCGAATATGCCACAGCACCGCCTCAGCAATAATTAATCCCGATTGGCTACCTTCATTCCCTACGTAAACTACCTGCTTCAGCACACACTCAATATTAATTGGTGATTCAGCAACTCGTGGCGGACGCACCCGCTTTGAGGGAACAGGAGTTAGCCCTGCTACTTGAAATTCGTCTACATCTGGTGGAAAGTCTCCACTAGTGGTGTTCATCTGTTCCCCCAATTCTTCAATAACTATGTTGACCACTAGTTCACCCGACTGCTCTACATTGAATAAAGTATCTTTTTTAACACCACGTTTTAGACCTGTGGAAATGGCTAGAGTCGGTGGGTTAGCTGTCACACCCATAAAAAAACTGAAAGGTGCAACATTGAGCGTACCATCGCTAGCGATCGTTGACACCCAAGCGATCGGTCGGGGAACCACTGAACCTACAAGTAATTGATAGTTATTCCGTGGGTTATTCTGGGAGGGATCGATAATCATTGAGGTTTTCCTCACTAAACACTACAGTTTTTCAAAACTCGATCTTGCCGAAGAAAAGCTTTTTACCTGAGTTATGGGTAATTTTCGTTACTGCAACTTACTTTTTTTAGCTATATGTTGAGATGTTCATACTCAGTTAGAATACTACGGTTTATTGGCTAGATTGCCGTAAAAGAAGAATTGGAGGAATCATCAACTGCGATCGCAGCTTTTTAGTTGACCCAGATTCAGGATTATAGGACAAAGGGACAGGAAGACAAGGTGCAATACCGTTGGGTTAAGGAATTTCTTGGTTAAGGCAGACAATTAGGGAAGAGAAGTTGTTCTTGAGAGAAGAATAACTGAACAAGAACCCTCTTTTCTCAAAAGCCTCCCCTGCCTTTCCTGCTTGTTAATCAGAAGGTAATTCTGGGAAACCTTAATTTGTGAGAGCTAGAGGCTTTTGCCAGAAGGAACTAGAATTAGGAAACACCTAGCTGGGTTCTTCTGACTTTTGAAATTAGGAGTGCATGTGTGCCAAAATCCCCTAAATATTTGCTGATTGGATCAACCGAGACTTACAGCGGTAAATCTGCAACTGTTCTGGGTTTGTCTCATCAGCTACAGCAAAAAGGACTGGATATTACCTACGGTAAACCGCTTGGTACATGTTTGAATTCGTCCAGTGGAACCGTAATTGAGGAAGATGTCCAATTCATCGCTCTTAGCCTCAATTTGCCGGAAAACCGTGTTGCACCTACAATGCTGGCTTTGGATGAACTAAATGTGCAAAAACGCTTGCGAGGGGAAGACAAAACCGATTATCAGCAGTCTTTAATACAGCAATATTTGCATAAATCCCAAGGAGATTTGGTGTTACTGGAGGGGCCTGGTGATTTGTCCGAAGGCAATTTGTTTGACTTGTCTTTGCTGCAAATTGCTGAAGTATTGGATGCTGGCGTGCTGTTAGTAGCCCGCTATAAATCGTTGCTTTCGGTTGAGTCGCTATTGGCTGCTAAAGGGCGTGTGGGCGATCGCTTGATTGGAGTTGTAATCAATGATATCCCTGTCACTCAACTAGAAGCGGTTGACACTCTCTTGCGCCCATTTTTGGAACAGCAGGAGATTCCGGTGCTAGCAATGCTGCCCAACAGCGATTTGCTCCGCAGTGTCAGTGTTGGCGAACTGGTCAAACAGTTAAAGGCTGATGTTCTCTGTCGCAACGATCGCATGGATTTGTTGGTTGAAAGTTTAGCAATTGGAGCCATGAATGTCAATTCTGCTGTGAAATATTTCCGCAAACGCCGGAATATGGCAGTGGTGACAGGAGGCGATCGCGTGGAAATTCAGCAAGCGGCTTTGGAAACTTCTACTCAATGTTTAATTCTCACTGGGCAACTACCACCCCCACCGTTCATTCTCAGTCGCGCTGAAGACCTAGAAATCCCCATTTTGTCTGTTGACTTAGATACCCTGACTACTGTAGAAATTGTTGACCGCACTTTTGGTCAAGTCCGTGTCCACGAGCCGATAAAGGTTCAGTATATTCGCAAGTTGATGTCCGAGCATTTTGACATTGACCGTTTGTTATCCAAACTAGGTTTAACTCCAGCAACGGCATTGTCTTAGATTCATTGCTCAGTTATCAGTTAGGAGGCTGTATTGCTGGTGAGGGTACAGCTGGCTCACCGTTACCTCCCAAGGGACGGCGAGCTGTTTCTTTGCGCCCCATCGCTGGGACGTGCTTAGTTGCAAGCAGCTAATCCAAAGACAGGCATATTGCCGTAAATAGCTTTATATCTTCCCGGCTCTATTAAATAAGTTTCGTGCCAAATGCCGACACTGCCATCAGCACCAATGCTTTGATTAAACCTTTGCCAAGCTTTTAGATGTGGATCGGCTGGATTTTTGGCAAAACGCTCCAAATCCTCTGACTCTCCTAAATGGCACTAGTTACGAAACACATTGGCTAGTTTGGTGTAACCAAGTAAGGGAGCTACTGAACCAAACAATCGAAAATTAGTAGCAATGTTTAACTTAAGTTTTCCTCGTATCTACACGCTGTTTGATAGAATATCTGGGTCGTTTAATCTGATTTTCTCCATCTTTGAGCCAATCAACAGACCTTATTAACCTAGATACATTAGCGCAAGAACTAGCGACAATCCAGCAAACGGGTTCTAAAAGAATCGCCTTGCTGGGTTCTCGTCACGTCCCGATTACGCATCAGAATCTTATTGAAATGATGACTTATGCCCTAGTTTTATCGGGTAATCGAATCATTACTTCTGGTGCTACAGGTACAAATTCAGCTGCTATCAAGGGAGCAACCCGGGCTGATGCAAATTTGTTGACAGTGATTCTACCCCAAAGCCTGGAACGCCAGCCTTTGGAATCGCGCCAGCAACTAGAACAGGTAATGCATCTAGTCGAAAATCCCAGTAATGATACTCTGTCTCTTGCTGAAGCTAGTTACTTGTGCAACAAAGAGATTGTCTCCCGTTGCCAGCAACTAATCTGCTTTGCGTTTCACGACAGTCGCACCCTGTTACAAACTTGTCAGGATGCAGAAGAACAAAGAAAAGTGGTGACGCTTTTCTACTTTGATTAGTCATTTGTCATTTGTCTTTCGTCATTTGTATTTGACTAATGACTGATGACTGATGACTGATGACTAATAACCAATGATTAATAAGTAATGATAATTTTTTTGTACTCGATCGCTGCTGCTGTCGTTCTAATTTACGTGCCATTTTTGCTAGTAGCTTATGCCCGTGTGCGTATTGGGTATGAAAGTTTTTCTACTCCTCGCGCTATGTTTGATAAATTGCCACCTTATGCACAACGAGCTACTTGGGCACATCAGAACACCTTTGAAGCGTTTATAGTGTTTGCGGCAGCAGCATTGATGGCTTATGTAACTGGTGTAAATTCAACTAAGGCACAAGTGGCTGCGATCGCCTTTGTGGTAGCCCGTTTGCTATACTCGATTTTTTATATTTTGAATATACCCCTTTTGCGCTCGCTGATGTTTGCCATTGGCATTCTTAGCTCTGGCACTCTCATCTTATTGAGCATTATCCAAACTAGTAGTTAATTGGGGAGTTGGGAGATGAGGGAGATGAGGGAGCAGGAGGAGAACTTGCAACAAATCTTTACCCATTGTCGTCAATTCCCAATCCAAAATCCAAAATCTAAAATCTAAAATGTTTTATGGCTTCTACTTTTTCTTTTGACATTGTGAGCGACTTTGACCGACAAGAGTTGGTTAACGCTGTCGATCAAGTTATCCGAGATATCAAAGGTCGTTACGACCTCAAAGACACTGAAACTACTGTCGAGTTAGTCGAAGAAAGCATTAACGTTAGTACTGACAGCGAGTTTACCTTAGATTCTGTACACACTATTCTGCGGGAAAAAGCCGCAAAGCGTAACCTATCCCAGAAAATCTTTGATTTTGGCAAAGTTGAATCGGCCAGTGGTAATCGCGTGCGTCAAGAAATCAAACTCAAAAAAGGCATTAGTCAGGAAATCGCCAAACAAATTTCCAAATTGATTCGGGACGAATTCAAAAAGGTACAAGCTTCAATTCAAGGGGATGCTGTGCGGGTTTCTGCCAAATCTAAAGATGACTTACAAGTAGTTATGCAACGCCTGAAACAAGAAGACTACCCGGTGGCTTTGCAATTTACAAATTATCGTTAAAAGATTTTCATGGTGGGTACTACCTATCCAAACTAAGTTTTGTGAAGATTTTTTGTTTGGATCTAATACACGGTACTTAAACTTAACGCTAAAAGGGTGTTTAGAAACCGCGTCTACACAGGCAAAACCCGCCTGCGCGGGTTAAAAACCTTAATTTTCTATTATCATTAGCCCACCTCCGTGGGCTTTGTTTGTGTAGCCGCGAATTTCATTCGCCGAGGCTTAACTTGACACCCATGCACATCTGTGCATCCTTACTAAAATCAAGCCTGTCCGCCAATACTTTTTTGAAATGCTGGACGCTCAGATAACTGCTTCATATAGTTCAACACGGATGGATAAGAACTGAGGTCTAGCTTCAGCATGACGGGAATGTAATTCAGAATAGATCCCACTGCCACATCAGCAACAGTGAACTCATCGCCAAGCAAAAAAGGTTGCTTACTGAAAATTTCATTTAACGGAGTCAACAAGCGGGGCATTTCCCGCTCCCGACTTGCTTCTACAAAAATTCCTGGCCCAAGGGTAGCATTGGCAAACAAAACCCATTGGTAAAATACAGCACGTTCCTCTGGCGAAAGTGGAGTTTTAGCGTACTTATCGGCAAAATTGCCCCGGATTCCCAAAGTTTAAAATCCCCATCAACAATTGCTGGAACTTTACCAACTGGGTTAATTGCCAAATATTCAGGTTTGAGGTGTTCACCTGCCTGCATATCGAGCTTGACGAATTCGTAAGGAACTTTGAGTTCCTCTAAATACCAGTGAACAATTGAGGCTCGACTACGAGCGCCACCATAAAGTTTGAGCATAATTACTTAAAGAACTTTGTGAGTGTGAGAATGCTGTTTAACGTTGTCTTCTTTGGTGACAACTCTAGCGGCGTTTAATACCCGCTTGCGCTCAATGGAATACTTAAATTCACTGTAGTTTGTACCTAAAGGAATTAAAGATTTTGCAGATTCACGACGCTTGTAGGTACGAGCTGCTGCAAATGCCCGTGGGATAAATTCTTCTCCAAACTGAGCCGACTCTGGGAAGCCATCTGGCAACAGTTGTGAATCGCCATCCAGCACAGATCCCAAAGTTGTTGCATGAGCCAGCTTATAGGAGGTAGGAATGCCCTTTAAGAGCGCTTCCAAAGCCGCAGAGGGAATCGGTTCTATAACTTCGATTTGATAAACCTCTCCATCTTCTTTGACGAAGCAGGTTGCCAAGCCGATAACAATGTAATCATCGGTTGCTAAATCAGGGGCATTGGGATAGGAAATTGCAGTTGTCATCGGAAAATTTCTCAAAATTTAAAAATTTAATCTAGGGAATGGGGAATGGGGCATTGGGTATTAATTATTCTCCTCCTGCTTCCTCATCCCTCTCATCCCCTCTTTAATGAACGGCTTGTTGGCATTCTACCAATTTGTCGCTCTTACTACTTGACTAGCCTTTGAGATTGACATCTGCTATTTCTGGAATTCACCCTGGGGATGAAGTATTCATGATTAGGTTTGAGGATTAATTAGTTTATCTAGGGCGTAGATTTCTCTTGTGCGGCTAGGTTAAGTTCTCTCTTAAGTTGCTTTACTGTAATCCTAAATACTTTAAAAATAGACATAGTAGTAAAACCACTAGCAGACGAAAACTAGAGTTTGATTCCACAAAACACGGATTTAGTATAGGTAAATATGAATATTCACTCATTTTTAGCTAATGGTGATCAGCAAAGTAGCAAATATAGGATTGTTTCCAATATTACACATAAAGCCCAAGCACAGAGGAAAAATGACGGTGGCGAATCTGTTTTAGGCGATCGCTATTTACGCTCTTGTGCTTTGAGGTCGGCTCAACAAGGAGATTATACTGAGGCGATCGCACTTTTAAGCCAACTAATTTCCCGCCATCCCCAAAATGCCATTGATTACAACAACCGGGGGCTAATTTATTTCCAAAGTGGTGAAAGGCAAAAAGCCCTTTCCGACTATGATACCGCTCTCAAACTTAATCCCTATTTGGCTAGTGCTTATAATAATCGGGCAAATTACTACGCAGCTTGTGGAGAATTAGCAGCAGCACTTGCCGACTACGATCAAGCGATTGATTTCAATCCTCGTCATGTCCGAGCGTGGATTAA
The DNA here is from genome assembly GCF_036919495.1 of Nostoc sp. Classification (GTDB taxonomy): domain Bacteria; phylum Cyanobacteriota; class Cyanobacteriia; order Cyanobacteriales; family Nostocaceae; genus Nostoc. The sequence continues at coordinate 32,898 of NZ_JBALBZ010000020.1, forward strand.
CCGAGGCATTACCTGGCGTGATTTGGGGCAATATGAGGAGGCAATTGAGAATTTTGAGGTAGCACTACTTTTCGGTCAACTAGAAGGTCATATTTGGGCTGAACGCGGCAGAACTTACCATCTTTGGGGTGACTGGAATTGTGCGATCGCTGATTATCGTCGCGCCCTCACTCAACTGCCCTATCTCGACAACAGTCAGGATATTACTGGTTATCGCTTGCGTTTACAACTCGAAAATTGGCTAAACGAGCTGCTATCTCAATCAGCGTCCTAATTGGTAGATTAGTTCTTCTGGGGGGATTCAAAATTAAAAATAATTGATTAAATTTTGAATGGTACTTTAGTGACGCTGTATCGCTCATGACTAATAGATGATAGCTACATAGCTATTCAAAAATTAGCTATTAACCATTATTTATTAGCAATAATATAAATTAACACCCGGCTTATACGTAGCCTGAATCACAAGAAAGTTAAATAATCCGAAATTCGCTATTTGTCTTAGGGTGATGGCTCTGTTTGTTGATCTTCTAGGCGATCGGGATTCATCAACACGACTCGACGCTGGCTAGGATCAAATCGGTATCCTTGTTCTTGCATAATACTTTTGGTTTGCTGAGGATCGAAGTTACGGCTAAATTGCACCTGTAAACCATCGACATGTCCTTCCATCAGCTTGACTTCAGTACTAATTTCGCGCAACTTTTCTTGCTGTGACCAATGATAAGGCAAAAGTTGTGATAAGGCTGATGCTGCAACGGCTGTAATCACAACATTAACCGCTATTTTGGCTGTGCTTTCCAGTGCCATCACCTGGTAAGAACGTTGGCGAAGATGCCGCTTTGGTCGAGGAGTGACCCGGCGTTTTTGTATAGGTTGTAACGGTGGTCTGGAGGGTTGAATCGCGTTCATGATGCTAAAAAATAACCTCGCTGAGTGAAGGGAAGCACTGTAAAAGCTCTCTGGCGCTAATTACTGCTGATTTAGCTGTCATATTACTTCATTTTTTTGAAATAGCTACAAGTGTTGTACCAGTTAAAAAATAACCTGGCTTACGTAAGTGCAAGGTTTCTAGATATTTATGGCTTTACACCATGAATTCTGGAAATTGCACCCCGTACTGCCAGGATTATTAGCTTTTTAACTGTGTCACATCGGAGCCTTATTTGTAAAGTTCTGTGGCTAATCGCCAAGCTAGAACTCCGGGGATCAAGGCCACAACTAGAGCGATGTAGACTTGAGTATCTGAGATGGAAGATATCTGAGCGATGTACAGAGTATCTAAGATAGGCATGGCTGAAAACCTCCTAACCTGAATTGATTTTGAACAGTTCGTTTACTACTTTTCCTTGTTTTGCCAAGATTGGGGAATATCTTGTTACAAGATGCAACAAAAGCAGTTATTAATCAGTAGTCCTTAGTGATTCTTTATTAAAAAAATTCATAAAACTATGGATTTGTATTTGGGTATCGACTTTGGCACCTCTGGCGCACGCGGTATGGTGGTTGATGAGGAAGCTAGCATCCAGGCACAGGTGCGATATCCCTTCCAGGACTCACCAGCCGCCATTACGCCCAAAATTTGGCAGGAGGCTTTGTTTATGCTGGTGGAACAAATACCTAACCAATTGCGGCGAGAAATTAAAGCGATCGCAATTAATGGTACTTCTTCCACCGTCTTACTGGTCAATGCTGCTGGCAATCCAACAGATGCACCATTGCTGTACAACGATGCGCGGGGATCATTGGTGCTAGAGCATTTGAGGAGTATCGCACCCCCCAATCATACTGTATTGAGTGCCACCTCCAGCCTCGCTAAACTTTTGTGGATGAGGCAACAACCCTCTTTTAGTGAAGCTAGATATTTCCTGCATCAAGCAGATTGGCTGGCGTTTCTCCTACATGGACAGTTGGGGATTAGCGATTACCATAATGCTTTAAAGCTGGGTTATGACGTGGAAGAGTTGAAATACCCAGAATGGCTAGAAAAGTTGCAAATATCGATTCAGCTACCCAAAGTTTTAACTCCTGGTACTCCCATAGCTCAATTACGTCCTGAAATTGCGGATAAGTTCGGTTTTCGCCGTGATTGTCTGGTGTGTGCAGGTACAACTGATAGTATTGCTGCTTTTATCGCCAGTGGCGCAAAATTACCTGGTGAAGCTGTGACTTCCCTTGGTTCAACTTTGGTACTAAAGTTGTTAAGTCGTACCCGGCAAGAAGATGCCAGATATGGAATTTACAGCCATCGGTTGGGGGATTTGTGGCTGACTGGTGGTGCTTCTAATACTGGAGGTGCAGTACTAAAGCAATTTTTCACAAACGCTGAGTTAGAAAGCCTTAGTCGGGAGATTGATCCATCAAAAGCCAGCGATTTAGATTATTATCCGTTATTGAAGGCAGGCGATCGCTTTCCGATTAACGATCCCAATTTACCCCCACGATTGTCACCACGCCCAGATAACCCAGTGGAATTTTTGCATGGGTTATTAGAAAGCATTGCCCGCATAGAAGCGCGAGGGTATGAATTATTACAACAAATGGGCGCAGACAAGTTGAGTTGTGTTTATACTGCTGGCGGTGGTGCGGCCAATGATACTTGGACTGCGATTAGGGCGCGTCATTTGCAGGTTCCTGTAGTGGAGTCAGTGTACACAGAAGCAGCTTACGGAACGGCGCTGTTGGCGATGGGAGGCGGAATTAAGGGTGAACAAGAGTAATTATGTAACAATCTTTTCGTAGGTATTTCTTAAATCAGTATCTATCCCAGTGACAATCTACATATCTCGGCCGATACTGGGATGATTAGATACCGGACTATAGATTCCAGGTTCACGATCTGGGCAGCTATTCGGGGATGGGTGATTCGCAGCAAGCGAATGTCATCTGTCCCCTTTACTAATTATTGGTGTGAGTTCTAACTAGCTTACCGTCGCTAAGGTAACAGGTGTATTAAGGCGATCGCAACAAACTTTCACTGGGAAAAGAACGCCAAATTGTGGGTTGAAAGTAACCGGATGCTGCGGCGCTACAGTGTAGAAGCTAATGACAGCAAGCGGAACACGGAGACAAAAAAGTGCAAATCACTAAGCGCAATGTTGAATTAAGAGTAGATGGCAGCTTAATGCGTGTTTATGTAGCGGCTCCCAAAGCAGCAGGAAAATACCCTGGTATTGTGTTCTACAGTGATATTTATCAGTTAGGTGATGCAATGATTCGTCTAGCTAACTACTTAGCAGGATACGGCTATGTAGTAGCAGCCCCAGAAATTTTTCACCGAATAGAGCCAGTTGGTTTAGTAATTGAGCCAGACGATCTGGGAAGGATGCGCGGTAATGACGATGCGCGTCGAACCTCCGTAGCTGATTATGATGCCGATTGCCTTGCTGTGATTGAATTTCTGAAAACAGAGAGTGCGGTTTCTCCAAATCAAATAGGCACTCTCGGCTTTTGTATAGGTGGACATTTAGCCTTCCGCGCAGCATTTCAAAGCGAAATTCGGGCTTGTGTTTGCTGTTACCCGACTGGGATTCCCAGTGGTAAACTGGGTAAAGAGGTAGCCGATACAATCCACAGGGTAAGTGAAATCAAAGGCGAGATGCTAATGGTGTTCGGTACTCTTGACCCTCATATACCAGAGAGCGATCGCCAAACTATAATAAAAGCAATTGAGAATGCTAACATCCCTCACCAAGTTTTCTCGTATGAAGCAGAACATACATTCATGCGCGATGACGGTTATCGTTATGATTCTAGTGCTACCACCGCAGCTTGGTCTGAAATAGTAACTTTCTTGGGGCGGATATTTGCAGACTGAAAACTTATATTATTGCTTTCTTCGCGTCAATTTTGAGTTGTCTGCAACGCTAACAAACCAGCACCATAAGCAGGTTCATACCTCGGAAAAATCACCTTTACATTAGGAAACTTCTTAACAAGAGATGCTGTAAATCTTTCATGGATCTTGCATCTACCGCGCCAGACACTTCCCGTTGTGACTATTTCTAAAACTGAGTCAGCACTAAAAATTGCATCAATTACTGTAGATGTAGCTTTTACTAACTCTTTTACAGCATCATCAATTATGATATTCGCTACTATATCACCTGATGCGGCTGCAAAATCTACAATTGGTGCTAAAGCAGCTATCTGTTTAACTCCCCATTCTCGGCGATATACGACTTCTATTAAATCTTCTATACTCTCTAAATCAAGATGCTGTTTGAAACCCTCTAGCAAACTCGTTGATATTTCCCGTCCATCATAAGATTTTAATGCTGCATTCATGCCTGCGATCGCAATTTTATAAGCGCTACCTTCATCTCCTAAAATATAACCCCAGCCGCCGACTCGCTTAGTATATCCCTGATGATTTCGCCCAAAAACTATCGAACCAGTGCCGACTGCAACCACAATTCCTATAGGCTGACCAATTCCACCAACTAAAGCAATTAAAGCATCGTTACAAATTACAATATTCGCTGGTTGTAATGCCCAATTAATAGGCAATTTATTATTCTGTAACTCTTTAAAGAAACCTTTTACTACTTCGATATCTGTTGCACGACCTACACCTGCTAAACCCAAACATATCGCGTCAATATTCACAGAATTTGTAATTATTGCTGCCTCAACCGCATTTTTAATTGCAGATTGAATAGATTGTAAAGTTGCTTCGATACCTATACTCTGATAATTAGCTGGGCCTGCTTCAGCACGACCTAGCACTAGATGCAAATCATCCATCAAGACACAAACAGTTTTGCTACCGCCGCCATCTATTCCTAAAACATAAGTCATATAGCAGTCCTAAATCATCTATTAAAATCTCCATTTCTTATCTCTCTGTGTTCTCTGCGCCTCTGTGGTTCGATTAAAATCCTATTTTTCATAACTCATTTAGGATTGCTATAGATTTGTAATAATGTTAATTATTTATACCTTTCGTTTCTTCTTTTAAAGGAATGAAAAATAGAGCAATCATCCCAGGAATCGTGAGCAAACAGACCAAGACAAAAAATAATGGATAACCAAGTGCTTTTTGCAAATAACCGCTAACTAATCCGGGTAACATCATTCCTAAAGCCATAATGCCAGTAGAGATAGCAAAATGAGAAGTTTTATATTCACCTTGGCAAATATACATTAAATAAACACTAAAAGCTGTAAATCCAAAACCATAGCCAAATTGCTCTAAGGAAACCAAGGGATATACTAATGTTAGTGAAGGTTTCGTATAAGCCATATACACATAAAATACATCAGGTAAATTCAAAGCTAAAGCCATAGGGAAGAGACATTTTTTTAATCCATATTTAGAAATTAGTAAGCCTCCTAAAATTCCTCCACAGATTAGGGATATTACCCCAAATGTACCGTAGACCAATCCGACATCTGACGTTGATAGTCCTAAACCGCCTACTTCTGGTTTGTCCAATAAAAATAAAGAGGCTATCTTGACAAGCATTGCTTCGCCAAGTCTGTACAGCAAGATAAATGCTAAAATACTTATAATTTTAACTTGAGCAAAATATGAGCTAATGATAGACCAAAAGGGGATTCTTTCTGTAGCCTGTAGCTTTTGTTTATTATCTGATTCAGGTAAGGGTAAAAATAGGCGATGAGAAATAAAAAAAATTGCTAAAATTAAAGCTGAGAAGCCAATAGCTATAGTCCAGCTTAAAGGAATATTATTGAGAGATACTTCAAGCTGACCTGCTAAGACTACTAATATTCCTGAACCGAAGATAACAGCAAGTCTATAAGAAAGTGAACGAATGCCGACAAAGAAGGCTTGTTGTTCTGGAGATAAAGCGAGGAGATAGAAGCCATCTGTGGCAATGTCATAAGTTGCAGAAATAAATGCTCCTATTGTTAATGTTGCGAGGGAGATGAAAAAGAAATTTGGTAGTTGTAAGGAGATGGCTATCAAACCCAAGCAGCAGAACATGGCAAATTGGGTGTAAATTATCCATTTGCGTTTGGTAGAGTAAGTATCGACAATTGGGGCCCAAAACATTTTGATGACCCAAGGTAGATAGAGGAAACTTGTCCACAGGGTGATTTGAGTGTTGTCTATTTCGAGTTTTTTGTAAAAGATTACGGAAACTGTGTTGATGATGATGTAAGGTATGCCGGAGGTGAAATATAGGGTGGGGATGAATGTCCAAGGGGAGGTTGTTTGGTGTTTCATGGGTTTGGGGAACGAACCGCAGAGGCGCAGAGGGCGCAGAGAGAGATTAAGAGAGGATGATGCGTTTGATGCCGTCTTTGAGGAGGGGGACGTTAAAGTTGATGAGAAGGGCTAAGGGGTAATTAGTCATTTTAAGGTATGAGAGGACTTGAGCTTCGTGGATTGGGGCTAAATTTTGGACAGCTTTTAATTTCACAATTAAACAATTGGCAACCAGAAAATCTAATCTCCCCTTGCCTACTTCATGTCCTTTGTAATTTACTGTTACCGACTTCTCAACCAAATGGGGTATCCCGCACCTGAAAAATTCTATAATTAGCGCCTCCTTATACACCTCCTCCAAAAACCCTGGCCCCAACACCCTATGCACCTCAATCGCCGCCCCAATCACCTCACCCGTAAGCCGATTCATCTCCTCTCCTAACTCTCTTCCCTCCGCGTTCTCTGCGCCTCTGCGGTTCGTTTCCATCAATCCCTCTCCAACCCTATGGCAAAATTTATAAAAGTCCTTCCTTAGTTTGCCCAGCATGACCGCAACCATTCCCAATCTCCCCAGTCTCTACGACCCCTTTTCCACCGAAGCCAAGTGGCAAAAATTCTGGGAAGACAACCAAGTTTACAAAGCTGACCCCAACAAAGGCGGTGAATCCTACTGCATCGTCATTCCCCCCCCAAATGTCACCGGCAGCTTACACATGGGTCACGCCTTTGAAAGTGCCTTAATTGATACCCTCGTGCGCTACCACCGGATGCAGGGACGCAATACCCTATGGCTACCCGGAACTGACCACGCCAGCATTGCCGTGCATAGTATGCTGGAAAAGCAACTCAAAAAAGAGGGTAAGACTCGCTACGAATTGGGGCGCGAAAAATTCCTAGAACGCGCTTGGCAATGGAAGGCGGAGTCTGAGGGAACGATTCTGAATCAGCTACGACGCTTGGGTGTCTCAGTGGACTGGTCACGCGAAAGGTTTACTCTGGATGAGGGTTTATCTAAAGCTGTTGTCGAGGCATTTACTCGCCTCTACGAAGAAGGCTTAATTTATCGTGGTGAATATTTAGTTAACTGGTGTCCCGCTTCTCAGTCGGCTGTATCTGACGTGGAAGTGGAAAATCAAGAGGTGAATGGAAATCTCTGGCACTTCCGCTATCCCCTCACCGATGGTTCTGGTTTTGTAGAGGTGGCGACAACTCGACCAGAAACGATGCTGGGTGATACGGCTGTAGCAGTTAATCCCAATGACGATCGCTACAAACATCTCATTGGCAAAACTCTAACTCTGCCAATTCTACAACGAGAAATTCCCATCATTGGCGATGAATTCGTTGACCCGACTTTCGGCACAGGCTGCGTAAAGGTAACTCCCGCCCATGACCCCAACGATTTTGACATGGGTAAGCGTCACAATCTGCCGTTAATCAACATTATGAACAAAGACGGTACTCTCAACGCTAATGCTGGGGAGTTTCAAGGACAAGACCGCTTTGTTGCTAGAAAAAATGTGGTTTCTCGCTTAGAAGCAGATGGCTTTTTGGTGAAGATAGAAGATTATAAGCATACCGTTCCCTACAGCGATCGCGGTAAAGTACCTATTGAACCTCTCCTCTCGACTCAGTGGTTCGTCAAAATTCGCCCCCTCGCTGACAACACTCTCGAATTCCTCGACCAGCAAACTTCCCCAGAGTTTGTCCCCCAACGCTGGACTAAGGTCTATCGTGATTGGCTAGTAAAACTCGAAGATTGGTGTATCTCTCGCCAATTATGGTGGGGACACCAAATTCCGGCTTGGTACGCTGTCAGTGAAACGGGTGGACAAATTACCGATAATACGCCCTTTGTGGTGGCGAAATCGGAAACCGAAGCTTGGGAGAAAGCTAAATCACAATTTGGCGAAAATGTCAAGTTAGAACAAGACCCAGATGTGCTAGATACTTGGTTTTCTTCTGGACTCTGGCCATTTTCAACTTTGGGCTGGCCAGAACAAACTCAAGATTTAGCGACTTACTACCCAACTACTACTTTGGTGACCGGCTTTGATATCATCTTTTTCTGGGTAGCCAGAATGACCATGATGGCTGGGCATTTTACGCAGCAAATGCCTTTCCAAACGGTTTATATTCATGGCTTGGTGCTGGATGAAAAAGGCCAGAAGATGTCTAAGAGCAAAGGTAATGGTATTGACCCGTTGTTATTAATTGACAAATATGGTACTGATGCCCTTCGCTATACCCTAATTAGGGAAGTTGCGGGGGCTGGTCAAGATATCCGCTTAGAATACGATCGCAAAAAGGATGAATCCGCATCTGTTGAGGCATCGCGCAACTTTGCAAATAAGTTGTGGAACGCTGCCCGGTTTGTGATGATGAATTTGGATGGACAAACACCGCAACAATTGGGAAATCCAGTAGCTACCGAATTGAGCGATCGCTGGATCATCTCGCGGTATCATCAAGTTATCAAACAAACCACCAATTACATCGATAATTACGGTTTAGGGGAAGCAGCAAAAGGACTCTACGAATTCATCTGGGGTGATTTCTGCGATCAGTATATTGAACTGGTGAAATCCAGATTGCAAGCAGATGCCTCTACAGCATCGCGGCGGGTAGCACAGCAAACTCTCGGCTACATATTGGAAGGAATTTTAAAACTGCTTCATCCGTTGATGCCTCATATTACCGAAGAAATTTGGCAAACTCTCACCCAACAACCGATAGATTCCCCGCAAACTTTACCGTTACAAATCTATCCCCAGGTAGATGCAAACTTAATTGATTCAGCTTTAGAAGAACAGTTTGAATTGCTGATTGCTACTATCCGCACAATTCGCAATTTGCGGGCTGAGGCGGATATTAAGCCAGGGGTAAAAGTGACAGCGAATTTGCAAACTGAAAGTGAGAAGGAGCGGGAAATTCTTACTTCTGGACAAGATTACATTAAAGATTTGGCGAAGGTTGAGACTTTAACTATTACCGACAAGCAAGAAAAGCAAACTGTTGCAGTTAAAAAACCTCAGAGGGGTTTGAAGACAATTGGCTTAATTATTGTGGCTATTGTCTTTGGTAGATTAGGTTTAGCTGCGGGAAATGCCATTGATGACATTCCCCTCGTCGGAACTTTCTTTGAACTAGTTGGTTTTGTTTACACAGCGTGGTTTGTTAGCCAAAATTTACTCACTGCTCAAGCAAGACTTAGGTTATGGAGCAGATTTTTCCCGCAGAGAGAATTAGAACAACCACAAGAAGCAGAAAATGCGATTGCAGGTGTAATTGGTACAATACAGGTGCTAATTCCTCTAAGCGGTGTGGTAGATATTGAAGCTGTACGTGCCAAGCTAGAAAAAAGCTTGAGTAAAGCTGATGCCGAAGTTCAATCCCTGAGTACCAGATTAAACAATCCTAGTTTCGTAGATAGAGCTAGGGCTGACGTGGTACAGGGAGCGCGTGAAGCCTTAGCAGAAGCACAGAAGCAAGCTGAAATTTTGCGCGAGCGTCTGAAGGGATTGTCGTAGCGATCGCCTGCGTGGCTTAGGATAACCGTAATGGGTAATGGGATCATTAATTCTCAATTACCCATTACCAATTAAATTTATTTCAAATTTTGAATTTTGAGCAAAGCCGGAGACGTTTCCGTTACTCCAGAGAAGTCCCAACTAAGCCTTCCTTAGATAAAAACTTCCGTGATTTTGAATTTTGAATTGGAGCAAAGCGACTCTCATGCTATATCTAGCCCAGGTGCGTAAAAACGATTTTTTAGACCAGCACCAGTTACGCTTGTTGGCGCGCCAAGAAGCTGATAACTTGTGGGCGATAATTCCAGAAGAGGCTTTCATTCTCCTAGGGAAGGGAAAAATTATGAGTGAAAACTTGCTTGTTTTAGTAGAACTTTCCCCTACAGGCGATATTGAAAGACTAGAAGATGCCACCAACTGGGTACTCCATCTGGTACAAAGCTACCTCACCATAGGCATTACTCCGGAATTTTTGCACCACGAAGCCGAGCGAGCAGAACATTGGCGACAATCCCTGACGTTGCAAAACCAAGACTTAGCGCGGCGTTCTTTAGAATTGGAAGCTCGTCGTGAACAAATTCAAGCCTTGGAAGAAAGCCTCAAACGCGAGAAAAATGGTTATCCTCAAGAGGAAAGTTAAAAGTTTGCAATTGTATTGCCCATAAAGCCACAACACCCTCCAATGTGTATTTATTGACCTAAAATTAGCCAAAAAAGCATTTTTTTGGTCTGCCATTTGAAGTGTACGGTGGAGGTAAGATGAGAGAACAAGAGTATGGCGTGACAGTATGGTTTACTGGTCTAAGTGGTGCAGGTAAAACTACTATCTGTAAATTCGTGGAGAAGAAACTGCGGATACAAGGATACAGAGTTGAAGTTTTAGATGGCGATGCGGTACGTCAAAACCTATGCAAAGGATTGGGTTTCAGTAAAGAGGATCGAGAAGAGAATATTCGGCGCATTGGCTTTGTGGCTCATCTTCTTACCAGAAATAATGTAATTGTATTGGTTTCAGCCATTTCACCATACCGTGAAATTCGGGAAGAAGTGCGCCAAAGTATTCCATCTTTCATTGAAGTTTACGTCAATGCATCATTAGAAGTTTGTGAACAACGAGACGTAAAAGGGTTATATAAAAAAGCAAGATCCGGCGAGATTAAGCACTTCACTGGTATTGATGATCCTTATGAAATACCACTCCGTCCAGAAGTCGAATGCAAAACGAATGAAGAAAGTGTTCCCCAAAGTGCAACTAAGGTCTTAGAAAAGCTGGAAGAGTTGGGTTATATAGTTGCTAGAATGAATGAGTTATGAGTTAAAGAAAGTTTTTAACTCATAACTTTTACTAGGATGCCAATCTCATTTGCTTGGTCATAAATATCTTGACATTTACCTTGTCCTAGTTAGGTATGAAATTTTTGCACAGCTTCCTCAGCGAGTTTCTTACTGGACTCCAAATCAGTTAAGTAATTATTGATAATTTGTTTTTGATCAATTGGATTTTTACCTAGCACAAAACCAAAGCTACCAACCCTCATTAAAACTCCTCCGCCAAAGAACATTGAGCCAATGAAAGTCTAGAAGACCAAAGCACCTAAACAACCAAGACAACCAGATCCATTATTAGGCATAATTTCTCTTTAGAATCATTGTTTTAAACTATTACTTGGTGCTGCTGAGTTATGCACATGGCAATTCCCTTCTCGTAGTAAGCCGCTTCGTTAATAAAAACCGGATAGATTGTTGAGGTTCCTTCATAGGCGATCGCTTTCCCTTCAAATGTTAAAAATATCGGAGCGCCGGGAGTAAGTGGTTGATAATCTTTAAACTGAAGTTGGGGATGAATCATTGCTTGAATATCACCAGACTCATTTCTGGGATAATCAATTGTTCCACTATGCCGATAAAAGGTTAGTTTGTTATCGAATAATAGAATTTCTCCCCGATTATATTGCTCGAAATAATTCAAAGCTGTGTCAATCAACGCTTCAGTTTCCTGAAAGAGATCGGCTTGCAAAACCCCTTGAGGTACTGCTCCTACCTCAATCGTGCAGCCTAATTCGCAAATCGATGGCAAACTAGAAGATTCTTTCGAATTTGGGATAATATAAACTTTTACTAAGGGATTTACGCTCTGAAGATAAGCAACTAATTGCAAGTTGAAAGGATGCTCATTGGTAATTACAGTTAAACCCATATTTGCAGTAGTACTATGGATATCTACAATCACATCAACTGGAGTTTTACCATTTGCACCAAATAAATTATTGATTTCTCTAGCTCGAATATCTTCGTAACTAGAGCGCGTCAAATCTTGCAGCTCCACTTGTCGAAAAGAACGGTTGAGGTCTTGCTCAATATATCGACGCACTGCTGCAAATGCTTTCGGATTTGCCAGCAAAGTTACAGTTTCAAAGTTTGCGCGACGCACCAGATTAGGATGCCGATCAAGTTTTTTGATGATATAAGCACCAGTGAACTCATTCCCATGAGTTCCTCCAACAAGCAAAACTCGTTGAATTGGAGGTATTGGATTTGTAATCAAGTCTCTAGTTCCTAATGATTGATATAACGAATCTTAGGAGATCACAGACTATAACTCAATGCTCAAATTAGACATTGTACTATATGTAAATACATATAGTAAATCTGTTCTATGATGAATCTGGAACGTTTAGCCCGTTTTGTTTTTTTAGCTACCCTCAAGAATGACGCTGGACAAAAAGATATCAATGTAAGTCGTGCCGCAGAAAAACTGCATATTCCTCAGTCGCATCTCAGCAGGCAAATTAAACAACTAGAAGAAGAATTAGGAGTAGAACTGTTTGTGCGTAAGCCTCGCTTGGAACTCACAGCATACGGTAAGGTTTTTCTCCAAGAAGCACAACACCTTCTCGAACAAGTCGAGCGAATTCATATATCTGCAAAACAAGCAAGTCAGGGCGAGATTGGACGCTTAATTGTCGGCATTAATACTTCAATTTCTAACAGCTTGCTGCCAAATATCCTACGCGTTTTTCGCCAGAAATACCCGAATGTAGATTTAGTATTACAAGAGCTTTTGTATGAAGATAGTCGCCAAAAACTTCAAGATCGCACACTAGATGTGGATTTTGAAAATTTTTACAATCTCCAAGACGTAGACGATCGCCATTTTCTCACCTACGAAGTTGTCAACCAACAGCCTCTGGTGATGGTACTTCCCAAAGAACATCCTCTAACCCATTATCCACAAGTTCAACTTCAAGACTTTAGGGCTGAACCATTCGTACTTCCTTGCTATGAGAGAGTACCAGCATTACATACACTAATTCGTATGGCTTGTTTGTCAGCAGGATTTCACCCCAAGGTGGTACAGGAAGCCGCCTGGATGACAACAATTCTGGGTTTAGTTGCAGGTGAAATTGGGGTAGCATTACTACCTGCGAATGTGATGAATCTTCAACGCACAGGAGTTGTTTATCGAAAAATACAGGGACAATTACCTGTATTTAAAATAGCGATCGCTTGGCGACGAGATAATCAATCGAAAATCTTGTCTAACTTCCTCAACGTGGTCAGAGAAGTTTCCCTTAGGTAGCTTCAGTTGTGCTGAGTGCATACTTAATAAAACTCCTAACTCTGACTACGATGCCAATAATTGCCGAATTAATCTGGCTACAGCCTTTTGCGTAAAGCGGTTGGCAATTTGTTGACCCAAACGCTGTACATCTGAATTTACCAATAACTGGGCAATTTTGGGCGCAAATTCCATCGGATCAAAGCCTCGTGTTTCTCGGAGAATACCTAATATACGTTTGATATGCTCCAAGGTTTGTTGTTGCTCAACTGTCGCCGCCGGAGTTTCATTAACTGCTGTCAACCCTACACGTTCCCGCAGCAAATAGGTGAAGTTATGCAAAACATTTTTACCTAAAGCATCGAGTCCGTTAACAGATTCATCTACTAGCTTGTCACGAATAAAAGCACCGCGTTCAGATGCTAGAAATTCTATCCCCTGATTCAGCACTAAATTAAAGTCGTAGTCTTGACTATTACGCGCATTTTTTAACAAGTTTTCTAAGCGGTTCCAGCGAAATCTACCATCTTTAAATAGCAAATCTTGCAATGATGCTCTTAATTGCGGAGCTGGATCGGTTAACAGGCGTTTAGAAACGTAGGGATAAGCTTCGCTGAGGACTTTAAAGTTAGGATCTATATATATTGCAATACCTTCAAGTGTCACCAGGGAGCGAATAATTAAGGCGTAGTAAGGCGGTACACGGAAAGGATACTCATACATCAAAGCCGATAGTTCATCAGTGATGCTTTTAATGTTAAGTTCGGCAACGCTGGCTCCTTGGGCATCAGCAAAGACTCTTGCAAAAGCTGGGATAATTGGTGTTAAATCGGTTTCTGGTGATAAAAAATCTAATTTAACGTAATCTTTTGCTAATCCTTCAAAATCGCGGTTGACGACGTGGACGATCGCTTCAATCAAACCATAACGCTGTGGTGGTTTAATCTCGCTCATCATCCCAAAGTCGAGATAAGCTAACTTACCATCGGTTGTTGCTAACAAATTACCAGGGTGGGGATCTGCATGGAAAAATCCATGTTCTAGCAACTGGCGCAGGGAACACTGCACACCCACTTCAATTAGATAACGAGCATCTATACCTTGGGCGCTAATTTCTTCTGTCTGGGTTAATTTAGTACCGTTAATCCACTCCATCGTCAAGACGCGGCGATTGGTATATTCCCAGTAAATTTTCGGTACATATACGTCTTTTATATGACCGTATAACTCGAAAAATCGCTCGGCATTTTCGCCTTCATGGATGTAATCCATCTCTTCAAAAATGCGATCGCCTAATTCATCGAGAATCCCAACTAAGTCACTTCTTACCCGTTTGACCTTTTTCTGCACCCAAGCGGCGAGGTTACGCAAGATATACAAGTCAATGGTAATCCCCTCTCTTAAGTCGGGGCGTTGAACTTTAACAGCAACTTCTTCACCAGTTTTGAGCTTACCTTTATACACTTGCCCCAATGAAGCCGCAGCAATTGGTTGGGCCGAGAGTTCAGCGTAAACCTCTTCTGGAGGTGCGCCTAATTCTTCTTTAATAAACTGGTAAGCAATTTCGTTGGGAAAAGGCGGTAATTGGTCTTGTAGTTTAGTTAATTCTTCTAAATATACCGGAGGAACCAGATCCGGTCTGGTGGATAAAGCTTGTCCAATTTTGATATAAGCGGGCCCCAGTTTAGTCAGCAATACTCGTAATTGAGTAGCTCGGCGGCGATCGTTTTTGACGACAATTCCCCGTTTACTATCCGACCACAACCCAAAAACAAAGGATAGAGTCGGCCCTAACACGGCGAAAATCCGCCGTATAACTTGCACTTTTCTGTTTTGGTAATGTGCCGCTATGCCTACAGGATCGTAAAGCGTCTCAGGTTGGGCTGTTGTCCTTACCTTTTGGGCTGCTAAGAGCCTTGGTGAGCGAACAACTAATCTTGGTGTACCATCTTCTGGCACTATATCAATAACGTCCAGTTCGCCTCGGCTATTTGTGCCGTTGCTACTGTCCTCCTGAATCGGTCGGGAACTAGGGGGAAGTGTCTTAACAATCATGAAGAATGGCCACCAGTCAGAACGATCACATTAAGTATTGTAACAATATGTTGATGGATTGGACATAGGCCATTAGGCATTGGGCATTAGGATTAAAAAATTCTTTTCCCTACCCAGTCGCCAGTACCCAGTGGTTTGCTACACTTAAACGGGCATACTAGTTCAATAGTATTAGGTATTGCTAGTTGCTCAAAGATTAGACTTATTATCCTGTAAGTTGGAAGTATCCGGCATCTGCCCTCATGGAGAATTTGGCTTGATGTTGCTTTGCCTGCGAATTGAAAACTTTGCCCTAATTGACCAACTGGAATTGGAATTTGGCGCGGGACTAAATGTGTTAACAGGTGAAACCGGCGCTGGAAAATCGATTATCTTAGATGCCATTGATGCCGCTTTAGGCGGTAAAGTCTCTAGTCGAGTTATTCGCACGGGAACAAGTCGGGCATTGGTAGAAGCGACATTCACCTCAAACGCCCCCCTAGCCGCTTGGTTAACTGAACAAGAAATAGATTTGCTTGATGAAAATTCCGTAGTGATTAGCCGAGAAATCACAGCTACTGCTAGTAATATCCGCAGTCGATCGCGGGTAAATGGCGTGTTGGTCAATCGGCAGATTATGGGAGGAATGCGCGATCGCTTGGTGGAAATCACCGCCCAAGGTCAAACTGTACAGGTGGGACAATCTGCCCAAGTCCGCGACTGGTTGGATTTATATGGCGGTGATTCTCTAATGCAGCAGCGTCATAAAGTTGCCACTAGCTTCAGTGCTTACCAACAGGCTAATTTAGCACTAGAAAAACGCCGCACATCAGAACGGGAACGGTTGCAACAACTCGACTTGCTCACTTATCAAGTGCAAGAATTGGGAGCAGCCAATCTGTGCGAACCTGATGAATTGGAACAGTTGGGACAAGAACGGGAACGCCTAAATCATGTCGTCGATTTGCAACAAATGAGTTACAAGGTTTATCAGGCTTTGTATCAAAACGACAATGAAACTCCCGCCGCAGGTGATTTATTGGGAGACAGTGAGGCAATATTAAATGACATGGTGGAATATGATACGCAATTGCAACCCCTATTAGAATTGGTGCGGGACGCGCAAGCTGCGGTAATGGAAGTAGGAAGACAGATTAATGCTTATGGGGATGGATTAGAAGCAGATCCGCACCGATTGTCAGAGGTGGAAGAAAGAATTCAGGAATTAAAGCAAATTTGCCGCAAGTATGGGCCGACACTTACAGAAGCGATCGCTTATTACCAGCGTATCCAAGGGGAATTAGCCCAACTTAATGACAGCGAACAATCTATCGAAAAGTTAGAACAGCAAGAAAAGCTGTGTTTTGAAAAACTCACCCAAGCAAGTAATCAGTTAACTCAACTACGGGGTAAGGCGGCTGCTAATTTAGAGTCACGTTTGATAGCTGAACTCAAGCCCTTAGCGATGGAAAAGGTGAAATTTTTAGTTGAAATATTACCAGCTTTCCCAACTGCCACCGGAGCAGATAAAATTACTTTTACATTTAGTTCCAACCCTGGAGAACCACTGCAACCTTTAACGGAAGTTGCCTCTGGCGGGGAAATGAGCCGCTTTTTACTAGCGCTGAAAGCTTGTTTTTCTCAGGTTGATGTGGCTGGGACAATGGTTTTTGATGAAATTGATGTCGGGGTTTCAGGAAGAGTCGCCCAAGCGATCGCTGAAAAATTACACCAGCTAAGTCAACGCAACCAAGTCTTATGTGTTACCCACCAGCCTTTAGTTGCGGCAATGGCCGATCGTCATTTCCGCGTAGATAAGCAAACTATCAATCAAGGCAAAGGTAAAAAAGCCAACAATGACAACGCCGAACAGCGTACTGTTGTTAGAGTTACTACCTTGGAGAATTTAAATACTCGCCGGGAAGAACTAGCACAGTTAGCTGGTGGTAAATCTGCAAGTGATGCGATCGCTTTTGCCGAATCTCTGCTATTACAAGCTGCTAACCATCGTCAAAAAATTAAAAATTAAAGTTGAAGAAGGCAGGAGGCAGAGGGTAGAAGGTTTTTATGAACAATTAAGCGGAGTCTGAATCCCCGCCTAATTGTAAGCGCCCTGTAGACGACGGGGTTTTAGACCGCAAGTTCGCTTTGGTCACAGGCTTCAGCGCAGGAAGCAGTATTCCCTTCTGCTTCCTGCGCTGAAGCCTTTCTTAATAAATCTACGTTTCTAGTAATGACTGACCGAGATAACTTCCTTCAGCCTTGACACCAGGTAAGGCGAAGAAATATCCACCACCAATGGGGCGAATATACTCCTCCAAAGGTTCCCCAATCAAGCGATTTTGCACTGTCACAAAGCCCTTTTCTAAATCAGCCTGAAAACAGACAAACAACAAACCCATATCTAAATGTCCAGCTTTGTCAAACCCGCGTGAATAGTTGAAACCACGCCGCAGAATCAAACCCAACTCTGATTTGCGGGGATTAGCAAGGCGGATATGAGCATCTAGAGGGATTTGTTGACCCTTTGGGTCTTTGGCATAATTGGGAATATCTTTCTCGTGGTTCATCCCCAAAGGTGAGCCAGAGTCCTTATTGCGCCCAATAATTGTCTCTTGCTCCTGTAGTGGTGTCCGATCCCAGCGTTCGACTAAGTTGCGGATCACTCGCACCACTTGATAGCTTCCCCCTACTGTCCAAGCTGGTTCGCCAGTGTTTGGCTGTACCCAGACAATCCGGTTCATCAATTTTTCATCGCTAGCATCTAGATTTGCCGTCCCATCTTTAAAACCAAGCAGGTTACGCACCGTAGATTTGCCTTGTTTTTTGTGGGTATTCGGCGGTAGAAAACCTTCTATTTGCCAACGCAAAGTTATCAAGTCAGGTAAGTTCTTAACGATGTCGCGTAAAGCGTGGAGATTCGATTCCTCAGTATTCGCACAGAATTGCAACAGTATATCCCCATGACATAAATCTGGGTCAAGCTGATCGTTGGGAAAACCTGGCATAGTGTCTAAGCGTTTGGGTTTTAATTTGCCAAGTCCAAAACGGTTATCGAACAACGAGTTACCCACAGCTAGAGTGATTGTCAGGTTATTGGGAACTACTACAGGCCCAAGAATCCCCGAATCATTGGGTGGAAATTTGGGGTCGCGCGACTTGGGTGTTCCCCCTGCCATGAGAAACTGAATCCGATCAGTTAAAGTTTTGAACAATCGCACTAAATCTGCTTTATTTTGAGCAGTTGTATCAAATGCGACCATCAACCCAGAAGCAGGAGTAGGGGTAAGAATACCTGCTTGGTGAAGTCCAAAGAACGGTACGACCTCTTCAGATGGGTCTTCAGTAGTTTCTAAAAGAGTACGATAACCCAAACTGGTCAAAGCTGCTACTCCACCGGCTGCTGCCATACCGATGAGCAAGTCACGACGCCTTAGCTTGCGAGTAATGCGTAAACTTGGTTGCTTTGTAATAGACATAGTTTACAAATTAGACTTCTGGTAAAAGGGACTCTTTACTGGGGATTAGGGATTGGGGTCTGGGTGTAAAACCCTTAAAATTATGATGGTTGCTCATTACCCACCACCAAATTTTAAAAAACTTTTTCCAGTCCCCAGTACCCAGTACCCAGTACCGGAGCGGCGTTCCTCCCCCACCAACTTTTATGTATGGTGGTGGACTCCGACGCTCGTTCCTCGCTAACGCTACGCTATCGCGGCGACTTAGTGAAATTAAATATGCGTTATCCACAACCGTTGTTTTGACGTAGCAGTGCCACGTCAAAACAATTCTTTTTCACTCAAATCTCTATTAATTAACGCCCAGAGTGCCGCGTAACTGAGACAAATCTTCAGAAAGAGCAGCGATCGCTGTTTTCATATCTTTCTTGTCTGTTTCACTCACCTTGTCGTAGGTAGCAAAACCACCATCAGGGGTTTTATATTTAGCAAGTTTTTGGTTAACTTTGGTGAAATTTGTATCTACACGCGCCAGTAAATCTGGGTTGGCTGTTTGGATGACGGGGCGCAATAACTCCACAATCTTTTGGGAACCATCTACATTAGCGCTGAAGTCCCACAGATCGGTATGGCTGTAACGGTCTTCTTCTCCAGAAATTTTGGTAGCAGCCACTTCTTCAATTAAGTCAGCAGCACCGCCAACCATATTTTTCGGTTCAATGGTCAAGGTAGCAATGCGCTTTTGTAGTTCTAGCCCATCTTTGTGTAGCTTTTCGGCAAAGGGCTTCATGCCTTTTGTAGTTTTGTCCTGGAATAAAGCTTTCTCTATGCGATGGTATCCAGTGAATTGTGGATCGGCCTCTTTTTTAGCAAAGTCATCAGCACGGGAATCCATCGTTTTATCGAGGTCGGAGAACAGTTCAGCTATCGGTTCTGCACGTTCCCAATGAACATGGGTAGAGGGATAGAGTTTCTGAGCCTTAGCAAGGTCGCCAGCAATCACGGCATCGGTGAAGGTCTTGTTATCTGCCACTAGTTGGTCAGTTTCTTTAGTGACGTAGACTTTGTATTCTGCGATCGCACCTACTAATTTACCCTGATCGACAGTCCCTTTGGCTTGAGAATCTCCAACTCCAGCCTTCACTGTGAGTTTCCCTTTGGGATTGCTGCGTAAACCGCAAGCCATATCATACTCACCTGGTTCTAGATTGGTTTTGAGTTTTTGAACAAAGCCAGGAGCAATATTTTCCTTTTCCTCAACGACTTTCACCCCAGACAAAATCTCCCACTCCAAAGGTTGGCTGCTTTTGTTGGTAAGTACAAAGCTGTTTTGCCCAGATGCTACTGTCAGCTGATTGGGTTCGCAACCTTTATCTGTCACAGCCAAAGCAGTTTCCGCAGACTTGCTGCTAGAAGTATCACTGGCTACTTTAGCTTCTGGAGAATTATTTACGGAAGTCTCGCTTGATTTGTTGGATTCACAAGCAGCTACTGTCAAGGCAATTAGACAGATAATTGTTGAATACTTTAAAACATTTTTCATTGTTGTATTTTCCTAAAAATTAATTATTGAAGTAGTTAGTAGTCCACCACACTAACAATGATTGGGTGAATAAGTTCGTAGTAAGGACTTTAGTCCTTGATTTGAGCGCCCAAGCGCTCACTACAAACCAAGCATTGTTGACTTCGCGGACTACTAGGAATGCCTTGCTGTAGTCTTCTGTCTAGCGTTATCCCCTAAGAAGAACAGCGACATGGTAGGAATTAGATAGCCAAAATAGGTGATCGCCTCGCTCACAGTTGGGGCATCGTTATATCCAAAAAATCCTGCCAAAAGTGAACCGATAAACCCGTTCTTGGGAAGTACCCCACTAGCATCGAATACCACTGTTTGCAGTAAATTCCACACTCCGGCTTCATGGAAAGCTCTCACCCCACTTCCTAAGAGTCCAGCAGCAACCAGAATAATGAAGGCTCCTGTCCATTTAAAAAATCGCCTCAAGTTGATGCGAATACCACCCTGATAGATGCCTACACCAACGGCTAGTGCGGCTGCATATCCAAACAAAGCCCCCACGGGAGCTTGAATTCCCAAATTTTGCTGAAACGTGGCCAGCAGAAACACTACTGTTTCCAGACCTTCCCGCAGCACTGCAAAGAATGACATCCCCACCAGTGCTGTACCCCATTTATCCCCCGACTGAATGGCAGTTTCAATTTGAGACTGTAACTCGCCTTTCATCAAACGAGCTGCACGGCGCATCCAAAAAACCATCCAGGTGAGAACCCCAACTGCGACGATGGAAATTATCGCTTCAAATAGTTCCTGTTCTTTTTGCGGAAACTCCTGACTGGTTATTTGCAAAATGATCCCAGCAGCTAGACAAATAAAAGTCGCTAGTGCGATGCCAATCCAAACTGACTTCATCAAATGGGTACGACCAGTTTGCTTAAGATAGCTGGCAATTATCCCAACGACAAGTGCAGCTTCAACGCCCTCTCGGAACATGATCAAGAAGGGAAAAAGCATGGATAACCTTATTAACTATAATTACTATTAAATCATCATGAGAATAATAGCTTACTTGAGAACATTTGTATATAACTGCGAGTTAAAAAATCTCTAAAATCCTGGAAGAATAAATTTTCGGATAAAAGAACTCCTGCAACGCTTTGCTAGGAGTTGTTTCCAGTCTATTTTGTCACTCGTCAGAATCTTCTATATCCTAATCGACAGCATAATATGGGTGCGATCGCTTGGACGCAACTTTTGAAGTTGATTTTGGGTAACAATTGTAGCCACTATGAAAATTATTGAACCGACTTCTATACTAGACGCTACGCGAATGTGTAATATGTGTGCGCCCTCTGCACATAGCTTGCTTCTGCGGTTCGTTTAATAAAGATTAAGTGTATTTTTTTAGAAAATTAGTATAAGAGGATTCTAGCGAATTCTGTTCTATAACTAAAATCAATGCAATAAATGGTAAAACTTTTCGATCTAATGAGATTTTTGAGGTATGAGAATAATCTGCTCCTTGAAATTTTTAAAACAGCATTACTGTCCTTTTACTCATGATGTCCATTTGTCAAGTCCCATTTATACCAATTTAAATGATCTTACCCTGCAAATTGTATTAGTAAAAGTATCTAAAGATTTGACATAAGCATCTAAAGATTTGGTACAAGCATCTAAAGATTTTTCATTGTAAAAATAAGTTATTTTTTTTATATTTGTTGACATAACCAGCGTAAATCACAGTTTATTTTAGCCAGCAAATTTCAGAAAAACACTTTGTAATTCAGTCAGAAAAGCTCAATATTAGCAATTAAAAAACAATTAAAAATCTACAAAATAAGCTTAATATTGCTTTTTTGATATTTATTAATGAAGCAAAATTTATGTCCTAATAGGAGAATAAACTCTAATGGCATCTGATTCAAATTCTGTTTTTGGTAATACCGTTAATGGTGGTGGTCAGGCTAGCAACTTGAGCGATCCTTTCGCACCTGGAGGCGCTTTTGGCATCCCAACGGCTGACAGCTTCGATTTTGATAAGTATGGAATTCCCAAAGAAGGCAGTTTCGATCCTGCTAAGTATGGCATTCCAAAAGAAGGCAGCTTCGATTTTGATAAGTATGGCATTCCAAAAGAAGGCAGCTTCGATTTTGATAAGTATGGTATTCCAAAAGAAGGCAGCTTTAGTTTAGGTAGCTCTGGCATCCCAACGGCTGATAGCTTCGACCTTTCTAAGTATGGTATTCCAACGGCTGATAGCTTCAATCCTTCTCAGTTTGGTATTCCAAGCGGAGGCAGTATACCAAATATTGGTGGTAGCCCAACTGCTTAGTGTTGCAAGTGGTAAATTTAAGTTAGACATAATCCTAAAACTCTGGGTTTGTCTACCTCTTAATTAAGCGATATGCAACTTCCACTAAACAAAAATTCCATCCTAGCAAGAGATAACAATTATAAGTTTGTAGCTTTTGCATAGGGTGGGGTTTTTATTATTTATGGAAGATTTAGTAGTGGATATAATTCTATCATCTAATACTTCCATTTTAAATTTATTTATACTCCTGCAAAGCCCCTAACTTGCGAATTCCCGGCCAAATCATTGCCGTAGCAATAACCACTATAATTGTGCCAATTCCACCACCCACAACGGAAATCACCGGGCCAAATAAAGCAGCAGTCAAGCCGGACTCAAAGCCGCCTAATTCATTTGAGGCACTAATAAACACGCTATTAATAGCAGCAACTCGACCACGCAAATGATCCGGTGTTCTGATTTGAACTAATGTATGACGAATCACAACGCTAATACTATCTAATGCGCCACCAAGCGTCAGCATCAACATAGACGAACAATCATTGGTAGGACTTGCGCCAGTCCTACACCACCTAAAGCGATCGCTGAGTTAGTGCGCTCATAGAGTTCCCAGCCAATCGCTACAGTTTGCATTTGCGACCCCACGAACAGCACTAGCCGTCCGATGGTAAATAGCCGATAGTCTCGAAACTTAAAGGCTGCAAAGGGATCGTGTTGTGCAACCTCAAAGTTATGGGGCTTTGAGTTCTGTTTTCTCGAAGACATTTTTTAGTAGAGTTAAGCCTTCTTCAATGTTGGAAATTTGGTCTTCTGAAAGACCTTTCAGCAAGTCAGTAATATGAGCGCGAGTTTGATCTTGGGATTGCTTAAGATGGTGTTTTCCATCTTCAGTTAAATTCAGCAGTACCCGCCGCCGCTCTTGAGGATGAGCAATCCGTTTCACGAAGTCCCGTTGTACCAAGCGTTCTATGGTTGCTGATGCCGTGGCAGAGGTGACACCTAAATGCTCTGCTAAGTCAGACAATGAAGCACCAGGATTACGGTTGATAAATGCTAGCGATCGCAATTGAGGTATAGATAAAAAAGCGGCACTATGGGCACGCATATCCGCTCGGATAAACCGCATCATTAATGGAACTGTCTCCATTACTCTAGCGGCACATTCTTCGGAAGTTGCACCTTGATTAGGTTTATCCAAGGTCATGGGCTTGTTGTTCTCCTAGTTACATGGCCACCCGTGGATAAACTTTTCCACCAAGGATGGCCAAAATTATTAATGTGAATAAGAGAATTGTACAATCCAGACCAAAGCCATAGATGCTAGTGCCGTTTAACAGCATGGTGCTGCGTAACCCGTCAACCTCATAAGTCAAGGGATTTAAATGGGAAATGAACTTTAACCAATTGGGCATCAACGAGATCGGATATATGGCGTTGCTAGCAAAAAATAACGGCATGGTTAACAATTGTCCAATACCCGTCATTCTTTCTCGGCTTTTCACCAAACAGCCAATAATTAATGAAAAAATACAAAAGGAACCCGCCCCCAGCATGACTATCACTAGCACTTGGAGAATAGCTAGGGGATGAAGATTTAGTTTGACACCTAATAAAAATGACAATCCGTAAATGAATATTACCTGAGATAAGCACCGTACCCCACATGCCAAACCTTTGCCCAACACCATCGCTACACGGGGTGTAGGACTAGCTAAAAATTTATGGACAATCCCTAAATCTCGCTCCCAGATTAGCGTCATCCCACCACTGAAAATTGCCACAAATAAAATACTCTGAGCCAAGATGCCAGCAGAAATGAAGTCCAAATAGGGTAAGTTGCCTGTTGGAATCGCGCGAGTCCGGGAGAAAACTTGCCCAAAGATCAGCAGCCATAAAGCTGGTTGTACAGCCCGAACTATTAAATCAGTGGGATCGTGGCGGAGTTTACGTATTTCCAATTCTGCGATCGCCAGGGTTTTCGTTACTAGCTCTTTAATTGCAGAGATCAAATTTACTCGGACAGTGGGTGGTGCTTTAACCCAACCGTTGAGCAGTACGTCTGGTTCTTGCTGTGTCACGGTAGTTCACTCCTGATGTTAACTGGTCGCCTGTATAGTGAATAAAGACATCATCCAAAGTTGCATTTGGGTTATCTAAAGAAGCTTTTAAATCGGTTGGTGTACCTGTGGTAACGACTTCACCTTGCTGCATAATTGCCACTCGGTTACATAAGCTATCCGCTTCTTCTAAAAAGTGGGTTGTTAAAAATATAGTTGTGCCGTAATCAGCACAGAGTTGTAGTACAAGCTGCCATACTTGAGTTCGAGCGATGGGATCTAGTCCGACAGTCGGCTCATCAAGAAACAAAATTTGGGGTTGATGTAGAACTGATATGCCGATTTCCAGCTTGCGGATCATCCCGCCAGAGTAGTTTCGTACCAAGCGTTTCGCCGCATCTTGCAAACCCATGTATTCTAGAATTTCATAGATGCGGCGATCGCGTCCTTTAGCAGGTATTCCATACAGCTTGGCAAAGATTAAGAGATTTTCGTAACCCGTGAGACTACCATCAGCAGAAAGCGCCTGGGGTACATAGCCGATAGCCCGTCTCACAGGATTAGATTCACGAGCCACATCATAGCCAGCTAAGGTTGCTTTCCCTGCACTGATAGGTAACAAGGTTGTCAACATCTTAATAACTGTACTTTTCCCTGCGCCATTAGGGCCAAGTAGTCCAAACACTTCCCCCTGTTCCACAGATATGCTCAGGTTATTAACTGCGGTTAACTTCCCAAAACGGCGCGTGAGTCCCTGAGTTTCCAAAATCAACGGTTTTGCTTCTTCTTGAGGTTGCGATCGATTTATTTTTCCCGTCAGTATTGTCACAAGTTTGATGCACTTCTATTAATTAGTAAATCTAACTATTAGCTTCTCAATAGATTTACCAGAAGTCAATAGACTTCTGGCATAAATTTTTATCAATCTTAGGTATGACAGCAGATAATGCTGAGAAATTACGCCAAATTCTTTTGGAAACAGTCAAAACACATGAAGTTCGCTTGGGACGGCGTGATGAATTTGGACAACGCTATACTCTAGATTTCACGTTGGAATGGCAAGATAGAAGTGCGAGCATTCGCAGTGGTTGGATTATCGAAGAAGGTTCTGATGTCCCAAGATTAACAACCTGCTATCCTCTGTAATATCTGGAAGTGATACAAGATGACTAAAAGTACAATCAAGTTGCTGGATGTAGTAGCACTGATAGTTGATCTGCCTGAATACAACCTGTACCGTGGTCAAGTTGGCGCAGTCGTAGAATTATTAGCAGGTGGCGCTGCATTTGAAGTTGAATTTAGCGATCGCTCCGGCCGCACTTATGAATCTGTCGGTTTACGCCCAGAGCAAATTATGGTGTTACATTTTGAGCCAGCATCCCCTGATTCAGTACGGTCAATGGTGACAGCATAAGTGGTTGTGCCCAGAGCGATCGCATTAAAAATTATTGAAAAATTGAGCGCTTCTTGACAAAATACTGATTAGTAATCACAATGTAATTACAATTCAGGATAAATATCCTCATGGGAACAGCAATTAGAACCCGTATCGTTAAAATCGGGAATTCTCAAGGTATCCGCATTCCTAAACTTCTGCTGGAACAAAGTGGTATTGGTGAAGAGGTGGAAATTGAAATTCAAGATTGTCACTTAATTGTCCGTGCTGCCTCTCAATCGCGTAAGGGGTGGGATGAAGCATTTGCAAGAATGGCAAAGCAACATGACGATGCACTGCTCGATGATGGCGTAACTACAGAGTGGGAGCATCAAGAGTGGGAGTGGTAGTCAATCGATTTGATGTGTTTTTGGTTAACCTCGACCCAACGGTTGGCAGTGAGATTCAGAAGACAAGACCTTGTGTAGTAATTTCACCAGATGAGATGAATAAATATATTGCCACGGTTATTGTTGCTCCAATGACAACTAAAGGACAGTCTTATCCGACTCGTGTTGCTTGTCAGTTTCAGGGCAAGGATGGGCAAATCGTTCTAGATCAAATTCGTACAGTTGACAAAACTCGATTAGTCAAAAAGCTAGGTCAGATTGACTCTGATGAACAAAAAGCAGTTTTAGATACCTTAACTGAAATGTTTGCAGAATAATCGTATATACCCGATGGTTATGAGATTCCACCCTAATGGTTATACCAATTCTCTATGAGTATGAATTATATAACATCTCTCGTTATCTTCAACATTTTATTTCCACCAGGCTGTAATTCGTATTCAACCTTTTCAATATCTATCTTGTAACCTTTTGAAGTGTAATATTTTACTATTTCATCTAAATGTTGTGAATCTTTCCACATTAAAGTTATGAGGGGAAATATTCTGACTTCTTTAGCAATACGCAACATCTCACCTACTGAATTTAAGTGAAAATCGTAATCGAGATGATCTGAATATAAAAATAATAAATGTGAACAAAGAGCTATATCAAATTCTTGATTATTAAATGCCAATTTTGGCAATTCACCGACTGTGTATCTGTTGCTCTTTTTGCCAATTTCATAATCAGACAGAAATTCTTGAATAACTTTAACTCGATTGTGTCGCAAATCATCTGGAGATTTATGATAGCTCCATACCCAATTATTCGATGTAGCCTTGACTTGGTTAATAATGTTATCTACCACTTCATTAAATCTTTGCAATATCTCATCGCCAGAAAATTGGTAGAGTGGATCAACAGAAACTACACTTTTACCTTGACGTGTCATTTCTGCATTAAAGCTTGCCGGGCCATCCCCGATCCCAACAATGCTTTTATTTAAATCTGCATTTGTTAAATTAAATATTTTTATATATTCATCCATTGACCTCCCAAAAGGAACTACTTTATCTAGAACCATTGCCATAGAATTTACCTCATCAATAGACTGATTAAACAGGATAATAGCATCAAAATGTTTTATTCACTGCGAGACGGCAATCATTCAGAAGCATGTCAAGTTCTTTTACAAATGTCAAGGGATTTCTACCTCTAAATACAGCAACTAACGCAGCTTCATAAGGATTTCTACCTGTTTTTTTGACAGCATTTATTGCAGCTTGATTTGATAATCCTCGGACGCTAACTAGCCATGCCGCTAAAATATGGCCAGTACGTCCAATTCCACCAGAGCAATGGACAACGACTGGGAGCATCCCATTTTTGCAAAGACATTAGATAGCAAGTTGACCATTGAGGTAGGCACAGCGAAGTTGTAGTATGGACGGCACATTGGCAGGAT
>NZ_JBALBZ010000021.1:0-1613 GCF_036919495.1 Nostoc sp.
CAACCCAACTTACACAGGAACATACGTGTATGGTAGACGACGCAGTTTTAATGTCATTGAGGGTGGGCAAATAAAGAAAGTAAAAATTCAGCAACTACCCCAAGAAGAATGGAAAGTGACAATCCACAACGCTCACGAGGCTTATATTAGTTGGTCTGAATATTTGTCTAATTGTGAGCGACTCAGACAGAATAGCCCCGTTTCTTTATCAGATGGATGTCCCAGCACACCTAGAGAGGGCTTTGCTCTTCTTCAAGGTTTAGTAAT
Source organism: Nostoc sp. (assembly GCF_036919495.1). Classification (GTDB taxonomy): domain Bacteria; phylum Cyanobacteriota; class Cyanobacteriia; order Cyanobacteriales; family Nostocaceae; genus Nostoc. The sequence goes on from NZ_JBALBZ010000021.1 coordinate 268, forward strand.
TTGCGGTAAATGCGGTCGTCGGATGAGTCCTCGCTACCACGGTACAGGTGGTTGTAGAGCGGCTTATGAATGTTCCCAAGCTCGTAAACAAGATGGTAGCATGGGTGTTTGTTGGACTGTAGCTGGAGCAGCAATTGATACAGCAGTCGCAGAGCAAGTACTTGAAGCTTTCACCTCTGAACAACTCGACATTTCCCTTGCTGTGCTGTCAGAGTTGGAAAATCAGGCTTTTGAGATAGATAAAACATGGCAACTAAGGCTCGAAAGGGCACGTTACGAAGCTGATAGAGCAGGGCGTCAATATGATGCCACCGAGCCAGAGAATCGTTTAGTCGCCCGTACACTAGAAAGGCGCTGGAATGAAAAACTACAACAGCTAGCAGAATTAGAAGAGGCATACCAAAAAGCACGTCTTGTACAACGCCTGGAATTAACAGCGGTGCAACGGCAACAAATTTTACAGTTAGCCAACGATATTCCCACACTTTGGCACGCCAGTACTACTACGAATCTTGAGCGTAAAGAAATACTAGGGTTGTTAGTAAAACAAGTTGCTATCACCCCAATTGATGCTCCAGAACGTTCCACTCGTGTCCAAATACTCTGGCATACAGGAGTTACAAGTGAGTTGATTGCGACACGCCCAACAAATGCAGAAAAATTCCGAACACCCAACCAAGTCATTCAACTCATTGAAGAATTAGCTGTGGGTCGAACTGATAGCGAAATTGCTCATGAACTGAATCGCCGAGGTTTGGTGGGTGGTAAAGGGCGGGCTTTTACGAAAAAAGGTGTTGCCTGGATTCGTTGGAAGTTTGGCATTCAAAAGCCTTTAAGTAACCCACAAGTAGCACACTTAGGGGTTAGTCCAGAAGGTTATTATTCTACCAGTGCCCTGGCTGAAAAACTTGGTGTTGGAATTCATACTGTCTATTACTGGCGAGACAAAGGAATTATTCAGGCATTCCAAGAAACTCCTAGAAGTCCTTGGTGGTATATAGTCACACCCGAAGTTTTAAAGACTTTACGTGAAAAAATCTGCCGCGTACCAGTTAAATCTGAATAATACCAGTTTGATAGTAAGCCGAAAACAATAGTTTGAATATCGTTAACCCCTTGGAGTAATTTTGTACTCAAGGGGTTTTACTGTATATCGGGTGAGGGCTTTTCAATAAACTTTTCACCATCAAAATGCCAAGCAATTCCATCTGGGTCGTGAAGAGAAGTCCATTGCCCAAAATTTGGAGCATTTTTCTTATGACGAAGGGTGCTAGGAGAAACATTTAGTCTTCTTGCTAAAGCTGCACCAGTCAGGTGAGATGGGACTTCCAGAGAATTTTTACTTT
>NZ_JBALBZ010000022.1:0-5210 GCF_036919495.1 Nostoc sp.
TACGCCTCTTCCGAAAAAACTAGTTATTTTGTACTACATTTTTAATTTCAAAATGGGGGTTAATGCTCTATTTATTTCAAAATGAGAATTGCTGTATAATATACCGATAGGTTGCCTAATTTTAACAAGCTTTTGGAGTGACTTGTTGTCTGTTTAATTGAAATGGCACAAGAGTTTAGAATACAATTATATGTGATTTTTGAGAGCCTGTTGCTGAACAAGTCGGCATCGTAAGGGCACACTTGCTCAAGATTGACTTTTGACTTCCGCTTTGCGGTAGTAGTTACCTAAAAATCACGAGCGATCGCTTGAGAATAACTGATAAAGTTGAGCTACGCAAAGTTGAAAACAGTGTTATATGCCTGCGTTTCTATTAGAAGTTGGTACAGAAGAACTACCTGCAAGTTTTCTCAGTGATGCTTTAGTGCAATGGCAGGAGCGCATTCCCCAAAGCTTGGAAGCAAACAGCCTCAAGGGTGAAAGTGTCCAGGTGTACGGTACTCCCCGGCGTCTGGCGGTAGTGATTAAAGGTCTACCATCCCAGCAACCAGACCGAGAAGAAGAAATTAAAGGGCCCCCCGCCCAAGCCGCCTTTAAAAATGGTCAGCCTACTGCTGCTGCTATCGGCTTTGCCAAAAAGCAAGGCGTAGAAATGGATGCGCTGTTTCTCCGCCCCACTGACAAAGGAGAATTTGTTTTTGTACAAAAACAAATCCCCGGTCGTCCTGTGGCGGAAATTTTGACAGAACTTATTCCCCAATGGATTTGGGGTTTAGAAGGTAAACGGTTAATGCGTTGGGGAAATGGAGATGCGAGGTTTTCCCGACCAATTCGTTGGCTGGTAGCTTTGTTAGACGAGACGGTGCTGCCTTTAGAATTAGTGAATGGTTCTAAAACGATTCAGAGCGATCGCATTTCTCAAGGTCATCGGGTTTTACATCCTGAACCTGTGACAATTGCTCAAGCTAGTGATTATCTTACCGCCCTCAAGTCTGCTTATGTCACCGTTGACCCAGAAGAACGGGCAAATATTATCAAAGAACAAGTAAAGGCAGTAGCAGAGAATTTAGGCGGGTATACAGTAATTTACCCCGATTTGTTAGAGGAAGTAACTAACCTTGTAGAACATCCTTCCGCAGTTGTCGGTAAATTTGAACCAGAATTTTTGGAATTACCAACTGAGGTAATTACTGAAGTCATGGTTACTCATCAGCGTTATTTCCCTGTATTCAAACCAGGTAGTTATCAGCAAGAATTATTGCCCAATTTCATCACCATTTCTAACGCTGATCCCAAGAAATCAGATATTGTTGCTGTAGGGAATGAAAGGGTAATTCGTGCCAGATTAGCTGATGGCAGATTTTTCTACGAAGCTGATTTAACGAAGCCGTTAGAAAGCTTTTTACCCCAGTTAGAAAAAGTTACTTTCCAAGAAGAATTGGGTTCGGTGCGTACCAAAGTAGATAGAGTAGTCAAAGTTGCCGAGCGAATAAGCACCCAATTAGAATTAGCCCAAAATCAAAGCCAAAAAATCCAACGTGCTGCTTTATTATGTAAAGCAGATTTGGTTACTCAAATGGTGTATGAATTCCCCGAATTGCAAGGGATAATAGGAGAAAAGTATGCCTTGTCCAGTGGCGAAGATGCCGAAGTAGCAAAGGCAATTTATCAACATTATTTGCCAACAGGAGCCGGTGATAATTTTCCCGAAACACTCACAGGTCAAATTGTCGGTTTGGCAGATAGATTAGATACTTTAGTAAGTATCTTTGGTTTAGGTTTAATTCCCTCTGGTTCCTCCGATCCCTTCGCCTTGCGCCGTGCGGCTAATGCTGTAGTTAAAATTACTTGGTTTTATAATTTGCCAATAAATTTAGATGATTTATTGGCACAAATATCCACAGACTTTGCAGCGAAATATCACAAAGAGCAGGCATCATTAACCGCAGCGTTACAAGATTTTTTCTTACAACGCATCCGCACTTTACTACAAGAAGAAAAGATTGATTACGACTTGGTAAATGCAGTTTTGGGAGAAAATGATCCAGAATACACAGAACGGGCGTTAAAAGATTTATTGGATGTACGCGATCGCGCCTTATACTTACAAAAAATCCGCAACGACAGTAGCTTAGATAACATCTACGAAACCGTTAACCGTTCCACACGATTAGCCGCTCAAGGTGATTTGGATACAAAACAGCTAGAACCAACAACCGTAGTTCGTACAGAATTATTTCAAAAGCCTTCTGAAGAAGCTTTGTATAAAGCCTTAATCGATTCAGTACCGCAAACTCAAGCAGCACAGCAGACACGAAATTATCAATTGTTATTAGCAGCACTAGGAAAAATTGCTCCGACAGTTAGTAATTTCTTTGATGGCCCAGATAGCGTATTAGTTATGGACTCCGATCCAGAAATTAAACGTAATCGATTGCACTTACTGGGATTAGTTCGCAATCATGCCCGTGTTTTAGCTGACTTTGGGGCGATCGTCAAAAATCTGTAGCGTAGGTCAACAAAAACTTGTGTAATTTTTGCCAATAAACGCTACTATAGGGATTGCTTAACCAGGGACACTCTGCTGCAATCTATGTCCAGAGCTACTGTAATTGGATTGGGAAAGTCCGGTGTTGCTGCGGCGAGATTGTTGAAACGGGAAGGTTGGGAGGTAGAGCTAGGTGATAGCAACACCTCCGAAACCCTCCTACAACAACAACAAGAACTCGCTGCCGAACAAATAACCGTGAAACTAGGCCAATCCCTAGAATTGAATGGTGCTAATTTACCCGAATTAATAGTCGTTAGTCCTGGCGTACCTTGGGATATTCCTGTGTTAATCAAGGCACGCCAATTAGGTATTGAAACCATTGGAGAAATAGAACTCGCTTGGCGAAATTTGCAATTGCTACCTTGGGTAGGAATTACAGGTACTAACGGTAAAACTACTACCACAGCTTTAATTGCTGCCATTTTTCAAGCAGCAGGCTTAAATGCACCCGCCTGCGGTAATATTGGCTACGCCGCTTGTGATGTTGCCCTATCTTGGAAGGGGAGAGGATCAGGGAGCAGGAAGCAGGGAGCAGGGGGAGCATTTGATAATTCCTCACTCTTAACTCCTAACTCCTCACTCGACTGGGTGATTGCGGAAATTAGCAGCTATCAAGTAGAGTCTTCGAGTTGTCTTGCACCACGTATCGGTGTTTGGACGACTTTCACACCGGATCATCTAAGTCGCCATAAGACTTTAGAGAACTATTACAACATCAAAGCCAAGCTGTTGCGTCAGTCCGAGTTGCAAGTATTCAATGGCGATGATGCCTACTTGAGGCAAAAAGGTTTAAGTGCTTGGCCTGATGCCTATTGGACAAGTGTCAAAGGCAAAGATTTCCTGATTAGCGAAAAAGGCTTTTACATCGAGGACGACTGGGTTGTGGAAAAATTGACTGCAACCTCTGCACCAGAACCGATTGTGAAAGTATCTACTTTGCGGATGGAGGGAGAACATAACCAGCAAAATCTCTTGATGGCAGTAGCAACGGCACGATTAGCGGGAATTAATCGTGATGCGATCGCACATGCTATTGTTGAATTCCCCGGTGTTGCTCATCGTTTGGAGCATATCTGCACTTGGGAAGGTATTGATTTTATTAACGACAGCAAAGCTACTAACTATGATGCTGCCGAAGTTGGTTTAGCATCTGTAAAAAGTCCAGCGATTTTAATTGCTGGTGGAGAAGCTAAAGCAGGTGATGATACTGGCTGGTTAGCACAAATTCAAACCAAAGCTGCTGCTGTGTTATTGATTGGCTCTGCTGCATCCACATTTGCCCAACGTCTCCAAGAGGTGGGGTATTATTCTTACCATATTGTGGAAACTATGGAAAGGGCAGTTCCGAAAGCGGCGGAATTAGCTAAAGAGTATGAAGCGCCTGTGGTGTTGCTATCTCCGGCTTGTGCGAGTTTCGACCAGTACCCGAATTTTGAGGTTCGGGGCGATCGTTTTCGTCAGTTGTGCCTTGCTTGGGCGGAAGCAGAGAAGCTTCAATATAATTCGATTCTTTCATCTCCTCTAGCTAATTAATTCAGGCGTTGCTGAATTAGGGGATGATTTTGCACAATTTCTAACGAATTTTCAATGGTTTCAACCGCCAATTCATCCCGCAGTTATGTAACGCCTTAATTCACTGTGTGACTCACAGCTACACAGTGAATTTATTATGTAAAATTATTAACAATTTGGGTATTTTATAGCAAATAACTGTATTATACACATCTGAATAATAATACTGTGCAGCCAGGAGAGATTTATGAAATTCAAAATGGTCACAGCTTGGCAATATGCAAAGAAAAATTTTGTTTTCCCAAGAAATATTATATTTTTTGGGTTGGCACTTTTTCTAATTTTAGGTTTTAGTACGGCTGTAAACTTGATACCATTGGCTCAACCTGCCACAGCTCAAGTGGCTCCAATCTCAACCACTATTCCACGTTATGTTGTAACGGCTGAATTTGGTAGAGATAGAGGAGGTAGCGATTACACATCTTTTGTGACCTCAGCAGCCGCTTCAGATTGCCAAAAGTTTTGTATTGATGATAACAGGTGTAGTGCTTATACCTATGTTCGACCAGGAGTACAAGGTGCTAATGCTATTTGTTATTTAAAAACTGTAGCACCAGCATCAACACCAAATAGCTGCTGTGTATCCGGTGTGAAATTGTAAGTTAAAAGTGCGGTGCGAATTTTTGCCAATCTGTACTAGAAGGATTGTTTAGGGCTAATTTCGTGATTTCCGATAATTATGTTTTGATGTAGTTTGCAACTTCAACCTCATGAGCGATGCTTGTAGGTTTAGGAATAGGTAAACCATCTTCTAACATTCCTTCTAGATGAAATTCAATAGCTTCTGCAATCATCTGCTTTACTTCTTCTAAGGTTGCACCTGTAGTTACACAACTTCAATCACCACTACGTAATGCATTGCTGTTCTCCTTATATTTGCAACTTCAACCTCATAAGCGATGCTTGTAGGTTGAGGAATAGGTAGACCATCTTCTAGCATTCCCTCTAGATGAAATTCAATAGCTTCTGCAATCATCTGCTTGACTTCTTCTAAGACACTGTTGGCGAAATATTTCTTCACATTAAAAAGCGATAAAAATTAATCAATTTGGAGAAATCGTAAGTGACTTCTTGCAGCAGTTTTGGC
>NZ_JBALBZ010000023.1:0-11107 GCF_036919495.1 Nostoc sp.
CACAAAAAGTGCTTTATTGGTTCCAAGACCCGCACAGATAACCTGATTTGTGCCTAAGGAAGCACAACTAGGATCTGAGGTATATACTCCTCCTAGACTCAGAGGCCCACTCCAAACGGCAAGAACTGGTTGGCTTACCAGGGATAAAATTACCGATGTTGTGCCTGCTAAAATTGTAAATTTCTTTTTCATAAAATCTAATGTTTTTCTCCTTAATACAGCTCTGAGTTTGTTGGAAAGATTTAGACAGATGTAAAGTTTTAATTCCTGAATTTTTCTTTCAATTGGACTGGTATTGTACGATGAAACCACGTACCTATTTTGGATTCAATTTCAGTTTTAAAAGCTACAGAAATCAGTTACAATCCTTTACATGATCCAGTTCAAACTCAAAAGCTTCGTGCGATGGAACTGCTATTATCAGCCGTTGCATCAACACTGAGCGAATTAAACTCTACCAAAGTAAACTTTAGGTAAAACTTTGTTTATACCAGAGTTTAAGTCTGAAGAAATCATGGATCACCTTAGTCTGATACTCCGCCGTTAATCGGTTGCATGAGTTGAGACACTTAAGTTTGACTCGAACATCTGACACCTGAAAGTGCTCACGCTTAACGATTCCCAAGTTTGACCTGGGAATGGTAAAATCATGGCTAACTATAATTTGTATTTACAAACACTTTGAATATTTGTGTTTGCATGGTCAAATAAGAATGATTTAATATAATTCGTGCAAAAGTGGAAATCTGCGTCATTTTCTTTGCAGATAATGAAAATTATTATTAGCTTTTGCCGAATATCTAATAACTACATGATTATCTAACGATGAACAACGCGATCGCTCAGACAACAGCATTATTATCAACTTGCGCTTTACTACTAACAGGCTGTGGTGGTGGCGGTGGCTCTGTGGCAAATTCTCCAGATAGTACTACAAATAACACTACAAATAACACCACCCAGACTACCACTACATCAGGTGCTATTCCCATCGGTATTGCCTTAGCACAAACCAGCAACGTAGCATTACTTGGTCAAGAAGGATTCGTAGGAGCCAGAATTGCCGAGAAGTATTTTAATAGTAAAGGCGGTATTAATGGCACTCCAATTAAATTGGTAACCCAAGATACTAGCGGTGATGAAGCTGGAGCAATTAACGCTTTTCAAACTTTAATTAACAAAGATAAAGTAGTCGGTATTGTTGGCCCTACATTATCACAGCAAGCTTTTAGTGCTGACCCCATCGCCGAACGTGCTAAAGTCCCAGTTATTGGCGCATCAAATACCGCAAAAGGAATTCCAGAAATCGGTGATTATATAGCTCGTGTATCTGCCCCCGTCTCTATAGTTGCTCCTAATTCGCTGAAAGCTGCACTCAAGCAGAATCCTCAAATTAAAAAGGTGGCAGTTTTTTACGCCCAAAATGATGCATTTAACAAATCAGAAACGGAGATTTTTCAAACAGCGGTAAAACAACAAGGGCTAGAATTAGTAACAGTTCAAAAGTTCCAAACTACTGATACAGACTTTCAAGCCCAAGCTACCAATGCAATTAACTTAAAACCAGATTTAGTAATTATTTCGGGACTAGCGGCTGATGGTGGTAACTTAGTGCGACAATTACGAGAACTGGGTTATAAAGGCATAATTATTGGTGGTAATGGTCTGAATACACCAAATGTTTTATCAGTGTGTAAAGCACTTTGCGATGGTGTGCTGATTGCTCAAGCTTACAGTCCTGAATATCCTGGTGAGATTAATAAGGTATTTCGCCAAACATATATTGAGCAATACAAGAAAGAACCAGCCCAATTTACTGGTCAATCTTTTGCTGCGGTGCAGGTATATGTTGAAGCGCTTAAAGAGTTGGATAAAAAAACCAAAATCAGCACATTACCTCTTGATAAACTGCGGACAGAATTGAACAAGCAAATACTAGCTGGAAAGTATGATACTCCTTTAGGTGAGATTGCTTTTACGCCAGTCGGTGATGTGATTCAAAAAGAGTTTTACGTCGCCCAAATTAAGATGGATAAAGATGGAAACACTGGAAAGTTCGTATTTATAAAATAGTTGCACTATGGATATAACTCTATTTCTGCAACAATTTTTGAACGGATTATCTATCGGTAGTATCTATGCAATTTTTGCATTAGGCTATACCTTAGTTTATTCCATTTTGGGCATCATTAATTTAGCTCATGGCGCGATTTTTACCTTGGGTGCATATTTCACTTATACACTCATGGGTGGCAATTTTGGATTTAACGGCTTGCTAGCTAATGCAGCCTTACCGATAAAATTACCATTTTTTATAGCCTTAGTTTTAGGAAGTACCTTGGCGGGATTGGTAGGGGTAGTGATGGAACGGGTTGCTTTTCAACCTTTGCGCCGTCAAGGATCTGATCCCTTGCTAACTGTTGTTTCCAGCTTGGGGGTAGGAGTCGTAATTGTAAATTTAATCCAGTATTTAGTAGGCGCAGAAAGTTACACATACCCCGCAAATACTTACGGTAATTTGCCACCTGCGATTAATTTTGGTACTCCAGAAAATCCAATTCCTATTCGCAGCGTTCAGGTGGTAATTTTTGCTGTATCGGTGGTGATTGTGGCAATTCTTACCTATTTTATCAATCGGACTAAATATGGTAAGGCAATGCAAGCGATCGCAGAAGATCCAACTACAGCTAGTTTGTTAGGAATTAATAGCGATCGCTTTATCATCTTAACATTCTTCATCAGCAGTTTTTTAGCAGGATTAGCAGGAACTTTAGTTGCTTCTAGTGTTAGTATAGCTGGGCCATATTTCGGCATTGCTTTTGGTTTGCGGGGTTTAGCGGTAATAGTCTTAGGTGGTTTAGGTAGTATTCCCGGTGCAGTGGTGGGAGGCTTAGTAATTGGATTAGTCGAGGCGTTTGTTCCTTCGGAATTCTCTGGATATAAAGACGCAGTAGCCTTTGGAATTTTGTTTATCATGCTATTAGTTAGACCCCAAGGTTTGCTAGGGCGGCGGTTTATTCAAAAAGTTTAAAGAGACGTAGCAGGGCTATTTCATTCTCATCTAGCCCGCCTCAGAATAAATTATGAGTCTAATAGCGAAAGTTGTCTAAAGACCATTAAGAAAAGGTTATAGTCCGTTTGAACGGACTTTAGTTAAAAGCCGCGAAACTTTAGTTCTGGGAGACGTAGCGCCATGAAAACATACACCAAACCTAAATTAACTTTCGAGCAATTTTTAGAACAGTGTCCAGAAGAAGGTTTATATGAACTTGTAGATGGGGAAATTGTAGAAGTGCGTGCAACTAGAAACCATGATGATGTCGCTGACTTTATGGCTGACTCTTTCAAAGATGAAATTAAACGTTTAAATCTGAATTACGTAGTAAAAAATACAGCAGTCTTTAAAACTATCACTGCTAATGGAATAGAGCAAGGGCGTAAGCCTGATGTAAGTGTCATAGATAAAAATACATGGCGCTCAAATCGTTCTGCTTACTCTGCACTTGAAGAACCTATCCAGTTAGATGTAGAAGTAACATCAACTAATTGGGAAGATGACTACATTGATAAATTGGATGAATATCAATGCTTAGGTATTACAGAATATTGGATTGTAGATTATTTAGCAATTGGACTAAGAGAGTATTTAGGAAATCCAAAAGTTCCGGCTGTATTTGTTTTTCTATTAGATGCTGAGGGAAAATATGAACGCACACAGTTTAGAGGTTCAGAACGAATTGCATCACGAACTTTTCCTGAACTGGCGCTGACAGCAGAGCAAATATTAACAGCTTAGTAATTGATAAAAATTATAGTTTGATTAAGCTTAATCAAAATGTTTTAAAATGGCTGATTTTTTTGCTACTTACGGTTCTCTAATTGTCTCTATGGTATTAGGGGCACTAATAGGGTTATCGCTTTACTTACCACTAATGACAGGACAATTGTCTTTAGCTAGTCCAGGTTTTTATGCTTTAGGTGGGTATATTGCAGCAATTTTATCCACAAAAGTTTTTACATCTAGCAATAGTTTATTTCCCATTCGATTGTTGTTATTGGAGATGTTAATTGCTGGTGTAATTTGTGGCTTATTGGGTGTAATGGTAGGAATTCCAGCATTGAGATTGCGAGGAATTTATTTAGCGATCGCTACTATCGCTTTTGTAGAAGTTCTGCGCGTCATCTCCCTCAATCTAGATATTACAGGCGGTGCTGTTGGAATTTTTGGCATTCCTCAACCTTTCCAAACACCAATTGAATATTTATGGATTGCTTTGCCCTTACTATTAATTAGTATGGTGCTGTTTTATCGTTTAGAACGCATCCGTGTAGGAAGGGCTTTTATCGCTATCCGCGAAGATGAATTAGCTGCGGGTGCAATGGGAATTGATCCTACTTATTACAAAGTTTTGGCGTTCACACTAGGGGCTATACTTGCAGGGATTGTAGGTGCAATTAGCGCCCACTTCCTTAATACCTGGAATGCTCGTCAAGGTACTTTTGATAGCAGTATTATATATTTAACTTTTGTTTTGATTGGTGGTTCGAGAACTTTTTTAGGCCCGGTAGTTGGAGGTATGGTGTTTACAGCCTTACCAGAGATTCTGCGAAGTCTTGCTGATACTGGTGGTTTACCTAATTGGTTAGCACAATTTTTGCGCGATGGGAGATTAATTATTTTTGGTTTTTTAATAGTAATAGGTACAATCTTTTTCCCTCAAGGGCTAATTACTCCAGATATTTTTCAAAGACGGAAAATCATGGAAAAACGAACCACAAAGGGCGCGAAGTAAGAAAAGTTTTAGAGAGTTATTGGGTAAGTTTTATATTCATAATAATATGCAAAAATGTCACATAGTATTCTAGAAAATAACAGCAGTATTGTTTTAGAAGCAAGAGCATTGACTCGCCGCTTTGGTGGTTTAGTGGCGGTAAATAATGTATCTTTTAGTGTAAAGAAACATGAGATTTTTGGACTGATTGGCCCTAATGGTGCTGGTAAAACAACACTGTTTAATTTGATTACTGCTTTCATTCCACCTTCGGGCGGTAAATTAATTTATCAAGGTGCAGAAATTTCCCAACTGCGTCCTCATCAAATTGCTGCTTTAGGTATCGCCCGTACCTTTCAAAATATCCGCTTGTTTGGAGAATTATCGGCGTTAGAAAATGTGATTATTGCTCGGCATTTACACACTAAAAGTAATATTATTGCAGGAGTTTTGGGATTACCACCAGCGCCTAGTGAAGAATTTAAAACTAAGCAGAAAGCTTTAGATTTATTGGATTTGGTGGGATTAAGCGATCGCGCCCACGAAAAAGCCAAAAACTTTGCCTATGGCGATCAACGTCGCTTAGAAATTGCCCGTGCTTTAGCATTAAAACCCCAAATCTTACTTCTCGATGAACCAGCGGCGGGGATGAACCCCAACGAAAAGAAGCAATTGAGCGAATTTATCCGTAGTCTGCGAGAACAGTTTAATTTAACAATTGTCCTGATTGAACACCATGTACCATTGGTTATGGGTTTGTGCGATCGCATTGCAGTGTTAGATTTTGGGCAATTGATTGCATTGGGTGAACCAGCAGTTGTTAGAAATGACCCAGCTGTAATTGAAGCTTATTTGGGAAATGAATGAATTTATACAAACAAAATACTCACAAATTCGTCTAAAGAATTCACTGCGATCGCGCTATCCATTAAAGTTTCTAATTCCTCCACATTCTTGCCCTCAAGCCTTATTTCTGCCTCATGGGAAATTTCACCAAAGCGTTGTTCCAATACCCGGATTAACTGCCGTCGCGCACCCTGCTGAATACCTCTTTGCTCAATTTCCTGATACCAAGGCGATTCTCGCAATACTGCCATATCCCACCTCATGATTTGTTGCACTAAAGGCGTGTCTAACACAAAGCTAGCAAAAAATGCCAGCAATGATTCTAACTCGTTCAATTGTGCATCTGCTCGTAGCGCCTGTAATGCGCGTTGCACAACTGATACCTCTCCTCCTCCTCGCAGAATTGGCACAAAGGGTAACAACGATGGTAGTGATTGCTCAAATACTATTTCAGCATCGATTTCCCACAAATTAATCACGCGATAATCTTGGATAGCACGTAATCCCAAAAATTCCTGCTCGTAACTATCGACAATAGTTAAGATAGATGGGGGCGGTAAAATGTTGATCAGTACTGGGTAAATTGGCAATCGGTAGCGTTCTTGTGCCAAGGCAGTATATGCTCTCATCCGTAGAGGCATGTGTGCCGTGTAACGCAACTGTAGTTCATTAAGTACCAGAAAATCTCCGTGAGTAGCACTGTATGCTTTCACCAACACATCTGTTTCGCGGCTAATCCAGTGAAACTCAGAGCCGAGAATTTCTTTCGCCACGACTTCAGGATGCTGAGTCACCCACTTTACCCATGCATCGGGAGCTAAATTAATTAGTCGTTTGCTACCAATATCTGCTACTTTTACCACAGGATGTTTGATATCTTTATCAGTAATTAATGGTACATCATAAAGATTGCAGTATTCTGGTGTTGGTTTTTAACGTCAAGCAAAAGTATTTCTAACCCACAAAGCTAGATAAAGTCTCGTGTAGCAGCGACTTCTAGTCACTAGGACTTTTCTGCATCGCACTGTTTTAAGAAATGTATGATTGATGTATCTTAGGTTTTGAATCAACATTTCTGGATGTAAACCGCCGATGAAAGCCGATAGTAAGCCAAACTATACAATTTTAGAAGTTCAAGAACTTGATGTTAATTATGGCGGCATCCAAGCTCTAAAAAAGATTAATTTAATTATTCAAAAAGGCGAGGTAGTTACTCTAATTGGTGCTAATGGTGCTGGTAAAACTACCACACTCCGCGCCATATCTAAAGTAGTTAATCCTAAGAGTGGCGTAATTATCTATAATGGACATAATATTAACCGCCGCCAAACTCACGAAGTTGTACAACTTGGTATTGCCCATTGTCCTGAAGGACGCAGAGTATTAGCGCGGCAAACAGTATTGGATAATTTGCTTTTGGGTGCTTATATTCGCTCAAATCAAGCTGAGGTAAAAGTAGATATTCAACGCCAATTTGAGCTATTTCCCCGCTTGTCACAAAGACGCAATCAACTAGCAGGAACCCTCAGTGGTGGCGAACAACAAATGTTAGCGATCGCTCGTGCTGTCATGAGTAAACCACAACTCTTACTTTTAGACGAGCCTAGCTTAGGTTTAGCACCTGCGATCGTCCGGGAAATCTTTTCTATTATTGAAAATCTCCGGGCTACAGGTGTGACTATTCTATTAGTTGAACAAAACGCTAACCTGGCACTACAAATTGCCGATCGCGGTTATGTTTTGGAAGCTGGTTCTATCACCTTAACGGGTGCTGCATCAGAATTAATTAGTGATGAGCGAGTTAAAAAAGCTTATTTAGGGTAATTAATTAAATTAAAATTTTGCAGGTACAAGCAGATGGTAAAATCACCAACTAAACCCCTAACTTTAGAAGAGTTTTTGAAACTACCAGAAACAAAACCTAGCTCAGAATACATCTAGGTTGGTTAATTGATCCAGGCGATCGCTCTGTCTTAGTCTATCCACCAAAGCAGCAACCAGAACTTTTACAAGAAGAACAAGAAATATTACCAGTTCCCGATTTAGTTAGTGGCTTTCAATTAACTGTAGGGCAACTATTTGGATGGTTGAAGTTATAAACATTTTGAGAAATTTATAGTTATCGTAATCCTATTTGATTTATGAAAATTGCAACTTGGAGATACCCGATTTCGTAAAATTTGTCGATTATCTTATTTATCAGTAGCTTTGAGAATAGTATAGCAGTCCTAAATCATTTGTGTTATATATCTCTTTTTTCTTTCTTCCCTTTGCGGTTCATTTTATTATTTATATTTTTCACGAATCAAATAGGACTGCTATAAAAAAAGTGCGTCTCTATAGCAAATTGGTATAAGTAAAACTACATTGACAGCACTGATAAGTTTTCCAAATAATTTATATTATTACAAATTATTACGATTTTTGTCATATATTAATATTTGCAGCCCTCCTTGCAGATATCTATATATTTGTTTAGCGGCGAATTCTATTCACCGGAATAATTAAACCCATGAGTCAAATAGTCTGGATCGCAAGACACGCTAACCGCCTCGACTTCGTAAACCCTGATTGGTTTCTCACCGCCGAACGGCGCTACGATCCACCCTTGTCTGATGATGGTATGGTGCAGGCACAACAGTTAGCTAAACGATTGAAAAAAGAAAAGATTGCCCATATTTTTGCTTCTCCTTTTCTGCGAACCGTACAAACGGCAAACGCAGTTGCAGAAATGCTAAATTTACCAATCAAATTGGAAACAGGCTTGAGTGAATGGCTAAACCCAGTTTGGATGACAGAAGAACCCGAAAGACTCTCAACTCCAGCATTAGCAAAGTTATTCCCTAGAATTGACACCAGCTATACTTCGCGCATCGCCGCTAAATATCCTGAAACTCACGAAAAAGTGCGAGAACGTTCTGGGCAAACTGCGAGATGTTTAGCTACTGAGTTCTTCCCAGAGGATATCCTGCTAGTGGCACATGGTGCATCTGTGTTGGGCGGAGCAATGGGGTTAGTGGGGGAAATTGCCAAAACAGAAGTCAAGGCTTCTTTATGTTCTCTGGTAAAAGTGGTACGCGAAGATCCAGAATGGTTATTAGAACTAAAGGGAGATACTTCCCACTTAACCCACATAGAAGAAGTTATTCGATTTGCTTAAACCTCTGATAGAGATTTGCGTTCATGACTTCTGCTAGGTTGGGTATATCTTACAAAAAAAGTAATTTAATTCACCAATAAATTCTATGACTTTGTTACTAGCAGGAGACATCGGCGGTACAAAAACTATTCTGCAATTGGTTGAAAAATCAGATTCATCAGCAATACACACTATTTATCAGGAAAGTTACCACAGTGCCGATTTTCCTGATTTAGTACCGATAGTGCAGGATTTTTTGGTGAAAGCTAACACACCCTTACCAGAAAAAGCTTGTTTTGCGATCGCAGGCCCCATTGTCAAAAATACTGCCAAACTAACCAATTTAGCTTGGTTCCTAGATACCGAACGTTTAGAAGAAGAATTGGGTATCCCACATATTTCTTTGATTAACGACTTCGCAGCCGTTGGCTATGGCATTTCAGGTTTACAAAAACAAGACTTGCTGACGTTGCAAGTTGGCAAACCTCAACCCGAAACCCCCATTGGAATTATTGGTGCTGGTACTGGTTTAGGGCAAGGATTTTTAATTAAACAGGGAAACGATTATCAAGTCTTTCCCTCAGAAGGAGGACACGCTGACTTTGCCCCTCGAAACGAGATCGAGTTTCAACTGTTGAAATACTTGCTGGGTAAACATGATATCCAGCGTCTTTCTGTAGAACGCGTGGTTTCTGGAATGGGAATTGTGGCAATTTACCAATTTCTGCGCGATCGCAAATTTGCCGCCGAATCCCCCGATATTGCTCAAATCGTCAGAACTTGGGAACAAGAAGCCGGACAGGAAGAGAAAAGTGTTGATCCTGGTGCTGTTATTGGTACAGCCGCACTAGAAAAACGCGATCGCCTCTGTGAACAAACTTTGCAATTATTTATAGAGGCTTACGGTGCAGAAGCTGGCAATCTTGCCCTTAAACTCCTACCTTACGGTGGCTTATATATTGCTGGTGGAATTGCACCCAAAATCCTGCCCTTAATTCAAAACAACGGTTTCTTATTAAATTTCACCCAAAAAGGCAGGATGCGCCGCCTCCTTGAAGAGATCCCTGTGTATGTTATCCTCAACCCACAAGTGGGGCTAATAGGTGCTGCTTTATGTGCTGCTAGGTTATAACAGCTAGCATCATCAGTGAGATCGGCATCTCCAAAGGCAAAAAATATGACAATTAAAAGTCTGTTGCCACTAATCGCCGCCACACTCGTTTGTGGTGGTTCTGTTTTTGTGGAAGCGCGTCAACCCAAACCTCCGGCGGCTGTTGTTAAACCAAAGGTTTCTCAACCCGTGCAGCCACAATGGAAGTTATATACTGCTCCAGATGGACGCTTTAGTATTTTAATGCCGGGAAACCCCAACAGAAATACTCAATACCAAAAAACTTACATGGGGGAAATTACCTTAGAAATATTTGTCGCTCAACCACCAAAACAGCAAGTAGCTTATGTAGTTGCTTACAATGATTTTCCTTATAGTTATGGTCAAGTAACTGACCCCCAAGCTTTACTTAATAATGCACGGGATATGGCTTTAAAGACTACAAAAAGCAATTTAATTAGTCAAAGGAATATTCGTAGTTCTAATAATCATCCTGGTAAAGAAATTGAGTATATCAATTCTGGAGGGAAAATTACTAGAAGTAGAATGTATCTTGCTGAAGGAAGATTATATCAAGTAATGGCAATAACTACGAAAAAACAGCAGAAAACATTAGCTAAAACCATCACAGGATATTTAAATTCTTTCCATGTAGTTTTGAAAAAGCCAAATAACTAAAACCTCTACTATATTAGCTTTGCAATCAATTGCGTGGCTTATATACCGCTTTTCATTTGTATGCAATATATTTTGACCTCACTTCTATTCCTCTTTCCTAAAAGGCTATGGTGGTGTAAATAAGTAGAATTTACCCTCCTTAATCCTCCCTTTGCAAGGGGGAAAAAAGAAATCCTGTTCCTTCCTCTTTGCAAGGCTACGGTGTACACACAAGTCGAATTACCCCCCTTAATCCCCCCTTATAAAGGGGGGAAACCGGAAATCTAGTTCAATCCCCTTTATAAAGGGGGGAAAGCGGAAATCTAGTTCAATTCCCTTTATAAGGTGAGGGAAACCGGAAATCTAGTTCCCTCCCCTTTATAAGGGGAGGGTTAGGGTGGGGTAAAACCTTGGGTTTTTCAGCTATTTCAGACTTGGGTGTACACCGTAGCCTTTGCAAGGGGAGGGTTAGGGTGGGGTAAAACTACTGACACTGTTGGCGAAATATTTCTTCACATTAAAAAGCGATAAAAATTAATCAATTTGGAGAAATCGTAAGTGACTTCTTGCAGCAGTTTTGGC
>NZ_JBALBZ010000024.1:0-20689 GCF_036919495.1 Nostoc sp.
TATCTTCATGAGATAGTTGACTGACGGTTGGTAAAATTTCGCCCAGAGCCATATAGCTTATTTTGAGATGATATACGTTTAGTTTAGCTCAGTCACACATCAGCACTTTCTCATCAAGTCAGGGAATTATTTCAACACTCTTTGCAACTCAACAAACCAGATTGAGGAGTTACGATGCCGCGACTTGTTATGATGCTGGCAACACCAACAAACCTAACTACCTGGTTGTAACCAGCCTTTTACAGCCGCTTTTATAACTTTCAGATACTTGTTTTCTAGAATAAACTCATCAATTGCTGCTTCACTACTTGCCTGTAACGCACCAACTACACGAAGCTTGAAGCTAGGAGTGGTTTCATCATTGATGTAAGCAATTTGTTGAGACTCGGTGACAGTTGGATTAGTTTGCTCCAACTGCTTAAGAAGTTGTTGAATTTTTGCTGCTGCATCAGCCAAAGTCTTCTTTTGCTCAGACTGGAAGAAAGTATTATTATCTGATCGGGCATATTTACTTACAGCACCAGCCTGACCAACATTGTACGTATCTCCTTCATTGGCATCTAAATTTAGCATTCTCAATCTTCTTTGGATTATGTTTGTAATTTACAGTATCTGTATGATTGTTAAATTCAAGCTTGATAGTTGCCTATTTATAAGGTAAATAACGACAGCTTAGTTTCTATACAATATTAAGCTGAACTATTTTAAAAAGAAATAAAAATTAATTTTGTTCGTGTTTGATTACTATATTAGTTGGTACTTTACTCAATAAGTTGGTATTATCTTCATTAGATTACACAGATACACTTATCCATTTGGAAAAACGCAAATCTAACAAGAGGTTTGCGACTAACTTTGGCGTCAGGATTTATTAGTTTTTAATATGAGTTATTAAAAACTAGCTATTTAGTAGCGTTTGGTAAGGAGTTGAAGGTTTAACGATAGAACCGTTTTTATTTTTTCCTAACAGAATCTATTGTCAAATTGCTCAGTTTTGGCGATAACGATACTAATTTTTGGTGAGCAAAAAGCTTTCAGCTAAACAATCTAGTTTTTTCAATATTCAATAGTAAACGGAGAAATGTTTTATGCGTTTTACCCGCACGATACCCATTGCGTCTTTAATGCTATCGATACTGGTTTTATGGCAGCCTACTTTACTTAAGGAATATTGCAAGTATTACCATCCGCTCACTTAAATGATTTCTCTAGCGGTAGCAATACCAATTGGAAAAAAGAAAGCGACAAATTGGCAAAGTTATATTGGACTCGCAGTTGAGGATACCAGCGTTCGGTAGCTCTTGCCCATAGTGAAATCACAGGGGCATAACCAGCAATCACAACGGTGTTGTGAAGTGTGTCGAGATTATCGTCTAAAAGACGGACTCGAATTTTATTTGTACCTGTGCAAGTCTCACCCTCACCGTCAGCCGGAATCATATCTTGGCGAAAAGCATCCTTGCCAATTAAGGGATAAGCTATCCATTGTCCTCCCACACGAGCCATGCTAACTCGTAGTTGCTGACCATTAGGAACGGGTTTAGCAAGAACTGCTTCAATTTCAGGTAAATCCCGCTCTAACCAGAATAGATCCTCAACTTGACAGCCAAGCGCTTTGGCCAAGCGAAGTGTGATGGCTACTGAGGGAGCATATAGTCCCGACTCTACACCACTAATAGTCTGACGAGTCACACTAGTGATGTTAGCCAAATCTTGTTGGCTCATGCCTAAGCGAGTTCTAATCGACTTCAAGTTATTACGGAGGTCACTATCCTGCTTCATTGGCTTTGTCTCTTGGTTTCAAAAAGCCGTAGCGGATTTAAACATTGCATCTGCTAAGGCGAAAGTGTAGTCTTTGAGTTTATATCATTTCTCTTTGAAGACTTTTTGTGCTTTCGCTGTCTTGATTCCCCTATAAAAAGACTATCACAGAAATTGCCAATTTGCTTGCGAAACGCAAAAATAATTTGCGGTTGGTTGCTTTTTAGTTGCTATTATGGCTCAAAAGCCCCAAATTTCGATAAACAGAGCATTTGTCTAGCAGGAAATTTATACCAATTAAATTGGTATAAAGTAGTATTCAATACAGTAATACAGTTAAGTTAAGTATTTCTTTCTTCTCTCGATGCTCTCTGTGGTAGCCTGTGGCAAGCCCTGACGCTTCTTTATTGCTCCTGAGTAGAGCGACAAAACTTACTGGAATCATAGTTTAATTAGCGATCGCACACCCCCTCTTAAAAACCTACCGTGTACACACAAGTCTTGAAATCCCACCTAAAACTTACTTTCGGTTGCCTTAGCCCTAAAAATTAGCGGGATAAATGGAGTTTCCAGTTGCCCAATATTTGGGTATTTATGGGGCTGGAAGGGTTGGAACCCTTGCGGACTATACTTGTGTGTACACCGTAGTTCTTAAAAACAGGAGGCGGTTGTTCTTTAAACAGGAATATCTTCCTTAAGTATTAGTCCTCACCATAAGGGAGAACAGTAATTTTATGATAGGTAATTAGACACACTGTCGATAACTTGATTTAAAAAACAGTGGAAGTGAATAATCCCCCACTTCCCCATCCCCAATTTTTCTGATGATGGCGATGAAAATTGCTTGCGCCTAAAAAATGGTAGTGGTGTTTCCTCATCACCAATTATATGCTGAGAAGATAGTCAATAGTTAACTATCAAGTTCCTCATCTGCACTTTATGGTAGGTGTCAAATTCACTGAATTGAATAAAACTTCTACATAAACACACACTGATGCAGCTTGATTTGCTTGAATAGCTATATTGATAGGACATTGATACGAGAGCAATTCAAAATCCTGATTATGGCAAGTAAATTTATTGATGTTAGGGAATATACTGTCAGGGCGCACAAAAGACAGATTCATACTCGTGTTTTCCAGTTTGTCTGTAAAGAGTGTAACGATCTGACAAAGCGCGAGACTTTTGGGCCTCGACCCTTATATTGTGAGAGATGTCGCCCTCCCCAAGCGCCCAAGAAATCCCAGCCAGCATCTCACAAAGCAAAACCCAGAGCAATGTCTTACAAAAGTGACATCGATTTAAATTAATTGAAGCCTTATGACTCAAAATGGACAATTAGAACCACCTCCAGGTACTTTTCTCTCACCACTGTTGGAATTACGAGACTATTATGCCCGCCTCACAGAAGAGTATGAACGCCTCTTTGTGCAGGCGCGATCGCAGCTCGATCATGTAGAAGCGTTGTTGTCTAACTGGTCTTATTCTGATAGCAGCAAGCAGATATCAAGTTTGACGGCGGCTGATGAAACCTCAAATGTTTCCCAAGAAGGCTCTTTGCGGTTTTTATCACCTCTTGACGACATCGACGAAATCAACTTGGTGGAGTCTGTACAGTCAGAACTTGCAGACAAAGACTTGGTTGAGATCGATAATTCTTTTTCTGCTGCTGTTGATACAAAAGAGAGTCAACCTTCAACGACATCGCCAGATCCAAAGATCGCCCTAGAGAACAACGATAGTTCAATGAAGGTGGCCGAAATCCCTATGCTACCCCAGTACAATCATGCTGTTTCACGAATGGAAGCGATAAAACAGCTATTGCAAGAGCAAATAGGTACTGTGTGTCATATCGATTTTATCGTGCGATCGCTTTATGGAGAGTTAGATTCCAATCTATTCAAAGTAGTTAAAGGTCGGGTTCAATCTTCCCTGACCCAAGGCAGGGAAAGGAATTACTGGGTAACTATTCCTGATGAGCCAGGTTGTTATACTCTGGATTTAAGTTTGGTAGCTCCAAGTAACCGGAATGGTGCTTCTAGGAGCATCAAAAACAAAAACAAGAAGCCTTTTGTGCCCCCGACAAAAGCAGTACCGATGCTCAAAGCCTTTGAGGGTCAATTCTTAATTGATGCCCTCACCTCTCTGTTTGAAGAAAATCAAGGTAAAGTTTTCAGCGTTGCTGAAGTCATCGCCGGAATTTATGGAGAACTAGATTCTCAGCAACTTCGAGAGGTCAAAAATAAGGTGCTGAATGAATTATCTAGAGGCTATCGAACAGGCAGATTCTCTAGGGTTCCTAACCAAATTGGCTTCTATACTTGGGACTCCAATATGATATTGGAGGGTAGTTCTCGTTAGATTGGGCATTGGGCATTGGGCATTGGGCATGATCTATTAGTTCTTCTCCCTCATCTCCCCCTGCTCCTCCTGCCCCCTGCCCCCTTGCCTCTTCCCCACTCCCTATCCCAAAAACAGCTTGTA
Source organism: Nostoc sp. (assembly GCF_036919495.1). Taxonomy (GTDB): domain Bacteria; phylum Cyanobacteriota; class Cyanobacteriia; order Cyanobacteriales; family Nostocaceae; genus Nostoc. Next base: position 4,246 of record NZ_JBALBZ010000024.1, read on the forward strand.
TGCCGGATTCTTATTCTCATCCCAATAGCGATAGCCCAGATTATCGAGAAAAGCTTGCCACTCTTCCATCTCGTGCGGGGGAACCTGAATACCAACAACGATTCGACCGTAGTCTGACCCGTTGTTGCGGTAGTGAAAAAGACTAATATTCCAGTTGGGACTCATAGAAGTAACAAACTTCATCAATGCGCCAGGACGTTCGGGAAACTCAAAACGGTAGAGCAATTCATTATGAGCTAAGGGAGAGTGCCCACCTACCATGTGCCGCAGATGTAATTTAGTTAGTTCGTCATCTGTTAAATCAAGAGTTTCAAATCCTTGAGCTTCAAAGTTTTCTACCATCTTGGCAGCATCAGCACGATTTTGAATTTGCACACCGACAAAAATATGGGCTGTTTTTTCATCAGCAATGCGATAATTAAACTCGGTAAGATTACGATTGCCAATACATTCACAAAACTGGCGAATACTTCCCCGTTCCTCTGGAATTGTGACTGCAAAGATGGCTTCGCGGCGTTCGCCGAACTCTGCCCGTTCTGCCACAAAGCGGAGGCGATCAAAATTCATGTTTGCACCACAGGCTATAGCAATTAAGGTTTGTCCCTCGATTTGCTCTCGTTCTGTGTATGCTTTAGCAGCTGCGATCGCTAATGCACCGGCTGGTTCTAAAATTGATCGTGTATCTTCAAACACGTCTTTAATCGCAGCACAAGTATCATCTGTATCCACCAGAATAATTTCATCTACATACTGCTGACACAAACGGAAGGTTTCTTCACCTACTTCTCGCACCGCCACACCATCAGCAAATAACCCTACTTGAGACAAACGCACCCGATGTCCGGCTTTTAGCGATTGAGACATTGCATCAGCATCTACTGGCTCAACACCAATAATCTTGATTTCGGGACGCAAGCGTTTTACATAAGCCCCAATCCCAGAAATTAATCCACCCCCTCCAATCGCTACAAAAATCGCATGGATGGGTTGCTGATATTGTCGTAAAATCTCCATCCCAATTGTCCCCTGTCCAGCAATGACATGAGGATCATCAAAAGGATGAATAAACGTCAAACCTTTTTCTATTTCTAATTCACGGGCATAGCTATAAGCATCGTCGTAGGTGTTTCCATGTAAGACAACTGCTCCGCCCCTCATTCTAACCGCGTCCACCTTGACTTGGGGTGTGGTTACTGGCATAACAATAATCGCTTTGGTTCCTAAGCGATTGGCTGCAAGGGCGACTCCCTGAGCATGATTCCCCGCAGAGGCGGCAATTACACCCTGCGCTAATATATCTGGTGGCAGTTGCACCATTTTGTTATAAGCACCCCGCAGTTTAAAGGAAAATACTGACTGCATATCCTCACGTTTCAGCAGCAGTTGATTATTCAGCCGCGCAGACAAATTTGGGGCATACTCCAGTGGTGTTTCCTGGGCAACATCATACACACGGGCAGTCAAGATTTGGATGAGGTAGTCGCAAAACATGGGCGTCAAGGTGTTAGCAAATGCCGGATGGAAACTAATTTTACGTTACAAGCGAGCGCACTGGTTTTATTTAATTGCACTCTCTCAAAGTTTTGAGTGAATAAAATTTACAAATTACTACTGTTTGAAGAGAAATAAGTACAGTAATTTAATTTTTTTAGTGACCTAAAATTCAGTGCGATCGCTGGTAGATTTATTTTAAAAGAGTTTCGCTAACTGTCCGAGTATTTAGATCAAGAGATAAGTATAGTGTTGCTTATGAATATAACTTCTTAATTTATGTTAAAGTATGCGTGAAAGATTAAATTCGGCCGTGTAGTTTGTTTTTATATATACTTGTATTACAGACCTCTCCGGATCTAAATCTCTACAGCCCCTGATTCTGGAGACATTCTATGTCAATTTACGTCGGTAACCTATCTTATGAGGTTAAAGAAGATGACCTCCGGCAAGTCTTTGCAGAATACGGAACGGTAAAAAATGTTCAATTGCCTATCGACCGAGAAACAGGTCGGATGAGAGGTTTCGGCTTTGTAGAGATGGAATCAGACGCACAAGAAACAGCAGCGATTGAGGCGCTTGATACTGCTGAGTGGATGGGGCGGAGCTTAAAAGTTAATAAAGCCAAGCCCAAAACAGACGGAGGTTCCTCTGGCGGTAGACGAGGTGATGGTGGTTCCTCTCGTCGCTATTAAGGTTTAAAACTAAGAATCTAACTCTAAAGTCTTGAGGGCAGACAAGGCGTCTGCCTTTTTTTGTGCTTTGGTTGATAGGTTTCTCTTGGATTCATGACTAATGATTTTCGCGTTGCGGTTTGATAATAACTATCTCTTATGAAGCCATGCGCTCGTTTTTGTAATAGGTGTAGTAACCATGAACCCAGAAGCTAAACATATTGTTAGCGAACTAAGGCGTGAGTTCTACTCTAACTTTGCTGCTGCTATGAATTTGCCGGTGAGCATAACTGGTACATCTTATAGTAGTAATTCTCCGATCGCATCTTGGATGGATCATAGGCAGAGACTGAACTATCTAAATGTATACGCTTATACAGCACCTGATGAATTTGTCCCATTCCGTCCATTCATTCTTCGACTCGCTATTAACAAAAGTGCCGGTAGAATCACGACGTTCAAAAAAGGACAAGTCTGCCGAGGCCTCAATTTGATGTGGGACTTTGAGTTAACTGTACTACCAAAAGAAATTTTAGATTTTCTTCCCTGGATAGTTAATTTAGTTGAGTCTCATGACAAAGGTTCGTCCTTGTTGCTACAATTACCACCCCATTCATTTGAATTAGAAGTGCCAGAAGTCAGGTTATTTAATAACGCATGGACTCAGAAAGCTTGGCTCCTTGCAAATTCCCCAATAGACTTATCCGAAATATAATCTGCGTGCATAAAAAGTGATAGAACGTAAATTTGAACGTCTACCATTTGTCTATCATAATGAAAAATCCTACAACTTTAATATTTGCCTATATATTCTACATATACAGCAATCCTATTTGATTGCGTAAAAAAATATAAGTATATATAGGGTACGTTAGTACGGAGTCCGTAACGCACCAAAATCTTCAGACGGTACCGTACTTTCGTCTAACACAACGCCAGTGACGCGTCTGGGGATTTAACCCCAACACAAAACTTGCGTGATTTTTGAACCGGGGTACTTAAACTCACGGAACTTGTTAAATCTAAAAAATTTTTAAATTTCAATAACTTGTTCCTATCTTCAAAATGATGCAATTAATACATTTTTTGTGTAAAAATGGTTTCTAAGTACTACACAATTTCCAACTTGACATGCCAGGCTATGCATATCAAATGCGTAGGTAAATAAATCAATGTCTACTCTCCAAAAACTATCATTAGCCTTAGTTGGAACAGCAGTTATTTTCATGAGTGCTAACCCTGCTGGCGCTGTTAGCCTGACTAAAGGAAATTCCACATCTGTTCCAGGAGAAGGTCAAAAGACTAATACTCCAGGAGCTACAACAATCGACTTCAATTCAAAGACAGCAACTGATTTAAAAGGATTTGCTACTTACTCTGGAAGCAATGGAATAGTCCAAGGAAGTGTAACTAATCAATATGCTACCCCCTTGGGTGATAACAGCTATTACCTAACAGTTGCGCCCTCAGGTCTTCAAAATATTCCAGGAAGTGGTAATGAAACTATTACCTTTGCTAATCCTATTGATTACTTTGGCTTTTACTGGGGGTCTATAGACGCATATAACTATGTTTCGGTTTATAGTGGAAGTAATCTAATAGCAACATTTAATGGCAGTTCTGTTCCAGGTGCTTCAGCTGATGGTAATCAGACTAGTCCTACAAATAATGTCTATGTTAATTTGTTAGCAAATACTAGTATAGGAGAGACTTTTGATAAAGTAGTTTTCAGTACAACTGGTCTTGCATTTGAAACTGATAACCATAGTTACAAGCTAGCTAGTGTCCCTGAACCAACTGCAATATTAGGCTTGTTAGCGTTCGGTGTTGTGAGTGCTGGTTCATTTCTGAAACGGAAATCAAAGATAGTTTAAAATAATCTCTTCGTGTCGGTTTAAGAAATAACAATATCCCTCTCGTTTTAAGATATAAAACCCAGCACTTTTTGCTGGGTTTTAATTTTGATATCATCAAAAAAAGCGAAGACGCAAAAATTAGTAATTCAATTCAACGAAAATCGGCGGGAATCCCATACCTTATGCCTGATAATTAATAAGGCAATCTACAGAGAGCAAAGATGCAGACTCTCCAAAAACTCTCCCTCCCAAGTATGGGCTGCGGGACTTGGGCCTGGGGCAACCAACTGCTTTGGGGATATGACGAAAGTATGGATGACCAGTTGCAAGCGTTGTTTAACCTTTGTGTAAGCAACGGTGTGACTTTATTTGATACAGGTGATTCTTACGGAACTGGGAGATTGAATGGTCGCAGTGAACTACTTCTGGGACGATTCAGCCAAGAATATGTAGGTTTAGGCAAAGAAAATATTTGTATTGCGACTAAGCTTGCTGCTTACCCGTGGAGATGGACACCTAAATCAATGGTAGAGGCTTGTAAGTCATCTGCCCAACGTCTGGGAAGAAACGTAGATTTGGTACAGATGCATTGGTCTACAGCGAATTATGCTCCTTGGCAAGAGGCAGGACTGTTAGATGGTCTTGCTGATTTGTATGAGCAAAGACTAGTTAAGGCAGTGGGACTATCTAATTATGGGCCTAAACGGCTTAAGCAAGTGCAGAGAAAGTTTGCTGAACAAGGCGTTCCTATTAGGACTTTGCAAGTTCAATACTCTTTGTTGTCTACATATCCTGTTACCCAACTAAAGCTCAAAGACCTTTGTGATGAGTTGGGAATAAAACTTATTGCCTACAGCCCTCTGGCTTTGGGGCTATTGACAGGAAAATACTCTGAGCAAGGCCCTTTGCCCAAAGGTATCCGAGGTCTGCTGTTTAGGCAGATATTACCAGGAATGCGATCGCTTTTGGCATGTTTACAAGAGGTGGCACAGTCCAGAAACAAAACTATGTCTCAGGTAGCAATTAATTGGTGCATCTGTAAAGGAACCATCCCTATCCCTGGAGCAAAGAGCGTGGAACAGGCAAGGGAGAATATTGGTGCATTGGGTTGGCAATTAGACGCCACTGAGATTGCTGAGTTGGATAAAGCGGCAGCAAATGCGGACAAAAAAATGGTACAAAATATATTTCAAACTAAGTAAAATTTCAACGTTGCTGAATTTGATAGGACTTATGCAAAAACCCTCTAAAACTCTCATTCCTTCATGACCTCTGCGCCCTCGGTGGTAGCCTGCGGCAAGCCTCTGATGCTCCTTCTCTGCGAGACGCTACGCGAACGTCGCTACCGCTTCGCTAATGCGTCTACGTTTTCCGTTACCCGTGCGTAAGTCCTATTTGAATATGAATCATTATTATCGTTAGTTACTGTCTAGCAAAAGCCAAGTCACTTTCAATTAACTTAGCACCTGTGAGATTAGCCCCACTCAAATTGCAGAAGTGAAAATTTGCCCCTCTGAGGTCAGCTAGCGATAGATTAGCTCCTGTTAAATCTGCATTAATAAGGTTAACTTCACTTAAGTTAGCGCTACTTAGGTTAGCCCCCCTCATATCTGCTAATTGCAGGTTTGCTCCCTTTAGGTTTGCCCTCATTAGGTATGCCTTACTCAAGTTGGCTGCACTTAAATTAGCTTCACTTAGGTCTGCTGCTGTTAAATCAGCTTTATTTAGATTGGCTTGACTGAGGTCTGCCCAACTCAACTTCGCATAACTTAGATTAATTTCATTCAGTTTTGCTGATGGAAGTACTGCATACCTCAAATTAGCATTAATAAAAATTTTTTCTCCCATTGCATAACGGCGTAAAATTTCATCAGTTGCTATTCTGTCTAAAACAGCTTTTGATGCGCCTTGATAACACCATCTAGCTTCTAATAGTTTGGTAACAGTATTAACAGCTACCTCATCACATTTAGCTATTATCACACCATTGCAGCCATCCCACTGACCGTTAAGCATAAAGGCAATTTCACTAGCGGCAGCAATTGAGTCAAATAGTAAAATAGATTCTTTGTGCCCTTTTAACCAGCTATTCCAACCAATCGAGATAATATTTTTCATTTCTATAAGTTCTGGCGCGTTAAGTGACGATTACGGCTCTAACTTCAAGATATTCATAAATGCTTACTCTATCGAGTTAGTTCTACCAGACACAAGTACAAAAAACTGGACTTCGTTTTTCCAGGCTCCTCTATTATGCGCCAGCTAGTAACAGAGCGCTGCACAAAGACTTACAATATTGATGCAGCCTATCTACAGCGCCCAGTCACTAAGGACTTACAACCGGATTAGGTATAAACTCTGCAAGAACTAAGTCTAAGCAGCTGAGTCTGAGCGTTCTATTTGCTGGCGAATGGTTTCAATAGAAGCATTAATGCCAGCCAGTCTGGACTCTAAATCATCTCGCATCCAAATCAAGAATTTTAATTTCCGCTCTAAGCCAGCTTTGCGCGAAATGGGTTCGCTTCCATAACAGGCATTACCCCAAAAAGGAAACATAGTTTACCTCTGTATTTAGCTTTTGTAACAGCGCGATATATTGCACTACTACACTACATTATGACGAATCACAATCAGACTGGTGTGTGTAGCAACCGACCTAAATTTGACGTGCTTAACGAACTTTGCTAAAAGTTATCCATTCAACTGGCAGAGTTTCCCATACTGCCATCTATAAAATGTGATGAGGGACGATGGCATATCTGCCCACCGTAGACATCGCAACCCATCAAATGGGAACCCTATTATATAATTGCGTTCCTCACCGCCATGAAATTATTGAATTTTTTTAAGTCCAAACTAGCTATTACAGCCTTAGCGATGCCTGCGGCGGTAAACTACGCAGTAAGCATCACTGTGATTGTCATTGATGTACATTCTTTTGGTTCAAATCCCCCCATTGTCAAGAGTAGAATTACTCAGCCTCAAATAAATATTCAACTTGTTCATACACTGACTGGACATAAAAAAGCGATTTTTGGTGTTCCAGCAATTGCCATTAGCCCCGATGGGCAAACCCTGATTAGTGGAGGTAGAGATGATACAATTAAAACCTGGAATCTACGTACTGGAAAATTGCTGCGTAGTTTAGATGCTCACTCAGATGGTGTTACATCAATTGCTATTAGTCCAGATGGCAAACTGATTGTAAGTGGTGGGATAACTACCCCAACAATGAAGGTTTGGGATTTACGCACTCAATTAATGCTTAACGTCGAAAGTGAACATACCCAGCCAGTAGAAACCGTTGCTATTAGTTCAGATGGTAGATTGATTGCTAGTGGCAGTGACGATCGCACAATCAAACTTTGGGATTTACACACACTTAAGCTGCTTGATACAATTGCTGCACACTCAGGCTTTGTGAGTAAGGTTGCAATTAGCCCTGATATGCAAACCCTTGTAAGTGCTGGGGGTAGTGGCGATGACAATACAATTAGGCTTATTAATCTGCAAACTAAAAAAACACGCCATATTCTCAAAGGACACAAAACCGGAATTGATGCTATTGCCATTACTCCAGATAGCAAAAAGCTCGTCACTGGGAGTTTTGGTCAACTAGTTTCTCGAAATCGTGCAATTAGCACTCTAAAGTTATGGAATCTTCAAACTGGAAAATTGCTGCATGAGTTTCCTGACAATTTTAGTTCAGTTGAATCTCTTACCATCAGCCCCGATGGAAAAATTCTGATCTGCGGTAATTTTGATGGCAGTATTAAACTGTGGAGTTTAGAGACTTTAAAACTCTTGTACACCTTTCAGGATGATTCCAGTTCCGTTTTAGCGCTTGCTCTTAGCCCAAATGGTAAAACCCTCGCTACTAGCAATGAGGATGGCACTATCCATATTTGGCAAATTAACTAACTGCATTAATTATAATACCAATTCTGTATGAAGATGCACATAATCAGTCCCCCCAAAACATCGGGGGGATGGCGTAGCCGGGGGGTAAATATATGCAGCTTCACAAAGGAACGGTATAAGATGGTGAATTAGGCTAAAGCCGTAACACACCCTACTTTAGTTTTACTTACTATTTTGATTGTCGTGCCGATTTGGGCGGTGTTCGGTGTGCGCCAAAATACTTCTCACTGCGATAGCGCAGCCAGACGCGCAACACTTGCGGAATCTGCTCTTTTTGTTCTTTGCTCAGTGTATTGTAAAGGAAGATTGCGCGATCGCGCTCACCCCGACAGGCAGCATTGTTGTGAGCATCCCAATAGCTACGGGCTACCCGAATCCGCCGACAGACTTCCTTAATTAGCGCTTCTCCTGTGAGTGGAGCGTCCTGGTTTGCCATACTCAGATGCGATAAATTTCTAATGCGATCGTAGCGAGTCAGCCTCATTCTCACAGTTACAACCCAAGCAAGTCAAACCTGCAACTCGATTTAACTAGACTTTAGACACAGACTGCAAAAGGAACTTAGCAATTAAATCCTGTAAAGACATAAATTTCTTCACTCCTAAGTATGGTGATTATCCATATTGTTTCGTCTTTAAAAGAGATTGATGCTCGCTAGAATAATTTATGCGTATTCATCATCTTAATTGCGGTTGTATGTGCCCGATTGGTGGCGCACTCTTCGACGGTTTTAGTCGTGGGCTAACAGCCTGTCTCGTCTGTCACTGTCTGCTCATTGAGACAAATCAGGGACTCGTTCTCATAGATACAGGCTTCGGTCAGCGCGATGTCAAAGCGCCATTATCAAGACTCAGCCCGTTCTTCATGAATTTAAATCGTATCAAGTTTGAAGAAAAATACACGGCGGTTGCAGCTATTGAGCGACTCGGCTTGAACCCGCGCGATGTCCGCCATATAGTGCTTACTCACCTCGATTTTGACCATGCAGGCGGGTTGGAAGATTTTCCTGAAGCAACCGTGCATGTAATGCTCAGTGAGATTGAAGCAGCCAAGGAACGGCAAGGCTTTGTCTCATCTCGACGTTACCGCCCTGGCCAGTGGGACGAAGTGAAAAATTGGAAGTATTATTCGGCTGGTGGTGAACCTTGGTTTGGCTTTGAGGCAGTACGTAACCTCGAAGGACTACCACCCGAAATTCTCCTGATACCGCTTGTTGGTCACACACGGGGTCATGCAGGTATCGCTATTGACACATCCGAAGGTTGGCTCTTACATGCAGGCGATGCTTACTTTTACCGACACGAAATCGGCTCTCCTAAACGAGTTTGCACACCTGGTCTACGTGCCTACCAGTCGTTCATGGAGGTAGACCGCAAGGCTCGACTTAATAATCAAGAAAAGTTACGGGCGTTATCGCTCGACCACAGTAGTGAAGTGCGCCTCTTTTGTAGCCATGATGCAATCGAGTTCAAAACCTTCGCTGACCAAGATAATTCGCAATTGCAGAAAGATCATTTGCGCTCTACAGCTTCCAATTAGCTCAAAAAATCAATGCATCTCAACGGAATTATGCGGTTTTTAAGGTTCTGCTGAGATGCGTTGATGAGTTTTAATTCAAAGTAAAATATCTTACTTAAGCTTGTCAAGCTTTTAATATCTGCTCAAGTGGATTTCGATAAGCATTAAGAGCAAGAAACAGCAGAGTCTTTGCTACAGGCGATGCCTGCGGCGGGCTACTTCTACGCAAAATTTCAGAAACCACTTTTACTCTACAACGTGAATCGAAATGAAAAAATGTTGAGCAGATTTTCTTCAGATTTTCTTTATTCACTCAATGTTGCATTTTTTTTAACATCTGTTACATTACTTTACAGACACTTACAACTGCTACAACACTTGAACTTTGGAGTTTTACTGATGACAGGTTTTAAGAATCCTGCGCCTATTGTTTCAGAAGATCCTAATGCTGTGCGTTTTGGCTTCACTCCTCAGAGTGAAAACTGGAACGGTCGTCTTGCGATGATTGGTTTTTTATCTGCGATTTTGATTGAAGCTTTTTCTGGTCAAGGCTTACTGCATTTCTGGGGCATTCTCTAAATTGATGCTAGGAGGGTAGCACGGGTGTGCTACTCTTAACTGCTCAGTCCATGCAAATAATTCGTTTCTAAGGGACTTCCAGAAAATAAATTATCCAATTTACTCAGATAATATTTTTCTTTCTCCCCCTGCCCCCTGCCCCTCTGCCTACACCGCAATAGGTTGGAAGTCTTTAACCTATCGTGGTTGTTGCAATTGGTGCAAAATATTAGATTTTTCCGGTTGAGTCAAAATATAAGTGAATAATTACTTTACATTGAATATGTATAGCTAAAACTCATGGAAATACCCCAACGCGTATCAGTCCGCTACAAAGACGCGTCCTTCAACAGTAATGAAATCCGTTTGAGAACTTTTCGGCTTGGGTTACAAATATGGGAAGAACAAACCAAACCTAGAAAAACAGAGCTTTATCAGTTTATATCGTCGTGCTTGAAACAAGTTGACCGTCAAGATCGTTTTATGTTTTCTCTCCTGTTCATAGAATTAACAGACCTCATACGCAATTCTTCACTAGAAAGGGGGACGAAAGAGGTTTTGATTAAAACAGCTTTTAGGGAGTTTGCTTGTGCAATAACAGACTTTGAAGACGTTGGTAAGTAAGGTTGGTTATGAGGGTGCTGGTATTGCGTAAGCGTAGCCTAACCCAGGCATCGCCCTGAAGTCAGCTAACCTATAGGATATTTATAAGTAAGCAGCTTTCCCATCAGATTAGTTTTTTCGCTGAATGCGCGGATGGGTAGGTGTTAGGGAAGGAGTGATGCAAAAAATGGCTGAATTGCCCTATATGCAATCACTTGAGAGCGTAAGCATTCCTAAACCATCCGCGCACCTTATGGGGACTAGTTTTCAGCCATTTGCCTCTAGCCAAATTACAACTCCTCGTGCTATGATTTTTGCATTCGCGCAACCGAACCTTGAAAACCAAATAGAGCAAGACTTTCAGAAGCCAGCCATTGCAATTACCTAAAATCCCTATTAGGGATTGAAACGCGTTTTCCGAGGCTACCCCCTGAAAGCAACCCCACATTGCAATTACCTAAAATCCCTATTAGGGATTGAAACGATAATGAAGGGGAAGCAATGAGAGTGATAAAAATTGCAATTACCTAAAATCCCTATTAGGGATTGAAACTTGGGAGGGATGCTTTCGTGGCTGATAGGTGGCTATTGCAATTACCTAAAATCCCTATTAGGGATTGAAACGGAATAGTCGTAAAGCTTTGATCAATTACAGACTTATTGCAATTACCTAAAATCCCTATTAGGGATTGAAACTTAAAGCTGTAGAGGAATCTTTAGGTCAAACGTTTTATTGCAATTACCTAAAATCCCTATTAGGGATTGAAACATAACACTCTAAACCCTGGAAATCCGGACAAAAATAAAATTGCAATTACCTAAAATCCCTATTAGGGATTGAAACATCATCTATACCATAAACAGCAAAATCATAACTATATTGCAATTACCTAAAATCCCTATTAGGGATTGAAACTATTTAATTATGACACTCTCAATGATTAAAGAGCAAATTGCAATTACCTAAAATCCCTATTAGGGATTGAAACTTAAGAGCATTTTTAGTACATTTGAACTACAATTTATTGCAATTACCTAAAATCCCTATTAGGGATTGAAACCTCATCATGTTGGTAGCAATCTCTTCACTGCCGCCGTAAATTGCAATTACCTAAAATCCCTATTAGGGATTGAAACATAAATCTTAACAAGCCGTAACGTAGCTTGCTTAGATTGCAATTACCTAAAATCCCTATTAGGGATTGAAACAAGAGTTTGATGTGGACAAGCCTATATATACTCGCATTGCAATTACCTAAAATCCCTATTAGGGATTGAAACATGCGATCGCATCCTATCAATAAAGTAAAATCCGCACGATGCAGGGACTACAGGCTGACTCTAAGCAGCTATTAATATAGCAATCCTAATTTGAGTTGCGAAAAATATAGATTAGGAAACGAACCGCCTTTCCTTCTCTTCGAGAGGCTGCGCCAACGGAACGCTACGCGAACGCGCAGCGTCTCGAAGAGAAGGACGCAAAGCAAAGATAGAAGAAAGAGAGATATAATTTGCACGAATGATTTAGGACTGCTATACAAGATCAACTAAGATACTTTCGGTTGTTGCCATAGGATGAGTTTCAATTCAGAGCAGTAGCAACCCCCACCACTAATTTCTCCTTCGTGGTCAGCTAGCCAATCATAAATTAGTGTAGCTTTTGCTAATGCCACTTTTTCTGATCGATAAAGCCGAGGAGTAGGGCAGTAGGCTTGGCCATTGATGTGTATAGCTGCAATTTGCCAATAATCGCTCTCTGGTACAACTTCTAAAAACCCGTTACTGTAAGGCTGGATTATTCCTATATTCATCTACAACCATCAAACTTTAAAATGAAGACCATAACAAAGTCGATACCAGCCAATTCTTCAGAGTCAAAGCTGGAATCACCAGGGAATGCAGTAGCAACCCCTGCTAATGATTGTCGGTTCGTAGTCAATGAAAATCTGAATGATTAGTCACTTTTTGGCTTGATTGCGTTATTATCAGCAAGAATGGCAAGATAAATAGACACAAACTGGGCTAAATTACTGAAAAATTGAGTCTAAAGCCTTACCCTAAAGAATTCAAGCGAGTCAAAATTGCCATTGCAGCGATCGCAATCTCCAACTTATGCTTTTACCCTGATGCGATCGCAATAAATGGGGAAACCACAGTCTGGCGTATAGCTGACGGCACCAAACGAAGGATTTTGAAACCTAAATTTTTAAACTTTCAGTTACCCTGAATGACTCAAGTATGGTTACACTACCGACATAGTAATAACTGTTGGTGTACCGAGCGATGTATAGAAATGCTAAAAGATTGACTGCTATTTTTCTGTTGGTTTTTCTGTTGGTTGTTACTATCAACTTTGCAGGAATTGCTCAAGATAGTTCAGATGGCCCTGGTGTAAATTTTGCCCCTCAGCTATGTTCAGTACCTCCTGGACTGAGAACTCAACAAGTCATTGCCGACAATCGTAGTAACCAAGTTAAAATGGGCGATCGCATTAGGATAAAAGTTGAAGGATTATCAGCAGCGACCAGAAATGCAACGGCTAATGCCACCAATTCATTTGATCCTCGACAATTAGTCTTGTACCTGGATGGCTATGAACTAGAGGATGTCCACGGAGAACCAGTCATCGTTAAGGTTGTGGGTAAAGATCAAAAGACAGTTCTTGAGGATGATTGGTTAGCCTTTCGACTTGAGCGCACCGACTCGTCTCAAGCTGCATGGAATGAGCTTCTTGGTAGCAGATACAGTATTAACGTGATAGCGGGAGTAGGCTGTCCCAAAAAGCTTGCAATTCCAGTGAGCGATGGTTTCCCACCTCCTCAATTAACAATAGTTCTGTTTTCGTGGCGATTTTGGCTGTGTCTGCTTCTACTTGTGGCTGTTGTATTAATGTTCATTAGGTATTGCCGAAACACTCTTCGTAGCTCTGGAATAGAAGGGGTTTACTCTCAAAGAGAGGTGATTGGTGGACAGGAACTGGTGATCGCAGAAAAGGCTGATCTTAAAAACGAATATCGTCAAAGCCGAATTGCTCAAATTTTTCTTGGCAGAAAAAAATTGAACAGAAACCCATTCAGTCTATCGATATCTCAACTTGCTTTTTGGACATTTCTAATTTTTGGTGCTTACCTGATTATCTACGGCATAACAGGAGACTATACCAATATTTTGACTCAACAATCACTAATATTATTGGGAATCAATTCTGTAACTACCGTTGGTACTTCGTTAATTGATGGGCAGGGGAATGAGAATAAGAAAAAAGGTAGTCAACGCGTTTCTGAAGGTTTTTTCTACGATATATTATCGGACATTAATGGAGTCAACTTTCATCGGTTCCAAACATTTATTTGGACAGTTGCGCTCGGACTATTCTTTGTTTGGGAAGTCCTTAAAAATCTGGCAATGCCGGAATTTGATGAAACACTTCTTACACTACAAGGAATCAGTGCCGCAACATATCTTGGGCTTAGAGGGCAAGAGCAGCATGGTATGATAAAAGAGCCAGAATCTACATCCATAGAAGATAATTCATCTGCACAACCGCTTCCACCAGAACAAGCCAATCCACCACAGAGCGATTCATCGATTTCTGCTCCCTAAATTCTAGACGTTGAATCTTTGGTTGCGTACCCGCTCAATCTAGGCGATCGCACCCGCACTATCTTGTTATCCCTTTCTTTATGAAGCTGCGCCAAATCTCTTAATTTCTTATTTATTGGCGTACTTGGCGCTCTCGCGTTTGCGTCTACGTTCTTTATTTCTTGCACTATCGGCGCATCTTCATACAGAATTGGGATCAAATATATGCAATTTTACAAATTGGCCAAGCTCCTACTCATATCAATGGTGCAATTAATTGCCCAGAAAATATTATTCCCCTGCTCCAGCCGCCTCATTCACCTAAACTTAATCCAATAGAAAGACTTTGGCAGTTTCTCAAAAAAGCTTCATATAAAATTGGTATTAGTTCAGTTTTTAATAGCCCAATACGCTTGGGTTAAGCATTTCTTACTTCTCTCTGTGTTCTCTGCACCTTGGCGGTAGCCTGCGGCAAGTCTTATTTATAAAGATTTCAGCCTGCCAATGCTGCTCACTTTTAAGCTGTTGCGCCTTTAATTTGCACTAATATTTTTTCAAGATGATTGTGGGGTGGGCATCCTGCCCACCCTGATAATGCAAGTTATATACGTAACAGCTTATGAAGTATGTCCCACTAGTCACACTTTTGACATAACTTTGCAATACCTTTGTCATTTAGATAGGTTTTACTTAACCTTACGTCAATGTCAATGTAAGTAATTTTGATGAATGAAACCTCTATAGGCTGGCTCAGTATGCTTATACGGCTCATAGAGAGTCTCATTCGTTTTTCACCTTGTCGAAATATGCCTTTATTAAGGAGTGATAAATGCTAGCCAGATTTTCGCGTGTTTTCAACGATAGTTCCAGAAACGTTAGACGTAAAGTTATCAACATCTATGCGTTCTTGATTAGCGTGAATATTTTGGTCTGGGTAGTTGCCCTCATTGCATTTCACAGCTACCCCCTTCTGCTTGGCACTGCCGTATTAGCTTATAGCTTTGGTCTACGCCATGCTGTAGATGCCGATCACATCGCCGCGATTGACAATGTTACCCGTAAATTGATGCAGCAGAACAAACGACCTGTTTCTGTTGGGTTTTTCTTCTCTCTAGGTCATTCCACCGTTGTAATTGTCGCCTCTATTGCGATCGCTTTAACCACTACAACCATCCATAATAACTTTCCCAGTTTTGAAAAGGTTGGAGGGCTAATTAGCAGTACCGTTTCTGCACTTTTCCTACTAGCAATTGCAGTAATCAATATGGTGGTGCTGTGGGATGTTTATAAGACCTTCCAAACCGTCAAGCGAGGAGGAATCTATGATGAGCAATCCTTAGATGAATTTTTGAACCAACGTGGGCTACTCGGTCGCATCTTCCGTCCTTTGTTTCGGTTGATAGATAGTAGCTGGCAAATGTTTCCTTTAGGTTTCCTTTTTGGCTTAGGCTTCGACACGGCCACAGAGGTAGCACTGCTGGGGATTTCTGCGAATCAAGCAGCTAAAGGTCTGCCTATCTGGTCGATCCTATTATTTCCAGCTTTGTTCACCGCAGGTATGTCCTTAGTTGACACCACTGACGGCATTTTAATGCTTGGTGCTTATGGCTGGGCTTACGTCAAACCAATCCGCAAGCTCTACTACAACATGACCATCACTTTTGTTTCTGTACTAGTTGCTGTAATCATTGGCGGAATTGAGGCTCTAAATATTATTGGCGATCAGTTACAACTGAAAAGTCCGTTTTGGGATTTCATTAGTCAACTAGGTGATAACTTTGGCACAATTGGTTACTTAATCATTGCCATCTTTGTATTTAGTTGGTTACTTTCGACCATCATCTATAAAGTCAATAAGTATGATGAGTTGGAAGTTACTAGTATTACAACCGCTAAAGATAAGAGAAATAGACATTGAGCTTATTATATGGGCGACATGAAAGTTGTACATTATGACAGCTTTTATAGAAATAAATCCTTATCACAGAGCTTTTTAACGTGGGGTAAAAATTATTAGCGCAGATGCTCATTATACCAATGCTGATTTAGATGCAGTCCCAATTATTGAACAGGATGTGGTGCGAGTTAGTCACCGTGATGAAGTGGATGATTTGGTGAGAAAAGGCAAAGATTTGGAGAGAGTTGTATGGGAGCATCCCATTTTTGCAAAGACATTAGATAGCAAGTTGACCATTGAGGTAGGCACAGCGAAGTTGTAGTATGGACGGCACATTGGCAGGA